>NZ_JAHVIN010000005.1:0-928221 GCF_019801685.1 Halomonas sp. DP8Y7-1 | reverse complement strand
AACGTCTCGTTTGACGAGTCGCTTGCCTTGATATTTCAGTGACATTGTCACTGACTCATCGGCAAGCGCCCACATGAATTACCTGATCAATTTTTAAAGAGCGTGCTCTTGACTCTAGTTAGCTCAATGAGCGTCTCGCTTTGCTGCACCGCAGCTCGAATCATCGACCCGAGCGTTTTGCTCAGCGCCCTGCGAGGAAGGCGTATTCTACAGAATCGAAGCGTTTCGTCAAGCGCTTTCTTTTGCGTCCCGCAAGCGATGCTCGCAGACTTCAAAAGAGAGCGAAGCGTGCCTTAGTGCATCTTTCGATGCCCTGTCGGCGACTCCGATCAAGTGGCGAGCATTTTACCGATTTCTCGTTGCTCGTCAAGCAGTGACTTTTCCGAGAAGCTTAAAAAAGCCTTTTCAAATCAACTACTTTTACCACTCTTCACCGCCTGTGACGTTTGCTCGTCGCCGGCAGCGGATGCGTACTTTACGGATCTCGAGGCAGCTTGGCAATAGCCTGAATCAAAAAAACTCATCAGCGCATGACGGCTCTGTTATGTCCTCGCCATAACGTTCGCGGGGACCCACCTTTAGTCGCCGTCATTGCCACATCCATACACCGTCGCAAGGCATCAGCACGCAAAAGGCCCTGGCATCGCCAAGGCCTTCACGCCACTACACCTGGCAAGAGACCTCGCAAGACGCCTCGCAAGACACCTTGCAGGGAACGAGCACTAGCGCGCCGAAAGCGAAGACCATCCAAAGACCATCCAAAGACCAGCCTCTGTTTAGGCCATATGACGCTTGCCACATACCCGGTTGCGTCCGGCGTGTTTTGCGGCGTACAGCTCTTGATCCACGCGCTCAAATAGCGACGTAAACGTCTCCCCCTTGGTGTACGCACCGACGCCCATGCTGATGGTGATGTTCAACTGCTGACCGTCTGCAAGTTCGATCTGGCTCTGGCTGATGGCCTGACATACACGCTGCGCCGCGCTCATGGCCTCCTCCAATGCGGCATGACGCATGACGATAACGAACTCCTCGCCTCCGGTACGGGCCACCAGGTCACCATCACGCAGACACTGCTCAACGGCCTGACCGAGCCACACCAAGACCTGGTCTCCTACCACATGCCCATAGTGGTCATTCACTTGCTTGAAGAAGTCGATGTCCAGCACAGCCAGGGCAAAGCCCGTCCCCCGTGAAGTGCACTCCTCTATAAGTTCGTCGACATAGCGATCGAGCTGCGCCCGATTGGGCAATCCCGTGAGCGGGTCACGCAATGCCTGATCTTCCAGCTCGTCGCGCTCTCTCTTGATCCGCGCTACGTCCAGCTCGTTGGTAATCACTCGCTCTACTGCACCGGTCAGCAGACGCACCAGCTCAATATCAACCTCTGAAAAGGGCTGGCGACGAGGTCTAGCGCTGGAAAAATTAAGCGTTCCCCAGACGGAGCCCTCTATCCAAATGGGCGCACCAATATAGGTTTCCAACTGAAACGCCTGGTAACAGGGGTGCCCGCTAACACGCTCATCACACCTGGCATGATGGGTAGCAAAGACGTCACACGCATCAAGGGTAAGACGGCAATACGTATCCCCCAGAGGAAAGGTATCCCCAGGACCTACCGGCGCCCCATCACTGGCCGCCCAGCGCACGCTGTACTGCTCACCCACCACCTCGCTGACCAGCGCGATGTCCAGGCCCAGGTAAACAAGGGCATCTCGCAGCAGCATGTCGACAATCTCGGACGTCTCGATATCCGTGCGGTTAACGCCGGTGTGCACATCCCGTAGCAGCTGAATCATCGATCGGTATTCAGAGACGTCCTGAATGATGGCGTAGAAGCCCGCGACACCGTCATCCACGATATCCGGCAAGTAGTTCACCTTGAAAAATGCTCTCCTGCCGTCCTGCAATACCAGTGAATCCTCGTAGCTGACCTCTACCCCCGCCAGGGCACGCGCGAAGCGCGGCTGAATCTTCGCATAGGAGGAGGCGTCGAGCACCGATGCCACTGGCTGACCTGCCAATTCAGACGACGTAAGGCCAATGAAGTCCTGATATGCCTGATTGTTGAAGCGAAAGCACAGGTCTCGATCCACGTAGGCCACCATGACTGGAAGATGATCCGCTAGCCGAGCCACCACACCATGGTCAGGTCGTTGCTGCATCGGCAGACGCAGCACCATGCTGCCATCAGGCAGCATCACGTAAGCCGAGCTACGGCTTTGCCCCCTTCCCTGCTCATCCCACTGCCTGCCCGCACCCGCCATGGCTTCTGCAAGCCTGGCGGAGTGCCCCTGCAGCTCCGACAACGAACGTCCGACAACCTCATCGCGAGATCCTCCCAACACCGACGCACAATCGCCGGCCACGTCTAGCACCACCGCCGCTGGCGACACCCTGACGAGTACCGTCCCGGCAAGCGTCAATGCTTCTCGCACCCAGGCATACTGGTCCATGCTGGCTCTCCTGGTCGTTCCCCTGACGTGATAGGACGCACAAGCATCCTTCTGGCCTGCTAATGAATTTGGCTGTTTGTATGGTTGAATGCATCAGAATTTTCCACGCTGCGTGGACAGCACGTTCGCTCACGGTGCTCAAGAGGCGAATGCCATGTATTACCAGAACTTGATGGCGATCGAGAGAGCTCTCTCGCTCACGTACCAAGGACATGCCGCCTGGCTGGTGACTCAACTGGGCAGCGCTTACGGTCTTGTGGATTACCGTATGCAGACCACTCAAGCGGAGCCGGTTGACGACGACGGCAACGCCTACCGACTACCGCATCCGTTTAAGGACCAGCGCCAGCACGCCGACGTCCATCACTCCCCCCTGACGACAGTCCATGTCAGCCAGGGTCGCGACCACGTCGCGGAACTACTGCTGCCGGACAGCCCGACACAGACCCATCTGGAAGTCCTGCACGCGACGCTGCTCGGACAACCTTCGCTGGTTCGCCTTATCAACTTAAATGGCTCCCCCGCCCGACTGAGGCGTGCCGAGCAACATGAGCCACTGGTACAGCAATGCGATCAGCTGCTTGCGCTGCTGGTCCAACCTGCGCTGCGCCTGGTAATGGCTGGGCAGATCAGGGACGTACATCGCATTGGCCTGCATGCCCATCAGAGGGGATTCGAAGTCATCTGGTGCAGAGGCCAGCCAGGCACTGCGCTTGCCGAGGACACTGTCTCACCAGACACTCCCACGTCAGGCCTGTCCTTTCCCATGTCAGACCTGTCCTTTCCCATGGAAGTCCAGCACGCTGAAGCTGCCCACTTTCTTGCCGGCGGCGGAGGGCATCGGCGCACCCTCGTGCTGAACGCTACCTCTGATACGTCGCTGGCAGAGGTGGCGAAGAGCTCGGGTTGCTTCGACTGCAACAACAACCCCCACCCCAGGCTCTCGGAGACGACCCACTGGCTGGATCGGGCCTGCCAAACACTGTCACTCGAGGGGCGTTAGCGGCGCGATGCTTCCGCAACGAGCGCCCTACCTTTCTGCAATTGACAGCCCCGCGAGCCGGCCCTAGTCTGGACCTCTTCCTAGGGGAGCCCTATTGGCCATACAGGTCGTGACAGCGCCGCGACAGTGCTGTATCGCACCAAGGCCATAGCACGGGGCTGAGATTCCGCATTGCGCGGTAACCCTTTGAACCTGATCCGGGTCATGCCGGCGAAGGGAAGGATGGTTGCCGCACTCCCTCTTTCTTCCTGCCCGCCGTCCGTCCCGATGTCCACTGGTCCCTGCGGACAACGATAAGAAAGAGGTTTCTCTCGATGATGCTCGACCCTCTCTGGACGGCGCTGTGGCTGCTGCTGTGCGCTGCCATCTTTGCCATTCCAGGCCTGCTCTACGCCCGACGCCGTCGGGGCGGCCTTGATGACTACATCTCCGCACGTAACAGTCAGAACACTCGTGCCACGGTGCTGACGTTGATTGCCACCACACTGGGCACCTGGATCCTGTTTGGACCGGCCCAGGCTGCCACCTGGGGCGGTATCGCGGCGGTCATTGGCTACGCGCTCGGCTCCATGGTGCCTCGCCTGGTGATGATTCCTCTTGGTCGACGCATGCGGGAGCTGATTCCCGAAGGCCACGGCCTGACCGAGTTCGTGATCCACCGCTACGGCCGCACGATGTATGCGTTCACCCTGGCGATTATGCTGTTCTACCTGTTTATCTCTCTGGCTGCAGGGCTGACCGCCATCGCCCATATGGTGACCCTGCTGGCCCCCATCCCCCTCTGGCTGACCGCCAGCGTGGTGATGGTCGCTACCCTGCTCTACACCTTTTACGGCGGCCTGCGCACCACCATCTTCACTGACAAGGTGCAGATGCTGGTGATCCTGCCACTGCTGGCTCTCTTGCTCATGTTTGGCTGGCAGGCGGCGGGTGGCGTTGCGCCGACGCTCGAGGGGCTGCGCGAGCGTGCTCCGCAACTGCTGGATATCACCGATGCTGGCGGCCTGCGCGCTGGCCTGACCTTCTTTCTCGCGGTGATGCTGACGGGTCTGTTCTACCAAGGAACCTGGCAGAGGATCTATGCGGCCCGGGATACTCGCGTGCTCAGGCGTGGCTTCTGGATCGCGGGACTCTTCAACTTCCCGGTCATCGTGCTCATGGGTCTGTTCGGTCTGGCGTTCATCGGCCTGGGACTTGAGGGAGACGGCTCCGTCGCTCTGTTCAGCGTATTGTTGTCCGACGTGCCTCTGTGGTTTGCCTTGGCCCTGATTCCTCTTGGCCTTGCGCTGGTAATGAGTAGCGCCGACACAACGATCAATGCCACCTCCAGCATTATCGCCGTCGACATGCACAGGCTGCTGCCCCAGGCCAGTGAGGCGGCCTTGATGAGAATGGCACGCTGGCTCATCGTCGTCGCTGCAATACCAGTGACGTGGGTCGCTGCGCAGGGCTACAGCGTCCTCTACCTGTTCCTGCTGGCAGACCTGCTGTGCTCTGCCGCAGCCTTTCCGGTGTTTTTCGGCCTGTTCAACCGCCGCTATCACGGTCGCAATGCAGTGATCAGTACCGCAGCAGGTCTGCTGGCCGGACTGTGGATGTTCCCCTCGCCTAACGGTGGCACCGCGACACTCCTGGAATCTTTCCTGCTGGCTGCCTTTGTTCCGGTGCTGGTATCTCTCGTCCTGATGAAGCTGATGCCATCTCGGGAGAGCTACGACTTTGACCGAATGAGCGGCCTGGTGAGACGCTTCCAGAACTAAGGAAACGCTGAATAAATGTTTCGAGCGATGACAGGTCGGTAGCTGCCGGAGCGGAAAGACCGGAGTTTACATGCGGTTAAATGAGGATCTTGAGCACCGCCAGCAGCCGAGATATCGAGCGCAGTAATTTATGCAGTGTTTCCCTAAGGCAATCAAACCGACGCCACTGAACCGAAACCATAACGGCGGGGCGAGCTCCCCCGCTGTTATGGCGGATGTCTGTAGAGGCTGTCGTGCCTAGCAGCAGTGTGAACAAGACGCCAGCTCAGCAGCTGGGGCGTGACAATCCAAGATGGTCGCGCAGCGTCTTGCCCTCATATTCCCGGCGGAAGACCCCACGTCGCTGCAATTCCGGCACGACCTGCTCGACGAAGTCCTCGATGCCGTGAGGCAGTGAGGGTGGCATCAGGTTAAAGCCATCAGCCCCACCCTGTTCGACCCAGCGCTGCATCTCATCGGCAATTCCCTCCGGCGTGCCGACCATCGTGCAGTGCCCACCTCCAGCGGCAAGCCGTCCCATTAGCTGTCTCAGGGTTGGCCGTTCAGCCTCGATAATGCGCAGGATGGTGGCATAGCGTCCTTTCGGTCCTGTAAAGGCCTCCAGCGACGGCAGCGCGGGCACGGGCGCATCCAGCTCCCAGTGACTGACGTCCTGGCCGATAAACTGGCTCAACTGTCGCCGCGAGGCCTCTACCGGCAGCAACTCGTCGAGTTCACGCTGCTTGCGTCGGGCCTCTTCCTCGGTAGACCCGACGTAGGTCACAAGCCCCGGCATGATCGCCACCCTTGGACGGCCTGCGGCTTTCACCCTCGCCTTGAGGTCAGCGCAGTAAGCCTGGGCCGATGGCAGGTCGTAGGCCACCGCGTAAATGGCTTCGGCATAGCGTGCCGCCAGGTCTCGCCCCTGTTCTGATGCCCCGGCCTGAAATAGCACGGGATGGCCCTGTGGCGAGCGAGGCACCGTCAAGGGGCCATCGACCAGAAAATGCTCGCCGCGGTGATGAATCGGTTGCACTTGAGCAGCATCCGCATAATCGCCGTGGCGATCTCGCAGCAGCGCGCCATCGCTCCAGGAGTCCCACAGCGCCAGCACGGTATTGGCAAACTCTTCCGCTCTAGCGTAGCGCTGCGCGTGGCCCGGCATGCCTTCCAGGCCATGATTGCGCGCCTCGCTGTCGAACATTGACGTCACCAGGTTCCACCCAAGCCGTCCGCCCGAGATATGGTCCAGCGATGCCAGCATGCGAGCCGCATGAAATGGCGTATAGAAGGTGCTGGAGACGGTCGAGATCAGGCCGATATGCTGTGTGGCACGCGCCATCGCGGCAAGCATTGTCAGCGGCTCCAAGGTCCACAGCGGACCGTCTGCGACATTGCCCGCGGCATGGCCATCGGCAAAGAAAACCGCATCCAGGCGACCGCGTTCGGCAAGCTTGGCCAGCTCTTCGTAGTAGGCGATATCCGCCAATCGCTCGACGCTGGAACCAGGGTGTCGCCAGGCCGCCTTGTGATGACCGCAACCCAGGATGAAGAGATTCAAGTGCATGGAGGTCATCAGCCTTTCACCAGTCCGCCATCGACAATCAGATTCTGCCCGGTGATGGCCCTGGCCCACGGAGAAGCCAACAGCAGTACCGCGTCTGCAAACTCTTGCGGGGTGGTCACCCGTCGCAGCGGTGTGTTGGCGGCGATGAGGTCAAACACCGCGTCTGGTGTGGCCCTGGAAGCATCCGTCGTGCGCAGCAAGCCGCCGGACACCATATTGACGCTGATATTGTCTGGGCCGAGATCCTGCGCCAGCGTACGCGTCAGCGACAGCAGCGCCGCCTTGGCCGCGGTGTAGTCGTGATACGGCACCACCGGGTTCTGGAACAGGTTGGTACCGATATTGATGACACGCCCGACACCCGCCTCGCGCATGCCGGGAAGCGCTGCCTGAACCGTGTTGAGCGCACCACGCACCACACCCTGAAGTTGATGGTCCAGATGCTCCCAGCTCAGCGAGTCAGGCCCAGGCCGTGCGTCCCCATTGAATGCAAAGTCCGGCAGCGCATTGTTGACCACGGTAGTCACAGGCCCACCGAAGCGCTCACAGGCCCTCGCCAACATGGCCTCCACGCCATCCCGATCGCACACATCCGCAGCGACGGCCAAGGCGTGTTCCGGGTAATCAGCGACCAGCGCCCGGGCGCCTTCTTCGCTGCGGCGGTAGTTGACCACCACGCGAGCGCCTTCTCGCAGGAAGGCGCGCGCCAGGTGAGCGCCCAGACCACGTCCTGCGCCGGTAATCAGCACAATTTGAGCGGAGATATCAGGCGCAATGGGGTCGACAACAGGAGAGGTATCGGGAGCGGTCATGCGATGAGTCCTTGGTCGAGGCGGGGAACGCACGTCGAGCCAGGGACAGACGACTGCGCTGACATCCCTTCGCCGGTATGAACTGGATCAGGTTCGACGGGTATTTCTCAGCCCTGGCTCAGCCAGGACACCCCGTGTCATGCGATCTCGACCTTAGCCCATCACCTTGCCCGGAACAAGACAGCGGGTATCAAGCAGGTGAAAGGGCCTACCCTGATTTGCCATCCTGGCACACGCCGCGACAACCCTATCGCGCCCCGGCCCCTTCACCAATTAAATGTATACACATTTAAGCGACATCTTTCGACCTTCATGGCTTCGGGCTTTGCTTGCCTTCCCGCTGTGACTCTCGCCCATTCTCCCCCTCTGTCCTGACCCTCTCGTCTACCTTGTTACCACCCCCTACTTTGGTACTACCCATTATCGGATCGACGCTTAGAAGGACATTCAACGTATTGTTTATCAAAAATAAATTAATATAAGAGTGATCTATCTTTCATCATGAAAGGGAGCTGACGCGATCGCCAGCTCACTCGGCTCTAGCCTTTTCGATCTTTATTGTATATACATTATGACGGATTGACGGACCGCATCAGCGGTTCGCCAAGGAAGCGCTGAGCACCTCCGCTCAGGCATCGGTGCAGCGTTTCCCTAAGCCTGCCACACGCATCTGTGAGATCGGCCGATGACAACACCCGACAATGCTGATCCACTGCGCCACCTGGTAACGCCATCACCCGTGGAGAACAAGAATATGTCCGCCTCCAGCAGAAGGCCGCTAAGAAAAGCCGTCTTCATACCCACCTTTTCCATCATCATGGTGGCCGTGGCCACTGGCCTCATCAACAACGACATGCTGGTCGATGTTGCCAAAGGGGTCTTCTACATCTCCCTGTCTGACTTTGGCTGGCTGTATCAGCTGATTGCCGTAACGGCCCTGGTGGTGTCGGGCTTCATCTTCTTCTCCCGGGCCGGTGATATTCGGCTGGGTGGCAAGGATGCAACGCCTACCTTTTCCTTCGCTGCCACCTTCGCCATGGCGCTGACGGGGGGGATTGCCACGGGAGTCGTCACTTACTCCGTCAATGAACCGATCATCTATCTAGGCAACATCTACGGCGAAATCAGTCATCAAAGCTTCGCTCCCGGCAGTGGCGAGGCCGCCATCTTTGCCTTGGCAAGAAGCTTCCACAACTGGTCATTCATTCCCTACGCACTTTATTCCATCGTGGGGCTGATGATCGGCTACATGCACTTTAACCGCAGAGAACGCTTCTCGATCTCCTCAACCGTAAGCCCCGTACTGGGCAGGCACGGCAGCAAGATCTGGGTAAGGTCCCTGATCGATATCATTTCCGTTCTGGCCATCGCGCTCGGCCTGGCCTCTTCTCTTGGCGCAGGTCTGGCATTGATCAGCTCAGGCATCGAGGCACAGTACGGCATCGAATCCAACGCCATGACCTGGCTGGTGCTGACGATTGCCATCTCGGCGATCTTCATCACCTCCGCTGTCTCGGGATTGAAACGCGGCATCCGCGTGCTGTCATCGATCAACGCCTATATCTTCTATGCCTTCGTCGCGATTCTGATCATTGTCGGGCCCCTCAACTATATTCTGAGCCTGTCGGTGACAAGCCTCGGCTACTGGGCAGACAACTTCTTCCTTTGGGCTTTCGATACCAAGGAGTCTGGTGGCGAAGCGCTGGTCACCTGGTGGACGATGTATGACTGGTCGATCTGGATCGCCTACGCCCCCCTCATGGGACTGTTTCTGGCCCGTATCTCCTACGGCAGAACGCTCAGGGAGTTTCTCATCATCAACTGGATTCTGCCCTCGGTCTTCGGCCTGGTCTGGTTTGCCATCTGGGGTGGGTCCGCCCTCAAATGGCAGATGGATGGAACGCTGGATCTGATCAGCATCATCAATGACAGCGGCGCGGTATCCGGACTCTGGGGCTTCCTCCAGCACCTGCCCATGGCCAGCCTGCTGGTACCGCTGGCGATTTTCACCCTGGTCATTTCGTTTGCAACGGCGGCAGACTCCATGTCATCGACCATCGCGACCATCTGCACCAGCAACATGTCCGCAGAAGAGGAGTCGCCCAAGCAGCAGAAGATTCTGTGGGGTCTGTCGATCGCGGCTATCGCCTATGTGATGGTGGCCTTCGGCGGGGGCGCCCAAGGCGTCGATGGCATCAAGTATCTTGCCGCAGCGGGAGGCTTTACCGTGGTCTTCCTGTTCGTGCTGATATTGATCAGCGCCGTGCGAACCTTCATGACTCGCTCCCCCCAAGGTGCTGCTAAGCAGCCGGCCGAAGTCTCTCAGCCGGTGACGGGAGGCGTGAATGAGTAACCCGGTCGTAGTCTCAGACGTAGCCCCCGGCTGGCTGGAGGTCATCGCCGTCGCCCGCCATGGACGCGAGCTGACGCTGGATGAGGGTCGCTGGGCACGCATCGAGCGGGCCCGCCAGGTGGTCGAGCAGATGGCGGATGCCAGCACTCCCTACTATGGCATTAACACCGGTCTGGGAGCGCTGTGTGACGTGGTGCTGGATCGCCAACAACTAAGAGACCTGTCGCGCAATACCCTGATGAGCCATGCCTGCGGAGTCGGAGCCCCCCTGCGGGTCGAACAGGTCCGTGCCATCATGTGCTGCGCGGTCATCAACTGGAGCCATGGGCATTCGGGCATCAGCCCGGGCATCGTCCAGGGACTGCTGGCATTTCTTAATATGGGCATCACCCCGGTGGTGCCAGGCCGGGGGTCTGTGGGCTACCTCACACACATGGCCCATATTGGTCTGGCCTTGCTGGGCGTCGGTGAGGTCGACCATGCCGGTGAACGACGCCCCGCCAGCGACGTGCTCGCTCAGCATGCGCTGACACCCGTCGTGCTGGGTCCCAAGGATGGGCTCAGTCTGGTCAATGGCACCGCCGCCATGACAGGGCTTGCCTGTATCGCCCTGGACGATGCCCATGTGCTTGCCGACTGGGCCGACGCCATCGGCGCTGCCAGTTTCGAGGCGCTGTCAGGCCAGCAGGCTGCCTTCACGCCTGAGGTGCTGGCGCTGAAGGGTCAGCCTGGCGTGGTGCGCAGTGGCGCCAACTTACGGCGACTGCTAGCCGACAGCCAGCACCTGCAGCAGTGTCAGGGCCACCACCTGCAGGATGCGCTCAGCCTGCGGGCCATGCCCCAGGTCCATGGCAGTTGCCGAGAACAGCTTGAGCACGCGATACGCCTGGTCGACGGAGAGATCAGCGCAGCTACCGACAACCCTCTGGTGATCGACGAAGGCACCCATGCCAGAATCGTGTCACAGGCCAATCCTCATGGGGCGCCGGTCGCCCTGGCCTGTGACAGCCTCGCCATGGCGGTGTGTGAGTGGGCATCGATCTCGGAGCGTCGAAGCTATCGCCTGGTCACTCCCCAGGCCAGCGAGCTTCCCGCCTTTCTCACGCGTGACAGCGGAGTGAAGTCCGGACTGATGATTGCCCAGTACACGACAGCGTCGCTGGCGGCAGAGGTCAAGCGGCTGGCTCTGCCCGCATCGGTCGATAACTATCTCACCTCTGGCCTGCAGGAAGATCACCTTAGTTTCGGCGACAGCGCCGCCCTCAAGCTCGACCAGGCGCTGGAAGGCGCTCTTCGCGTGCTCAGTATCGAGCTGTTACTGGCCGTGCAGGCATTGGACTTGATTCCGAACACGGGCTTTGGCCTGGGAGCCGAGCTCACACGGCGCCTGGTCAGAGAGCGTATCGATCACTATGACGAAAGTCGGCCGCTGCATCAGGACATGGAACAGGCCCTGTCGCTACTGAAAAGTGCCACCGCCATCGCGGAGGTACGACGTCTACTCGACGCGTGAGATGACCACCCTTTCTTGCCCCGGGCCAGCAGAACGATGGCCCAGGGTCAGCACTGCGCTGCCAAAAGGCGATTCGCAACAGTTCGACAAGGAAGATTAAGCTTTCGATAAGCTTCGACACCTACAGTGATGGCCATGCCTTTCCCCATGGACGCGATGACATGGCCACACCACTCCCAGCCTCGAGGCAGGCCCTCTTCAGGCCCGCGCTAGACCAACACCAGGGCCCCACAGCCACACCGCCGACAAACATCGCGGTGGGTGTCACGGTCCCTGCTGCCTGCGCCTCGGCCAAGACGTTGGCCTGGCTTTCCGGCCAGCACAGCCTGGAAGCAGCCCACCTGGTGAGCACCGCCTTCCAACGTCGGCACAATGCAGTCGTCCGCCACCAGTATGCTCGCCTGCTGGCCCTCTACGCTGACAGCGGTGAGCTGCTGGCGACCACTGGCCTGAAGCGGGCGGATGAGGGCAGCTTGATGGTAGAGCGCTACCTGTCTGCCCCCGTCGACCAGGTGCTCGCCTCCCAGGGCTTGGCCACGTCGGCCACGTCGGCCCCGCCACGTCACACCATCATGGAAGTGGGCGCCCTGTCGAGTGCCTCCCCCGGGGCTGGCCGACGCTTGATGCTGGCTCTGGTCCTCGTACTGGAACAGTTGAACATCGAATGGCTAGTCGTCACTGCGTCACGTGACGTCAGGAATGGTCTCGGGCGCCTGGGCATTGCGCTAACGCCTCTTGGCAGCGCTCGCCGCCACTGCTTGCCTGCCACCGAGAACTGGGGACGCTACTACGAGGGGGACCCGAGGGTCGTGGTCATTCGGCCTCTGCAGGTCGCGCTGAGCATGCGCTCGACGCCAATGGGCAACATGCTCTTGTCCAGTGCCCCTCGGCTACCCGCCCACGCCGTGACGCCTACTCCGGCGCTGCCGCCAGTGCCAGCTCCGGAGTTCCATTGCCATGGATAACCTGCTGAAGCGGCTGGAACAACGGGCGACCCTCGCGCCACGTTCAGCGAGCCTGCGAGGCGCTACTGCCAGCGGCAAACTGGTGGCGCTGGATGCCCGCCAGTTGCACGATAGCGTCACCGCATTGGCACAGCAGCTTGCCCAGACAGGCGTTCGTCATATCGGTATTGCCGGCCACAACTCCCCCTCCTGGCTGGTCGCTCAACTGGCGGCTTGGCGCGCAGGATTACCTGTCACCCCGATACCCTCCTTCTTCAGCGATGATCAGGTGACCCACCTGCTCTCCACCACGGGCCTGGATGGCATCCTGATCACCGACGGCAGTTCACTTGACCGCTGGGTCGACGCTCGCCTACTGCCGGTCTTCGACCGCGGGCTCTTACCTGAACAGCAACCGCCCCACGGCATCGGCGTCGAACCCGACGTGGCCCTGTTTCAGCGGGCCAGCATTCCCGCTCCAATGCCCGCGGAAACACGCTTGATCACCTTCACCTCCGGCACCACGGGTACCCCGAAAGGCGTTTGTCTATCGGGCCCCCACCTTGAGTCGGTGCTACTCGGACTGGACGACCGATTGCAGGGCATTGAGCTGACACGACATGGCGTCGTGCTGCCATTGGCGGTGCTTCTTGAGCATCTGGCAGGGGCTCTGTACGCGCTTTGGAGAGGGGCAGAAGTGATCATCGACCCTCCTCAGGTGACCGGTCTCGAGGGCAGTGGCAACCTATCGTGCCCCCACTGGCAGCGCTGGCTAGCCGGTCGCCAACCCGACAGCTTGATCCTCGTCCCCGCCCTGTTGGCGGCTCTGTGCCAGATAGCTCGACAAGAAGACGACGCCCCATGGATGACATCGCTGAACCTGGTTGCCGTAGGCGGTGACCATGTACCTCCGGTACTGCTTGCCGATGCCAAAGCGCTGAAGCTGCCCGTCGCACAGGGCTACGGGATGTCCGAAATGGGCTCGGTGGTTTGCTTGAGTCGCCCCGATGAACCCCAGGATGGCCGCGTCGGGCGCCCGCTGAAAGGACGTGATATCACCACAGACCCATCGGGGCAGTTACTCGTGCATGGCCCACGCATGCTCGGCTATCTGGGCGAGGCGACTGATACAGGGCCTGGCCCAATGGATGTGCCCTGGCCCAGCGGTGATCTGGGTGAGCAGCGCCATGGCGGGCATTGGTACCTTAGCGGACGTCAACGCGATGTCATCATCCTGTCGACGGGACGCAACCTCAGCCCCGAGTGGATAGAGGCCGAACTGGCAACCCTTGCCGGTATCGACCGAGCCTTTGTCTTTGGCGATGGCCTGCCAGGCCTACTGGCGCTGATCTCTCTGTCATCCTGCCAAGTAGATACGACGGCCATCGATTCGGCCATCGCCTCACTCAACCAACGGCTACCAGATTACGCCAGGATCCGCGGCTGGGCAGCGTTGACCGCCGCGCTGCCCGGGCTACCCACGCCACTGTCAGAAGCCAGTCACGAACTGACCAGCAACGGCCGACTGCGCCGTGACGGTGTTCGCCTGCGCAGGCATCGCGATATGCAGCGCCTGGCGGAGCAAACCTTCTGTGAAGCGCCCCCGCCAGAGCAAACTCCATGCGATCCCTTGCACTCAATGCCTGGCGACAGCGCAGATAGCGTCACCAACTCCCTTGTTGAACCGCTTTACCGCTTCTCCCCTCAACGTGTTACCCGACAGCCAGGAAGGCCATCCGATGAATAACCCCATGCACGCAGTACCTGCCCCGGCAACCCCCCTGCCAGACACCGGTGCCCAGCCGGGCTTCTATCAGGCGCTGCTTGACGCCACCCAGGGCGAGCGGCAAAGGCTGATGAACGGAGCACTGGTCACGCGAGGCCTGGCGGGTGAACTTAGCCTGGGGGAATACCGTGCTTTCCTGGCCCAGGCCTATCACCATGTCAGCCACACCGTCACCTTGATGATGGCCTGTGGCAGCGAGCTTAGCCGGTACGCACCAGCGCTAGGACATCATCGCTATCAGGCGCTAGCCAATGCGCTTACCGACTACATCGAGGAAGAGAAGGGCCACGAGCATTGGATTCTCGATGATCTTGAGGCGACCGGCATTGATCGCGAGGTAGCTCGCTCACGGCCGCCGCTACACGAGACCGAGCTGATGGTCGCCTACGCCTACGACAGCATTCGCAGACGCCATCCCCTCACCATGCTTGGCATGGTGCTGGTACTGGAAGGCACCAGCACATCGGCTGCCAGTCAGGCAGGCCGTGCCATCCGCGACAGTTTGGGGCTCGGCGACGATGCCTTCCATTATCTGTTCTCCCACGGTGAGCTCGACGTCTCGCACATGGCCTTCTTTGCCAAGCTGATGGACACGCTGACGTCGCCAGATGACCAGGCCCAGATCATCCATGCGGCGAAGGCCTTCTATCGCCTCTATGGCGCCGTGCATGAAGCGGCGCTCCAGGACGCCATCCACTGGCAGGGGCAGGTTTGCGAGGACGCACCATGAACACCTTGTGCAATCAACGGGTGCTGCTCACCGGGGCTTCCGGCGGCATCGGCTCAGCGCTTGCCCGCCAACTTGATGAGGAGGGAGCCACCCTCTGGCTGGTGGGTAGAGATACCGGCAAGCTGCGCGCGCTCGTCAAACAGCTAGGTGGCGACCTGCCCCGGCACCGCCTACTGGGCGAGGTCGACCTTACCCTTCCCGCCGGGCGCCAACGGGTACTTTCCTGGCTGCAGGAGACGCCCTTGGAGCAGCGACCCTCGACGCTGATACAGTTGGCCGGCATCAATCACTTGGGGTGGTTTCAGCACCACCCACAACAGAACATCGCCGACATCCTGAACACCAACCTGACGTCGACCCTTCTGCTGACCCACACGCTGCTACCTCTTTTCCTTGAACAACCGGCCGCGACGCTTTACTTCGTGGGCTCGTTACTTGGCCACATCGGCCATCCGGGATACGCCGCCTACTGCGCCAGCAAGGCCGGGCTCAAGGGATTCACCGAGGCACTGGGGCGAGAGCTGGCAGCCACCTCGGTGCGCGTCCAGTACCTGGCTCCAAGGGCCACCCGCACCAGCATGAACGACAAGACGGCCGAGGCAATGAACGCCTCCCTCGGCAACGAGGTCGACACCCCCGAGGCCGTTGCCGATGCCATCGTCGCGCAACTGAAAAGCGGCCAACAGCGCAGGCGCCTGGGGGCAGCCGAGCGCCTGTTCGACACGCTCAATGGTCTTGTACCAGGCATGGTCGACAGGGGAATCAACAAGAAGCTGCCCCAAATTGCGAGACACTTGGACGCTCGTGCTCCGCTTGAACGTAACGAAACGTGACGTACATGACGCCATGGAAGGCTGGTAGCCGTACAAGCAGAGCCTGATGCATCATCGGGTCCCGCTCCGTCGAACAAGCATCGACAAGATCTCGGCCGGTTCAAACAAGATGGCGGAATCGCCACTGCACAAGCCCTGTTTTCAGCTCTTGCGCGACTATTGTGCAGCGCCGACTTGACCCTTGTGCTGCACCAAGGTTCTAGTCTGTGGTGAGAGTCCCGGAAATGGGCTGATTGCTCGTATCTACACGGCAATACGTTCGCCGGGGTTATTTTCATGCCACCACGGAGGGAACCGATGAGCAACACGGCCACACGCCACGCGCATGAGACATCCTCCCCCACCGCCGACGTCTATCGGATGAAGACGGATCACCACCTGTGCCCCTTCGGTCTGAAAACACTGTCGCTCCTTAAGCGTAAGGGCTACCAGGTTAACGATCATACTTTGACCTCAAGGGAAGCCATCGACCGCTTTAAGCAGGAAGCCGGCGTCGAGACGACGCCCCAGGTTTACATCGGAGGCGAGCGAGTCGGCGGCTACGAGGATCTGCGACGCCACCTCGGCATGAGTGTCCCTAGCGACAAGGACGTCAGCTACCGCCCTGTCATCGCCATCTTTGCCACGGCACTGTTGATCGGTCTTGCCGTCAGCTGGGCTAGCGGGCAGGCGCTCGTATCGCTGCACACTCTCGAATCTGCCGTGGCATCCGCCATGGTGCTGCTAGGTCTTCAGAAACTGCAGGACGTGGAAAGCTTCAGCACCATGTTTCTGAACTACGACCTACTCGCCCAACGAGAAGTGCGCTATGGCTACATCTACCCCTACGCCGAAACACTGGCCGGGATACTGATGCTGGCAGGCAGCCTGATCTGGATCGCCGCGCCTGTGGCCCTATTCATCGGGGCGGTGGGAGCCATCTCGGTGTTCAAGGCCGTCTACATCGACAAGCGCGAGCTCAAGTGCGCCTGCGTCGGCGGCAACAGCAACGTTCCCCTGGGCTTCGTGTCCCTGAGCGAGAACCTGATCATGTTGCTGATGGGCTTATGGATGCCGGCCAAGGCGCTACTGATGTAGCACGCGACTGACCCGACGACTCCAGAGGTACAGCAAAAGCCCGCCAGACAATGCCTGGCGGGCTTTCCTTGCGTGGCAGCCATGGACAGAGGCATCAAAACCAGACGCGCACCCCGGCAACCACTGCGGTGTCTTCCGTTTGATCACCTTCATCACGTGCCATATCGGCAGTATCACCATAGAGTTTCTGCCAATAGGCGCCGATATAGGGTGCGAACTTGCGATGTAGCTCATAGCGAAGGCGCAGGCCGGTGCGCAAGGAATTGAATCCCTCCCCTACACCGAACTCCTCTGCATCATTGAACGCCACTTCCATTTCCAGTCGAGGCTGGAGGTACAGCCGCTGGGTCAGTCGTAGGTCATATTCCTGCTCCAGACCCAAGGAGGTATCACCATCATCGCTGACACGAAGGTCCAGCTCGGTTTCCAGCCGGTAAGGCGCCAGCCCCTGAAGACTGACCACGCCGAAATAGCGCTCGGGATGGTCGTCGCTGCCAAGCCCACCTTGATAGCCCAGACCGCCTTGCAGCTCCCAGAAGTCGGCAATCAATCTGCTGTAGAGTAGATCCAGCGATTCAAATTCTGCATCTTCGCCATCCCCTTGGGCATTGTCCCCTTCCCCCTTCAGGTAGACGCGATGAACATCGCCTCCGTACCAGGCCTGAAAATCCCAGGACACCGCCTCGCTGTCTTCAGATGGCCAGGCATATTCCAGTCGGTCGATCATCACCGAGCCACGCAGATGCTCCTGCATGGGCGACGGCCAGTGATCTGGTGCGTCGTAGCCATCCTCAGCCAGCGCTACCGATGACATCCCCAGGCCCGATATCGCCGCCAACACAACAAGTCTCTTACGAGATTCCATGCGACATCTCTCCTCAGGCAACCTTGACGACGCGGAACATGCCGGCGTCCATGTGGTACAGAAGGTGACAGTGGAAGGCCCAGCTGCCCTCGGCATCCGCCGTGATCAGTGCAGAAAGGCGCTCGCCTGGCTTGACGTTCAGGGTGTGCTTACGCGGAATCAGCTCACCGGCGCCATTTTCCAACTCCATCCACATGCCATGCAGGTGGATCGGGTGCTCCATCATGGTGCGGTTGACCAGGATGAGGCGCAGACGCTCGCCCTTGTCGAAGTGGATCGGGCCCGAAACCTCACTAAACTTCTTGCCGTCGAAGGACCATATGTAGCGTTCCATGTTACCGGTCAGATGCAGCTCGAGTTCGCGACCAGGAGGACGGCGGTCAGGCCATGGCGCGATGGCCTTCAAGTCCCGATACACCAGCACACGACGATCACGGGCATCCAGGCCGATCCCTGGCTGATCGAGGCGGGAGCCAGGCTGCGCCGCTCCCACCGGCAGCATGGCGGCACCAGTAGAGCGGCCCATATCGTTCATCTGGCCGTGATCCATGCCCGCCATGCTCGAGTGGTCCATAGCAGTCATCGAGCCGTGATCCATGCCCGTCATGCTCGAGTGATCCATAGCGGCCATCGAGCCGTGGTCCATGCCCGTCATGCTCGAGTGGTCCATGCCTTCCATCTGGCTGTGGTCCATACCCGCCATGCTCGAGTGATCCATAGTGGTCATCGCGCCGTGATCCATACCCGCCATGCTCGAGTGATCCATAGCGGTCATCGAGCCGTGATCCATACCTTCATGGGCTCCCATGGCCTCCATTCCTCGATCGGCGATGCGTCGGCGTTCCGGCACCGCCGCCGCCATACCCAGACGAGGCGCCAGGGTCCCTCTGGCAAAGCCGCTTCGGTCCATGGACTCGGCAAAGATGGTGTAGGCCACCTCCTCCTTCGGCGTAACCAGGACGTCATAGGTTTCCGCTACTCCGATACGAAACTCCTCGACAGGCACGGGTCGCACCGGCTGACCGTCAGCCGCCACCACCGTCATTTCGAGCCCCGGAATTCGTACGTCGAAGTAACTCATAGCGGAGCCGTTGATCACGCGCAGCCGCTGGGTCTCACCGGGCCGAAACAAGGCAGTCCAGTTGTCATCGGGCGAGTGGCCATTGAGCAGGTAGGTGTAGGTGGCGCCGGTGACATCGGCGATATCACGAGAGCTCATGCGCATCCGTGCCCACATGGCACGTGCTTCCCAGGTGGAAGCGAAGCCCTGTCGCCCCACATCGTCGATGAAGTCTCCCAGGGTGCGCTCCTGGAAGTTGTAGTACCCCTCACCGGTCTTCAGGTTGTGGAAGATGGTCGAGGGGTCCTCGAAGCTCCAGTCGGTCAGCAGCAGCACGTGCTCGCGGTCATAGCGAAAGGGTTCGCGTTGTTCGGCGTCGATGACCAGGGGGCCCACATGACCAACCTGCTCCTGCAAGCCTGAGTGGCTGTGGTACCAGTAGGTGCCGCTTTGACGGAGGGGAAAGCGGTAGGTAAAGGTTTCGCCCGGCATGATACCGGCAAAGCTCACGCCGGGGACGCCATCCATCTCCGGCGGCAGCAGGATGCCATGCCAATGAATCGAGGTGGGCTCGTCCAGCAGATTGGTGACCCGCAGCGTCACGTCCTGCCCTTCCTTGAGCCGGATCAGTGGGCCAGGGCTGGTGCCGTTGAGGGTGATAGGCCGTGCAGGCTGGCCAGCAATGGGCACGCTCTGGCGACGAATGGCCAGCGAGATATCCGGGCCGTTTTCCACCCCCTTGGGGTAACTCGAGGTCTGTCCCCAGGGGTTGGCCCAGGCAGGTGCCAGGCCTAGGGCGGCGGTGCCGATTCCCAGGGCTGCGCTTCCCTTGATGAAGCCTCGTCGTGATAGCCGATGTGGCGGCAGAAGAGTCGTCGACATGGGTGCTGTCTTCCTGTGCGATGAACTTCTGCCATCTTCCATCGTCAAGCTGAAAGCCAGCTGAATCCCTAACCAATAGGCGGCTTCGCGGAGAGCATTGCCAGCGGCAAGCGAATGGTCACTTCAAGCCCACCCGTGGAAGCCGCCTGAAAACTGACCTCACCCTGATACTGCTCGACCAGTTCAAGCAGTATCGACAGGCCGATGCCATTGCCGGGTCGCCCTTCATCCAACCGTTGGCCTCGCCGCCCCAATAGTGGCAGCCATTCCGGGGGTACTCCCGGACCATCATCCTGGATCTTCAGCTCAACACATTGGTTCAGCGTTAGCGCGAGCCACACCGACTCGCTGGCCCACTTACCCGCGTTATCGAGCACGATGCCAATCATTTCCAGGAAGTCCTGCCGCTCCATATCGATGCAGACATCCTCCGCGTCCCCGAGAGCCATGTTGAAGTGCTTGTCGGGGTACAGACTTCGAAACATGTCAAAAAGCTGGTCGAGTTCCCTCTTGATCCGGGTGTGCTGGCCGCCACCGGGGCCCGCCAGGCGCGCCTGACGCAGATGGGACTCCATCAACTCCTGCATAAGGGTCAGTCGTGTAAGCAAACGTTCACGACGCGCTTCGTCCAGTTCGCGTTTGCCGCGCAGGGCCTGCATCACCGCCGTCAGCGGGGTCTTGAGCGCATGTGACAAATCCGCCACGGCGTTACGTGAACGCACCAGTCGGCGCTCCTGGCTGTCCATCAGGCGGTTGAGTTGAGAGACCAAGGGCCGGAATTCCTGCGGCACCTTCATTCTGAGTCGCTGGCGCTGACCATTTCTCAGCTCGGCCAGTTGGCGCTGCAATAGATCCAGTGGCCGCAGGGCGGCATTGACCGCCAAACCGTTAAGCAGTGAAAGAGCGAGCAGCACCAGGCCTGCGATGGCGCCAATCCACCAGTGCAGAGCAGCGAGGCCTTCCTCGACGCTGTCGAAGGATTCACCAATAAGCAGTACGCCTGCCGTGCCTTCTAGTGAGAAGGTACGCCGTAACACAAGCAAGTGACGCCCTTCCAGGTGCACATCCAGCAACGACTCGTCAGGCCCATCTAGATGCGGGGCCAATGCTGGCAACCAAGCGGGGTGCGAGGTAGTGAGGCGCGTTCCGCGCTTGAGCACGTACAGGTGATGAAAGACCTCGGCCGACAGGCTCGAGGGCAAGGTGGGAGCCGGTACAGGGTCAGCGTTTTGACGCAGTTGTGCCAGGCGATACTCCGCTTCCTGACGCAGTCGGTCACCGAGAAAGTCCCGCGCGGTCTCGCGCAGCAGCAGACCATGCATAAACCAGGTCAACGCCATGACCAGCAGGGACACCGCCCCGAGGCTGACCAGCAGGCGCAGACGAAGACTGTTGCGTCTAATGCGAAACAAGCACGTACCCCTGGCCTCGACGCGTCTGGATGATGTGCTTGCCCAGTAGGCGACGCAAACGAGCGATGTAGACCTCCACCAGATTGGGCGCCGGGGCATCCTGCTCAAGGGCGTAGAGTTGATCGAGCAGCTTCGTCTTGGAGTGCACCCGGTCAGGGTGGTACATCAAGTAGCGCAACAGGCAAAACTCGGTGGCGGTTAGCGGCTGCCATGGTCCTCCCGCGCAGCTGACCTGACGCTGATCCTCATCGAGGCGGACGCCGTTGACGATGAGCCTTGCCGTCAATTCCGTGCGCCGGCGCAACAGCGCATGGACCCGCGCCAGCAGCTCCTGTTCGTGAAAGGGCTTGGTGAGATAGTCATCGGCCCCTCGACGAAGGCCATCTACCTTGTCCTGCCAGGCATCGCGAGCCGTCAACAAGAGCACCGGAAGACCAAGACCCTGGTCTCGCTGGAACTCCAGCCAATCGAGCCCCGAACCATCGGGCAGGCCGATGTCCAGGATCATCAGCGCATACTCTTCGCTGTGCAACAGCGCCTTTGCCACGCTCAGCCGCTCGGCAACGTCAACGCGATAGCCATGATCATCCAAGGCATCTTTCAGACTCTCGCAGAGCAGGTCATCATCCTCGACCAGCAACAGCTTCATCACCATCATCTCCCGGCCTGTCTCCGTCCTGCCACGCCCCAGCCAAGCTGGAAGGAGTGGCCCTGACTGACGCCTATGGTCCCACACTCAGAGCGCCGTGCATGCCCGCCTCGAAATGTCCAGGGATATTGCAGGCGAAGGTCAGCGATGCCCCCTGTTCCGGCGCCTGCCAGACCAGCGTCCTGGTCTCTCCCGGCGCCAGGGTAACTGCCGGCATCTCCATGGCCCCGTGCATCTGGCTCATGTCGTGACCGTCCCCATGCATGCCATGTCCTCCCCCAGATGCCATCTCACGCATCATCTTGCGGTGTTCATCCTGAGCCTCGGCAGAGCCGATCACGAATTCGTGCTCCAACTGGCCGCTGTTAGTGACCTCGAAGGCGACCACTTCGCCAGGAGCAACGCTCAGTTGCTCTGGATCAAACCAGATATCGCCAGCCTCGACAGCGATGGTGCGCTCTGCGTGCGCGGGATCAATCATTGACGACTGAGCGTGGCCGGCACCCGCCAACGCCTGAGTCGACACCAGACCAAGGGCTAACACCATCAGTGTGCTACGCATGACATCGTCCTTCCATAGTGGGATGAAGGTAGCCGTTATAGCGCGGCTAGCTGAATCCAGGCTGAATCAGCCGCAAGCACGCAGGGAGTATCCTCCCGCTCACGAGTGAGTCCACTTCTCCAGCAGCAGGTCGATAAACAGCTGGGCAGTCCCCGAGATACTATGCAGATTGCTGCGCACCAGGCCGATGGTGCGCAGAATGCGTGGCTCGGGCAGTTCGCGCGAACACAAGATCTCGTGGTCCGGGCCCGGCATGGTCATGCGCGGCAGTATCGCCACCCCCAATCCAGACTCCACCAGCCCCAGCGACGTCGATAGATGCTGCACCTCGTAAAAGCTGTTGAGATGGATGCCTTCGGCTGACAGGGCGCTATCCAGCAGGGTGCGGTTGCCGCTATCGCGACTGACGGTGATCAGCCTTACCTGCTCCAGATCGGCCCAGGCGATCTGCGTCTTGGCGGCCAGCGGATGATCCGATCGCAGCGCCAGTACGAAGGGGTCTCTCAGTAGCTGCGTAAACGACACTTCAGGGCGTTGAGCGCTGAACATGTTGATGCCGAAGTCCGCCTCACCACTGATGACCTTCTCCAGCCCTTCATTGGCGCTGACGTCGAGTATGCGAATCCGAATACCCGGCCAGGCCTCGCTGAACTCACGAATCACACTCGGCAAGAAGTAGAATGCGGCGGTCGGTAGACAGGCAATCGTGACCGTGCCGGTCTGGTGGGTGGCCAGCTCGCGAATGCCGAGAATCGAGGACTCGTACTCCTCGATCATGCGTCTAGCCCTCGGCAGGAAATCGGCGCCAATGGCCGTCAGGCGAGTACGCCGCGTGGTGCGCTCCAGCAGGCTGACCTCCAGCAACTCCTCGAGCTTCTGAATTCGCCGCGAGAGCGCAGGCTGCGAGAGGTGCAGACGCTGTGCCGCTTCGTGGAACGACCCCAGCTCGGCGACTTGAATAAACGCTTGTAGATCAAGAAATTCCAGCCTGTGCAGCATATCTCTACTCTTGCATGATCGGTGAGCTACTGATAACCATAGCGCATTAATCCGTCTTTCGCATTGATACATAAAGCTCTTTGCATTTGAAGCATCAAACGCCTGGTGACAAGCTGCTGTCGTGACCTCCAACAACGACGTGACATCACCATGATGAACAGCATCCCCTGCATGATCATGCGAGGCGGCACTTCCAGAGGCCCCTTCCTGCGCATGTCAGACCTTCCCGAGGATGAGAAGGCTCGGGCAGATATCCTGATCAGCCTGATGGGATCCGGTCATGCCCTACAGATCGATGGCATAGGGGGTGGCGACCCACTGACCAGCAAGGTCGCCATCGTTGAGCGCTCGGCGCATCCCGATGCCGACGTGGACTACCTGTTTGCCCAGGTCGACGTGCTCAATCACCGCGTCGACTTCAATCCCAACTGCGGCAACATGCTGTCGGCGGTGGGGCCCTACGCCATTGAGTCCGGCCTGGTGGAACCGCAGCAGGATTTCACGCTGGTAAGGGTGCGCAACCTGAATACGCAGCGCTTGATCGAGTGCCATGTCCCGACCCAGGGCGGCCAGGTTCTCTACGATGGCGACACCCGTATCAGCGGCGTTCCCGGGACCTCGTCGGCCATTCAACTGAGCTTTCTTGATATCGTCGGGACCAAGACCTGTGGCCTTCTCCCCACCGGCAATGTGGTGGATCTGATCGATGGCGTCGCCGTGAGCTGCCTCGACGCGGCGACGCCCATCATCATGATCAGAGCGGAAGAGCTGGGGCTGACAGGGCACGAGTCCCCTGACCAGCTGGACGCGAACCGTCAGCTGCTGGCGCGTATAGAGCGCCTCCGCCGACACGCCGGCGAGCTGATGGGCCTGGGCGATGTCAGCCAGAGCGTGCTGCCAAAGCCGGTGCTGGTGTCCCCTGCACTGGAACAGGGACGCACCCTGTGCGCCCGCTATTTCGTGCCCCATCGCTGCCATAAGGCCATCGCCGTGACCGGCGCCATCGCCGTCGCGTCGTCAGTCAGCGTGCCGGGAACCGTAGCGAATCTGATCGCCGTTGGCGCGGGATCACTGGAAGCCAACGAGCTGGCCTACCGGGTCAGTATCGAACACCCATCGGGCTTCATTGATCTGGAAGTCGAACACCGCGGCAGCAACGCCACCGACATCGCGCGCGTCTCGCTGATCCGAACCGCGCGCAAGATCATGGCCGGCACCCTGTTCTACGCCCTGCCCGATTGATCCGACTCAACCCGATTTCGCTCTGGCCTCGTCGCATGACGATGATGTCAGCGCTACGGGCACTGCCGACAACGGCAGGCCCCTGATAACGACAACACAGAAGGAACCACGCCATGACCAAGCCAACGCTTGTCTCTTTACAGCACCTCTCGCTCCAGCACCTCTCGCTCCAGCACTTCTCGCTACAGAACGTCTCGTCGCAGCCGTCTTCCTCGACGTCATCACCCTCAGTCTTTCGGCTTCGCGGCATGGCCCGCGCCACCCTCCTAGGCCTCGCGGTGTCCGCTGCGACGCTCTGCGGCACGGCCCACGCAGATGACGCCGATGTTCCTGGCAACATCAAATGGACAGTGCCTTTTGGCGTCGGTGGCGGCACCGACGTGTGGGCTCGCTTCTTCGCGCCCTGGCTCAGCGATTACCTGCCCGGCGAACCCACCATCATGATTGATAACGTCCCAGGTGGAGGCTCGATCAACGGAGCCAACCTGTTCGCCATGCGTGCCAAGACGGATGGCTCCCACTGGCTAGGCACCTCTGCATCGACTCAGTACCCGGCCATGCTGGATGACCGCCGTGTTCGCTACGACTACCAGGAATGGACGCCGATCCTGGCCACGCCTACTGGCGGCGTGGTTTACGGCCAGCCGAGTCTCGGCGAAGACGCCGACGCCATTATTGATGCGATGCTCGACCAGCAGGTCAAGATCGCCGCCCAGAACCCGACCGGCCTGGAACTGCCAGTACTGATCGCTCTGGATCTGCTGGGCGCCGACGTCCAGGCCGTATTCGGCATGCGCAGCCGTGGCGAAGGTCGACTGGCCTTCGAGCGGGGTGAGGCCGACATCGACTTTCAAACCAGTTCAGCCTACTTGAGCAACGTCCTGCCGCTGGTGGAGTCCGGCAAGGCGGTCCCGCTGTTTTCGTTGGGGCTGCTTAACGATGAAGGCGAGATCGTACGTGACCCCGCCTTCCCCGACCTGCCCACCTTCAATGAAGTCTACGCCGCCCGCCACGGCGAAGCGCCAACAGGCCCTGCCTACGAAGCCTTTCGCAAGTTCTTCGCCTCGGGCTACGCGCTGCAGAAGCTGATTGTGGTCCCCAAGGACACCCCGGCAGACCTGATCGAGACCTATCGTGACGCAGCACGCGAGTTCATCGCTACCGACGCCTTCAAGCAGGACGCTGAAGCTCAGCTGGGACCCTATGATCCGGTGGTCGGCGAGGTTATCCAGCGCCACCTGGAAGACGCCATGAGCATTGATGATGCGACCCGTGAGTGGCTCACCCACTGGCTGAAGGAAAAACACAACGCCCAGATCTGAATGGCGCAAGCGCCGCGCAGTCCTCCTCCAGATACCAGCGGACTCCGGCGCTATCAGCGACTAACCGCAGCTTCTCTATTAGGACTGCCGAAAGGAGCTCGGCTCACAGCTCGGCTTACAGATCGACCACAACAACGTGACGACAACAGCGCTGGGGGCACGCCTCAGCGCTACGACAATACGAGAGTCCAACGCCATGCTTGATATCTTCCTCTCCAGCCTGGGACAGTTGTTCACCCTGTCCCATATGCTGTTCATGCTGCTGGGGGTGATGGTCGGCCTGATCGTCGGCATCATTCCCGGACTCGGGGGCATCGCTGGCATGTCCCTGCTGCTCCCTTTCCTCTACGGCATGGAGCCTACGGTGGCACTGGGCATGCTGATGGGACTGGTCGCCGTCATCCCGACTGGCGACACCTTTGCCTCCGTGCTGCTCGGCATCCCTGGCTCCAGCGCTTCTCAAGCCACCGTTATCGACGGTTTCTCGTTGGCCAAGAAGGGCCAGGCAGCCCGGGCCCTGTCCAGCGCCTTCCTGTCCTCCATGATCGGTGGCCTGATTGGTGCGGTGGTGCTGACCGGATTTATCCTGATCGCCCGCCCGCTGGTACTGTCCTTCTCGTCATCAGAGCTGTTCATGCTGACGCTGCTTGGCCTGTCCATGGTGGCGGTGCTGTCAGGCGCAGATCTGTTCAAGGGGCTTGCCGCCTGCGGGCTCGGCCTGCTGGTAGGCGGTATCGGCATGGCCCCGGCCACCGGTGAGTTTCGTCTCAATCTGGACATCGATTACCTGTTTGATGGCCTGCCTCTGGTCGTTGTCGGCCTGGGCATCTTCGCCCTGCCCGAGATCATCGACCTGCTGGTCAAACGTGGCGCTATCGCCGAAAAGCCCTGCCGCCTTGGTGAAGGCTGGCGCCGCGGCATCCAGGATGTTGGCCAACAGCGTGGCCTGGTCGCCCGCTGCGCCGCCATCGGCAGTCTGGTGGGCACCATTCCTGGCCTGGCGGGCTCTGTCGTCGACTGGCTGACCTATGGTCATGCGGTCCAAACCGCCAAGGACAAGTCCGCATTTGGCAAGGGCGACATTCGTGGCGTCATCGCCCCGGAATCCGCCAACAACGCCTGCGCCTGCGGCGCCATGGTACCAACACTGCTGTTCGGGGTACCGGGCTCGGGCACTGCCGCCGTGTTTCTCGGCGGTCTCTTGCTGCTGGGCCTGCAACCTGGCGTTGGCATGATCGAGACCCATCTTGATCTGACGTACACCATCATCTGGTCACTGGCCCTTGCCAACATCCTTGGTGCCGCCATGTGCTTGCTCCTGGCACGCCCGGTGGCCAACCTGACCCGGGTGCCCTTCGCCACCCTGGCTCCCTTGATCACCGTGCTCATCATCTTCGCCGCCTTCCAGGCGACGCGAGCCACCGGTGATCTGTTGGCGCTGGGTGCCATCGGCGTCATCGGCGTGCTGTTCAAGCGCGCCAACTGGTCACGCCCCGCCTTCCTGATCGGCTTCGTCCTCGCCCCAGGGGCTGAGGCCTACTTCTACCAGGCGGTACAGTTTCAGGGTGCTGACGCCTTCCTGCGTCCCGGTGTGCTGATCATCGGCGCCATGATCCTGGCTGCGCTGTTCATCCCGATCATTGGTGCCGGCGTCAAGAAACGCCGCCAGGCCATGTCTGTCGGGGCCGCTGCTACCCAGACTAGCGACGACGTGGCGCCGCACCAGCTCGGCATCATCGACATCATCCTGCTGGTGGCCCTGCTGGTCCTGGCGGCCAGCGCCTGGATCAACGTCTCCGAGCTGTCACTCATCGGCGGCATCATGCCCCGCCTGGCCATCGCCATCATGGCCGTGGCCTGTCTGGCGGAAGTGGCGCGCAGCGTGATTCGCCGTCCCCGCTGGCAGCAGCAAAGTCTGGAGCGTGAAAGCGTCTGGCTCATCGGGTTCTTTGCGCTGGTCGGTGCCATGCTCTCGATCGGCTTTATCACCACCGCCACGCTGTTCACTCTGGTCTTCCTGCTGGCCGTTGCCAAGCTGCGGTGGTGGTTGGCCCTGCTGATGGCCATGGGGGTGACGGGATTCCTGGTCAGCATGGCAACCTTCCTCACCCTGACCTACCCGCAAGGCTTGCTGGACCCGCTGCTGTTCGGTTGGCTCTAGGCCCGTCCGCAATCCATACAAGGCTCCGTCCCGCAGCAGTCTCCCGGCGGAGCCTTCTTTATCGACGCAGTGCCGACACTCGCCTCGGGATTCAGCACTCGCTACCCAGCCAGATACTTGTCTCGTACCCAGGTACACGTAGCGGGAGCCAACATCTGAAGCCACCCTGGCAACGTTCGCAGGAACTATGCGGCAACGCCGAGATCTCGTTCCCAAGCTTGCTCTATCGCCCCTGCCCGGCGGTAGACTCGAGTATCACTCTCCTCTCATGCAGCAGGAAACATCGACACTCACCCCGTTCTCGTTGCCTGACCTCTGACGGCCTCGACAATCTCCAGCCTGCGATCACCAGCCCCTCTCTGACATGGAGGCATCCCATGGACCTGGTAGAGAAACTCATCGCTGAACCGACCGATGATATCTTTGATCTTCTGCTGGCCGATGACAAAGAGGTCTTCTGGGTCGACTGGCGAGATGACGACGCCGTGCTGGCTGACTACTGCGAGGCCGTCGCCCACACCGGTATGCTGGGCTCCCACTGGGTCGACGACGTGCTGACCATCACCTACGCAGAACGGTCACGGGCAGTGCCGCTGACCCAGTCACCGGGGGACCGGCACATCACGTTGATGACGATTAACGAACTGATGGCCCCTGACTACAGCATCAGGATGGTATGGGAGTCGGAAGGCAGCGATACCCTGGCCTTCAGCGTGCTGCCAGAGGCCAGGTGGGCCGAATTGGAAGCGCAATATGGGAGCGCTGCGGTGGATCGGGCTTTTCTCACCCTGACTCACGACATCAATCCCTTCATCGATGCCCTGCACGTCCAGCGCCCGACGAGCAAGGAGCGTCGCTGGTGGACGTTCTGGCGATAGCCGGCTGCTGAGGGTTCATCGATTCCATGGAGCCTGCCAGGCGCACGCCAGACGAGTTGCTAACGCGTGCCTTCAAACATCCGATGTCGGGCATTGTCGATATGGGCGCGCATGGCGGCTTCCGCAGCCTCTCCATCCTTGGCGGCGATGGCGTCGACGATGGCCAGATGTTCGTCCTGTACCAGTCGCAGGCGCGCCTGCGACGCCATCAGCGACAGCCCACGAGTCAGGTTCATCCCTTCCTTGATACTCTCGTTGAGCGACTTCAATACGGTGGTGTAGTAGTGGTTGCTGGCCGCTTCGGTAATCGCCAGATGGAAGCGATAGTCTTCGTCGGTAGCCAGATCGTGGCGAGCATTGGCCTCATCGATGATGTCGTAGCAGCGACGAATCTGGTCGAGCTGTTCCTGGGTACGTCGCAACGCCGCCAGATGTGCTGCCCGCGCTTCGACGTTGGTGCGAAACTCAAAGCAGCGCTGAATGTCGGCAATGCTGGAGATAGGCGCAAACTTGAGTACCGCGCTGTCAGGCTGACGAATGACAAAGCTGCCGGAGCCGCGCCGGGACACCACCAGCTCATCCTCCTTGAGTCGGGCCAGGGCATCGCGCAGCACCGGACGAGAGACTTCATAGCGACGGCACAACTGCGCCTCGGTGGGCAACTTCTCATTGACCGGGTACTGGCCTTCGATGATCGCTTCCAGAATCTTCTCGTAGACCGCCGAAGCCAGTGAAAATTTCGCCTCTAATGCCATCTTGCCTTGCTCCGGATCTCTTGTTCCCTGGAAGTTGCCCGTCCGGCTCGTCACTCCGCCGTGGCCCCCTCCCTTTTTACCATCGCAAACGGCGCCCTGCACTGGACCTTGAGGTCGTACCCGGGCGCCTTTCGCCGTTCCTTGCCCTAACACTGGCGCATTTCCCCGCTCAGGCCACCGTCTTGGCCTTGCCAGGCCTGCCTGCCTGACGCCCCTTCCAGATGCCGTTGGCGATGATCAGAGTCCAGGTCAGAATCGCCAGCCCCGCCAGCACCATGGCGATGGGCCGGTCGACGAAGGCCATCAGGTCGCCGTCGGACTTGAGGATCGAGCGCATGAAGTTGCTCTCGATGATGGGGCCGAGGATAAAGGCCAGAATCAGCGGACCCAGCGGGAAGTCGTTCTCCATCAGGAAGACCCCGACCAGCCCCAGGCCGAGCATGATCCAGACGTCGAACATGCTGTTGTTGGCAGAGAAGGCACCCACGATACAAAACATCAGGATCAATGGGTAGAGAACCCCTGTGGGCACCGCCAGCAACCTGCCGGCCCCCTTGATCGCCATCAGCCCCAGCGGCAGCAGCAGCAGATTGGCCAGCACGAACACCATGAAGATGGCGTTGACCAGGGCACCCTGCTCGGTGAAGACGTCCGGGCCCGGGGTGATGCCCTTGGTGGTCAACACGCCGATGATGATAGCGGTGACGGTATCCCCGGGAATGCCGAACACCAGCGCCGGGATATAGGCGCCGGACAGGGCCGCGTTGTTGGCGGCGCTGGCCGAGACCAGCCCCTCTGGATGACCGGTACCGTACTTCTGTGGCTCACGGGACAGCTTGCGGCTGATGGCATAACTGATCCAGGACGCGATATCGGCGCCGGCGCCGGGCAGCGCCCCGATCATGGTGCCAAGCAGGCCCCCTCGGGCAACGCCACCCTTGTAGCGCCAGGTTGTCCCGGCAACGCCGTCCAGCAGCTTGCCCTTGGGAGTTTCCACGTTAGCGGCGCTCTGTCCCGCCCCAGGCAGGCTGCGCAGCAGTTCAGTAATGGCAAACAAACCAATCAGCACCGGCAGCAACGAGATACCGGCAAGCAGGTCATAGCTGCCCATGGTGAAGCGCATCTGGCCGGACACGCTGTCCATGCCGACCATCGCCAGAGACAGGCCGATCAGCATCGAAATAGCGCCCTTGAGCGGATCGCCACCGGCCACCAGGATGGCGCAGGACAGCCCCAACAAGGCCAGCCAGAAATACTCGTCACTGGTGAATTGCAGCGCAAATTCAGCGATCCGCGGGGCAAACAGGGCAAGCACCGCTACGCCAATAATGCCACCCAGCATCGAGCAGGTGACGTTGATGCCGAGGGCAAGCCCCAACTTGCCCTTCTTGCCCAGAAGATAGGCCTCGTCGGCATAGACCGCAGACGCCGGCGTACCCGGCATCCTCAGCAGCGCCCCAGGTATATCACCCGCGACGATGGCCATGGCGGTGGCTGAGACGATGGCGGCGATCGCCGGCAGCGGCTCCATGAAAAAGGTCACCGGCACCAGCAAGGCGGTCGCCATGGTCGCGGTAAGACCAGGAATAGCGCCCATGAACAGCCCGAACAGGGAGGCCGCGATGATCACCAGGATCACCTCGGCGTCGAGCACCATGGAGGCAGCTTGCAGTAATTCGTTCATCAGTAGAGCACCTGTTCAAGCAGTCCGGGAGCCAGGGGGACGTGCAGCACCTGGGCGAACAGCATCCAGATCACTGCCGTCGCCATCACCGCGATCAGCAGCGCGCGGCCCCAGCCGCGGCGGTGATACATCCGGAACAGCAGCGTCAACAGCGTCACCGCCACCACCGGAAAGCCGAGCACCGGAGTCAGCAGCACATAGGCAATGACGCTCGCCACCACCGCACCGAGCGCCAGCAGGAAGGGGCGCCCGACCACCTTGCCCGACCAGCGCACCAACGCCTGGCGCTGTCGCAAGCCCTTGAGGATCAACAGCCCCCCCATCAGCAACAACAGCCCGCCGACCACCTTGGGAAAGGTCCCGGCGCCGTAGACCTGCCGCGGCAATGGGCTCAAATCGGCAGAAGCCACGATGAGGGCAGCCCCCAAGGCCGCCGCCATGGTTCCTGATATTGCATCACTGGTACGCATGAGACATGTCTCCTTGATGCAGACGCATCAGCGGAGAGGCGCCGCCCAAGCGGCGCTTCTACAAAGTGTCACTGGCGGTCCCCACCCACCATCAGCAGGTGAAGACCGAAGGTCGATCACTGGGCCAGGCCCAGCTTGTCGATGATGGATGCGTTGTTGGCGTCCTGTTCGGCCATGAACGCCTCGAAGCCTTCCGGTCCTTCCCATACCGCACCGAAACCGCGGCCTTCCATGAACGCCTGGAAATCCTCGGAGTTCCACACGGCCTCAGCCGCGCTCAGCAGGCGCTCGGTGACGTCTTCTGGCAGCCCCTCGGGGCCGACCAGACCACGCCAGGAACCGTGGGACCAGTCATCGCCGGTCACCTCGCCAGCGGCGGGAATATCGGGGAAGGCGTCCTCACGCTCGCTGGATAGCACCGCCAGCGTGCGCACACGATCAGACTCACGCATGGACTCCGTTTCCGGCAGCGACGAGAAGACAATATCGACACCGCCCGCAGCCAGCTCCTGCAGACCTGGCGCCGCCCCCTCACTGGGCACCAGGTTGACGGTGTTGGGATCGATGCCTTGCTGATCAAGGAAGCCGGCGAAGGACAGGTGGTAGGCAGCGCCGGGCGCGGAGCCCGACACGGTGTACTCGTTGGGTGACTCGGCCAGATCCGCCAGCGCCTCTTCCAGGTTCTGCCAAGGGGCCTCGGCGTTGACGGTAAAGGCGGCGTAGTCGAGGTTGAGCAGCGCGATCGGGGTAAAGTCTTCGTAGGACAGATCCGCGGTGCCGATGTGCTGGTAGGTGGCGATCTCGGCGGTACCCAGGCCCAGGGTGTAGCCATCGGGACGCGCCATTTTCATCGCCATGTGACCGACCACACCGGAGCCGCCGGTGCGGTTGACCACATTGACCGGTTGCCCCAGCTCCTGCTGCAGCCCGGCAGCGAACTGTCGACCCACGGCGTCGGTGCCGCCGCCGGCAGACCAGGGCACAATCAGGGTGATCGGCTTGGTGGGATAGTCGTCACCGACCGCGACCGAGGAGGTCGCCACCAGCAGGGAAGCACATAGCAGGCGTGGAAGCGTTCGCATGGGTTATCTCTCTTGTCAGCTAGCGTCGGAAGCTCCGGCGTCAACGCATTTGCTCGGCACCGGAATGAACGCTTGCAAGAGTGCCCTCGGACCGAAAAACAGACAAGTTATTACAACTTATACTTTATGCTAACGGGGACATGACAAACGCATCATCTAGACGCAAATGCGCTTAAAAATCCGCACAAATAATCGACAAACAATGTTATAAAACAGCATCTTATACAATTGAAAACAAAACGCTTCGCAAGCCTGCCACAGCACTGGACCTCTCCACTCACCACCCCATCAAGACCAAAGTACGAGCCTCACTTGTCCTTATTTGTTTGAAGACCATAAGACTCTGGGCTAAGGTTGGCTGCACAACATCGAGGGTGGCGCCCTGCGCCCTCCCCGCACCGAACCATCCCATGATGCGGCCTGTCGCAGGCCCGCTTAGTTCAGGAGCATTTCATGTTCGCCGACCTCAACGACAAGACCGTCCTTATCACCGGCTCCACCAAGGGCATCGGACGCGCCGCCGCCGTCGCCTTCGCTCGCGAAGGTGCCATCGTCGGCATCAACAGCAGCCAGAAGGACGCCGCCGCCGAGGAGCTGATCGCCCAGCTGGAGTCTGAAGGTGCGCGCTTCGCCTACTATGAGCGCGACCTGACCAAGAGCGGCGAGTGCGAGGCCCTGGTCCACGAATTCGTCGAGCAGTTCGGCAGCCTCGACGTGCTGGTCAACAACGCCGGCGGCCTGGGTGTACGCAAGGGTCTCGAGTCCCTTGAAGACGACGACTTCAACCTGGTCATGGACCTGAACCTGCGTTCGGTGATCATGACCACCCGCTTCGCCATGCCGCACCTGAAGGCCTCTGCCGAGAAGCGCGGAGAGACCGCCAGCGTCATCAGCACCGGATCCATCGCCGGACGCGAAGGCGGCGGCCTGGGCGCCTCTCTGTACGGCGGCTCCAAGGCCATGCTGCATAACCTCCACCGCAACTGGGTCAAGGAATTCACCAAGGACAAGGTGCGCTTCAACATCGTCGCACCGGGCACCATCGACACCGCCTTCCACGCCGACAAGAGCGATGAGGTCAAGGCCAAGATCGCCTCCACCATCGCCATGGGTCGCCTTGGCACCTCCGAGGAAGTGGCGCCGTCGTTCCTGTTCCTGGCCTCCCACGCCGCCAGCGGTTACATCACTGGCCAGGTGATCGACGTCAACGGCGGCCAGATGTGCCCCTGAGCGCCCCTTCGAACAGGAGATGGTCATGACACTTGAAGGACACCAGTTGATCGGCTTCCGGTCGTTGGCAGGCGATGTTGGCGAACGCGGTATCGCCGCCATCAATCCCGCCTCGGGAGACATGCTGTCACCCACCTACCCCAGCGCGGGGGCCGCCGAGATCGAGCGAGCTTGCCAGCTGGCGGAAGATGCCTTCCTGCCATACCGACAGCTACCACTTGCCGATCGAGCCCGCTTTCTGGACACCATCGCCGACCACATCGATGCCCTGGGTGATGCTCTGACCGAGCGCGCCATGGCCGAGACCGGCCTGCCCAAGGCCCGACTGGAAGGCGAGCGCGGCCGCACCTGCGGGCAGCTCCGGCTGTTCGCCGAGGTGCTGCGCAGTGGCGAATTCCTGGGCGTGCGCATGGAGGATGCCCTTCCTGAACGCACGCCCATGCCACGCCCAGCGCTGGCTCAGCAGCAGGTGCCAGTGGGTCCCGTGGCGGTATTTGGCGCCAGTAACTTCCCGCTGGCATTCTCAGTGGCAGGAGGCGACACCGCTTCTGCCCTCGCAGCGGGCTGTCCAGTGATCGTCAAGGCTCACTCCGCTCATCCAGGCACCTCGGAGCTGGTCGGACGTGCCGTTCAGCAAGCCGCGCGGGAGTGCGACATGCCCGAGGGAGTCTTCTCGCTGCTTTACGGCAGCGGCCGCGAACTCGGTCAGGGCCTGGTGCGAGACCCACGCATCCAGGCGGTTGGCTTCACCGGCTCACGCACTGGGGGTACTGCGCTGCTTCGCACCGCCCAGGCGCGCCCGCAGCCGATCCCGGTTTACGCCGAGATGAGCAGCATCAACCCTGTTTTGCTGTTGCCACACCAGCTGGAAACGGCAGCTGAGGATCTGGGTGAGGCCTTCGTCGCTTCTCTGACCATGGGAGCCGGGCAGTTCTGCACCAACCCGGGCCTGATCCTGGCACTGTCCGGCCATGCCCTGGAACGCTTTGTCGACCAGGCCGGCAAGGCGGTCAGAGAGGCGGGCCCCCAGTTGATGCTGACTCCTGGCATTCACGCCGCCTACCAGCAAGGCGTAGCCCAACTTGCCGATCAGCCGGACGTTGCCCTGGTCGCCAAGGGTAAGGATACCGGGCACCTCGCCTGCCCCTGTCAGCCGCACCTTTTCCGCACCAGCGCCAGCGCGTTCATCGGCAATGACGCCCTGCACGACGAGGTGTTCGGCGCCTGCGCACTGATCGTCGAATGTGCGTCGGTAGAACAGATGACACAGGTGCTGAGCGCCCTGGAGGGCCAGCTAACCGCCACGGTCCACCTGGACCAGGCCGACCATGCGCTAGCCGAGCGGTTACTGCCACTGCTCGAACGCCGCGCTGGCCGCATCCTGTTCAACGGCTGGCCCACCGGCGTCGAGGTGTGTCACACCATGGTCCATGGCGGCCCCTGGCCCGCGACCTCCGACACGCGCACCACATCGGTGGGCAGTGCCGCTATCCAGCGTTTCTTGCGCCCGGTGTGCTATCAGGCGCTGCCCGAGGCGCTGGCGCCGGACAGTCTCAAGGCCGACAACCCGCTGGGCCTGCCACGCCAGGTCAACGGCAAGCGCCAGGGCTAGGCCTTTCGAAAGACAGGCCTAACCGCCACGCTTGCCAGGATCGCGGAACCCAAGAGAAGACCGCCACCACGAAGACAAGAAGGCCCTCGCCACCGGCGAGGGCCTTCTTGTTGATAGCGGTCATCGGTGCCTGGCGGCCCATGGCCCCTTCTCGCTCCCCCCAAAGGCGAGTTGATTCAGCCACGGCCGTGCCTTCGGGGTCGTGCAACAAAACGCCTGACCCCGTCGACGTGACAGGATCAGGCGCGAAGGTATGCCAGGTATCGACGCCCTCAGCCGGTGCTTTCGCGACTTTTGAGCTGTACTGGCTTGCGGATTGCCAGGAAGTAGACAAAGACGCCGGTCAGCACCAAGAAGAACAGGCTATCAGGCTGGGTCACAAACACCGTCAGGTCGCCATTGGACAACGTCAGCGCACGCCGCAGGTACTCTTCCAGGCCTGGGCCGAGAATGAAACCCAGCAGCAGGGTTACCACCGGGTAGCCGTGCTTGCGCAGATAGAAGGCCAGCACCCCCATGATCAGGGTCATCATCATCTGGAAGGTGGAGTAAGTGGCCACATAGCTGCCCACCACCGCCAGCATGGCGATCGAGCCGAACAGCACGTCGCGGCGAATGCGCACAATACGGATGAAGTACGGACCCAGCAGATACATCGTCAACGGGATCAGGATCAAGGCGCTGAAGATCAGGGCCGCCAGCATCGGGGCGATTAACCCGGCCTGGGACTCCATCAACTGGGGTCCGGGCTGGATGCCGTTGATCACTAGCACGCCAAGCACGATCGCGGTAATCGGATCACCCGGTATACCGAAGGTCAGCATCGGCACCAGGGCACCGCCACACACCGCATTGTTGGCGCTTTCCGCTGCGGCAATTCCCTGAGGATTGCCCTTGCCGAAAGTGTCAGGCTCTTTTGAGGTGCGTACGGCTTCCACGTAGGCCAGAAAGCCCCCCATGGAGCCACCTGCCCCGGGCAGGGTGCCGACCAGGTAGCCGATGGTCGAGGATTTCAGGTAGCAGGCGGCGCCGATACGACGAATCGCCGAGCGCGAAGGGATGAAGTCGCGACGGCGAATCTTTGCCACCCCCTTCAACTTCTCACGAATACTCAAGGCCTTGTCGTTCTCGGCCAACTGGGTCAGTAGCTCACTGATCGCAAAGGTGCCGATAATGACGGGCATCAGATCGATACCTGCCGCCAGGTCGCCGCTACCAAAGCTGAACCTGGCCACCGGCACCATGGCATCGAGCCCCACCGTCGCCAACATCAACCCGAGGCACGCGGCAATGCCGGCACGGCGGACGTTGCCCCGCTGGGCAATGACAATCACGATCAGCGCAAACAGGATCAGCGCGCACTTGCCAGTGGTCTGCACCAGCAGCGACAGGTCAGCGATCAAGGGCGCCAGCAGCACCAGCAGTACCGCTCCGAAGACGCCCCCGATCATCGAGGCGAAGGAGGCATGCCCCAGCGCCAGAGGCCCTTCGCCCCGCTGCTGCATGGGATAGCCTTCCAGGGCGGTCATCATCGACGAGGGAGCACCGGGAATGTTGATGGTAGTGGCGGTGATACTGCCGCCGCACATGCCGGCCATGTAAATGCTGGCACAGGCCATCAGCGCGGTGGTCACGTCAAGGCTATAGGTCAGCGGCAGCAGCAGCGCCAACGCCAGGGTGGCGGTGAGTCCTGGAATGGCCGAAAACACCGTGCCGATCAGAAAGCCGGCCACCACGTAGAACAGCACGGTGGGGTTGAGCAGCAGAGCAAAGCTCGCTACCACTTGTGTCAGAAAATCCATGGCTCACCCCCATAGCGCCGGTAGACGTACATTGAAAATCTGCTGGAACAACAGGTAGCCCACCCCAGTGATGGCCATGGCGATCGCTACCTTTGACAGCCACCTATCGACGCCAGAGAACAGCATCATCACCGTCAGCACGTAGATCAGGGTAGACAGCAGGTAGCCAATCCCCTGAAAGGCCAGGACATACACCAGCGTTGCGAGCATCAACAGAAGCTCAGGCGAAAAGCGATGTGCCCGCGCTTGCACCGTCGCTTGCGGTGCGTCCGAGGCTGTCGCTGCAAGGTTCTCGTGAACCGCAGAACGCCATTGCAACAGGCACAGCACGCTCGCAAGCGCACCTATCAGTAAAGGAAAGAAGGACGGCGTCAGCTTGCCATTCTGCAGCGGTGGCCCCATGGTCAAGGTGACGATGAGGTAACCGAGCGACATCAGCGCCAGGACACCATGAAAGCAGGCGGCGCCGGTGCCCAGTGCACGCGCCATCGTGGGGACAGAAAATCGGGACATAGGGAACCTCTCTCGGCCCCCGCAACCAGGAGCCGACCACACAATGATCATTGGGTAGGAACGGAAACGGACAGCGACGTAAGGGAAACACTGCATACATGCCTGCGCGGACGAGTCGCTGCGTTGCGCGCTGCTCGACTCCTCACCTATACCGCATAGGCTCCGGGTGCTGCGCTGCGGGCGCCTAGCCTCTCATTGCGCTCGGCTGATGTATTCAGCGCTTCCCAAGGTCCTCTAATCCGTTTCCGTGGGTGGCGATCGGCGAAGATCCGCAGATGCTGGCGACCTTCGCGTCAGGCTTACAGGTTCAGCTCATCCATCGCGGCAAAGGTTCTCTGCTGGTAGCTGGCGATCCAGTCGTCGACCTCCTCGCTGCCCAGCCACCCTGGCGTCACTCCAATGCTGGTGACCCACTGCTGGAACTCATCACTTTCGTAGGCGTCCTGATAGGCGGACTCCAGCGTGTCGATCACGTCCTCGGGTGTATTCGCGGGGGCCGCCAGGACAATGAAACTGCCGGTCTCGAGATCGATGCCAAACTCGGAGATCGGCGGGACCTCCGGGTACGCAGGATTCTGTGAACCGGACAGTTCGACCACACCCAGCGCATCGCCGGAGGACAGGATGCCGGAGAAGTCTCCCAGGCTAGAAATCGCTCCGTCGATTTCTCCGGACAACAGGGCTTCGGCCTCCGCAGTGGAGGATCCCGGATAGGAGATCACGTTGAAGCTCACCCCGGTCGCGGCCTCCAGTCGGCGCACCGCCAGGTAAGGACCAGACCCTTCCGGCGCTACACCAATGCGCACAGTACCGGGGTTTGCTCGGGCCGCCTCGATCAGCTCTTCGTAGGAGCCGTAACCAGACTGCTTCGACACCACGATGGCATCGGCCTCCTGGGTCACACGGGCGAAGGGTTCAAGCTTATCCAGCGAGTAGCCCGGGACCATATTGCCCCGCGGCAAGGTCACCACGCTATCGTAGGTCAGCACTCCGATGGTGTGGCCATCAGGACGCGCCTTGGCCAGCTGCATCAGGCCGGTCGCGGTGACAGCACCACCGATATTCTCGACGTAGACAGAGGTCGGCAGCGCCTGCTCGGCCAGATTACTGATCTTGCGCGAGATAGCATCGGCACCACCTCCCGCCGGCCACGGCACGATCATTCGCACGTCGCGCTGGGGGAAGTCGGCCTGGGCCACAGGCACGGCGACTGCGGCAGCCAGGAGAACACTTGCCAGGGTACCCCCGGTCGTGACGGAAGCAAGGCGTGACCACTGGCGAGTCGAGAGCAAGGTGTGAGCAGTCATGGCGGCTCCTTTCATTATTGATTGTGATAGTCGAATGAGTGGCCACTGGAAGTGACCAGTCATCGTGTTGCAGTGAGGCGTCAGCGCGGCTGCATCAGTGCTGCAACCTCAACGCGACTGCTGCTGACGCAGGTAGGCCTGATACTCCTCCTGGGCCTGCTCGTTGGGCGGGTAAAGGCCGATAACCTTGGCCCCAGCGCTGACTTTCTCCAGCACGTAGGCCTCGAAAGCCTCCATACCTGCCGCCTCTTCTGCGACTTCATCAGCCAGCTCCAGCGGAATGACCATGACGCCGTCACCATCACCCACCAGGACATCGCCCGGGTAGACCGGGACGCCGCCACAGCCGATGGGCTGCTGGATGTCCACGGCATGGTGCTTGGTCAGGTTGGTCGGGGCACTGGGCTTGGTGCAAAACACCGGCATCGACATGGTCTCGGCGTACTCCGAGTCACGCACTCCCGCGTCGGACACAAAGCCCGCGCACTCGCGCACCTGTAACCGGGTCAGCAGGATGCTCCCGGCACTGGCGGCGCTGGCATCCTGACGGCAGTCGGACACCAGGACACGCCCCGGTGGCACTGTCTCGACGGCCAGGCGCTGGGGATGCTCTGGATCACGAAACGCAGCGACCGTGTCGAGATCTTCCCGGGCCGGGATATAGCGCAGTGTGTACGCCTGCCCCACCATCTTGACCTGGGCAGTGTTCATGCGTCCGACGTTCTGGATGTAGGTATTTTTCAGGCCACGCTTGTGCAGCAAGGTGTGCAGCGATGCCGTCGACGCGCGCATCAGGCGCTCACGGGTCAGGCTGGACAACTCGGGGTGGGGGTAATCGTTGATGATGCTCATGGGCTTCGCCTGTTCTGGGCCCACCGGGCCGGTAAGTGACGTGGTCACTATAGAAATCGCCCTGCCGCTTTTCAAACAACTTTTTACAACTTATCTATCCCCACACCTCTTCAGAGCCAAGAAACACGTTACACCGCTTTCAGTTTCAATCAATAATACATTGAAATACAACATTTTTTATGAAGCATCAGCACGTCAACTAGCGACGCCGTCCTGGCGATTAGACATAGGTATAACAAGGCAATATTTGTATTAACAAAGGCCACAGAGTCGACACGACGTCTGTTCCCCCCTGCGGATGGATCGCAGATGGCACCTCACCATGTCGAGATGAGAAGCTGCTCGTCACCACCAACGGAAGCACAAGGCTCAAGGAGATACAGGATGACAATGCTTAGCCACTTTTCCCTGACTGGACAGACGGCGCTGGTGACAGGGGCTCGCAGAGGCATCGGCGCGGCCATGGCGCTGGCCTTGGCTGAAGCCGGTGCCGATATCATCGGCGTCAGCGCCAGCATGGCCAGCGATGGCGACGAGCTGGGTGAACAGGTGCGCAAGCTGGGACGACGTTTCGAGGGTATCGCCTGCGACCTGTCTGACCGCAAGGCGCTGATGACGCTGGTGGAGGGACTTGGTGAGCGACGTATCGATATCCTGATCAACAACGCCGGCACCATCGAGCGCGCGCCAGCCCATGAACACTCGGACGCGCTGTGGGACCGGGTGATCGACATCAATCTAAGTGCACCTTTCGTGTTGACCCGGGAGATCGGTCGACACATGGTCGACAGGGGCAGCGGCAAGATCATCTTCACTGCTTCACTGCTGTCGTTTCAGGGCGGCATCACGGTACCGGGATACGCCGCCAGCAAGGGCGGCATTGCCCAGCTGACCAAGGCCTTCGCCAATGAATGGGCGGCCCATGGCGTGAACGTCAATGCCATCGCGCCCGGGTATATCGCCACCGACAACACCCAGGCACTGCGGGAAGATTCCGACAGATCCCGAGACATCCTGGCCCGAATCCCCGCTGGACGCTGGGGCAGCCCCGATGACTTCAAGGGACCTGTCGTATTTCTCGCCTCCCGCGCCTCGGACTATATGCACGGCACCGTCATGACGGTCGATGGAGGATGGATGGGGCGGTAACGACAGCCCTACAAGGTGGATCCAGGCGGGTCGCCCACACGGCGCCCGCAATGCAGCCTCCTAACGCACGCGCTTTGCCGCTAGCCCCTCGCGCAGGGCCCGGGTGTACACGTCAGGAAACTCCTGGATCAACCAGCTCATCAGCGCGCGCACTCGCTCAAGCTGATAGCGATGGGGCGGGCAGACCAGCGACAAGGGAGTCGTATCAGACCAATCAGGTAACACCTCGACCAGGTCACCCCGGGCGATGTCCGCCTCGACGTAGACATCGACCAAGCGGGTGACACCAAGGCCAGACAACGCGGCTTGACGCATCGCATGGCCACTGACGATCTTGAAGCCTCCGCGGGCCTGCACTACCCGCTGCTGATCCCCCCGCTTCAATAACCAGTGATCAACGCTCCCGTAGATCAACGGCAGCCCCTGCAAATCTTCAGGCCTGCGCACGGGAGCGTGTTGCTCAAGCAACTCCGGACTTGCCACATAGCGCGTGGTGACCTGGTGCAACCGCCTGGCCACCAGCGTTGAGTCTTCCAGCTCGCCCATGCGCATCACCAGATCGTAGCGGCTCGTCAGCAGGTCTACCCGCAGGCTGGAGAAGTCCAACTCCACCTCGACCCCGGGATTCGCCTGCTGGAACCGAAACACCAGCGGTGCAATGAGCTCTTCGCCTACCAGACCACCCACCGCATTCATTCGAATCACGCCCTTGAGTTCTCGCGTCGACTGCATGGCCCACTCGGTGGCCGCATCGAGCTGCTGAAACGCCAGAGTCGCGCGCTCGAAGTATCCCTCCCCCACGCTGGTGAGGCGCAAGCGGCGCGTGGTGCGGTGAAGCAACTGCACCTTGAGCGCGCGTTCCAGCTCGGTGATCTGCTGGCTGAGGTTCGCCTTGGACTGGCCAGAAGCATGGGCTGCCGCGGTAAAACTGCCGTGCTCAGCGACCAGCAGGAAGGCACGCGTCCAGCGCCAAGGGATATTGTTCATAAAATGTGAACAGTCATTTTTCAATGGATGGATTTTTCATCATAGCGGCAAGCCCCAGAATGCGCCCCTGTCGATTCACAAAGGCCGTCTCGCACGGCTTTTCACACGCAAAGGTGACACCATGAACAAGCCCCTCGTTGTCATTACCGGAGCCTCTTCTGGCATCGGTGCTGCAATCGCCCGCCATTTCTCCAGCGCCGAACACCCCTTGCTATTGCTGGCGCGCCGACTCGAACCCATGCAAGCGATGAACCTTCCCGACAGCCTGTGCCGACAGGTCGATGTGACCGACCCATCCGCCCTGGCCAACGCCATTAGCGAGGCAGAGAAGACATTCGGGCCCACAGACCTGTTGGTCAACAACGCGGGGGTCATGTTGCTGGGCCAGCTCGCGACTCAGGATGCAGCAGAGTGGAAGCGTATGCTCGACGTCAACGTGCTGGGCCTGTTGCATGGAACCCAAGCCGTGCTGGCCGGCATGTGTGAACGCGGTGCGGGCACCATTCTCAATATCAGTTCCATCGCCGGCAAGAAGAGCTTCCCCAACCACGCGGCTTACGTTGGCAGCAAGTTCGCGGCGAGTGCCATCAGCGAAAACCTGCGTGAAGAAGTGGCCGACAGTGGCGTCCGCGTCATGGCCATTCATCCAGGCGCGGTTGATACGGAGTTACTGGGACACACCACAGACCCCGACATCATAGAAGGCTACGAACAGTGGAAAGCCTCCATGGGAGGAGTACTGCATGCCGATGATATCGCCGCAGCCGCGCTCTACATGTATCAGCAGCCTCAGCATATCAACATCCGCGACGTGACCATCGCGGCAACGCGACAGCCCGCCTGATGGCCACGACGTTGCTCGTAGGTACGGCATAGGTACGGCCTCAGAGTTCGATGTGCGCCGCTGACGTAAAAAAGCCCCTCTGCAGCGTAACGGCAGAGGGGCTTTGTTCATCTGGCCTCACTGAACTCGCAGTCGCCGCCGAGTCAGCCTTCAGCCGCCAGCCTAGCCCGGCGCGCGTGCAGCTTCTTGTAGCTCTCGATCAGACGCTGATGCTTCTCCAGGCCCTCCAGCTGGATACTGGTGGGCGTAAGCCCCGGGAAGCGCAGCTCACCGTCAACGGCCCGCACCACCGTGTCCATGGTGTCCTCACCGAACATGCGGCGTAGGTTGTAGAGGAAGTCATCGCGCTCAAGCTCCTCATCGAGCTCGATCTCCAGTACCGCCCGCACCGCCTGGTAGAACAGGCCACGCTCGACGGTGTTGTCGTTGTACTGCAGGAACATCTCGACCCGATCCAGGGCCTCTTCATGCTGGCCCAGCGCCAGATTCAGCATCAGCTTGAGCTCGAGAATGGTGAGCTGGCCCCACACGGTATTCTCGTCAAACTCGATGCCGATCAGGGTGATGATATCCATGTGCTCATCGAGCTGGCTCTCGTCGAGACGTTCGAGCAGATCACTGAGCTGCTCTTCGTCGAGCCGGTGCAGGTTGAGGATGTCCTCGCGGTACTCAAGCGCCACGTTGGTGTTGTCCCAGACCAGATCCTCGACGGGGTAGACCTCGGAATAGCCTGGCACCAGGATGCGACAGACCGGCGCCCCGAGATCCTCGTGGACCATCATGTAGGCTTCCTTGCCAAGCTCTTCGAGAATGCCGAACAGGGTCGCTGCTTCTTCGTCATTGCTGCCGGAGAAGTCCCACTCGACAAACTCGACATCCGCCCTGGCACTGAAGAAGCGCCAGGACACCAGGCCCGAGGAGTCGATGAAATGCTCGACGAAGTTGTTCGGCTCGGTCACGGCAAGGGAGTTGAAGGTCGGTGGCATGAAGTCATTCAGGCCTTCAAAACTGCGACCCTGCATCAGCTCGGTCAGACTGCGCTCCACGGCGACCTGGAAGCTCGGATGAGCGCCAAAGGAGGCGAACACGCCGCCCGTCTTGGGGTTCATCAAGGTCACACAGGCTACCGGAAACTGCCCGCCAAGCGAGGCATCCTTCACCAGTACCGGAAAGCCCTGATCCTCCAGCGCCTTGACGCCTTCAACGATATCCGGGTACTTGGCCAGCACCTCGTCGGGCACGTCTGGCAGCGCCAGCTCCTGCTCCAGAATCTGGCGTTTCACCGCCCGCTCGAAGATCTCCGACAGGCACTGTACCTGGGCTTCGGCCAGGGTGTTGCCGGCGCTCATGCCGTTGGACAGATACAGGTTCTCGATCAGGTTCGACGGAAAGTAGACCACCTCGCCATCGGACTGACGCACGAACGGTAGCGAAACGATACCGCGCTCGACCTTGCCGGAGTTGGTATCGATCAGGTGCGAGCCCTGAAGCTCACCGTCCGGATCGAAGATCTCCAGGCAGTAGTCGTCGAGAATGCCCTTGGGCAGCTCGTCGTTGGGCCCTGGCTGAAACCACTTTTCGCAGGGATAGTGAACGAACTCGCTCGAGGCGATCTCCTCACCGAAAAACTGGTCGTTGTAGAAGAAGTTGCAGCTCAAGCGCTCGATGAACTCACCCAGTGCCGAGCACAGCGCGCTTTCCTTGGTCGCCCCCTTGCCGTTGGTGAAGCACATGGGCGAGGCAGCGTCACGGATATGCAGCGACCAGACATGGGGCACGATATTGCGCCAGGAGGCAATCTCGACCTTCATGCCGAGCTCCGCCAGCATGCCGGTCATGTTGGCGATGGTCTGCTCCAGAGGGAGGTCCTTGCCCTCGATCCAGGTACGCTCTCCCTCCGGCGGTTCGGCCATCAGCAGCGCCTGGGCGTCTTCGTCGAGGTTCTCCACCGTTTCGATCTGGAACTCGGGACCGGTCTGCACCACCTTCTTGACGGTACAGCGTTCGATTGAGCGCAGGATGCCCTGGCGGTCCTTGTCGGACAGATCTTCCGGCAGCTCGACCTGGATCTTGAAGATCTGGTTGTAGCGATTTTCCGGGTCAACGATGTTGTTCTGCGAGAGGCGGATATTCTCGGTGGGAATGTCCCGCGCGACGCAGTACACCTTGACGAAATACGCGGCGCACAGAGCAGACGACGCCAGGAAATAGTCGAAGGGGCTCGGCGCCGAGCCGTCACCCTTGTAGCGGATGGGCTGGTCGGTGACGACGGTGAAGTCGTCGAACTTGGCCTCGAGCCTCAGGTTGTCGAGAAAATTGACCTTGATTTCCATGGAGTCAGCACCGGAGTAATGGGTGGGGGTGGTCAACCTTGGTCACGTGACCACGCCATTGAGGCGCATTATCCAGTTTTCACCCGGTGACGTCTTGGGGTGAGCACAAAACATGCTAGGGTTGGGCATTGAGCAGTCGCTCAAGTTATCGCTATTACGAGGTCGCCCCATGTCCACCGCCCGTCGCCGTGCCCAGCGCGAGCTTCCCCGTTCACTGCTGCTGTCCGCATTGATGGCCGCCGCCCTGCCCGTCACCGCGGTCGCCCATGACCCCCTCCAGGGTCACTATCAGTCTGCCGCAGAGCCTTTGTATCGCGGCGAGATCAGAAGCGTTGCCGAACTTCCATTGCGCCCAGGCAACGTCACCGTTACTGCCGAAGGTCGCATCTTCTCCACCGTCCATCCCATGGACGGCGATCACGACGTCCAGTTGATCGAGATCACCGGTCCCCACAGCTACCGGGCCTGGCCATCGCCACAGGTGCAGACCCATGGTGGTGACTACACCGACGACACCATCGATTCACCGCTGGGCATTGCCCTGGATGGCCAAGGGGGCCTGTGGATCACGGATATGGGCAACCACCTGGGCAAGACGCGACTTTGGGGGTTTGATATTGCCTCCGGCGAGTTGATCGACAAGATTACCTTGCCCCAGGACATCGCCCCTGAGGGCAGCTTTGTCCAGGATCTGGAAGTCGACCGCGAACGTGGTGTTGCCTACCTGGCAGATATCGCCACGCCGGGCATCATCACCCTCGACCTGGAGAGCGGCGAGGCTCACCGCTTTGATGATCATCCCTCGCTGCAGGCTGAGGCGTCCGCGACGCTCACCATCAACGGCGAAGACATCCAGTTTGGCGGCGAACCGGCCAGCGTCGGAGTCAACCCCATCACCCTGTCCGCTAACGGTGAAACGCTGTTCTACGGCGCCATGAATGGTCAAAGCTGGTACGCCATGCCTACGGACCTGCTGGTCGAGGACGCGGAGCGTGACGACTTGGCAAATGCCATCACCCGGGTGGGTGACAAGCCGGTATCTGACGGCGCCGACACCGTCGAGGATGGGCGCCACTTCTTCACCAACCTCAACGAGAATGGCGTTGACATCCTGACCATGGATGGACGCCTGGAGCCACTCGTGCGCGACGAACGCCTGGACTGGCCTGACAGTGTGCGTCTTGCTGACGATGGCTGGCTCTATGTCGCGGTGAATCAGCTGCACAAGGCACCGCCGTTCACCGGTGGGGACGATGAGGGCAAGGCGCCTTACGCCATCCTCAAAGTCTGGGTCGGCGATGCCGAGACAGAAGAAGCAGACGAGACAGAGGAAGACTGAGTCCTGTGTCGGATCTGATCTGGCATGGCATGGCGCGGCGCTGAAGGGACCTCCCCTCCCTGCCGCCAGCCATAAGGCCAGCCCCATAAGGCCAGCCTTAGCGAAAGAAGCCGCCCCGAGGGGCGGCTTCTTGCGTTGTGGCCTGTCCCTCGCATCGAGGTCAGGTAACGCAACAGGTCAGTGCGCGTCACGTCTCACACCAGGGTGCGGTGGTCCTTTTTCGCCTCACGACGGTCGCGGGCAACGGCGCGGCAGATCAGCAGCAGCACGCCTAGGGTGAGGGCAGGCCAGATCAATACGTAAAGGCCAAAGAGCAGGGTCATGGGGAATCTCCATCGGTGGGCGCCGCCAGCCTGCGGCGCCCGTCAAACAAGGGTTCAGCGCTGGGTCGCAAGTCCTGCCGGGGCGGGCTTGCGCGGGTGCTCGTCGGCTACCGGCGCGGCCTCGGCGGCGTCATAGTTGCCGACACGCTCTGCAATACAGTCGAAGTCGAAGCGTTCACGGCTGGCGAGGCTCATCGCCACACAGACCAGCGTGCTGGTGCCATAGGCCGTCAATGACGCCAGCAGAACCGTGTACTCGCGCAGGAAGCCGGTAGCGAATACCAGCATGGCAACAAAGGCCGCAAGTCCAGCCACCGCGCCGGCCACCCGCCCCAGGAAGCCGAACACCATCAGCGCGATGATGATGCCGCCGCCGATACTGGCCAGCAGCTCGAACCCAAGCCCGGTGATGCCGGTCATCGGCAGCCATTCGAAGCGCGCCGCACAGAAGGCCACCATGGCCACCAGCACCGAGGTGGTAAAGGCAGCGTTGGTGACCCGGCTCCAGAAGCAGCTGGCAATGACCGGGAAGACGATGGCGCCCCATAGCGCGCCGACGAATACCAGCATCACCAGAATATCCAGCGAGAAGCTCGCAAAGACGATGCCGATCATGGTGGCCACGATCATCGTGAGGCGGCCCACCAGCAGCATGCGGCGGGGGTCGGCCTTGCCACGGGCAATGTTCTTGCCGTAGACGTCGGCCATCATGATCGCAGACAGGGCCGACAGGTCGGAATCGGCGGTCGAGGACAATGAGCCGATCACCAGGATGAAGAAGGCCGCAATGAACACCGGCGGCAGGTAGCTCGATACCATCTGCGGGATCAGGTTGTTCATGTCTCCGTTGAGGGGCTCGACCCCCAGGGTCAGCGCCATCAGTCCGATCATGCCAAGGCCGATGACGATGGCGCCATACCCCACGGTAGCGGTGAGGAAGGTCGGCTTGATGTGATCTTCGTTCACCGCGAACAGGCGCTGGGAAATGGTCTGATTACCGATGGCATAGGCCAGTACCGCCACGAAGAAGGGCGCGCCCTGGTTGAGAATAGCGTCCATGGAGAAGAAATCGGCCTGCTCAGGCGTCAGGTTATCGAGACCTGCCACCAGCTCGGTCGGCCCACCCATGGAAAAGAACACCGCCGGAATGATCACCACGGCGATCGCCATCAGCGCGACCAGTTGAGCAAAGTCCGTCAGCACCGAGGCGCGAAAGCCCGACCACAGCGTGTACAGCAACACCCCGACACCGGCGATGATCACGCCGGCCTGGAACGATAGCGGCGAGAGCACCGACACCAGCGCGCCAGCGGCAGTGAAGTTGACCATCAGGCTGATGATGCTGCCGAGCAGATTCGATAGCGCCAGGATCAGCTGGCTGGAGGAGCCGTGGCGCGCATGGATCAGCTCGCCCAGGGTGTGGGCGTTGGGGGCTAGCTTGCGGAAGCGACGGCCGAAGGGATAGATGAACAGGATCATCAGCGCGCCCCACAGCCCGTAGTGAATCGGGCCGGACACACCATAGGTATAACCGGAGGTGGCAGCGGCGTAGAAGGAGGCGGCCCAGATCCAGGTGGCCGTCATGCTGGCGGCACCGATGCCGAAACCGACCCGGTGGTTCGAGACCATGAAGGCGTCGGCGTCTTCTTTCTTCTTGCGGATGCCGAGGGTCAGCAGGTAGGTACCGCCATAAAAAGCGACCATCAACAGGATGACGGTCCAGGTCGAAAACTGGTAAAGCGAAGAACTGTTCAAGGGCAATCCTATTGTGAGTTGAACACAGGCATGCCGATTTGTGTCGCGTCAGGGAAACACCGCATAAACGACCGCAATCGAAACATTTACGCAGCGTTTCCAGTGGCATGCCGTCGAGTTCCGCTATGGAAGGCGCGCAGTCTCCACCGGCGAGCGCCAGATGCATGGCATGCTAGCCAGCACCCGCGAAGCAAGGGCTGCGACGTCCAACAGGGAACGGGAAAGTGGCCCACAACACCGCAGCACCGTGCGGCGGCGCATAGCATAGCGTTGGGCAACATAGGGGCAGGGAGGGGAAGGTCGTTTCCGCCTGGAAACATGCCGTCTGCCTGACTCTCACCATGGCGAGCTCAGAGCGACTTGGCCGCGGACTCACTCAGGACGACATCAAGCTCGCGACGACATCAAGGCCGGCTTAATTAGGCGATGCAATAAGGGCGTCACCCGTCGCCAGCTGCCGGAAACCTGATCCCAAGGGCAGTTGCACAGCCATCATCGCTGAGTCACGTGCTCAGGTCAGCACGCTGGCACCACTCCCTAAGGGCAGGAGGGAGGAGGTCGACGGGGCATGCAACGACCCTGGTCGGAGTAATGAGGCGACATGTTCATCCTCTATATCGACAAGGAAACGACACGAACCTTTCAACGGGAGGTTTCGTCAAGAAATAACGCGAAAACCCAACCTGGAATTGGTCGAGTTTTTCACTTACCTCATCAGAAATCTCCAGTGGAACTTTCGATAACACCAGCAACATTTTATGTTTAGTACGTCGACAGAAAATCCATTTGGCGTGCTTTTCCGGCGAAAAAGGCAGATCTCCATGCGACGCAAGACACATACCTTACTGAGCCAGAACTGAAATGTCCAACCTGCCTAACGTGGAGCAAAGTTATCTTTCAATAAAGGTGCCGATACATCGACAGGAGCGTCACCTGTCGTCACGCTATCAAAGCTTCACCTTGTGCAAGCCTTACCCTGTCCTAGCCTCTCCTATCCCCGCTGGCTGACTCTCACGCACCACCCTGCTACCGCTCACGCGAGCAAAGGAAGTCGCCCTTCCATCTCCGCGCGACGATGTCCCCGCACGGCGACCGGCTCCAACGTCTCACCTCCCCCAAGGTGCATCGACGTCTGCGCGGTAAACACTGGGCCCATCATTTCCCTCAACGGATGGATTCAGCCCTGACCTAGGGGGCCCTACACGATAAAGGCCTGATATCCGACGATCCCCTGCTTCTCCCCGCTCGTCGGCTCCCCCATTCTCGATTTCCAGGAAACGTTCCCCGGCGACGCTCATTTATGGCACGCCGCATAGCAAGCGTGGCGTTGTGCATAAACGCGCAAAAACAAAAACAGTAATAATTCGCATTCATAAATACATTCCAGGGAACTGACACAGTGGCACACCACGCTCGCTCCAACGCGGCCCTTCACCTCTCACGCCCTCGCCTGCACCCTCTGACGGTGGCTATCGGCCTTACCGCTGGCACCCTGCTGCCGATCTCCAGTGCGACGTTCGCTCAAGACACCGAGCAGCTAAGCAGTATCACCGTGGTGGGAGAGGACCTGCGCCCCACTACCGAGCTGAGCGACACCTACCGGGTCGAATCCAGCGCCAGTGCCAGCGGCCTGACGCTGACGCCTCGTCAAACGCCCCAGTCAATGAGCTTTCTGACTCGCCAACAGATGGATGACGAGGCGATCACCAGCACCACCGAAGCGGTCGAACGGCTCCCGGGGGTATCGGCCATTCGCCTGGATGGCACACGCACCAACTTCCAGTCCCGCGGCTACTCCATCCGCAACTTCCAGTTCGATGGACTTCAGAGCAACACCAGTCCGTTCTGGCCCTTCGGCGATGCCGAGTGGGATGCCGCCATCTACGACCGAGTGGAAGTCGTACGCGGCGCCACCGGACTGATGACCGGGGTCGGCGATCCCTCTGCCACGGTCAATTTCGTGCGCAAGAAGCCGCTGGATGAGGCCGCCGGCAGCGTCAGTGCGGCGGTGGGTCGCTGGGACCGTGGCCGTGGCGTGGTCGACGTCAGCACGCCTCTGGACAGTGAAGGCCGAGTCGGCGTGCGCTTTGTCGCCGCCAAGGACCGCTCCGACAGTTTCATGGATGATGTCGAGCACGACCGGGAGACCCTCTATGGCGTTCTTACCGCTGAGCTGACCGACCGCACAGAACTCACCCTCGGGGTCGAGTATCAGCACTATGATCAGGATGGCGCCTACATCGGTGTGCCTCAGTACTACCTGGATGGCGGACGCACCGACTACGACCGCTCTACCGCCAACAACACCGAGTGGGCCAATTTCTTTACCGAGAACACGCGTGGTTTCGTCGACCTGACCCACCACTTCGACAGCGGCTGGAAGGCCCGCGCCGCCTACAGTTACGGCGACGCCAACTACGGCCTTACCTATAACTACCGTGGCGGCTACCCGGACCGCGAGACCGGCGTGCTTTACTACACGCCCTCCTACGCCACTGAGTCCTACCTGCTCGACTATCGCGGAGACCGTACCCAGAAGAACCTGCACCTCAGCGCGGAAGGCCCGTTCGAACTGTTCGGTCGCGAGCACCAGCTGGGCTTCGGCTACATGGACCTTAACGAAGACTACGAAATTCGCAGCCGCGGCCCGGCCGGTGATGTGCCGGCACTGGGCAGCTTCAGCGACCGCAACGACCCAGCGCTGGCCGAGCCCGCCTGGGGTGAGTGGGGACTGACCGATGATACGGTGACCGAGCAGACCGGCTACTACGCAGTATCTCGCTTCTCGCTGGCGGACCCGGTGCACTTTATCGTCGGCGCGCGCATGACCGACTGGAAGATCGATCAGGACTATCGCGGCGAACGGGAGTACGAGTATGACAACGAGCTCACTCCCTATGCGGGTCTGATTGTTGATATCACCGATGATCTCAGCGCTTACGCCAGTTACACCGAGATCTTCAACACCCAGAGCGAGCGCTCCCCCAGCGGCGCGCTGCTGGATCCGTTGGAGGGCATCAACTACGAACTGGGGCTGAAGGCAGAGCTGTTCGACGACCGCGCCGACCTGTCCTTCGCCGTCTTCCAGAGCCAGCAGGACAACCTGGCCGTGGAAATTCCCGGCGTCTTTGTCGCTGGCACCACCGATCAGGCTTATACCACCACCGATGGTGCTGAGGTCGAAGGCTTCGAGGTGGAAATTGCCGGTGAAGTTGCCGCAGGCGTCAACCTTTCCGCCAGCTATGCCTTGGTGGATGCCGAGGATGCCGACGGCAATCAGCTCAATACCAGCTATGCGCGCCAGCAGGCCAAGGTCTTTGCCAGCTGGCAACTGCCGGGACGCTGGTCGGATCTGACCGTAGGCGGCGGCGCCCGCTGGCAGGGCGATACCTATCGCGACAACGATACTCCGCTGGGAACCAGAAAGATTGGCCAAGGCGATGTCTTCGTTGCCGATGCCATGGCGCGCTACCGCATCAACGCGAACCTGAGCGCGCAGCTCAATGTAACCAACCTGTTTGATGAAGAGTATTATTCTCAATTGGGCTTCTACAGCCAGGGTATCTACGGCCAACCCCGCAGCGCATTGCTGAGCCTGAACTACGACTTCTAAGTCATATCAGGGTCGACGACGGGCGCCTCCTCCGGCGCCCGTCCCACGTTTCCCGATTGTCACGCTGGCGCATGCTCGCCGGCGACTACCGCCAGAAGGAAGATGAGATGTTCATGCGACACGCGCCTTTGTCCCTTGGCCTGCTGATGGCCATCGCCCCGCCGGTGCTCGCCGACGACTACCCGATCGAAATCGAGCACGCACTCGGTGTCACCGTGATCGAGGAACAGCCCGAACGGATCGCCACGGTCTCCTGGGCCAACCACGAAGTGCCTCTGGCACTTGGCGTCGTGCCGGTGGGCTTTGCTGCCATGTCCTTCGGCGACGACGACGGCGATGGCATCCAGCCATGGGTGGAAGAGCGCCTGGACGAGTTGAATGCAGGCCCCTACACGCTGTACAACGAAGGCGATGGGATCGACTTCGAGGCGGTGGCGGCGAGCCGTCCTGACGTCATCCTCGCGGCCTACTCGGGAATGAGTCAGGCCGACTATGACACCCTCAGCAAGATCGCCCCGGTGGTCGCCTATCCCGAGGCGCCCTGGTCATCGGGCTGGCGTGACATGATCCGGCTTAACAGTGCCGGCATGGGAATGGCGGAGGAAGGCGAGGCGCTGATCGAGCGCCTGGAGGCCCAGGTCAATGAACAGATCGCGTCACACCCGGAGCTGAGGGGCAAAAGCGCGATGTTGATCAGCCACATCAAACCCACCGACCTGAGCCAAATCAACTTCTACAACGACAACGACGCGCGGGTTCGCTTCTTTCACGAGCTCGGCCTGACATCACCTCAGTTCGTCACGGACAGTTCGGTAGACGGTCGCTTCGGCGGCTCCATCAGCGCAGAGCGTATCGATGACATTGCCGACGTGGATATCATTGTCACCTATGGCGGTCAGCCACTGGTGGACCGGCTCAACCAACACATGCTGACCTCGCGGCTGCCAGCGGTCGAGCAGGATGCGCTGGTGCTGCTGGGCAACGATCCGCAAGGCACTGCCGCCAACCCTACCCCGCTGTCCATACCCTGGGTGCTCGATACCTACGTCGACCAGCTGTCCCAGGCCGCCTTGAAACGTGAGCAGGAGTGAGCGTTCTGGCATGAGCCTCCATCGCGTGACGCCACCAGGTGCATTGACCTGGTGGCTCGCCGCCGCCCTCGTGGCGGCGGCCTTGTTATCCATCGGCATTGGCACCCGGGACACCGGCTGGACCACCCTGCTGGGCCTGACCGACGGTAGCGTCGACTCCATGGCAGAAGCCGCCGTGGCCAGTCGCCTGCCACGCACGCTACTGGCCATCCTGGCAGGTGCGTCACTGGCGGTGGCTGGAGCCGGCATGCAGGGCCTGACCCGCAACCCGTTGGCGGATCCAGGCCTTCTCGGGGTCAACGCCGGCGCCTCGCTGGCGGTAGTCATCGGCATTGCCTGGTTTGCCATGCAGCATGTTGCCGAGTATCTGTGGGTCGCCGTTCTCGGTGCCGCCATCAGCGCACTGGTCGTCTACCTGATTGCCAGCCTCAGCCGCGGCGGCCCCACGCCGCTGAGATTGGCCTTGAGTGGCGCCGTCATGTCCGCCGCCCTGGCATCGCTCACCTCGGCCATCATCCTGCCCCGCTCAGATATCGCCGGACTGCTGCACTCGTGGCTGATCGGCGGCGTTGGCGGTGCCACCCTCGATCGCATCCTGCCGGTGCTGCCGTTGATGGTGCTTGGCATGATCCTGACGCTCAGCTCGGCGCGCCGACTCAACCTGATGGCCCTGGGCGATGATACCGCCACAGGATTGGGTGAACGGGTTGCCCAGGCGCGCTGGCTCGCGGCATCGGGCGCCATCCTGCTGTGCGGAGCCACCACGGCCGCCTGCGGGCCCATCGGCTTCGTCGGACTGGTGGTGCCACACGCCCTGCGCATGATGACGGGTAGCGACTACCGTAGGCTGCTTCCGCTCTCGGCCCTTGGCGGCGCCTTGCTGGTAACCCTGGCCGATACCTTAGGCCGCGTGCTGGTCAGCCCGGCGGAACTCGACGTGGGCATCGTCACCGCCCTGGTGGGCGGCCCTGTCTTCATTGCGATCGTTCGTCGCCATCAGCTGAGGTCACTGTGACAACCGCATCGCTATCCAGCGCCCCTTCAGACCGACGGCGGTCGCGCATTATCGTCGCCCTGGTGACCGCGGTGATGTCAGGCGTCGCCATCACCCTGATGCTCGGGCAGTCCTATCTGTCGCCCGCCACCATCCTGGCGGTGTTCTCTGGAGAGCACATCGCTGGCGCCTCCTTCACTCTATGGGAACTGCGTGCGCCACGAGCCCTGGTCGCCGTGCTGTCCGGTGCCTGCTTTGGGCTAGGTGGTGCGGCCTTTCAGACCATGCTGCGCAACCCCCTGGCCAGCCCGGACGTGATCGGCATCAGTACCGGCGCCAGTGCCTGTGCGGTGTTCGCGATCATCGGGCTGTCCCTCAGCGGGGCACTGGTATCGCTCATGGCCATCATCGGCGGGCTCGGTGTGGCGCTGTGTATCTACCTGCTGTCCTGGCGCAAGGGGATCGCCGACACTCGCCTGATTCTGGTGGGTATCGGCCTTTCCGCGATGCTGCAGAGTGCTATCGCCTATCTGCTCACCCAAGCACCGGCCTGGTCACTGCAGGAAGCGCTGCGCTGGATGGCAGGTAGCCTCAACAGCGTGCATTTGGCCCAAGGTCTCCCGCTATTGCTGGCACTGGCGCTACTTGGCATTCCCCTGCTGTGTCTGGCGCGCCATCTTGAGGTCATGCGCATGGGAGATGATGTGGCGCGCGGCCTCGGTATTCGCCTATCGCTGCTGCGCCTGGTCGTCGTGGTGGCGGCTGTCGGCCTGGTCGCCTTTGCCACCGCGGTGACGGGACCGATTGCCTTCGTCGCCTTTCTCAGCGGTCCCATCGCTGCTCGCCTTATCCAGCACCAGGGCTCAGTATTGCTGCCGGCCATGCTGGTCGGCGCGCTGCTGGTACTGGCGGCCGACTTTATCGGCCAACACCTGCTCCCAGCGCGCTACCCCGTGGGCATTGTCACCGGCGTACTGGGCGCGCCGTACTTGCTGACCTTTCTTGTGCGTGACAATAGGCACAAGTGACTTACTGCGAGGGTTGGACTGCTGGCCGATAGGCCTCGTCCGCTATCGGCTATCGCCTCCCGGCGCACCCGACCTATCAGGAATTTCCTCTGTCGGGCTTCACATTGAGGGGGCATCTCATCTATCGGGCATCAGGCAGGCCAGCCGCCCGGAAAGTGACACTACGGCCGCCTGCGTGTGGTGGTCCTCAAGGACCTGCGGGGTGTAAGGTAATTGCTCTGCTAACGACCAACGCCGTACTCGATCCTTTCAGGAGCACAGACTGATATGACTGCTCACCCCGACAGCCGTCGCGGCGACCACACTACCGACGCCACGATTACCGTCGACATCGTCTCCGACGTGGTTTGCCCCTGGTGCGTCATCGGCTATCGTCAGCTCGCCGAAGCGTCGCGTCAGACCGGCATCAATATCGACGTCCATTGGCACCCCTTCGAGCTCAATCCGCAGATGGGCGAGGAAGGCGAAAACCTGCGCGAGCATATCGCCGCCAAGTACGGCACCAGCGAAGAGGACTCACGAGCGGCTCGGGAACGGCTCACCCAGATGGGCGCCGAGCTCGGCTTTGCCTTCCACTACACCGATGACATGCGCATGGTGAACACCTTCCGCGCCCACCAGTTGATCGACTGGGCGGAGCAGCGTTCGCCAGACGAAGGCCACCGCATGAAGCAGGCCCTGTTCAGCGCCTTCTTCAGCGAGCGCCGCGACCTTCACCAGATCGACGTGCTGGCCGATGTGGCGGCGGATCTTGGCCATGACCGCGATGAGGTCGTGGCAATACTCGAGTCGGGCGAGCGCGGTGAATCGGTACGCCAGCGCCAGGCCTTCTGGCAACAACAGGGCATCAGCGGGGTACCTGCCATGGTGTTCAACCGCCGCTACCTGGTCACCGGGGCCCAGGGCGTTGAGAACTATCAGGAAGTGTTGCGACAGGTCGCAAGCGAGATGGTGAACGAAGATCACCAGGCGGGCGTGGATAGCTAGGCCGCTTGGCTTGCGCTTAGGCATAGCCATCGCCATTGGCGTCGCCTCCATCCTGACGACCGCTCGGCGGATCCGAGCGGTCGCAGGCGTCCTATCAGACGACGGAGAGCGCGTCAGGTAAGTCGACTTGCCCCGTCAACACCGCGCCATGCATCAGCGACGCTGCATCGACGCCTTCCAGCCTGACCGTGCCCCCCGCAAAGTGCACGACACTGTCATCGCCAACCTGAACCAGTGAACGCTCGAAGGCAGCATCGTCCGACAACACATCACGCAGATCGAGAATATCCTTCTGCTCCCCTTCCAGCGCAAAGTCTTCGATCACCGCGTGCATGGCAGCACCGTCCTTCACCACGAAGAGGTCCTGCCCAGTCCCACCATTGGCACGATCGTTTCCGGCCGACAGCACAATCACGTCATTGCCTTCCCCGCCGTAAAGCAGGTCACTGCCGCCACCGCCATTGAGCCAGTCGCGACCTTCCTCGCCGACCAGGACGTCCTGACCCGAAGTTCCGCTCAGGTGATCGTTGCCAGCGCCAGCAAAAACGACCTTTCCTTTGATCACGTTATCCCCAGCATCACCCAGCGTGGCCTTGCTGTAGGCAATATCGCGGTCAAACCAGGAAAACTTGTATGCGTCTTCAAGGTGGGAGTCCTGCACGACATAGTTGACCCCTGGACCAGAGTGGAACCAGCCACCACCGCGGGTGAACTCGATCGTCTCGATACCTTGGGCGATGGTCAGCCCCCCGTTACCCAATGCCGCCACCTTACCGTCATCTAGCTTGAAGACGTCGTAATCACTACCCCGTCCTTCGAGAATCAGAGCATCGTCACCGCTTCCCCCTTCTACCCGGTTGTATCCGCTGGAGGCGCGTATCCGGTCGTCCCCAGCCAGGCCATCGATGTAATCGTTGGCAGCGCTGCCAGCCAGCAGGTCAGCAAAGTGGCTCCCCACGATAAAGGCGGGATCACCATAGTGGTCAGACGTCGGCGACCAGATGTCGCCCACCCAATAGATGCCTCTGGCATCTTCACCCAGCGCGGCAACCACGACCACACTATCCTGGCTCATCCACTCGTAGAACGACGACGAAACGATTCGCGAAACCAGATCGGCAGTCCTTCCACTAAGATGGGCACTCCATGCAAAGGGATTTAGCACGGAGTGATTCGATAGGGAAAGTGTCAGACTGGCATAAACATCATCAAATATAACGAGGTTATCTACGGAGCTTGAGTAGTTGCCATCATTGTTCTCCAAGGCGCCATCAAGATTGCCGATGGCCGTCTCCAGGTCCTCGTGATCCCCCACATAGCGATACACCGCGTCATTTTCAAACCCGACATTCAGGACATTATCAGCCTCAAAAATGAAGGGCGATGCATAGCCCATGTAATTGCTCTCTGCAAAGAAGCCATCTGCCAACTGACCAGAGAAGCGCGCTTGAATATTGGTCAGGGCTCCGCCCAGGCTGTAGCCGGTAATGATGGCATCGTCTCCACTCAAGCCATGTGCACTCATGTAACTGGCCACACTTGCCAACACCGGCTCCATGGTGTCGGCAATCTGATTGCCCTCATTCAAGTAAAAATAGTCGACAATATCTACCGGATTATTGGTGCCGGCATAGGAGACACAGACACGGCTGATATTACCTAGCGAGTCATGTTCCGCAAGAACTTTCAGCTGTGGCCCTCCCGAGACACCTCCCAGCAAAGGACTGCTCAGTGTGATGTAACCGTCTTTATCAACAATGGAAGCAGAAAGCCCTAGCTCAGCAGCGGACACTTCACGCCAGCCGGATGGTATTTTATGCTCACTTTCCAGTGCCGGCCCTGATACATGGTTAATGGTTTCGAGCACATCAACCGCCGAGAAGCCAGCGTCATCATCAGCAGAATTAGAATATAGCGCGAGTTCGTATGCCGTGACGGTCAGTGCCTTTGCATCTTCAACATTCAACTTGGAAACGGAAAAAAGTGGCATCGCTTTTCCTCTAAATGGAAACTGCATTCACATTGCAGAGGAAGGCTAGAGCATCATAGCAACATCATGTCATACACTTTTTTTGGTATGGCGCCGTCGGCAAAGATTCAAGAACATGGCTTACCAACAACGGCACAGTCGCGGAACATTGTTGAACAGCCCAGGACATTGACGGCGAGGGAGGGCTTTTCCACTCACCACGGCTACTCATGAGGTTCGTCACAAGGACGTGATGAAGAAAATCGTTCATAGGAGCTATTGAGACACTATCACAACATCCCATCTCTGACCGTTACGGCAGGCAAGCATCATCTTCTGGCACCATCCTCTTTCTCTTTACTACCTCGCTGATTCCAACGTCTCGTGGCGCGCTGTCCCATCATACATCATCAAAAAAGGGCACCGTTAGACGGTGCCCCTTTTTCACGAGTACGGCATATCACACGACAACGTCGAGGTAAGCCTTTACCAGCGATAGCTGAGCTTGGCGGTCACCTCGCGTCCTGGGTTGTAGTAATCCGCCGTCCCGGAACCGACCACGTGCTTCTCGTCGAACAGGTTGCTGACATGCAGAGAGAGGTCAGTGTTCTGCACGAACTGGTAGCTGTACGATGCATCGAAGATGGTCGCTGACTCGCTCTTGATGGTGTTGGCGGTATCAAAGTAGTACTCACCGGTATAGCGCGCCCCAAGCCCTACGCTCATGTTCAGGTCAGGCAGCGTGTAGTGAGTCCATAGTGAGGCCATGTGCTCCGGCGTGGTGGTGAGTTCGTTGCCCTCGATGGAGCTGCCGTCGCGCAGCGTGCCACGCTCCACTTCAGAGTCCATGTAAGAGTAGCCGCCGATCACGCTGAGGTTGTCGGAAAGCTCTACCTTGGCCTCAAGCTCCAGTCCCCTTACCCGCGACTCCCCGATGGTTTCACGCTCGATGATCCCACTGTCCTGGACCACTGCGATGGTGATGTCGTCCTGGTTGAGGTCATACACCGATGCCGAGAACAGGGCGTTGGTACCGATCGGAGCGTACTTCAGCCCCACTTCATACTGCTCGCCACGCTCGGGCGTCACACCGATGGAAGGCGGTGCCACCGACTCGACGTAGCTGACATAGGAAGACAGCTCTTCATTGATGATATAGGTCAAGGCGCCACGGAAGGACGTTTCCGAGAAATCATCACTGTCGTCGAAGGCGGCGCCCCAGGACACCCCCTTGCTCGACAGGTCCATATCGTCATTGCGTACCCCTGCGGTGACGATGAAGCGATCGTCGAAGGACAGGTTCTGCTGCAGGAAGACCGAGCGGGTCTCATAGTCCTGGTCATTGGTGCTATACACGTTGAGGCTGGACGGCCCGCCGCTGAAGGTCGGGTTGGACAGGTCGATCGGCTGTGAATCGCCATAGATGGAGCTATCGTCGGTTGAGGCGTCTCGGTACTCGGTGCCCACCAGTGTACTGCTGTCGAAACCATCGAATCTGGCGTCGTACTGCACCATCAGGTTACCGATCACTTCGTGGGCATCGGTATCGGTGCCAAAGTAGTCGCGGTCCACGATGGAGCCCGTGCGAGCTGCGGAATCGGTCAGATAGATGTAGCCGAAGTCATCGGACAGATCGCTATAGCGCAGGTTGCCCCGCAGTACCAGGCCATTGTCGAAATCATGGGTAAACTGGCCGGTCGCGCTGGTACGTTCTACATCGTGGTAATTGAAGTCCGGCTCACCGAAGAACTCATCACGCGAGTAGTCACGGTCCAGTGGATAACCGCCGCTATTGGGTGTGTCATCGCGATCCAGGTGATCGATGATCAGGCTGGTGGTGGTGAAGTCGGTGGGCTCCCAGGCCAGCCCTGCCATGACAAACTCGTTGTCGTCGCGGGAGTGGTCGTATTCGCGATCGCTGTCCTGCACCTTGCCAGTAATCCGATACGCCAGGGTGCCACTGTCATCCAGCACATCACCGAAATCGACGCCCGTTTCCAGGTGGTCGAAGGAGCCGTAGCTTGCGTAGGCCTCGCCAAAACGCTCGAAGCGCGGGCGCTTGGTGACAAAGTTGACCGATCCACCCGGGTCGGCCGGCCCGAACAGCGTGGAGTTGGCCCCCCGCAGCACCTCGATACGCTCGTAGGCGAACGGCTCTTCTCTGACACCACGCATCGACCCAAGCGTCATGCCATCCCGATACGTGGTGGCCTGGAAGCCGCGAATCTGGAAGTAGTCGTTGCGATCATCGGTGCCAAAGTAATCGGTGATGACGCCAGGCGTGTACTGCAGCACCTCTTCGGTGGTACTGGCATTACGCTGCTCGATCTCTTTCTGGGTGATCACCGAGACCGATGCGGGAGTATCCAGAATACTGGTGGCAACCTTGCCACCGACCCAGAGCTCCTGGGCAACAATGGCGTTGGCATCATCGTCAGCCACCGCCTTGGCATTGACGATGATGGGCGCCAGCCGATAGACCTCATCCTTGGCATCGCTGTCGGCTTCCTGTGCCAGTGCCGGAAACGACAACACCGGAGCCAGGCAACAGACGGCCGTCAGCGCACGCGGACAGGCCCCCGCCCGGCCCACGAAACGGTAGAGCAAAGTGTTCATGTGATACATCCCGAGAAATCGTTATGGAGTCTGGTTATTGTGATGGTTCGCAGAGCAACCAAATTCTCGGGATTAGGTCATACAAAGTCAAGAATGAGAAACAAAATCATTTGAATGAGCATCAATAAACAGAGCCTACCTTGCCCATTGTGGGTGGCACCTCCTCATCTATGAAAACGGCTAGCCCTCACCGTTAGCACCGTAGCCCCAGTAGACATACCGCAGGCCTGCTCGTGCCTTGACTCGGCAGCTATTCGGACAGCCCCCACCGCGCTGGCGCCAGAACAGGGCGCCAGAACCAGGGCGCCAGAACCGGGGCGCCAGAACAGGGACGCGAACCATCAGGCCCCGGACGATAGCTCGGCTTGTACCTGCTGAATCAAGTTGCACAGGGTCGGTGAGTCATTGCCATGGCGCCATGCCAGCCACAGCGGCATATCGCAGCGATCGAGCTCGGGCAACCTGACAAAGCGCACGCCGGGCAAGGGGTGATGCCGACTCGCTGAGGTGACGATGGCAAAGCCCAGACCTGCCGCCACCATGCTGAGAATGGTGATGTTGTCGGCGCCGTACTGGACGACTCGTGGCGCAAAGCCCAGGCGCTTGAAGTGCGACAGCATGCGGTCGTAGTACATCGGCGACGCGCTGCGAAAGCCCCACACAAAGTCCTCTTCCTGCAGGTCCGCCAGACACTGGGGCGGGCACTTGGCCCACGGAGAGGACTCCGGCAGCGCCAGCACCAGGCTGTCGTGTTTCAGCGGCAAGGTGTCGAGCCCGGGATAGTCCGGCCCATCCAGATACACCACGCCAGCGTCCAGCGTGCCTTCGCACAACCGTTCTAGCTGCGGGCCAGAGAGCAAGGGAAAGACCTCAAAGGCCACGCCCGGATACTGCGCTCGATACTGCCCCATCATCCGCGCCACTTCGGGCACCCATAGGTGGGCCACCGTGATGCCCAGGCGCAATGTGCCCGTGCGACCGCTGCCCAAGGCCGTAAGACGGGCCTTGATCTGCGAACGCTGATCCAGCAACAGCAAAGCTTCCTCATACAACGCACGCCCGGCCATGGTCAGTCGGACGCCCCTGGCGTGACGGTCCAGCAGGCGGGTGCCCAGGTCTTCCTCGAGTAAACGAATCTGGCGAGTCAGCGCCGGTTGCGCCACATGCACCCGGCGACTGGCCTCGGTAATCGTCCCGGCCTCCACCACCGCCACGAAATAGCTCAGCTGTCGGAACTCCATGACGTTAATGCCTCCCTCGACGTTAGACGGCGCTGACGACGGAGACGGCAATCACCCCGCTCCCATGCCATATCGATATTGCTGCTATCAAAAAGCCATATTTTTTGTATCGAAAGAGCTATCCCATAGTAAAGGCACAATTTCAATAACCGCCCGCAGGCGGCACCGGGAAACGCTCATGCGCAGCACCCTTCCCGCGCCCCCCAAGGCCAAGGAACGTTCCATGAACAAGACCTTTCACCTGTTGACCGGGCTGCACTTCGCCGTGTGTTCGCTCGCCATGATCTGGCCCGGCGCGTTGATCGCCAACCGCATTGAACCGATGGTACTGGGCCTGCCGTTCCTGTTCTTCTGGTACATCCTGTGGATGCTGATTCTGTTCGCCGGCATGTGGATCGCCTTTGTAGTGCGACACGGAGGGGATCGCCATGAATGATGCCTTCATCGTCGTCGGTATCACCCTCGCCTACCTGGGCGTAGTGCTGTGGGTGGGCATCCGCGCCCGTGGTCAGCACAGCTCCAGCCTCGAAGGCTACGTGGCCGGTGGTCGCCACGTCGGGGTGATCATTCTGTTCTTCATCCTTGGCGCCGAGATCTTCTCGGCGTTCGCCTTTCTCGGCACCCCCGGCTGGGCGTATGAGAGGGGCGCGCCAGCCCTCTATATCCTGGCCTATCTGGCGCTGGTGCCGATCTCGATCTGGGTGCTTGGCCCAAGGGTCGCCAAACTGGGACGAGAGCGGGGCTACCTGACCCAGGGCGACATGATCGCCCATCACTACCGCAGCAAACCCCTCGGCATGATCGCCGGCATCATCGGCGTCGCCGCCATGGTGCCCTACCTGACCATCCAGATCGCCGGGGCTGGCATGCTGTTCCAGGCCGCCACCGATGGCCTGGTGCCGCTGTGGCTTGGTGCGCTGCTCGCCTTTATCGTGGTCGCTGCCTACGTCTTCACCAGCGGCCTTAAGGGCATCGGTTGGACCAACCTGCTGCAGGGCATCATGATGATCGTGATTGCCTGGTACCTGGGTATCAGCCTCTCCGAGCGCCTCTATGGCGGGGTCGGCGAGATGTTCAGCCAGATCCAGCAGAGCGCTCCCGAATACCTGACCCTGCCCGGCGCCACCAACATGGGCTGGGGCTACTTCAGCACCGCTATCCTCGTCAGTGCCTTCGGCGGCGCCATGTGGCCACATCTGTTCATGAAGTTCTATTCCGCCGACAGCGGTCGCACGTTACGCAAGGTCAGCGTCTTCTATCCCCTCTACGCCTACCTGCTGGTTCCTCTGTTGTTCATCGGCTTTGCGGGCATCATCGTGTTTGCCGAGGAACCGCTGGCGCGACCGGATACGGTCCTGCTGAAGCTCGTCCTTGACGTGGCCGACTACTCGCCCTGGGTCATCGGTGTGATGCTGTCTGGCGCGCTCGCCGCCGCCATGTCTACCGGGGCCAACCTGGCCCACACCGCAGGCATCGTACTGGTCAGAGACGTGCTGGGCCCGACGGTCATGCGCGGCGCCAGTGAAAAGACCGTGGTCAGTGCCACCCGCTGGAGTGTGGTGGGGCTGTCACTGGTTGCCTACGCCTGTGCGCTGGCCAACCCGTCGTCACTGGTCATGCTGCTACTTGTCGCCTACGGGCTGATCGTCCAGTTGCTGCCGATGGTAATGGGCGCGGTCTTCCTGCCGACGCTACGACGCCTCAGCGTCCTGGCAGGCGCCATGGCGGGAAGCGTTGCCTACCTGCTGATGGAGTTCGTGTGGTCCTCGCCACTGGGCTGGCATTCCGGCCTGTGGGCCATGCTGCTCAACGTGCTGATGGTCACCGCCTGTCAGCGCTTCATCCAGCCGGCCGCCGATACCCCATCCCTCGCCAACTGATGTGACATCCATAAGGAGACGCCCCATGACCACTCACATCAGCGCTGACCTAAGTCAGGCTATCCGCACCCACGCAGAGCAGACGCTTGAGAGTATCGGCTCGCTCTACCGCCAGCTGCACCAGCACCCGGAGCTGCCTTTTCAGGAACATCAGACCAGCGCCCGCCTGGCCGACGCCTTGGAGGCGGTAGCGCGGGACACCCCAGGCATGGAGGTCACTCGTGGCGTCGGCGGCACGGGCGTCGTGGCCCTGATACGCAACGGGGATGGTCCTACCGTGATGCTTCGCGGGGACATGGACGCGCTGCCGATCAAGGAAGACACCGGTGTCGACTTTGCCAGCACGGAGACCGCCGACACTGACGGCGGCAGCGTGCCGCTGATGCACGCCTGCGGACATGACCTGCACAGCAGCTGCATCGTCGGCGCCGCCACGGTGATGGCCGCCATGCGCGACCGGTGGCAAGGGACCTTGATGCTGATCTGCCAGCCCGCCGAGGAAATCTTCGGTGGGGCCAAGGCGATGCTGGAGGATGGTCTCTATCGCCGATTCGCGCGCCCGGATATCGTGCTCGGCCAGCACAATATGCCAGCACTGGCCGGCAACGTCGGGCACATTGCCGGACGTGCCATGGCCGCCGCCTCGAATCTGGCCATCACTATTCATGGCGCTGGCGGCCATGGCTCGATGCCAGCTCACACCATCGATCCGGTCGTCATCGCCGCCCACGTGGTGACCCGGCTGCAGACCATCGTGTCGCGAGAAGTCCCGCCGGAAGAGACCGCCGTGGTCACGGTGGGCCGGCTGCACGCCGGCACCCAGTCCAATATCATTCCTCACCATGCCGAGCTGGACATCAATATCCGCAGCTTCGACAACAGCCTGCACCGCCAGTTGCTCGAAGCGATCGAGCGCATCGTGCGCGCGGAATGCGACGCTGGACGCTGTCCACGCCCGCCGGATATTCGCGTGATCAATGACACCATCGCACTATACAACGACACGGGCCTGGTCGAACGCCTTCGCCGCGCCCATGGCGAGCATTTCGGCCAGGATGCGCTCTACGACATGCACCGACTCAACGGCAGCGAGGACTTTCCGCTTTTCGGTGATGCCAAGGCGGGAGGCTTCGGCGGCGATGATATCCCTTGCGCCTACTGGTTCATCGGCGCCACCCCGGCAGAGCGCTGGGCAGCAACGCCGGGCAGCACGGTGGCAGACAAGATGCGGCACCTGGAGATGCCGCATTCTCCCCACTACTTTCCGGGCAACCCCGTGACCCTGCGCACCGGGATCGAAGCGTTGGTCAGCGGCGCCATCGCCTGCCTGGACTGACGCAGCACGACCGGGGAAGCAGAAGCGGTGAGCAGAAAAGGCCATCGCCAGGCTTCCCCGGCCTATCGCGCAGCCCCCGTCGATACACCCCACCTTCAGCCCGGCCCTACTTACAGACACGCATACAGCCCTGCTCACAGCGTTTCTCCCCTCCTCTTGTCCGACCCAGCATTATGCTCGCCGACAAGGTCTGTAAGGATTTGCGACACCGGCCGACGCAAACCGGCGCGGCCTCGACTGTGCAGCTGCGCATTCGCGACAGGTTGCCAACGGGCTGCCAAGACCACCATCTCGTGACCGCCACCGTGCGGAATGACCTCAGGAAAGGAGAGGAAACAGATATGTCAGGACTAAAAGGCGGGCTGCTGACGATGCGTGTCGGCATCTTCCTGGTGCTACTGGTGTGGACGCTAAGCAAATTCATCAACCCAGCCCAGGGCAGCGGCATTATCGACAAGTACTTCGGCGTCGCGGGCGTGGACACCACCGTGGTGATGGTGCTCGGCGCCTTGGAGTTAGCCCTGATCCTGGCGTTCGTGGCGGGCCTTTACAAGCGCATGACGTACGCAGGCGTGCTGGCCATTCACGGCATCTCGACGCTGGTGACGATTCCCGCCATGGTGACAGACCCCTTTGGCCATATGCTGTTCTTCGCCGCCCTGCCGATGCTGGCGGCCTGCTACACCCTGTACCGGCTGCGCGACGAGGACACCTTGCTGACGCTGCAACGCTCGGCGCCAGTGACCACCGCCTGAAACACCGTCGCCGGACCTACCAGCCCCTGGTAAGTAATTCTTCAACTACCGGGGGCTGGCTGTGTCAGACAGATCGATGCGGTCGGGCACGTACCCTAGCCTCGCTATCCTCGCTATCCTCGCAAGCATCGTCGCTCTATCGATGGCCGAAGCTACCTCGTGCCGCTCCTTCCGCCAGCATTGCGACCACCGAGCGCACCTGTTCGTAACCGGTCCTCAACAGAAAGGTGGGAGCACGGCCGTAGCTCTTGATGCCCAGGATAAACAGCCCCTGCTCCGGATGACGGAGTTCCTCGGCGCCGTGGGAGGGCACCGAGCCACAGCTATGTACGTTGGGGTCGATCAATGGCGCCAGACGAACCGGGCTCTGGGTGGCGGGATCCAGCTCGAGGCGAAGCTCAGACAACAGCGACAGATCTGGCCGGAAGCCGGTAGCGACGACTACCTCGTCCACCGGCGGCAAGCCATGCCCTTGACCCTGGATGACCAGACCATCGGCCCGTTCCTCAAGTCGCTCGATCCTGACCCCGGGATAGACCTCGATCCTGCCATCGCTCACCAGAAGCTGGACCTCAAGCCCCAGCCGACCGCGTTCCTCGAGAGGATCGTCGGCGCAACCGCAGAACATTCTGGCCGGTGAATCTCCACGAATTGCCCACAGCACCCTGGTGTCCGGAGCCGCCTTGGCGAGCTCAGCCAGATCACGTAGCAGATTGAAGGCCGAATGCCCGGCTCCGACGACCAGTACACGCCGGTTGGCGTAGCGATCACGCCCCTCCTTCAGCACCGATGGCAGTCCGTAGGTCACCCTCTGTGCCAGTCGCGCCTCCCCCAGCGCTGGCATACCGTGCCCCCCCATCCAGTTGGGCTGGCCAAAGGTACCGGAGGCATCGATAACCGCATCGGCCAACAGATCCCGCTCACCATCGGGGTCTTCGATCCTCAGCACGAACGGCGCCTCGAAGCGCCCCTTGTCTTTCAGCACATCGATACCGGACCGACTCACTCCCAGCACGCGGTTTTGCAGGTACACGCGGTCTCGGAACTCGGGCAGATTCGCCAGAGGTTCCAGATAGTGATCCACAAGCTCCTGCCCGGTCGGGCAAGCATTGCCATCCGGCGGCAGCCATCCATTGGCCTTCAATAGTGAGGTAGCGTGATCATCAAGGTTGCATTCCCAGGGCGTGAACATTCGCACATGCCCCCACTGCCGCAGATGCTCACCGACGCCCTTGCCCGCTTCGATAACCAGCGGATCGAGTCCATGCGCTAGCGCGTGGGCGCAGGCGGCAAGCCCTACAGGACCGCCTCCGATGATCGCGATCCTGCCACTTGTCTGATTCATCTATCGCTCCTTGAGAGAGTGGTACCTTGGCGGACGCGCCCTCACATCCGAAATTAGTTGTCAGTACCAACAATGCGTACAAAAAAACTCAGGTCTCGTCCTCATTACAACTCAGGGCCGAGGGCCTGGACCACAGCGCCGATGCGCTGCCTGGGTCAACTGCCGTATCAGGGTCAGCGCCGCCCGACGCATATCCGGAGTGAGCCCTTCGAGCATTGCCCGCTCTTCGGCGATCAGGTCGGCGCGAATCGTCTGGTACAACGCTTCTCCCTGCACTGTAGGCCGGATCAGCGCGGCACGTCGATCTGCCGGATCGGCGATCCGGTCGGCATGTCCCTTGCGGACCAGGGCGTCCACCACGCGACTCGCCGTGCTCTTGTCCAGGTACATTTCGCTAGCCAACCCCTGCAGGCGCAATGGCCCTTGATGGACCAGAGTCTCCAGGGCATAACACTGGGCCACAGAAAGGTCATAGCCGCAAATGCGATCTCGATCTCGAAACTGGTGGACCCGAATCAACTGATTGAGCGCGTCATAGAGCGCTCGGGCATCCCGGTCGAGGTTCTCGCCGCTAGGGAGGTCTCGGGAGTTGTCGCTGTCGCTTTTTTGGGTGCTATCGCTATGGAGAGACATTGGGTCTTTGGTAGTTTAGTTGGTACTAGCAACGTACATGACCTTCCGGGCCGGGTCAAGCGGCGCACCGATGAGTCGAGAGCCCTGCGCCTGCGGTGAGCGACTCCTCTCCTCTGACTAAGAAGTTCCTTCTCAACCTCTGATATACGGCAAGGTTTTCTATTTCCCGCGCGCTAATGAACAGCAAGATTACAGTGACCGCTTGATGGCATCAGTTGGGCTTCATACCATCAGACTTCAATAATAAATAAAAACGTTCTGTTGAATGATATGAATATTTACGCACGGGAGTAACGCCAAGTGAAACGAACGAGTACCCTACTATCTGTTGCTGTAGCAAGTGCCATGATGCTCAGTGGTTGTGCCAGTATCGTTGGTGATCGCGATCAGGCAATCACCATCAACAGTGCTCCAGCCCATGCAGACATTACAATCGTCGACGAAAAGGGGAAGCAAGTCTTCGAGGGAAGCACGCCAACCAGTGTAACGCTCAAAAAGGCTGACGGCTCCTACTTTGGCGGAAAGGATTATGTCGTCACCATCAGTAAAGATGGTTTTCAGAGTCGCTCTATAGAGATTACCAGCCATGCCAACGGCTGGTATGTAGGAGGCAACTTAATTTTTGGGGGATTGATTGGCTGGTTAATCGTCGACCCATTAACAGGGGCCATGTACTCGTTGACCCCGGATGAGATAAACACTTATCTGGGCGACAGTCTCACGAGTACACAAGGTGGGGAGCAAGAGGTCACTCTCGTATTGATCGAAGATGTGCCACAGGAGCTTCGCAATAACTTGAAGCTACTCAGCCAGCGATAGCCTACTCGTAGGGGGCAATGTAACTGTCAACCCACTCCTAGAGGGATGAACTGCGCCCGCACCCGAAGCGCCGGGGCAGTTCTCCCGGGCCCCATGACGCGCAGCGATGGTGGAGCGCTTGAGGCTAAACGTAGCGTCGACGCACCCAGAGACGTCTCGTCAAGCTATGTCCTGCGCCACGGCCGCCACTAAAAAGTGTATGATATGCAACGCTTTGGTGGCCCGACGCCACCTTCTTTCCAGCATTGCTGGCGTTTGCGACCGCGCACCGGCCCTCGCTTACCATACGGGCGAGCGAGCTTGGTGCGTCCCATTCGCCAACGTCCAGGCACGATGACTTGCTCTCAGTCTTCGCGCCACGAGGTCGCTCGTAGCTGGAGTGACAGCGGGATCGCCGGCCCGTGGCCCGGCTCAAGAGGATACGAGACTATCGCTACTTCAGATTCACCCTCCACGGCAGCCGCCAGCACGGCGTCTTCCGACTCTCCCCCCGACGACAATCCCCATGCGGTGATGGGCACCGACTACATGGTCACAGAGCTCGACCAGGGCGGTCCTTTCCAGGGCATGCACCGCGGCATGACCATCACCTCTGGTGCGCTGATTCTGCTCTTTGTGCTGTTCACCGGCCTTAGTTCGGACACGGCAAGCGTGGTGTTCGGCACCGCCCGCACCTGGATCGAAAGCACCTTCAGCGGCTATTACCTGATTTCCGTGGTCGCGCTGCTCGTCGTCTGTGCCTTTATTGTCTGCAGTCGCTACGGCAATATCCGCCTGGGTACCGATGACAGCCGCCCGGAATTCAGCAACTTTGCCTGGTTCTCGATGCTGTTCTCGGCGGGTATCGGCATCGGCATTCTGTTTTTTGGCGTTGCCGAACCGATCTTCTATCTCGACAACTCCAGTGCCTTCGGCTATCCCAACAACCCCCATGCCGACATGGCCGGGGCCACCGAGATCGGCCACGAGCGCGCCATCGATGCGCTACGGGTCACCGTCTTTCACTGGGGCCTACACGGCTGGGCCATCTACGTCATCGTCGGCATGTCGCTGGCCTACTTTGCCTACCGCAAGGGACTGCCCCTGGCGCTGCGGTCAGCCCTCTATCCGTTCATCGGCGATCGCATCTTTGGTCCCCTTGGCCATCTGTTCGACATCTTCGGGGTACTGGGCTGCGTGTTTGGCGTCGCCACATCCCTCGGACTCGGGGTCAGCCAGATGGGCGTCGGGCTGGAAAAGCTGTTTGGCATCAGTGATGGCCTGCCCACTCAGCTGGCCCTGATTGCGGTCATCTCGACCCTGTCGATCATCTCGGTCGTCAGCGGTGTCCAGCGCGGTATCCGTATCATTTCGGTGCTCAACATCTGGGTGTCGGCGGTGGTGATCGGCATCTTCCTGTTCGGCGGGCCCACCCTATGGCTGTTCAAGACCTTCGGTGAAACGCTGGCCGACTACGCCACCGAAGTAATTCCGATGGGGCTCTGGTATGCCGACAAGGCAGGCACCAGCGAATGGCAACAGGCCTGGACCATTTTCTACTGGGGCTGGTGGCTCGCCTGGGCTCCGTTTGTCGGTCTGTTCATTGCCCGCATCTCGAAAGGCCGCACCCTGCGGGAGTTCGTGCTCGGTGTGCTGCTGGTGCCGACCCTGCTGGCGTTTATCTGGCTGGTCATCTTCGGCGGCAATGCGATCCATCAGGAGTTGAACGCGGCCGGTGGCGCCGGCTCCGCCGGCATCATGGACATGGTGCGTGCCTGGGACCTGCCTTCGGCGCTGTTTGCCACCGCAGACGGTATCGTCGGCTCCGGCGTATTCGGCTGGGTGCTGTCGGCGATGATGGTGTTCCTGCTGATGAGCTGGTTCATCACCTCGTCAGACTCGGGCACCCTGGTGCTGACCACCATTCTGTCCCTGGGCGATGACGATCCGCCCAAGCTGTTCCGCGTCTTCTGGGGCGTCATCATCGGCCTGGTGGCGGCGGTGCTGCTGGTTGTCGGCGGGCTCTCTGCGCTGCAGACAGCACTGATCGCTGCGGCGCTGCCGGTCAGCGTCGTCATTCTGGTGATGACCCTTGCGGTGCTGCTATCGCTGTTCCGTGAGCCGGGCGATCCCTATCGACCTCGTTCTCGTCTGTCCCGTCGCTGATGCGAAAAGCCCGAATCCCTGTGGATCCGGGCTTTTCAGTTCTGGCTGCCTGACATGCGGCCATGCAAACCCTGACGCTGCGGACAGGCAGCGCTGGGCGCTCACCGAGTGGATACCCCCCGGGTCGGACGCGTACAATGCGCGATCCACTTTGGTCGAAACCTCCTGTCGTGCCGGCCCAAGTCTCACATTCATGCTGCTTCCGCGAGATTCCCTGCCGTGCTCTCTACCGCCAACATCACCATGCAGTTTGGCCCCAAGCCGCTGTTCGAAAACGTCTCTGTCAAGTTTGGACAGGGGCACCGCTACGGCCTGATCGGGGCCAATGGCTGTGGCAAGTCCACCCTGATGAAGATCCTTGGCGGTGACCTGGAGCCGACCAGCGGTCAAGTCATGAAGGACGCCACCACCCGGCTGGGCAAGCTGCGCCAGGACCAGTTTGCCTTCGAGGACGAACGCGTCATCGATACCGTGATCATGGGTAATGAAGAACTGTGGAAGGTGGCCGCGGAGCGCGAGCGCATCTATGCCCAGGCGGAGATGAGCGAAGAAGATGGCATGGCGGTGGCCGACCTGGAGGTCCGCTATGCCGAGCTTGATGGCTACACCGCCGAGGCGCGTGCCGGAGAGCTGCTGCTGGGCCTGGGCATTCCGCTCGAACAGCACGATCAACCGATGAGTGTGGTAGCACCGGGCTGGAAGCTTCGCGTGCTGCTGGCTCAGGCGCTGTTCAGCGACCCCGACGTGCTGCTGTTGGATGAGCCGACCAACCACCTGGACATCAATACCATTCGCTGGCTGGAAGATGTGCTCAGGGCGCGCTCCTCGACGATGATCATCATTTCCCACGACCGCCATTTCCTGAACAGCGTCTGCACCCATATGGCGGATCTGGACTACGGCGAACTGCAGCTGTTTCCCGGCAATTATGACGAGTACATGACGGCCGCCACCCAGGCCCGTGAGCGTCTGCAGGCAGAGAATGCCAAGAAGAAGGCGGAGATCGCCGAGCTCAAGCAGTTTGTCAGCCGCTTCTCGGCCAATGCCTCCAAGGCCAAGCAGGCCACCTCACGCCAGCGCAAGATCGACAAGATCAAGCTGGATGAGATCAAGCCCTCGTCTCGGGTGAGCCCGTTCATTCGCTTCGAGCAGAACAAGAAGATCCATCGCCATGCCCTGGCGGTCGAGGAGCTGACCAAGGCCTGGGATGACAACGTGCTGTTCGAGCGCTTTGGTCTGCGCATCGAAGCCGGTGAACGCGTTGCCATCATCGGCCCCAACGGAATCGGCAAGACCACGCTGCTGAACTGCCTGGTCGGCTCGATGGAGCCCGATGCGGGCGAGGTCAAATGGACCGACGCTGCCGAGGTGGGCTACTTCGCCCAGGACCACGCAGCCGACTTCGAGGGTGGCGAGACGCTGTTTGAGTGGATGCAACAATGGACCACGTCTGGCGAGCAGATCGTACGAGGGGCGCTGGGCAGAATGCTGTTCTCCAACGACGATATCGGCAAGTCGGTCAAGGTGATCTCCGGTGGCGAACAGGGCCGCATGCTGTTCGGCAAGCTGTCACTGCAAAATCCCAACGTGCTGGTCATGGACGAGCCCACCAACCACCTGGACATGGAGTCCATCGAGGCCTTGAACCTGGCCCTGGAGCACTACGCCGGCACCCTGATCTTTGTCAGCCATGACAGAGAATTCGTCGGCTCGCTGGCCACTCGCGTCATCGAAATGAAGGACGATGGCATCGTCGATTTCAGCGGTAGCTACGACGACTATCTGCGCAGCCAGGGTATCCTCGGCTGATAGCGCACGGCATATCCACGGGCAGCCCTGGCTGCCCGTGGCTGCTCGGTGGCCTCGCTCGCTTAGCAGCTCTCCCCTGTCATCTCGCCCTTCTTCCCTCTTTTCTCCCGCTCATTCTCCCTCCTTCACGCTCTTTCTTCCTCTCTCTCGCACTATCTCGCTCTCCCTTTCTCTCGCACTATCTCGCTATCCCTCTCTCGCACTATCTCGCTCTCCCCTCTCTCCCCTCTCTCACCGATCCTGCTGATCTGCGGTCTCTCTTCTTCGACTTCCTCCTCTCGCTTTACGGTCAACCGATCATGTCGTATCGCTCACGGGTCTCCTGCCGTCAGTTCTTGGCTGCTCCTTGGCGCCAACGTGCAACATCATTAGCGAGAAAGTGTTTTGCACTCATACCGATTGTCCAAGCGTGCACGAGCCCCCACTGTACCGCGTGACCATTTTTAGACGAATCGGACAGTCCATGAACATTCTGATGCTTAACGGCGGCAAGGCGTTCGCTCACTCCGGCGGCCGCTACAACGACACTCTGCATGACGCGGGCCGAGGCGTCCTCGCTGAGCTGGGTCACCAGATTCAGGAGACCCGCATCGACGAGGGTTACGACCTTCAGGCCGAAATCGACAAGTGGCTGTGGGCAGACACCATCATCGTGCAGATGCCTGGTTGGTGGATGGGGCCGCCGTGGATCGTGAAACGCTACCTGGACGAAGTACTAACCGAAGGCCATGGCAGCCTCTACGCCAGCGATGGCCGCTCGCGCAAGGATCCGTCTCTCCAGTACGGCAGTGGCGGGCTCCTGCAGGGGCGCCGCTATATGCTGTCATTGACCTGGAATGCACCCAGAGAAGCCTTCGATGAGGAAGGCAACTTCTTCGAGGGCAAGGGCGTCGACGGCGTCTACTTCCCGGTCCACAAGGCGATGGAATTCCTCGGCATGCAAGGCTTGCCCACCTACCTCGCCAACGACGTGATCAAGGCGCCCGCGATCGATACCCATGTCGCCGAATATCGCGAACATTTGCTCGCGCTGTTCTCGACCACCGAAGCCTGAGCAAACGCTGCCGTCATTAGCCGTGCGGAACGACGCGTCAGCGCCCGAAGCCCAGCATCCAAGGCCTCGATGCTGTCAGGTAGAGCCTTCGCGCAGTGGGCGACGCAGCGACTCATCCGTGCAGGCATTGATGCCGCGCTTCCTTGAGCGCTTTACGGCCCCGACAATCCGGCCGGGGCCCGTCCACCAGATCAAGACCAGAGGAGTGTCACCATGCTGTGGGTCATTGCGACGATCACCACAACCCCGGGCAACGCCCAGAACGTGCTGGATGCATTGCTTGAGGTAGCCCCAACGGTTCAACAGGAAGAGGGCTGCCTGCGCTATCAGCCGGCCATCGACGCCCCAAGAGGCCTGACCCATGACGACACCGCGCGTAGCGATACGGTCACCGTCATCGAAACCTGGTCCTCCCGTGCGGCACTGGAAGCCCACATGGATACCCCGCACATGGCGCGCTTTCGCGACGCCACGGCAGACTGGGTCACCCATGCCGACATTCGCTTGATCGACCCAGTCGACGCCTGATAGAGGCGCATCGATCAAGAACATACCCGCCCCCGCCCCTTCACCAAGGGGGCGGGGGCGGGCGAAATGGCGACTCCATCACGCCGCCGCCTCGACAACACGAGAGCGGTTCACCTTGCCCTGAAGCCACAGGATGCCCAGCGCCAGCACCGCCAGGCCGCTTCCGGCCAATGGCGTGAGTGCCAGCGCCTCCCTTGCGACCAGCGCACTGCCCGCGGCGGAGCCGGCCGAGATACCGATATTGAACGACGAGATATTAAGCGCCGAGGCAAACGCCACCGCCCGCGGCCGATGCTGTTCGGCAGACGCCAGCATGCCTGACTGAAACGCGGGCGACAGACCAAAAGCCAAGGCACCCCACACCGCCAGCCATATCGGCATCAACGCGCTTATCTCTCCCCAGGCATGGATGATCGCCAGGATCGCCGCCAATCCAACCAGCAGCCAGGCGGCCGTGCGCCGCCAGCCCATGGCGCCGACCATGCGACCGCCCATCAGGTTGCCAACCAGGGTCGCGCCACCGAAGACGATCAGCAGTCCACTGGCGATATGCGTGGAGAAACCCGACTGCTCGGTCAGCCAGAGACTGATGTAGGTGAACAGCGGAAAGGTCGCCCCGAAGCCCACCGCCGTCAGCGCCATGGTCACCACGATGACCGGATGGCCGAGCGCCGACAGCTGCTCTCGCCAGCTGCCTGTCGGCTGGGCGTCCAGATGCGCCGGCACCCAGCGCCACAGCGCGACTAGCGCCATGCTCGCCAGTACCACAATCACCACGAAGGGGACCCGCCACCCCACGCCGTTACCCAGCAGGCTTCCGACAGGTACACCAATCACCATGGCCAGCGTCAGCCCCGAGAACATCAGCGCAATGGCACTACCTGCCTGCCCTTGTGGCGCCAGCCGACTGGCCACCGTCGCCCCTAACGCAAACAGGGCGCCATGTGCCACGGCCGTGATCACTCGGCCGAACATCAGGCTGGTGAAGTCCTGGGCGATGACCGCCAACAGATTGCCGACCAGGAAGAGCGCCATCAGCCCCGTCAGCACCCTACGCGGCGGGAAGCGGGACAAGGTCAGCATGAGCAGCGGCGTACCGATCGCCAGGGCCAGTGCATAGCCACTCACCAGGGCACCGGCGCGATCCTGGGTGACGCCCAGATCACTGGCGATGGTGGGCAGCACCCCGACCACGATGAACTCCGCCATGCCGATGGCAAAGGCAGCCACCGCCAGTGCCAGCACGGCAGGATGCTGGCCGCGCATCATGCCGCCTCCCGAGCCATCAGGCGCGGCCCCAGCTGGGCAAGGGTCTCGTCCAGTTCGACGGTTGCGCCGGCCACGCCGACCGCCCCGACCACCCGCCGTTGTGCATCGCGCAGTACCACTCCGCCGCCAAAGCTGATCAGGCCACCGTTGGTGTTTTCCAGGGTATAGACGGCCTCGCCGGGAGCGGCGATCTGACCGAGTTGTGCACTGTCGGCTTGAAACAGCGAGGCCGTGCGCGCCTTCTTGATCGCGACATCGATACTGCCGGGAACCGCGCCATCCATGCGTTCGAAGGCGACCTGAAGCCCGCTGGCGTCCACGATGGCCAGCGAGACGGCAAACCCTTCAGCGGCAGCGGCCTCGCGAATTCCTGCAATCACGTGATGGGCATCGTCAAGTTGCATGTCATTCTCCTCATGAATACAGACAAGAGCAGCGTCGTCGTCGACGCGATGAGGAGCATGCCGATGCCGCGCAGGCAGGCACAGGGGTGAGCGGCGGATGCCGATCAAGATTCGACAATGTCGAACGGCGAGGAGTACAGGAGGGTCAGCGCGCTAGAAGTTGCTTCGCCAACCGGCTCAGCTGCGCCTGCGTCCAGCGCGATGAGGGACCCGCCATGCCCAAAGCGGCCACGCACTCACCGCGCTGGCGCAGCGGAATCGCCAGGCAACAAAGACCTGCCTCCACGGCTTCAAGGTCCAGTGCAAAGCCCTGGAGGCTGACCTCCCGAAGCCGGGCCTCCTGCGCATCGGTCAGGGGGCCATCGCGCCTGACCTGGCGCAGCAGGTCGTCATCGTTGGCCAGGAAGACATGGCCGATCGCCGAATGCCGCAGCGACTCCCGGCGTCCTCGCGGACTCTGGACACGCCGCGGCTGTCGTCCCTCCACGGCCTCGAGATAAAGGTACTGCTGGCTGCCGCAGGGCGCGGCCAGATAGACCGTCTCATCACTCAGCGCCGCGGCTTCTTCCAGTAGTCCGCGGTAATGATGACGCAGTTGCTCACGCTCCTGTGCTAAAGGCTCAGCCAGCTCGTCAAGACGCAACCCAAGCCAGTAGCCCTCGGCCAGGCGCCGGACGTAGCCCAATGCCACCAGGGTATTCAGCAATCCGTGAACGGTGGTCTTGCCCAAGCCCACCTCAGCGCTGAGATGGGCCAATGTCTGCGGCTTGTCGGCGCGTCGCAACGCCTCGAGCAGCAGAAAGCTGCGCGACACCGACTGGATCATTCTGGTCACTGACGTGCCTCGCACTGGGTTCCGGAGCGTGCGGTGGGAACGCCCGACACCCCGCGAGAGCGGCCCGGAGACACCCTCATCATTGGTCCACGACCCCTTCCGGCAATGACTCGCTCCATTCACGCAGTTCATCGAGCACCCTGATGGCCGTCTCGCCAAGTGGCGTGATCGCGTATTCGACCACGACCGGCGACGTCTCGCGCACGTGCCGGGAGATCAGTCCCTTTGTCTCGAGAAAACGCAGGCGCTCGGTGATCATCTTCTTGCTGGCGCCCCCCACCATGCGAGCAAGGTCATTGAACCTCACCGGCCCTTCGTTGATGTGCCACAGCAAGGACCCTGTCCACTTGCCCCCGAGAATTCGCATGCCCTTCTCGATGGCACACGGCTCCAGACAGGGCGACGCGACACGACGCCGGCCTTTCGAATCTTCCGTCACAGACGCTTCCAATGTCATATCTCCTGTCAGTTTGACCCAGTCCCCGCTCGAGTCATGGCGTTGACGGCGCCTTGGCCGCTCTCCTCTACCAGGGCGTCCTCTACCAGGGCGCCTTCCACCAGCGCGTCGCCTCCAAGACGTCTCTTACAAGGCGTCAACACGTCCGCCGGGATGTCACGCTGCTGTCCAGCGACTAGGTTACCAAAAGTATACTAGTTGTTTTTATATACCGCTCGCTTCATCTTAACTCCTGAAGAGCCTGCAGATCCATGACTCATTGCCACTCAAGACGGAGATTTTTATGCGTAACGTACTGATCATAAACGGTCACCATCCCTATCCATTTGCCAAGGGCACACTCAACGACAGCCTGGCTGAGCGCGCGCGCTCCCGGCTAGCCGACCAAGGACACGAGGTGCGCGTCAGCCGCATCGCCGAAGGGTATGACGTCGAGGAGGCGATCGCCGATCACCAGTGGGCCGACGTCGTGATCATGCAGTTCCCGATCAACTGGATGATGGTGCCCTGGTCCTTCAAGAAGTACATGGATGAGGTCTACACCGCCGGCATGGACGGCCGTTTCTGCAACGGCGACGGTCGCACCGCCGAGAAACCGAAAGAGAACTATGGGCTGGGCGGTACCCTGACCGGCACCGACTACATGCTCAGCGTCACCCTCAATGCTCCGGCCGAAGCCTTTGATGACCCCGAGGAACCCTTCTTCGCCGGCAAGTCGCTGGATGACCTGGTCGCTCCCGTGCATCTGAACGCACGCTTCTTCGACATGAGCCCACTGCCGACCTTCGGCGCCTTCGACGTGATGAAGAACCCCGACATCGACAGCGACCTCGCACGCTTCGATGCCCACCTCGAGCGCGTCTTCGGATGATGCCTCCGTCACCTTCAGGAGAACACCCCATGACAACACCTCAATGGCCTGACGCTGGGCACCCGGTTCCGCTGGCCGACCAGGCCTCTCCGGAGTTCTACCGCGAGCTCATCAACACCGGTGAGACACGCCTGGTACACATGACCATGGCCCCCGGCGCCGCTGATGCGCCTCACCGCCATCCCGAAGAGATCGTCTACTTCCTTTCTGCCGGCCGCCTGCGCATCGCGCTGGAAAGTGGCGATGTCGTAGAGCGTGACGTGGTAGCAGGGGACGTCATGCATAACGAGGCCTGGGCCCACCAGGTGACCAACGTTGGCGCGACTTCCGTCGAGGCCATCATTTTCGAACGCCTGGATCGCGACGACCTGGCGTAACCCCACTTATCTCGAGGAGAGAGACGATGAAAACCATTCTGATGACAGGGGCCGGCAGCGGTCTGGCGGAAGGTGCCGCACTGGGACTGGCGCAGCAAGGACACCGGGTCATTGCCACGGTGGAGATCTGGCCACAGGTATCGGCCCTGAAAGAGAAGGCGCAGCAGCTGGGGGTTCGCCTGGAGGTCGAAAAGCTCGACATCACCGATGCTCAGGATCGCGACAGCATCTTTGCGCGCTACGGCGCCGAGGTGGATGTTGTGGTGGCTAATGCGGCGATCGGCGAGACCGGCCCCATCGCCGAAATCCCCGTGTCGCGCGTGCGCAAGGTCTTCGAGACGAACGTCTTCTCGACCCTCGAGTTCGTCCAGCCTTACGCCAAGACCTTTGCCAGCCGCGGCCAGGGCAAGATCGTGCTGGTATCTTCCATCGCCGGCTTCACTACCTTCCCGTACCTCGCGCCCTATGTCGCGTCCAAGCATGCCCTGGAAGGTATTTCCCAGCTGCTCCACGAAGAACTGGCACCGCTGGGCGTGAAGGTCGCCACCATCAACCCGGGCCCCTTCCGCACCGGTTTCAACGACCGCATGTACGACACCCTCGACCAGTGGTACGACCCAGAGACAAACTTCACCCCTGAGGCGCCGATCCGAGAGACCCAGCAACTGTTCGCCGGGGACGACCTTCAGCTTGACCCCTCATCCATGATCGATGAGATGGTGCGCCTCATCCCGCTGGACGAGCACGCCTTCCGCAACGTACATCCCGCACGATTCGAGGAAGACGTAAAGCGCTACCAGGAGAGCCTTTGGGACCGTCAGATGTGACCGTCCACAGGCAACAGGAAATGCGCGTCGGGCCCGATGCACGAGGGTAGCGGGCCCGGCGAGCAACGCCCTACATCGCGTTACCCCATGAGGACGTTCCCTATGTCACAGCCGGATATTCACCTGTACACCGCCGCCACCATGAACGGTTACAAGCCGGTCATCTTTCTCGAAGAGGCGGAGGTGCCCTACGAATTGACCTTCATCGACTTCGGCAAGAAGGAGCAAAAGGCGCCCGACTATCTCAAGCTCAACCCCAACGGGCGCATTCCCACCATTGTCGACCGAGGCAATGACGACTTCGCCGTGTTCGAGAGTGGCGCCATCCTGTGGTACCTGGCCGAGAAGTACGACCAGTTCCTGCCCAGAGAGGCCAAGGCCCGCAGCGAAACGCTGCAGTGGCTGATGTTCCAGATGGGGGGCATCGGTCCGATGATGGGCCAGGCCATGTACTTCCAGCGCATCGCCGCCCCCAACGGCCAGCAGGAACCCTTCTCCATCAAGCGTTACGTGGATGAGTCCCGTCGCCTGCTGGAGGTCCTGAACACCCGCCTGGAAGGCCGCGAGTGGCTGGCGGGGGATCAATACACCATCGCCGACATGGCGACCTACCCCTGGGCACGCGCCTACGTCTGGGCCAAGGTGTCGGTCGAGGGTCTCGACCACCTGAAGGCCTGGTTCGAGCGGCTCGATGCGCGCCCCAAGATTCAGAAGGCCTTGACCATCCCGAAGGCACAGCCCGCCTTCTGGGGTGACGCCGACGAAAGCGAGTTTCTCAAAGAAAATGCAGCACGCTTTTCCTCCGATGTGCGCACCTGAACTCGCCCCGGCTTGGCCCATCGCTGCAGGTGTGTAGCGACCCAATAGTGACAGCCTTCGGCCAGTGTGTATCGTAGGCGCTGTTCAGGATCATCTTCACAACGAGACCATCGCCATGACCACCGCCGACGATATCAACCGCATGCTGGCAACACACTGGCCAAGCTGTCCGTTTACCTGTCTCGAGCTTGCCGAGCGCCACGCCATTGCCACGGTCGAGGTGCGAGACGAGGACCTGCGGCCCGGTGGCTATGTGTGTGGCCCTGCCCTGTTTGCCGCGGCCGACGCAGCACTGTGGTTTCTGGCTTCTGCTGGCCGTGAAACGCCACAGGCCATGGCGTTGACCTCTGACCTGGCGATTCGCTATCTGTCGCCGGCTGTCGGCCAGCGGATCATCGCCCGGGCCGACCTCAACAAGAGTGGAGGCAGAACCATGATCGGCAGCGTATCAGTGTGGATGGATGACAGCGAAAGCGAGCCCTGCGCCATCGCACAGGGCGCTTATATTCTTCCCGCCTGATAGTTGATGTCGGCTCCCGCCCGTCTATCACCTGGGAGCATACAACCCTTCGGCCGGCCGGGCGCCGATGGCCTCAGGCCTGCTCGGCGTTGGTCTACCGCGGTGCAGCGTCGTGCTGCTTGCGGAGATCCTTCAACGACTTCTCACCCGGTTTTACAACGCACTAGAGCTTATCGATCCACCTCAGAGCAAGGAGGAGGTGAAATCGCGCTGGCGCGCCATTTAGCGACAGTGACCTTGCCTTTCAAGATGTCAGTAACCACAGCTTTTTGAGTATCCCTGTTCGTCGTTCACAGTTCAGGGGTCGACGGGAGGTTCGTTGCTGATTTCACCCTCCCGATAGCTGCGCTATTGCCTGTGCAGCTTGAGAGGGGGCACTTCAGCGCGTTGTAGATGGCCTCATGTGAAATCTGCCGGCGTGAGTCGCTAGAGACGTACGCTTCATGTGTGCTGGCTATCCGTCGCGGAGACCAGTACCTGCGCAGTAAGTAGATCAACACCTCGAAGAGCCCCGTCCGGGTGCAGCTAGGGACGCTGGCGAGGCCAATATCGCCTCCGACGAGGCCGGTAGGCCTGCATTATAGACCTTGATCGGTCACGTGCCGCGCTGGGTCATTGAGACCGCCGAAGCGCGTGTCTGACGCTGCGCGGTCATCTATTCTGTTGACGTCAATAAGACGACTCGGTTCACGCGCTTATCTTGTCCGAATTCGATCAGAGTAAACCATTCCCGGTAAGCATCCTCAGAATGGGTACCGGAAATGTCGGGGCAGGCCGGGATAACGAATTCTTGCGATCTGGCGGTATATCCTGAGGGCACGCGTCCAAGAATGCGGATTACTTCCCCACGGGTCAGACCAACCCTGATGCCCGAGGGCGTCTGCCAATTCGGCGAGATGGTGGACATATTGACAACGACATCTCGGAAAAAATCGATATTCGCGCCAATCAGGGCTATCCGGTCAATTGGCTCATCACTGAACGAGGTTGCGTCGGTGGCCTTCGGTGTTCCGAACTTGCTGAGTGCGCCCACTGGCGCGCCCATCTTTATCCCATTGAGGCGAAGCTCCGATGGGGGAAGGCAATCAAATTCGTCGCTATATTGATGGTTTTTTAGCAGAAGCGGTATGGAGGCCGATGAAACAGCATCCGATATCCAGGTCTGGGAGTCCCAATCCCACGTCTGGCCGGCGGCCACTTTGACATCATGGAGCCCGCCGCCAAAGCCATAGCTTACGGTCTCAGGGATGCATTCAAGCCTGGCGATCCGCTCGCCCCCCTCGGTCACTTCAACCCACCCAAAGCGCCTTATCGAACGCTGCATCTCCTCCTCGGAAAACGGACGGTCAAAGCCGCCCACAACGTTATAACCGTAATCTTGATTGAAGAAGGTGACTGACTCGCTGATCGCCTTGCCAAGCCCCGACCATGGCTCAAAATCAACGCGTTCAATGGGTTCTGACAGAGAGAGATCCGCTGGCCCGCCAATCGGGCCGTAGCTGTAGGTGGCAGTCTGGCTATCGAAACACACGAAGACTTCGGTACCGAGGCCTTCCATCTGGCAGGAGGTGAAGGCTTCCTGCCCTTGTGGGCAGCCTGCCTCCGCTCCCGTCGCCAGCAGACCCATCACGAGCAACAGGCCGCCCATTAGTCCGTATTTCAGTCGCCCAAGCCTTTTGAGATGCATGTCTCTATCCCGGCACTGATGAGGAGGTTTCACACCAAACACTATAGCGCTGCAGGTGCCACGCTTGAGAAAAATTCCTAGAGCGCGGTCGAACAGGAACACATCCTCGATCTGATCAGAGCTCGGTGCCTGGTGCGAAACTTGGGGATCCATTCGCTCTCGTGGGGCGCAGACGATACGCTCCAGGCAGCATCAGCGAAATAGCCGCCGTTCACTGCTCGTGTTCAGAATCTATGGGGCGGGACGATGCAGGCTTAGCCCTTGGCTCAAGTCCCCGGGACCACCTCGCGTGACAGGTCAACAGATGACGGTTTCCAAGAGCAGGTAAACAAGGCCAGGTAAACAAGATCAGGGTAAACACCACCCATATAGAAAAAGCCCGCTGATCTCTCAGCGGGCTTTTCATCAATTCGTGGCGGAGGGGGAGGGATTCGAACCCTCGAAGCCTTTCGACTTACACACTTTCCAGGCGTGCTCCTTCGACCACTCGGACACCCCTCCGCATTGTCATCTTGAAGAACACGTTGCCCGCGTTGCGCGGTGCTTATCCCTCAAGACGGCGCATACTTTATCGCCTTAAGTTCTCGATTGCAAGCCGTTTTTTGCTACTTTGCCCATATGGAAGATCGGTTTGGTGCCTAGACGGCGATTGGCGGCTCGCTGGGTAGCACGGCGTAGTCACCACGCGCCTCGAGGCACAGCGTTTCACCACACCACAGCTCCTGAACCAGGGCGATTCGCCCCTTCCCTCGCTCGGCCAGGCGACGCTCCAGCCCATCCTCGGGCGATGTCTCCCCGGCGATAGCACTGTCGAGCATTGCTCGGTCGTCGCCCGGCGCCTCCGGCCGGCAGATCAAGCGATAGTCCCCGGTCACCGGCGCCACAAAACGCTGGCTAGCCTGCGCTACCACGACATCCTGGTTGATCCTGCGACGCCTAAGCCACAGCGTCGTCCAGCACCAGCCCTGCAGGGTGGTCTGAGCGGTCAACGAACCGCCAAAACCGGTGCCCTTGTCATTGAGGTTGGGACGCAGATCGAGCTCCCACACGAGAGCGTTACCCTCTTCCCGCATGCGCTGGATGCCAAGCGATCCCACCAGGGGGATGGCCTCCCCCAGCCAGTCAAGAAAACCGTTCAGGTCTTCTGGCACACCTGTCGGCGGCAGCGCTGGACGGAGATGCGCGTGGCCAACCTGTCTTGTCATGTCATCCATGAACGTGCGTCCCGTGTCAGCTGACCCAAGCGCAACGGCGCTTAGTCCCATACCTCGACGTAATCCTCTACCCGGTGCTCGGCAATGGGCTTGTGACGACCACCCAGCTGGCCCAGGTAGATGAAGGCGACCAGCTCATCGTGCTCTCCCAGCCTGAGCCCCTTGCGCACAGTGTCGTCGAAGGCGTACTTGCCACTGCGCCACATGGCGCCAAGCCCCTGGGCATGAGCGGCCAGCAAGATACCGTGGGCGGCGCACCCTGCGGAGATCACCTGCTCAATCTTCGGTACCTTGGGCACGTCCGGGTCCACCTTAGCGACGACGCCGATGATCATCGGTGCGCGCTTGGGTTTCATCCGTGCGCTGTTAAGGCACTCGTCGGTCGCCTTGGGGTCTTCGCGAAACTCGGCCTCGGCGAACAGCTCGCCCAGCCGGTCGAGGCCTTCACCGGAGAACTCGATAAAGCGCCAAGGCCTGAGTTCCTTGTGATCCGGCGCGCGCAGCGCGGCTCGGTACATGGCATCGAGCTGCTCACGGGACGGAGCAGGCCCCGCCAGCTTGCCCATGGAGCTGCGTTCATGCAGCAATGTCATGGCATCCATCGTGTCACTCCAGAGGGCGAATGCCCTGTCACAATTCAATGGTTGAGACGCTTTCGCATTACCCTACCAGACCACTCAGGTATTGTCCCTGCGGCACCCTCTATCGCCGCGATCCTTCTAAACAATCTATCTACACGATCTCTCCCAAGGATCGATCCACAGGAACGATCCCAGGAACCTATCCTAGAAACATTCCCCGCGATCTAGCGCGCCGCATCCACTGCGTGCGGCTGGTCACTGCCGCGCCAGGCGCAGCGGCGTGGGAGGCGTCTCGCCGGGGGTGCCGCGCCAGGGGCTGATATCCAGACCACCGCGCCGCACGTAGCGCGCCAACACCAGCAGGCGTTCAGGGCGGGCCCTCTCCATCAGGTCCACGAACATGTGCTCGACACAGTGTTCGTGAAAGTCCTGATGCTGACGGTAACCGACGATGTAGCGCAGCAGGCCATCTCTATCGAGTCTGGGCCCACGGTAGCGAATCATGACGCTGCCCCAATCGGGCTGTCCGGTAACCGGGCAGTTGGACTTGAGCAGGTGCGAGGTCAGCGTCTCCTCGACAATCTCATCGCTCACCGTCAGGTGATCGGGAGTGGGTGTATAACGAGCAATTTCGATATCCCGGTCGTCGATGCACTCACCCGGCAGGCGGCGCGGTGACAGCTGCTCATCCTCGACGTCGAGAATTTCGACGCTCACCGCCGCCCCTGCCGCCTCGCCAAGGTCCCGCTCCAGGGTCGCGATGAGCTCACTGCGCGAACTCACGCGCGTCTGGTTCAGGCTGTTGAGGTACAGCTTCCACGACTTGGACTCGATCAGACGTGGTGAGCTCGCTGGCAGACGAAAGCGCGCCACGGCAACGCATGGCTTGCCCTTGGGCGTCAGCCAGGACAGCTCGAAGGCGTGCCATTCGTCTTCTCCCACGAATGGCAGTGCATCCTCCGCGATGCCCAGAGGCGCCCGGTTGGCCGCCCGCTCGATGGGGAAGAGAAGCCCCGGATCGTACTGGTCGGGGTAGGCCGACTCTCGTCCCAGCGGGGCGTCGGCCAAGGTCGCGGGGCGATGGTGAGGATGATCGGACGAGTGACTCATGCACGCTACCTGAACACAAAAGAATCAAGAAAAAGGGTCACGGCAAACGCCGCGATGACGCGGCGCTAGCTACGAATGCCCTTGCCATTTTCCAGCATCCACAGGGCAATGGCGAATAGACCAATGATAAAGCCAAAGATCGCGGTCAGGGCCCAGCCCACCGGGATATCCGACACCCCAAGAAAGCCGTAGCGGAAGACGTTGACCATATACAGGATCGGGTTGAGCATCGACGCCCCCTGCCAAAAGTCCGGCAGCAGGGAAATCGAGTAGAACACCCCGCCGAGGTAGGTCAGCGGCGTCAGCACAAAGGTCGGCACGATGGAGATGTCATCAAACTTCTTGCCCAGCAGCGCATTGATGAAACCGCCCGTGGCGAACAGTGCCGCGGTCAGAATGACCACGCCGATGGTCAACAGAGGATGCGCGACCTCGATCCGGGTAAAGAACAGCGACACCCCGGTGACGATGATGCCAACCCCAAGCCCACGTGCCATGCCGCCCAGAATGAAGCCCGCCAGCATCACCCAGTTGGGCATGGGCGACACCATCATTTCCTCGACACTACGCTGAAACTTGTTGGAGAAAAACGACGACGCCACGTTGGAATAGCTGTTGGTGATCACGGACATCATGATCAGCCCCGGCACGATGAAGTCCATGTAGCTGTAGCCGTCCATCTCGCCAATGCGCGAGCCAATCAGGTTGCCGAAGATGATGAAGTACATCGTCATCGTGATCGACGGCGGCAACAGCGTCTGAGGCCAAATGCGGGTAAAGCGACGAATTTCCTTGATCACCAGGGTCCATAGGGCGATCGCTATCTGGCTCGGATTCATCCACGCATCTCCTTGTCTGCATTGCCGCTTTCCACCATGGAGACGAACATCTCCTCCAGCCGGTTGGCACGATTGCGCATCGACAGCACCTTGATGCCGTCCCGCTTCAGCGCGTCGAACACGTCATTGAGGCACTGCCCACGATGGACCACGACCGACAGCTGGGCATCGTCGACCTTGCCCACCTCGAAGCCCTCGATGGCCGGTGCCTCGGACACCGGCTCTGCCAGGTCGAGCAGGAAGGTTTCGGTGTCGAGCTCCGCCAGCAGCTCTCTCACGCTGGTGTTACGCACGATTTCCCCGTGGTTGATGATGCCCACGTTGCGACAGAGGCTCTCGGCCTCTTCCAGGTAGTGGGTGGTGAGGATGATGGTGGTGCCCTCCTCCCGGTTGATGCGACGCATGTACTCCCACATGCTGCGGCGCAGCTCGATATCTACGCCGGCGGTCGGCTCATCGAGAATCAACAGCTTGGGTCGATGCATCAGCGCCCGCGCAATCATCAGCCGCCGCTTCATCCCGCCAGACAGCATGCGCGCACTGCCGTTGCGCTTGTCCCACAGGCTCAAGTCCTTGAGCAGGCTCTCTGCCCGCGGCAGCGCTTCGCGCCGGGACATCCCGTAGTAGCCCGCCTGCGCCAGCACGATATCAATGACTCGCTCAAACTGGTTGAAGTTGAATTCCTGGGGCACCACCCCGAGGTGATACTTGGCACGGGCAAAGTCCTTGTCGATATCGATGCCGAAGATCGATACCTGGCCCGCGGTCTTTTGTACCAGCGAACAGACCACGCCCAGTGTGGTGGACTTGCCGGCGCCGTTGGGACCCAGCAGCGCGTAGAAGTCGCCCTCCTGAACATCGAGGTCGATGCCCTTGAGAGCCTTGAAACCATTGCCGTAGACCTTGGTCAGGCCTCGAATGGACAGAGCCGGTTCGGCCATGAGGGATCCTTGGTGTGGGTGTCAGGGGAAATAGATAGAAGGCTCACCATATGGGGTCACTCAGCCACATCTTCAACCGAGCCACCCGCCTTGCCGCTGCCAGCAGCGTGTAACCTAGAGGGCAACACGATGCCCCGAGAGCGCCTGGACATACGTGTCGAACGCCGCCCAACCTACCACTGACGCCTCTTTGGTGAGAGACGAGGGACCAAAGGCGAGAGCCGACGTCCATCAAAGCATGACGGAGGTCAGTGGCCGCCCCCTTGAACGCAGCCTAAGCTAAACAGTCTTAACCACTACGAGGACAACGCCATGACGACCTGCAACAAGCACCCACATCATGAGCATCAGCACGGGCCTGGGTGTGGTCACACGGCGATAGAACATAACGGGCACATCGACTACCTGCACGACGGGCACCTGCACCACATGCACGGCGACCACGTGGATGAGCACACCATCGAGGTAACTGATCAAAACCCGGCAGACTGCACGCCGCACCACCAGTGTTCAGGCCATGCCGCAGATCATGTGCATGGCCCCGGATGCGGTCATGAACCAGTGCCTCATGGGGATCATATCGACTACCTCGTCGATGGCCACCTGCACCACCCTCATGGGGATCACTGTGACGATCATGGCCCCGTCACTGTCGTGACATAGGTGACTTGAGGTCAAAGGGGGGCTGGCGCACATCATCAGACAAGCGTCGCCCCCCCCCCTAGCGGCTGACGGCGCATGACAAGAGATACGCACAGCGAGTCAGACCATCCAGAAAGCACAAAAAAAGGGCCCGGGGGCCCTTTTTTTGTCAGGCACTGCCGCCGAGGCAACAGGCCAATAATTTTTGGAGCGGGAAACGAGATTCGAACTCGCGACCCCAACCTTGGCAAGGTTGTGCTCTACCACTGAGCTATTCCCGCTCTATCGATGCAGAGACCGCGACAGCTGTCGACGTCCCTCTGCTGCGTTGCGAAGTGGCGTCCCATAGGGGGTTCGAACCCCTGTTCCCGCCGTGAAAGGGCGGTGTCCTAGACCACTAGACGAATGGGACGCATGGAGCGGGAAACGAGATTCGAACTCGCGACCCCAACCTTGGCAAGGTTGTGCTCTACCACTGAGCTATTCCCGCAAACGCATCGCAAATTGTACCGGAAAGTGGCGTCCCATAGGGGGTTCGAACCCCTGTTCCCGCCGTGAAAGGGCGGTGTCCTAGACCACTAGACGAATGGGACGCATTGGAGCGGGAAACGAGATTCGAACTCGCGACCCCAACCTTGGCAAGGTTGTGCTCTACCACTGAGCTATTCCCGCATTCCGGCCTTTCAAGAGTCGAAGTGGCGTCCCATAGGGGGTTCGAACCCCTGTTCCCGCCGTGAAAGGGCGGTGTCCTAGACCACTAGACGAATGGGACGCATCGGCCTCGTCTCTCTCGAGGTGGCGCGTATGTTACTGAGCACCCTGAAAAGTGTCAACCCCGAGTCACGATTTTCCTGTTCGATTCAACGCCCTTCTCTATATATCCACCCTATTACCCGTCCTGCTTGCCCCATACACAGGCACACGTACATAGACACACGGGCCTCGTATGAGGCCGACACCCAGCGCAGTATTCACAGGTAAGCCCCACGTACACCATGGAACGGTCAGCGTGAAACCGTCGGGTTGGTCAAACGGCCATAAACGTCTTAGCTTGAAGTGAGCGCCTGCGTCGAACCTCACGGGAGAACATCCATGCGCAAGAAGATCGAGAAAACCGATGCCGAATGGCGGACACAGCTTTCCCCGGAGCAATATCACGTCACTCGCGAAAAAGGCACGGAGCGCCCCTTCAGCGGCGACTACCACGTCACCGATACCCACGGCATCTATCACTGCGCCTGCTGCAACGCGCCCCTGTTCGAGAATGAGCACAAGTTTGATGCCGGCTGTGGCTGGCCAAGCTTCGACCGGCCGCTGTCCGAGAGCTGCATCCAGCTCGATGACGACCATCGACACGGCATGCGCCGTACCGAAGTCAGCTGCCAGCGCTGCGACGCCCACCTCGGCCACGTCTTTGCCGACGGCCCTACACACACCGGCCAGCGCTACTGCATCAACTCACTGGCACTGAACTTTCACGAAGGTGAATAGCGCCTGGCGCACCTAGCACGCCCTTTCCGCCCCTTGGCGACCACGGCCACCCCGGCGGCTCGTGGTCGCCCACTTACTGCATCGACTCGAGCTTCAGCAGCCTGCCCGCATCTCTGCTGACGACATTTGACTCGGGTTTCCCTAAGATGGAGCGTCATTTGCGCTTATAGAGTAGGCAGGAGAAAGAGATGCTGGGCTGGTTTCCGGGACACATGAACAAGGCGCGCCGTCAGATACTGGAGGCGCTGCCGGAAATCGACGTGGTGATCGAGGTGCTCGACGCCCGCCTGCCCTACTCCAGCGCGAACCCGATGCTGGCCAGTCTGACCCGCCACAAGCCGGTGCTGAAGATTCTGTCTCGCGCCGATCTCGCTGACCCGGAGGGCACCCGCGCCTGGACCGCCTTCTTCGACGCACAGCCAGACACCCGCGCGCTGGCGGTGACCACGACCAACACCCGCGAGCTGAAGCGCATCCCCAAGCTATGTCACGAACTGGCCGGTCAGGTTCGCGCAGACCGGGATGTGCGGGTCATGGTCATGGGCATCCCCAACGTCGGCAAGTCGACGCTGATCAACGGACTGGCTGGCCGCACCATTGCCAAGACCGGTAACGAGCCAGCCGTCACCAAGCGTCAGCAAAAGGTGCGCATTCAGGGTCGCGTTGCCCTGACCGACACTCCCGGCGTGCTGTGGCCCAAGATCGAGGACCAGGCCAGTGCCTACCGCCTGGCCGCCAGCGGCGCCATCCGAGACACCGCTATCGACTATGTCGATGTGGCCTTGATTACCGCTGCCGAACTGGCGAAGCGCTATCCAGAAGCCCTCAGGTCACGCTATAAATTGACGTCACTGCCTGCCTACGACGCGCATCCTGACGCGGACAAGGTCGACGCAGATGGTGACGAGCGTCCCGACCTCATGGCCCAGGCTGGCTTCGACGGCCACGCCATCCTGGCGGATATCGCCGCCAAGCGTGGGGGACTGCGTGCCGGCGGGGAAATTGACCTGCATCGTGGCGCCGAAGTGCTGCTGCATGAGCTGCGTGATGGCAAGCTCGGCCGACTGACGCTGGAAACCCCGGATGACATCCCGGTGGATGCCCCTGCCGACGACGACATCAGCGCCGAGGCCTCCCCGGCTGAAGCAGACGACAGCTCGGCATCGGGTGGTGCGACCTCGGAAGACTGACTACCCGGCAGACGGCCATCACGACCTGCCACACACGGCTACACGACCGGCCCGCCCTCAGCGGGCACGTTACAACGGATTCTGCGAGACCCGCGCCATGGACACGCCTACCCTTTCAAAGTCACACAAGCTGGATAACGTCTGCTACGACATTCGCGGCCCGGTGCTGGAGCACGCCAGGCGCCTCGAGGACGAAGGCCAGCGCATTCTGAAGCTGAATATCGGCAATCCAGCCCCGTTCGGCTTTGAAGCGCCGGAAGAGATTCTTCAGGACGTGATGCGCAACCTGCCCACGGCCCAGGGCTATTGCGACTCCAAGGGACTGTACTCGGCACGCAAGGCCATCATGCAGGAATGCCAGCGCAAGGAGATCCCCGGCGTTGGCATCGAGGATATCTACATCGGCAACGGCGTGTCAGAGCTGATCGTCATGGCCATGCAGGCCTTGCTGAACGACGGTGACGAAGTGCTGATTCCGGCCCCGGACTACCCCTTGTGGACCGCCGCCGTCAATCTGTCCGGTGGCCGTGGCGTCCACTACCTGTGTGACGAGCAGGCGGACTGGGCGCCCGCCATGGATGATATCCGGGCCAAGGTCACCAGCCACACCCGTGCCATTGTCATCATCAATCCCAACAACCCGACCGGCGCCGTCTATCCCCCCGAGGTACTGCGCGAGCTGCTCGACATCGCCCGCGAACACAACCTGGTGGTGTTCTCCGACGAGATCTACGACAAGATTCTCTACGACGACACCGTGCACGTGGCCACCGGGGCGCTGGCCAGTGAAGATCAGCTGGTCGTGACCATGAATGGACTGTCCAAGAGCTATCGCTGCGCCGGCTTTCGCAGCGGCTGGATGACGCTATCCGGCACGCTCGCCCGGCAGCGAGCCAATGACTTCATTCAGGGGCTGACCATGCTGGCATCGATGCGCCTGTGCGCGAATGTGCCTGCGCAACATGCCATTCAGACAGCACTTGGCGGCTATCAGTCGATCAATGATCTGGTCCTGCCCGGTGGGCGACTGCTGGCACAGCGGGACATTACCGTAGAAAAGCTGAATGCCATCCCGGGGGTCAGCTGCACCACGCCGAAGGGCGCCTTGTATGCCTTCCCGCGCCTGGACCCCAAGGTCTACAACATTCAGGATGACCAGCAGCTGGTACTCGACCTGCTGCTGCAGGAAAAGATCCTGCTGGTACAGGGCACCGCCTTCAATTGGCCGGATCCGGACCATGTCCGCATCGTTACCCTGCCCTGGGCGGACCAGTTGGGTGATGCGCTGGATCGCTTTGCCCGTTTTCTGTCGCGCTATCGCCAGTAAATCGGCAAGCACAGGCACGCACTGGCAGGCGCAAACCGACAGGCACTTGCGCTTCGCTCGACAAGCGATGGAGCGATCAACGCCTGGGCGCTTGAAACTTGGCGCCCCAGGGCTTATCTAAGCATCTGATTCCCCCGTCGAGCCACTGGGCTCTTCAGGTTTCCTTCCTTACGGAGAATGTCGGCAATGATGAGAATCCTGCTCTTTCTGGGCACCAACCTGGCGGTGATCCTGGTCGCCAGTATCACCCTGCGATTGCTGGGCGTGGAGCCGTACCTCAACGCCCAGGGCATCAACTTTAACAGCCTGCTCATCTTCTGCTTTGTGTTCGGCATGGCAGGGTCCATGGTATCGCTGTTCATCTCCAAGTGGATGGCCAAGCGTTCCACCGGCACCGTGATCATCGAGAACCCGTCCAACGCCACCGAAAAGTGGCTGCTCGACACCGTGGCCGAACTCGCCCGCGAGGCCAACATCAAGACGCCTGAGGTCGGTATCTTCCCGGCCCAGCAGTCCAACGCCTTTGCCACCGGCTGGAACAAGAACGACGCCCTGGTCGCCGTGTCTGCGGGACTTCTCAACCGCATGCAGCCGGAAGAAGTGAAGGCCGTGCTGGCCCACGAGATCGGTCACGTGGCCAACGGTGACATGGTCACCCTGGCGCTGATTCAGGGCGTGCTGAACACCTTCGTGATGTTCTTCGCTCGGGTGGTGGCACAGCTGGTCGACAGCTTCCTGCGCCGCGATGACAACGAAGGCCTTGGCTTCTTCGGCTACTTCGCCGTGGTCATGGTCGCCGAGATCGTGTTCGGCATTCTCGCCTCGATGATTGCCGCCTGGTTCTCCCGCTTCCGTGAGTACCGTGCCGACGCTGCAGGAGCCAAGCTTGCGGGCTCCGGCGCCATGATCAATGCCCTGGCACGCCTCAAGGCCGAGACCCAGATGCCCGATCAGATGCCGGATACCCTGACCGCCTTCGCCATTACCACCGGCCAGACTCGCAAGCTGATGGAGAAACTGTTCGCCAGCCACCCGCCGCTGGACGATCGTATTCGCGCCCTCAAGGAAGCCGCTTACCGTCAGTGACGAAAGCGCCGTCCTGCCAACACCCCCGCCGGTCCCGCCGGCGGGGGTGTTTCTTTTTCAGCATCATTTTTTGCTGTGGTCTACCGCGCCTCTTGTCGTGCTTGCCACGGCCCCGGCTCCTCGCCACTGCGCTTGTACCGGTCGCCCTCAGCTCCCTTCGACACCCGCACACCTCTCTTGTTGGCGCCCAACCCTATTTGCGCTGTGGTCCATGGGCGTCAATAGTAAAACGGCGAGTCATGCCTGATGGCCGCAGCACCATTCGACAGTGCCACCATTCCATCACCCAACGATCCGACAACCTGAGGGGTACGCCATGTCGATCTCCCGCCGTTTACGCACCACCATCACTGGTTCAGCCATCGGTCTATCACTGAGCCTGAGCGCGAGCCCAGCGCTCAGTGACAGCCAAGCCATTCTCGAAGGCGAACGGTTCCATCCGGAAGTGAGCACCAGGGGAATGGTCGCGACCAGCCATTTCCTGGCCTCGGAGGTGGCCCGCGACGTGCTGGCCAACGGTGGCAACGCGGTGGATGCCGCCGTCACGGCAGGCTTTGCCCTGGCTGTCACCCAGCCACGTTCGGGCAATATCGGCGGCGGCGGCTTCATGCTGATCTCCGATGAGACAAGCGGCGATGTGATCGCCATCGACTATCGCGAGAAGGCCCCCAAGGCGGCCTACGAAACGATGTTTCAGGATGACAGCGGCGACGCCGTAGCCGAGCTGTCCCGCTATACCCACAACGCCGCCGGCGTGCCCGGAACGGTTGCCGGACTCGCCCTGGCGCTGGAGCAGTACGGCACCATGACGCTGGCCGAGACGCTGGCGCCCGCCATCAAGCTCGCCGAGGACGGTTTCGCTGTGCCGCAACGGTTCGTCGATGGCATCGAGAGCGCCAGTGAACGTTTTGAGCCCTGGGAAGCCAGTCGCGCCAAGTTCTTCAAGGAAGATGGTTCTCGTTACGAGGTAGGCGACATCTACCGCCAGCCAGACCTGGCAGCCACCCTGAAGCGAATTGCCGAACAGGGACCCAGGGAATTCTACGAGGGCGAGACCGCCCAGTTGATTGCGGCCGAAATGGAACGCCACGATGGCATGATGACCCTGGAAGACCTGGCCAGCTACCAGGCCACGGTGCGAGAGCCGGTGCACGGCAATTACCGGGGCTATGATGTCTACGCCATGAGCCCACCCTCCTCCGGCGGCGCCCATATCGTGCAGATACTCAACATGCTCGAGGGCGACGACATCGGAGCGCTGGGCTTCAACTCCGCCAGCACCATCCACCTGATGTCCGAAGCCATGAAGCGCGCCTATGCCGATCGCTCGCAGTACCTGGGAGATACCGACTTCGTCGACGTCCCCCTGGCCGGCCTGACCTCAGAAGACTATGCCGCTGAACTGCGCAGCGAGATCGCCGCCGATCAGGCTACGCCGAGTGCCGATATCGCCCCCGGCAACCCGCTGCCCTACGAGTCCAACGAGACCACCCACTTCTCGATCGCCGACGGCAACGGCCTCGCGGTCTCAAATACCTACACCATCAACTTCAGCTATGGCTCGGGTATCGTGGTGGATGGCGCAGGCTTCCTGCTCAACAACGAAATGGACGATTTCTCCGCCAAACCGGGGGTACCCAATGCCTACGGGTTGATCGGCGGCGAAGCGAACAAGATCGAGCCTGAAAAGCGCATGCTGTCATCGATGACGCCCACCATCGTCAAGAAGGATGGCGAGAACTTCCTGATCACCGGCAGTCCGGGCGGATCGCGGATCATCACCACCACGCTGCAGGTGCTGATGAATGTCATCGATCATGGCATGAACATCCAGGCTGCGGTGAGCATGCCGCGCATTCACCATCAGTGGCTGCCTGACGAGATCCGCATCGAGCAGGGAATCAGCCCGGACACCATCCAGCTGCTCGAGAACATGGGCCACAGCGTCAGCCTGCAGGAAGCCATGGGCGCCGCTCAGTCCATCATGATCGAGGACGGCACCTTCTACGGCGGAGCCGACCCACGACGCTCCACCTCTTCTGCCATGGGGCTATAAAGGACGAAGGCAGGCCGAAACAGGCCAAGACAGTCCCCGACGATACCTCCACCACGCACCGGATGCGTCCCGCCGCCCTTCAAGGCGGGACGTGCCCAAAAAGGCGTGCCCAAGGCTCCCGGCCACGGGTGCTCAAAGGCCATGGCCTCCCGGCTTGACTTGCCTCCTCAGCCTCAGCCTCAGCCTCACACTATGCGAAAGCCTGCGCCTGACAGCACCTTGGCCAACCGCTGTGCTTCGCCCGTCAACTCGACGCTCAGGGTCGAGAACTCGCGGCGCAGCGGATAGCTGGCGCGGCACTGGTCGAACCCCTGAGCCGGCGAGCTGGTAGCGAGCGCCTGGGCCAGCCGGTCATGATCGCGTCTGGGCTCATACACCGCGCGCATGCAGGCGCGCAGCACCTCCTCGACCGGCAGCGCTCGCTGCCAGGTCATGCGCGCCAACGCGGGTGGAGGCAACAGCTCCTGGAGCGTGACGACCTCATCCACACCAAGGTGTTCGACCAAGGCCTGATAGATCTGGTGAGTGCCACGCAGCTTGCCCTCCAGGCTGTGCCCTGCAATATGAGGAGTGCCCAGCATTACCTGGCGAGCCAGCGTCAGATCGATGGCCGGCTCCCGCTCCCATACATCCAGCAGGGCGGTCATATCGTTATCGCGCGCGAGCCTTGCGCTCAGCGCCTGCCCATCGACGCAGTCACCGCGCCCAGCGTTGAGCAGCAGGCTGCCTGGTTTCAAGGCCTCGATGCGCCCTGCATCCAGCAGGTGTCGGGTGGCGTGGGCCCCCTCCTTGACCAGCGGGGTATGCAGGCAAAGCACATCACAGCGCTCGATCAGCGTATCCAGATCGACAAACCCTTGCTGACCTTCTCGGTCTGACCGGGGAGGATCGCACAGCTCGTGGGCCACTCCCATGGCGGCCAGACGCGCCGCCAGACGCCCCCCCACATTACCGACACCCAGGATGCCCACCCGTTTATCGAGCAGCGACTCGGCCCGTCGCTCGCAGGCCAGGGCCAGAGCGGACAGCACATAATCCACCACTGGCTCGGCATTGCAGCCAGGCGCGCTGGCAAAGGCTATTCCACTCGACGCCAGGGCTTCGAGACTGACGTGATCGGTGCCGATGGTGCAGCTGCCAACGAAGGACAAGGGCGATCCCAGCGACCGCGCCTGGTTGATCAGCGCCTCATCCACTTGGGTAATGGAACGAATCACCAGCGCGCTGGCATCAGCCAGGTGATGGGCATTGATCTCGCGTCCCGGTACGCGCACCACCTCTCCCAGCGGGCCAAAACAAGCATCGGCAGCGGGCACGTTGGCGTCGACGACAATCTTCATGAACGGTTCCTGGCGGCAGGGCAATCGACAGCCCGACCCAAGATCGGGCTATTTGTGGATGAGCCTCAAGGGCTTACAATGGCCATCTTAACCGAAAAAAGACGGTGCTTGAGGCCCTCAGGTGCCGACCACTGCTGATAGACGGGAGTCGCCGTGATCGTCCGCTGGGAAACCGACCATGACTATGTCCTTGTGCATGTGCATCAGGACATGTTCGGCGACTGGATCTTCAGCCGTGCCTGGGGGCAGATCGGCACCCAGTTCGGCGGGCTCAAGCATCAGTTGGCCGATGACTATGCCCAGGCCATGATGTGGCTGGAAGACGAAAAGACCATCCTGACCTCGCGCGGTTTCAGCAAGGTCCTGGAAGCCGATGACCACAGCCCTGAAGGGCGTGAGGCCGTCGGTCAACTGTCGCTGCTGGACGCCAACTGACATGCCGGCAGCTGACGCCTCCACCACCAGCAACGCACTGGCAGCACGTTTGCGAGCCCTGCTGGAGGCCACTGAGACCCACCAGCTACCGCTGACCTACCAGCAGGCTGCCGAGGCACTGGGGCTGATGCCACCACGGACCATTCGCCGGGTTGCCGAGGCGCTGGAAGTCACCATCCACGAAGACGTGGCAGCGGGCCGCCCCTTGCTGGCCACTCTGGTGGTCAGCCGCCAGCCCCCTCACCTGCCTGGACCCGGCTTCTTCAGCCTGGCCGTTGCCCTGGGGCGCTTTCCCGAGCATCAGGACGATCACCCGCAGGCCTACCGCCAGGAGCTAGCCGCCGTCCTGGCCAGTCGGCGATGACCTTGGTCAGCGACCGCCGAATACCCGCCTACCCCGTACCAGCCTTGCGCCGACGACATGGTCTGCCTCACCCGCTTCAGTCTGCTGGACCAGCGCCCGCCACGCGCTGTGATCAAGCAGACCGCGAGCATCCAGCCAACGAGCCACGCTGTCGGCGTCGACACGCCCCTCCAGCACATCATCGGGGCGCGTCTCGTCGATCAATACAGGGATGCGCTCGGCAAAGCGCTCCAGCAGCGCCTCATCGTCGCTGATCTCGACGCTGTCGATGGCAATGTCCTCCACCGACAGCGTCTTGACCAGCGCCGCCATCTGCTCGCACAGGTGGCAACCCAGCGTGGTGATCATCACCCAGCGCCCCATCACGATGCCCGATGGCGAATCAAGAAGCAGTGGTGAAGGTCGGGGCGCCGGCTGAAGTCCGGATCAAACGTCTGGCGTGAGATGTCCTTGATCTCGAAATGCTGCTCCAACGCCTCATCCATCTTGAACCGGCGTTGGTTGTTGGAGAACACCAGAGTGCCCTCTGGGGCCAGTCGCGCCATCGCCAGCTCGACCAAGCGGGGATGGTCACGCTGGATATCCAGCGTGTCGTCCATCTTCTTGGAGTTCGAGAAGGTCGGCGGATCCATGAAGATCAGATCAAATTCGCCCTTGGCCGTCTCCAGCCAGCGCAGGCAGTCGTCACGCACGACCCGGTGGCGTGACGGGTCGAGACGGTTGAGCGCGAAGTTGTCCCGGGCCCACTCCAGGTAGGTGTTGGACATGTCGACACTGACACTGTCGCTGGCACCGGCTTGACCCTCCTTGCCACTGCCGAGTGCCGCCTGCACCGTCGCCGTCGCGGTATAGCAAAACAGGTTGAGGAAGCGCTTGCCCGCGGCCATTTCCCCGAGCATCCGACGTACCGGACGATGATCCAGAAACAGACCGGTATCCAGGTAGTCACGCAGGTTGACCCAGAAACTCGCCTGCCCCTCGCTCACCTGAAAACGCTGCCCGCTGCGACCTTGCTTCTCGTACTGCGACTTGCCCTGCTGGCGCTGGCGCTGCTTGACCACGACCTTGCCGGGCTCCACGCCAAGCACATCGGGTATCACGCCAAGGGCATCATAGAGCCGACGCTGAGCCTGGGAGGCATCGATCGACTTGGGCGGCGCATACTCCTGTACATGCACATGGTCACCGTAGACATCGATGGCCAGGGCGTACTCGGGCATGTCGGCATCGTACAAGCGATAGCAACGCTCACCGCTTCGCTTGAGCCACTTGCGCAGCTTCTTCTGGTTCTTCTCCAGACGGTTGGCGAACATCTGCGCGCCTGAACTACGAGCCGGCTGTGCCTGGCTGTCGGCCTCGCCTGCCTCTCGACGGGAGTCACGCTCTGCACTGGAGTGTTCTGGCCCCTGCCCTGGATGCGGCTGTGCGCCTTTAGGCTCGGCGCTGGCACTGCCCTGGGGATTGTGCGCAGCATCGTCGAAGGATGACGCAGGCCTCGCCTCCGTCGCCTTGTCTGTCAGCCCTTCCGCTGATGCAGATGCATCGCCCTCACGACGCTGGCCAATGTCGATCAGCAGCAGCTTGGCGTCCAACGGCCCATTGCGCAGCGCATACTGCTTGTGGGCACGCATTCCCAAGCGGTGTCCCAGATCTGGGTTGCCGGTGAACAGCGCCAGCCGCCAGCCGGAAAATTCCGCCTTGAGGCGCACACCAAGATCCGAGTACAGCCTGACCAGTTCCGGCAGCTCGCCGATTCGCTCACCATAAGGGGGGTTGCTGATCACCAGTCCAGGCAGCTCAGGGTCGAGTACCCGCGGACGTGACAGACGCTGCACGCTGGCACCATCCAGGTGAATCAGTGCCGGAATGCCGGCTCGCATGGCGTTGGTCTTGGCGGCCGTCAGAGCGGGCGGGCTCTGGTCAAAGCCGAAGATCGACGACTGCGCGCGCTTGCGCCCAAAGCTTGCTCTCGCCTGGGCCTCCCGCAGCACCTCCTGCCACAGAGCTCGGTCGTGCCCGGCCCAGCGATGGAAACCGAAACGCTCACGAGACAGGTTGGGAGCCATGTCCGCCGCCATCAGCGCCGCTTCGATCAGCAGCGTCCCGGAACCGCACATGGGGTCGATCAGGGGCGCGCCCTGCTTGGCCAACTCAGGCCAGCCGGCACGTACCAGCAGGGCCGCCGCCAGGTTCTCCTTGAGCGGAGCATGGCCCGTGTCACGACGATAGCCGCGACGATGCAGACTATCGCCGGACAGGTCGATCCCCAGCACCAGGCGCCCCCGGTGAAGGTGTGCATATAGACGCACGTCGGGTTGGCGAGTATCCACATCGGGGCGCGCCTGGCCCGAGGCGGTCAGGCGATCCACCACTCCATCCTTGACCGTCTGCGCACCGAAACGGGTATGGCGGATCTGCTCGCTGCGACCATGGAAGTCCACCGCGATGGTCGCCCCGGGGCGGACATGGCGCTGCCAGTCAATGGCCGCTGCCGCGTCGCGCAGGGAATCGGGAGTTTCCACCCCCTCGACGCGAGCCACGCAGAGGATGACCCGATTGGCCAGACGCGACCACAGACACGCTCGATAGGCACCCTCGAGGTCACCCTCGGCGTTGACTCCCGCCACGGTGGACTTACCAGGGGCGAGACCGAATGTCGCAAGCTCAGTGGCCAGCAACTGCTCGATGCCGCGTGGACAGGTCGCCAGAAGGTCTAACTTCTCAGGCACTTGCTTCTCCTACTGTGATGATGATCCTGCGAGTCATTTTTTGGCTAATCGTTCAATGACCGCTGGATGAACAGGTTGTTACAAAACAAACGTCGACAACGGCTCGTGGCTTACGCTATCAATGAAATGGTAGCTACGAGATACGACACATGTGATCCTGTCAACAAGCCTTCATTTCGTGCTTCTCACGCTAGAACGCACATCGCAAGGCTTGGGCATCACGGGCCCGTTCCACGCTCTTCCCCAATGTACGGCGGGAGCGGGTCGGATTGGTACCTTTGTCACGAGGTAGACCCATGAAACGACAGAAACGTGATCGCTTCCAGCGCGCCTATGTACACGGCTATAAGGCAGGCCTCTCGGGTAGATCCCGAGACGATTGCCCCAGCCAGGACATCAATCTACGGGAGTACTGGATGAGCGGTTGGCGTGAAGGTCGTGGGGACCAGTGGTCGGGCATGACAGGAGTGTCCGGCATTCACAAGAACCCCATGGTGCTCTGATAACGCTGTACTGTTGAGGTAAGGGAAAGACCCCGTAAGCCCATGGCCGTCAGTGCCATGGGCTTTTTGCTGCCACATTCTGCAGCACTTGTTTCAGCAACATCGTCACGCTCTTGCCCGCGGCCCCGCCAGACAACCTGCCTGGCGATGCTCCGCTAGCGGCTGGACGCCAGCGCCCTGGCCGTTTCACGGACCAGCGCCGGGCCACGATAGATAAAGCCGGAATAGAGCTGCACCAGATCCGCGCCAGCCTGCCGCTTGGACACCGCCGCCTGACCGCTGTCCACACCACCGACACCGATGATGGGCAGCTGCGGCAACGCCTCGCGTAGCTGAGCGATGACGCGGTTGGACGCATCCAGCACCGGACATCCTGACAGGCCACCTTGCTCGTCGGCATGTTCAAGCCCCGCCACCGCCTCACGCGATACCGTAGTGTTGGTCGCAATGACCGCATCGATACCGTTGCTGGCCAGCGCGCCGGCCACTAGACGCACCTCATCCTCATCCATGTCCGGCGCAATCTTGACGGCCAGCGGCACCCGGCGCCCGCTACGCTTATCCAGGCGTGTTCCCGCTTCTCGCAGACTGGCCAGCAGGCGGTCCAGGTGGTCACCGAACTGCAGGTTGCGCAATCCCGGCGTATTGGGGGACGAAATGTTCACTGCCACATAGTCGGCGTGATCGTGGACTCGCTCGAGACAGTAGAGATAGTCGGCCTCAGCGTCTTCCACCGCCGTGGTCAGGTTCTTGCCGATATTGATGCCGATGACGCCGCGATAGCGGCTGGCCTTGACCCGCTCCACCAGATGGTCGACACCGTGGTTATTGAAGCCCATGCGATTGATGATCGCGCCGCGCTCCGGCAGCCGGAACAGCCTCGGCTTGGGGTTACCGGACTGCGCTCGCGGCGTCACGGTGCCTACTTCCACGAAACCAAAGCCCAGCGCCCCGAGCGCATCGAGGTGGTCAGCATTCTTGTCCAACCCGGCCGCCAGACCAATACGATTGGGAAAGGTCAGCCCCATCACGGTGGTCGGGTCATCTACCGGCGCTCCCGCCATCCATCGCGTGGCCTTGACCCGCGCCGCCCAGTCCAGTGACGTAAGCGAGAGGTCATGAGCCCGTTCAGGGTCGAGGCGAAACAGCAGAGAGCGGGCGAGATCGTACATGACATCTCCGGAACGAGAAAAAGACGAGGGCGTGCGGCCGGGCGCGAGTATAGCGCAGCCACGCCTTTACGACGACGCCCTGCATCAAGGGTCATGAATTTTGCCCCAGCGAGCTTTCCTCCCCGGGGCAGTCAACGCTCGTTCAATGGCCGATATCGCCGTCAGTAAACAGAAACTCGCGCAGATACTTGTCCATGACGGGATCCTTGCGACGCAGCCACTCCAGGGTCATGGCAGCGTGTTCCTTCTCCTCATCGCGGTTATGTTCGAGGATCTTGCGTAGATCGTCGTCCTTGCAGGCATCTACGCGCTGGTTGTACCAGTCTACCGCCTCCAGTTCCTCCATCAGCGACACGATGGCGCGATGGTAATCACGGGTCTGAGCCGTCAGCTCTTCCACCGGCTCATGGTAGCCCTCGCTCGATCCGGCCATGTGCAACTCCTTTTCTTTGCAAACAGTTGTGGTCTACTGGTGTCCTGATTCACACGTTGGTGGCAAAGGACTTCTGCCCAATCAACGTAGGACACGAACGTTGCCTTGTCAGTCAGCAACATATGCCGGGAGGGACCATGACAGAAGTGACCGAGACCTTTGAAAGCCAGCTGTCGCGCATCCACCTGGCCCTGGAAGATGAAAACTCGCAGGAAGTCTCCGATGTCCTCGAGGATCTCGAACCTGCCGAGGTAGCTCTGCTGCTTGAGTCGCTGCCGCTGAGCGAGCGCATAAAGCTGTGGGAACAGGTGCCATCAGAGGACGATGGCGAAGTACTGCTGCACGTTCACGATGAGGTCCGCAGCACCCTCATCGAGGACATGGATCCAGAGGAAATCGTGGCGGCCACCGCCTCGCTGGACACCGCTGACCTGGCCGAGCTGTTCGAGGACCTGCCCAAGCAGGTGGCCGAGGACATGCTGCGTACCATGGACGAAATGCAGCGCACACGCCTGCAGGAGACGCTGTCGTTCGAGGAAGACAGCGCCGGTCGCCTGATGCGCACCGACGCCATTGGGGTGCGCTCGGACGTGACGCTGGAAACCGTACAGCGCTTCCTGCGCTGGAAGGAGTCGATTCCGGACAACACCGACAACCTGATGGTGGTGGACCGCATCGGCCACTTCGTTGGGGTCTTGCCATTGGCCCGACTGGTCTCCCACGACCAGGAAACGTCGGTGGTCGAGCTGATGGACGCCGACGTCGACGTCATCCAGGGGGATATGAAAGCCCGCGACGTCGCCACCCTGTTCCAGACCCACGACCTGACGTCGGCACCCGTGGTGGACAACGATGGGATGTTGCTCGGCCGTATCGTCATCGACGATATCGTCGACGTCATCCAGGAAAACTCCGAACAGGCGCTGATGAACATGGCCGGCCTGGATGAAGAGGAAGACCTCTTCGCCCCGGTGTTGCCCAGCGCCAAACGCCGTGCCGTGTGGCTGGGCATCAACCTGCTGACGGCTTTCCTGGCGGCGTGGGTCATCGGGCAGTTCGAAGATGCGCTGGAGAAGGTGGTCGCGCTGGCGGTGCTGATGCCCATCGTCGCCAGCATGGGCGGCATCGCCGGCAGTCAGACTCTGACACTGGCCATCCGTGGTCTGGCCCTGGGACAGATCAGCAAGACCAACAGCAACTGGCTGCTCAGAAAGGAAGTCGGCATCGCCTTGCTCAACGGCGTGGTGTGGGCGCTGGTAGTCGCCGTACTGGCGGTCCTCTGGTTCAAGAGCATGGCCATTGGCGCCATCATCGCCGCCGCCCTGGTGATCAACATGCTGGCTGCCGGCGTCTGCGGCATCGTGATTCCGCTGATTCTCAAGCGCATGAACATCGACCCGGCCCTGTCGGGCTCGGTCATCCTGACCACGGTCACGGATGTCATCGGCTTCATGTCATTCCTGGGTCTGGCGACCATCTTCCTGCTCTAACCCGCATCGCCCCCACCAAGCCCTTGCGGGCTGGGTGGGGCGAGCGGTCCCCTCTCTGGCGGTGATGGCCGGTGATGGCCTGTGCTCTGTATCGCCCGCCGCGAATTCATGCCCAGCACCGCCTCGTTACCCACGGCAGCCATCTGTCTCCTTTAAGCGACATATAGCGTCGCAATCTCTCTACTCTTGTGCTGATTGCTGTATTCGTTAGCATGGTCACCAAGGCGCACGGATATTGCGCCGGTCTGCACTGTCCCGAACGGAAAAAGGAGAGACCGCATGATGACCAAGACCCGCTCCATGATGCTCGTGCTGGGCGCCGCTTCTCTGGTAGGCCTGGCTGGCTGTGCCAGCGATAGCGCGTCAATGGAAAAACAGAGCACCGACTACATCGTCACCGGACTCGGCGATGATCGTCAGGAGGCGCTGGAAGAGGCCAAGGAACGCGCACTGGAGCAGTGCGAGGCCCAGGATCGTGATGAGTTCATCATTGAAGAGCAGCAAGTGCTGGGTCCCAACACCAGCGCCGAGAAGCGCGAACGCGCTGAGGCCATGGTCGAAGGCGGCACCGTCAGCGAGGACACCAACCTGGCCGCGCTGAACGACGATAGTGCCGAGTTCAAGGCGATCTGGAGCATCAGCTGCCGCTGATATCAGCATTCCAGCAACGGCCATGACACAAGAAGGGCGCCCCGAGGGGCGCCCTTCTTGTTGTCTACCATCAGCTGTCTACCATCAGCCGTCTACCATAACGACTGCCAACAGGCAGCGGCAGTGAGGGCATCAGTATGATGCCCTCGACGGCGCGCGGGTGATGGCGGTTACACCTCGCTGTTGCTCTCTGCCAGGTCGACCAGTTCGCGCACAGCCACGGCGAACAGCGGGAAGCCACCCTGGGCGCCACTCTCGACCTCGTTGATCAGACGACACCAGCGCTTGTGCATCGACTCATGATGCTTGAGCCACTGCTCGACACGCCCGGCGGTATCACGCGCACCGCTTTCCATGGTCAACACGCTGGCGGTCAAGGCCATCTGCTGACGCTCGATATCGTCGCGGAAGGTCTCGCGGGCCTTGGACTGCCAGCCATCCTTCACCGGCAGAGCGGTCACCTGCTGGATCATCCAGGGAAGTTCCAGGCGAGCCCCGATCTCGTAGCAGACCTCGGCCACTTTCTGCGGCTTCTCGTTGACCTGGCGCGCGGTCTGGATAATACCCAGCGCCGTGTACAGGCTATCGGTGGCGGCGACGGTCGATGCCAGCGCCTCAGGCACTCCTGCGGCGACCAGTTCATCACGACGGGCCTGCCAGGCCTCGAGGTCTTCACCGCGCAGGCGCTTGCCGATGTTCTCCTGCAGCTGAGCGATGCGCGGTGCAAAGTACTCGATGCAATCCGCGGCAGACTGGCCAGAACGGTTACGCAGGAACCAGCGTGACGCCCGGCGGATCATCCGCATCAGGTCCAGCATCATGCTGTACTGGATGTCCGTGGACACCTTGTTGTCCAGCGCCTCGATCTGTTCCCACAGCTTCGGCAACTGGAAGCTGTCTCGGGCAATCACGTAGGCACGGGCAATATCGGCACGTCCCATCCCGGTGGAGTCGATCAACCGGCGCGTGAACACGATGCCCATATGGTCGACCAGATCGTTGGCCAGCTGGGTCGCGACAATTTCACGCTTGAGGCGGTGGCTGAACACCTGGTCACGGTAGCGCTCCACCAGACTCTGGGGGAAGGCCCGCGCGGCATGCTGCGCAATCACTTCGTCGTCAGGCACGTCCGAGGCGATCAAATCGCCCTTGAGGGTGCTCTTGGCGTAAGAGATCAGCACCGACAGCTCCGGCAACACCATGCCTTGATCGTTGGCGGCCCGCTCCTGAAGTTCTTCGTCGGACGGCAGGAACTCCAGCTCACGGTCGATCTGACCTGCGGCTTCGAGCTCGCTGATGAAGCGACGATAGGGACCGATGCCCTGCAGCGACAGACGCTCGGAGAGATCCAGCGCCTGGGTCTGACGATAGTTGTCGGTCAGCACCAGCTCACTGACTTCCTCGGTCATGTCCGCCAGCAGCTGATTACGCTGCTTCTCGGTCATGTCGCCGTTGGCCACCACTTCATCGATCAGGATCTTGATGTTGACCTCGTGATCGGAACAGTTGACCCCGCCCGCGTTGTCGATGAAGTCGGTGTTGACCCGCACACCCCGAGTGGCAGCTTCCATGCGCCCACGCTGGGTCAGGCCAAGGTTACCGCCCTCGCCCACTACCTTGCAGTTGAGCTCATTGCCATTGATGCGCAGCACGTCGTTGGCCTTGTCACCGACCTCGGCATCGGTTTCGGTACTGGCCTTGACGTAGGTACCAATGCCGCCGTTCCAGATCAGGTCGACGCGGGAGCGCAGCATGGCCTGAATCAAGTCATTGGGTGCCAGCTTGTCCTCGGTAATACCGAAGGCGTCTTTCATCTGCGGCGTGATGCTGATGGACTTGGCCGCACGGGAGAAGATGCCACCGCCCTCGGAGATCAGGCTCTCGTCGTAGTCCTGCCAGCTGGAGCGAGGCAGCTCGAACAGACGCTTGCGCTCCTTGAAGCTGGACGCGGCATCCGGCGTCGGATCGACGAAGATATGCAGGTGGTTGAAGGCCCCGACCAGGCGAATGGTCTCGGACAACAGCATGCCATTGCCGAACACGTCGCCCGCCATGTCGCCGATACCGACGACACTGAATTCGTCGGACTGGGTGTCGACCCCAAGACCGCGGAAGTGACGCTTGACCGACTCCCAGGCCCCCTTGGCGGTGATCCCCATCTTCTTGTGGTCATAGCCGTTGGCACCGCCGGAGGCGAAGGCATCGCCCAGCCAGTGGCCGTACTCCAGGGAAATCTCGTTGGCGATATCAGAGAAGGTTGCCGTGCCCTTGTCCGCCGCCACGACCAGGTAGGGGTCGGCGTCATCATGGCGCACCACGTTCTGGGGCGGAACTACCTCGCCGCCGACCAGATTGTCGGTCACGTCCAGCAAGGCGCGAATGAAGGTCTGATAGCAGGCAATGCCTTCCTTCTGCACCGTTTCACGATCGGCCCCCTCGGGCATGCGCTTGCAGACAAAGCCGCCCTTGGCACCGACCGGCACGATCACCGAGTTCTTGACCTGCTGCGCCTTGACCAGCCCCAGCACTTCGGTGCGGAAGTCCTCGTGGCGATCGGACCAGCGCAGGCCGCCGCGGGCCACCTTGCCACCGCGCAGGTGGACCCCTTCAACCCTGGGAGAACACACGAAGATCTCGAACATCGGGCGCGGCTTGGGCATGCCCGTCACCTTGGACGGCTCCAGCTTGAAGGCCAGGTAGTCCTTGAAGCCGCCCTCGTCGGTCTTCTGGTAATAGTTGGTCCGAAGCGTCGCCATGATCAGCTCTACATAGCGGCGCAGCAGACGATCGTCATTGAGGCTGGCCACATCGTCGAGCAGGGTGTTGATGCGCTCGACGCATGCCTCGACCTCGCCTTCGTCAGGACGATCCTCTGGGTCAAAGCGCAGTTCGAACAGGGTCACCAGCTCGCGGGTGATGTGCGGATGCGCGACCAGCGTATTGGCGATGAAATTCTGAGAGATGCCGAAGCGAATCTGCTTGAGGTAGCGCGCATAGGAGCGCAGCATCGCGACCTCGCGCCAATCCAGATTGGCACCAATGATCAAGCGGTTGAAGCGATCATTGTCCGCCTCACCGGCCCAGATACGCTGGAAAGCCTCGACAAACGGCTTGCGCATCTCCTGCAGATTGACCTCGGTGGCCGTGTGATGCTCCAGATCGAAGTCATGGATCCAGTAGCTCGCATCCACGGCTTCGACCTCGTAGGGTCGCTCACCGATCACTCGCAGGCCAAGGTTTTCCATCATCGGAAGAACGTCAGACAGCGGAATCTGGCTGCCCTTGTGGAACAGCTTGAGATTGACGCCGCTGCCCTCTTCTTCGATCAGCCGATACAGCGACAGTGCCAGCGGCTTGCCGTTGTCGAGCTCGCCGATGTGCTGCAGGTCATAGACCGCGGTGCGGGCACTGAAATCGTCCTGGTAACCCGCCTGGAAAGCGTCACGGAAGCGGGCCAGCAGATGATTGGCCTGTTCCTCGCCGTATCCATCGATGGCCGCATTGAGCAGATCATCACGCCAGTTGCGAGCCAGTCGGGCCAGCTTCTCTTCGAGCGCCTTGATGTCGTAGTCGCTTGGCGCCTCTCCGTTAAAGCGCAGGATGAACTGGATACGTGCCAGCACCGACTCGGACAGGTACGTATTGAAGTCACCGAAGGTAGCGTCGAGTTCCTCGCACAGCACGCGCTGCAGCCGCAGTCGCAGCTCGGTGGAGAACACATCACGAGGCACAAACACCAGGCAGGAGTAGAACTGGCCGAAGCGATCCTCGCGAATGAACAGACGCACGCGGCGACGCTCGCGGATGTCGAGAATGCCCAGTGCCGTCTGCGCCAGCTCGTCGGTGTCGATCTGGAACAGGTCATCGCGCGGATAGACCTCCAGAATCTGCGTCAGCTGCTTGCCGTTATGGCCCTTGGGGTTGAAGCCGGCAATGTCCATGACCGCCTTGAGCTTACGCCGAAGGATCGGAATGTGGCGCGGAGAGTCGTTGTACACCCCGGACGTGAACAGGCCAAGGAAGCGGCGCTCGCCGATCACGTTACCCTGGTCGTCGTAGCGATCGATGGTGACGTAGTCCGGGTAGGTCGGACGGTGCACCCGCGCATGAAATGCGCTCTTGGCAAAGGACAGCAGCTGCGGAACCAGGACGTAACGATCCCCCTCGACCCCCTGGTCGGTGCGGATACGCTGGCGATACTGCGCCTCGGACAGGCGGAACAGTCCTAGTTCGCTGCCGTCCACTTGATTGAGACTCTGCCCCCCATTGGACCCATCGACGCTGAATTCGTCATAGCCCAGGAAGGTAAAGTTGTCTTCCAGCATCCACTCCAGGAAGGCCACCGCCTCGGCGTGGTCGTCCTTGTTCACCGGTCCGGGGCAGCAGGTGTTCAGCTCATCGATGGCTTCGCGGATGCGCGCACGCATCGGCTCGAAATCCGCCACGGCAGTGCGGACTTCCTGCAAGACTTCCTGCAGGCTCTGCTCGATGGCGGCCAGCTCGGCGGGATCGGAGTGGCGGTCGACCTCGATGGCGATCAGCGACTCGCGCTGCTCCGGTGCGTCCTTGTCACGCGGAGAGGCCAGGCGCACCACCCGGTGCTGCTCGTCCCGGGCCACCGACAGCACCGAGTTGTGGATCGCATGCACCGTCATGCCACGACGATTCAGCTCGATACGCACGGAATCCACCAGAAACGGCATGTCCTTATGCAACACGGCCACGAAGGTGTGGGTCGATTGCCAGCCGTGCTCCTCGAAGTCAGGGTTCATCACCTTGACCTTGGGCGAGGCAGAGTCAAACTGCTGCAGGAAGTGCCATACCGAGAGAGTGGCGCCGTAGAGATCGTCCAGGCGACGCTCGGTCAGATCTTCCAGCGGAATCGTGGAGTAGAAGTGACGAGCGAAGTTACTCACCTGGCCGGCCTTGTCCTGATCGAGTCGCCCCTCGAGCCTTTCCTCGAGCTGCTTCAGCAGATCTTCGCGACTGTCATCCTGTGCGACGTGTAACATCCTCACCTCGGTTGGCGGCGGCCACTTCACTGTGGCCAGTTGAACGGTTATGACGAGCGTAGTGCATGGTCGCCAAGCTTACGGCAATCCCTTCCTCTCCCCCATCCAGATGCCCGCCTTCTCATGGAGCATGACGGTTGCGCATCGGTCTTGACAGCGGCCTCAGCTTGCGCCTTGGTGCTAGCGGCGCTCCAGCAGTACGCCACATTCACAATGATGGGTGAAAGGAAACTGGTCAAACAGAGCAAACCTCACCACATCATGGGTCTGGGTCAGCTGTTCAAGATTGTCGGCCAGGGTGTCAGGGTTGCAGGAAATATAGACGATACGCTGATACTCGCTCAGCTGTGCGCAGCTGTCGGCGTCCAGGCCGGCCCGCGGGGGATCGACCAGCACTGTCGAGAAGTCATAGCCGTCCAGGGCCATTTCGTCGACACGTCGTCCGCCCTTGTCCCCTTTCAGCGCAGCCGAGAAATCCTCGGCAGACATCCGGGCGACGACGGCGTTGGTCACCTGGTTGGCCTCCAGATTGACCTTGGCACTGGCCACTGATGTGCGCGAAATCTCGGTGGCGAGGACCCGACGGAAGTTCTCGGCCAGCGCGATGGTGAAGTTGCCATTGCCGCAATAGAGCTCTACCAGGTCACTGTGCTGGCTCCCGGCGGTGACATCGCGGGCCCAGCTCAGCATGGCGGAGCAGATCTGTGCATTGGGCTGGGTGAAGCTGTTTTCGACCTGCTGGTAGTGCAGGGTACGGCCATCCACCTCCAGACGCTCCCACACGTGATCGCGCGTCAGCACAATACGCTGCTTGCGCGATCGGCCGATGATCATCACTCCAAGCGCCTGCTCCAGCGCGCGCGCATCCGCCTCCCAGTCGTCCTCCAGCGGGCGGTGGTAGATCAGGCTGACCAAGGTTTCCCCCGCCAGCGTCGAGAGAAACTCGACCTGAAACAGCTTGCGTCGCATCACCGGGTTGTCGCGTATGGCATCCAGCAGGGCTGGCATCAGGGCGTTGATCCGCTCGCTGGCCACGGCGAACTGATCCATACGCACCAGCGCCTTGTCAGAAGGATCGTCGGGATTGACCTCGAACATCACATAGTAGAGATCATCCCCTTCGTGCCACACCCTGAACTCGCAGCGTTGGCGATAGTGGCTCGGCGGTGACGGATAGACCTCGAGGGCCGGCGGCGAGAAGCGGGCAAACTGAGCTTCCAGGCGCTCGCGCTTGGCGTCTAGCTGTTCGGTATAGCGTTCAGGGTCAACAACAGGTATGGCCACAATGACTCCGCAACAAACATTGGATAGTAGAGAAACCAGAGAAAAACAGGGTAGACAGACAGCGTCGGCAGCAAGCGCTGTCAGCAAGAACCGTCAAAACGAGCTGTCATAAAGCGCTGTCATAAAGCGCTCTCATCAAGAACTGCCAGAACGAGCAGCGACCAAGGCGACATCAAGACGGCATCAGGGCGACATCAAGACGACATTGGATGTCCGGCTCTGCTTTATCCGACCCAGCGCAACCCGGCCCAGCGCTGCCCGACCCCGCCGGACAGCCTCAAGGCTGGCACGCACAGGCTCCACGTCAGGCAGACGCTTTACACCGTCGGCAGCTGGCGAACCGCGTCGAAACCAAAGCGCGACAGCCCAGGCTCCAGCGCCGGCGACGATGCCGTCAGCCAGGCGCACTGCGCTCCCTGGCGCGCATCGGGTTGCTGCATCACTTGAACCGTGCGCCGGGCAATGGCGTCCCCCGAGTCGATCCAGGTGATGGCTCGCGGCATGACCTCGTCCAGCCAAGGCAACAGCAGGGGAAAATGGGTACAGCCGAGCACAACCGTATCCACCAGCGGATCGTCGATCAGCGGCGCCAGGGCGTGACGCACCACCTCAAGATCCACCGCTCGCCCTGCCAGCTGGTGCTCAGCCTGGGTCACCAGCGCATCTGCGGCGACCTTCTTTACCCGACAATGAGGGGCGTAGCTATCGATCAGTCGCTGCGTGTACGGCCTTGATACCGTCGCACTGGTGGCCAACAACGCCAGACAGCCGCTGCGTGATGCCAACGCAGCAGGCTTGATGGCGGGTACGGTACCCACCACGGGCAGCGCAAGACGTTCACGAAGCTCGTTGAGCGCCAACGTGCTGGCGGTATTGCAGGCCACCACCAGGGTATCTGCAGAGGTCGCGTCGACGGCGGCAGCACACACCGTAACGATACGCTGGACCAGCCAGTCATCAGGGCGGATGCCATAGGGCATCATGGCGTTGTCACAGCAATACGCCATTGCTGTCTCGGGCAGGTGCTGGCGCAGCGACCGAACCACCGACAGCCCGCCAACCCCTGAGTCGAAAACCAGTACAGGACCCGCCATCAGTCCCCCACGCCATCAACGATCACACGAAGGCCCATCCTCGGCGACGATGGGCCCTTGGTACGGCGACGAAGAAGATATTGAACGGGAGCAGACACAGGATATGGCGCCATGATCATCATGGCGCCATTCTACCCGAGAGGATGCAGCGGAGTCAGCAGCAGCGCGAGTCAAGCGCCACCGCCGTTACCGCCATTTACCCTGGAGTGACGTGTCAGATGGAAGGTTGCGGGCGCACCGACTGTCAGGCCGGCATGGGTTCTTCCCTGAGCTCTGCGTAGAGTTCCGGGTAGGCCCCCTGCAGCCTCTCGAGCTCAGAGGTGGCGTGTTCCGGCAAGGCATGCGCCAGCCGTTCGAGGTCCTCGTCAGAGAAGTGCTCGCTGATCAGCGGAAACAGCTCTTCTCGCTCCTGGCGCAGGTAGGTCCGGTGGCTGTCGAGGTAGTCGCGCAGGTCGCTGGAGAACTGGTCCATGGGAACAGCGACGTCCATCAGAATCATGTCGATGTCGCGAGACAGGCGGGAGAGCCTTGCCTTGAGCTTGCGGTAGTCTCCGGAGAGGCGCTCGGCGATGTCTTCGCTGGCAGGCGCCACCTCCCTGAGGCGATCGGTGCAGATCTGTTCCAGCGGCAGCGTGAAGCCTGCCATGTAGTCGAGAATGTAATCGACCACCTCCCTGACAAGCTGGAAATTGGGCCGCTCTCCCTGAGCGAGGGTCTTTTGCTTGAGTTGCAGGACGTGCAGTATGCGCGCCATGTTGGCGTGATCCCGTCGCAGTTGCTTTAGCATGGGCATGACGGAAACCTCCTGTGGTCAGCGTGAGCTGAAGGCACCCTAGCTTAGACTGGCCTTCTCGGATCAGGTTCCGGATCGATCACACACCGGAATGTATCACCCTAGACGCATAATCACGTTTCTGCCCGACGAATTCCACCACATAAGTAATGAACGATTTCTTACAATCCGCCTAAGCATTAACCTCTGGCGCATTTTTCCATTTGAGCAGGAGTCGGCGATGGACATGTTTCAACAGGCCCACCAGGAAGACGCAGCGCCGCTGGCCTGGCGCATGCGCCCGAGAACCCTCGACGACTACCTGGGACAGCCATCGCTGGTGGGCCCGGGCAAGCCTCTGCGGCGCATGGTGGAAGCCGGACAACTTCGCTCGATGATCCTGTGGGGCCCCCCGGGAGTCGGCAAGACCACCCTGGCAGACATCCTGGCACACGCCTCCCAGTCACGCCTGGAACACCTGTCTGCGGTAATGGCTGGGGTCAAGGACATTCGCGAGGTCGTCGAGCGGGCCCGGGCGGCCCAGGGACAAGGCCAGACCACGGTGCTGTTTCTGGATGAGATTCACCGCCTCAACAAGAGCCAGCAGGATGCCTTGCTGCCCCACGTGGAGTCAGGCCTGCTGACGCTGATTGGCGCCACCACGGAGAATCCGTCCTTCGAGGTCAATTCGGCGCTGCTGTCCAGAGCGCGAGTCCATGTGCTCAAGGCCCTGGATGACGACGCCCTGATCCAGGTGATGCGCCGAGCGCTGAGCGATACACAGCGAGGCCTTGGCCAGCGCAATATCCAGGTCGACGATGAGGTACTGGCCACCCTGGCCAGGGCCGCCGCGGGCGACGCACGCCGCGCCCTAGGCCTGCTCGAGACCGCCTGCGATTTCACCGTTCCCTCCAGCGCGCCCCAGGGCCCGGGAGAACGGCTTGAGGCCGGGGTGCTCGACGACGTTATCGGCCACACGGCGAGCGCCTTCGACAAGCAGGGAGATGCCTACTATGACCTGTTATCGGCCATCCACAAGTCCGTGCGATCTTCCCGTCCAGATGCTGCCCTGCTGTACATGGCGAGGTTCATTCAGGGCGGTGGTGACCCTCTTGATGTGGTGCGCAGACTGGCCGCGATTGCCTCGGAGGACGTCGGCAATGCCGATCCGCGCTGCCTGCCCCTGGTGATGTCGGCGTGGGACGCCTATCTGCGCCTGGGAGACTACGAGGGACAGCGCGCTATCGCCCATGCCGCGATCCACCTGGCGGTGGCGCCCAAGAGCAACGCCATCGACCAGGCCTGGAAAAAGGCGCAGGCATTCGTCGCGTCACAACCACGCCTGGAGGTGCCCACCTACCTGCGTAACGCACCGACCAAACTGATGGCGTCCCTCGGCCATGGCGACGGCTACCGCTATGCCCACAATGAACCCAACGGATACCCAGCGGGTAGCCAGCACGACTGCTGGCCGGAGGAGCTACCCGTTCAGGCGTTCTATCAGCCGTCTGACTACGGCCAGGAAGAGCGCTTCAAGCGCATCATGGATTGGCGTGCACAGCTGGACAGGACAGCCGACGGGAACAGCGACTGATCACCCATCACCCGCCGCAGGGGCGCTGTGGCGGGCCCTGTCCGCCCTGTTAGCGTTGCAGCACAGGGCGCAACGTCAAGGATAGGTCCCTCGCGACGACTACCTCCCATGCCAGGGCCCACGATGGGCCTTGTCCCCGGAGGAACGCCCATGACTACCACCCCTGTTCAGCAAGCTCGCAAGATTCTGGTCCGCAACGCCCGCCACCCCAACCACCACGACCTGCTGCTCGCCTATGCGCGCCAGCAGGCCACGCCGGCAGTGCGGCGCGCCCTGTTCAAGCTGCTGTTCGAGCAATGACCACCCCCGCGCCGTCTCTCCCCCCGGCGTGTTTCACCCCCGCCGTGTTTCACCCCCGCCGTCTTTCACCCCCGCGGTCTTTCAGGTAGCTGAGTGGGAAACGAAGGGCGGCGGATGACACCCACGCTAGCGCAGGCGCCGAACGTCAGGTGCCGCTGGCCTTGCCGCAGGCAGAGTCTGACGCCGTTGGATGGCCGGTGGACGGATCGCTGGACGTTGCTTCCGGCCCCGTCGTGTCCTTGACCGCTTCGGACTCGTGCTCATCGACGGCCTCGGTGGCCTCGTGATGATGCAGCACCCCATCGTGGAAGCCGGCGTCGTCAAAGTAGGCCACGTACTGTCCCTCTTCGACCGGGGGCCCGACGATAGGCTCGGCTACATCCACGTCAGGCACCACGTCTGACAAGTCTTCCATGTGCTCGTGCTCCTTGGCGCCTTGCACCCACTCGTCGGTGACCACCAGCTCCGCGCCCACCGAGGACAGCGGGGTGGCCGCAGAGAACGGCACCACAGGCACCGGAGCAGGACGCACCAGACGACGCCAGGCGAAGAACAGCACCAGGGCAGCTCCCAAGGCACCAAAGGACATGAACAGCGCCGTGTCGCCAAGCGCAGCCATGACCGGACTGATCAGAGGCGGACTCACCGACGAGCCCAGCGCGCTGATCAGCAGCAGTCCCTGGCTCATCGGCACCAGGGCACCGGCCGGGGCGCGGTCAGCTGAGTGACCGACGGACACCGGATACAGCGAGAACACCCCACCCCCGAGCAGGAACAGCAGCGCCGCAAGCCCCCAGGAAGGCAACGGCACCAACAGCACCGTCAGTGAGATCGCCAGACAGAAGATCCCGATAAGAATCAGCACGGTCTGCCGGTCATGACGATCAGACCAGCGTCCGACCGGGTACTGAAGCAACATGGCGCCCAGCACCGTGACCGCCATCAGCTGGCCAACATCCGCGACGCCAAAACCGTTGCGCTGAAGGTATAGCGGCAGCAGCGAATAGACGGCAGCGGCCAGCATGCCAGAGCCAAACGCCCCCACGACCCCTGTCGGCGTCAACACCATCAGCCGGAACGGCGATAGGGGTTCGATCTTGTCCAGAAGCGGGGTCACGCGGGGAATCATCGCCATCGGCAGCACCGACAGTGAAGCCAGCGCCCCCACCACCATGAACGGTGCGGTGTCCCCCAGGTTCTGGGTCACGCCAAGCAACAGCTGCCCGAGCACGCCAGAGCCGTAAAGCGCGATCATGTAGAGCGCCAGCAGGCGACCGCGAACCTGGGAGTCACCGGACGCCAGCAGCCAGCTTTCGATGACCAGGAAGACCCCCACCGTGGCCCAGCCACCGATCAGACGTAAGCCGAACCAGGCCACCGGGTCCAGCATCAAGCCTTGCAGCAGCACGGTCACGGCGACCAACGAGGCAAAGCTGCCGTAAGCGCGGATATGGCCAATGGCCAGCAGCAGGCGATCGTTGAACAGCGCCCCCAGCCCAAGGCCAATGAAATAGGCGGCAGATACCCAGCCGACCACGACCGGGGATTCCCCGGCAGCATCGAGCCGCAGGGTAATCAGCGACGACAGAAAACCATTGCCGATACCAAGGATGAACAGCCCCAGAACAGGGGGCAGAGCCATGGCCAGAAGCTGAGGAGACATGACAGGTCTGGGCTCCAGCGATGCGGACGACGCGGACGACGACGGCGGGTGAGTGATGGCATATCGAGTCCGTCCGTCGCGGTGCGTTATTGACGACTCTTGGGCGGCGAATATACCCCCGTTTGTCCGTCTGTCAACGGCTTTCGAGCCGCTTTTGCAGAGCTCCTGCAACGCCTTGTTGACAAAGCACAAATTACAGCCACGTCAGCGCGCTGGCCGCTGCAGCAACGCGACATCCGAGCCCACCAGTTCCAGCGTGACGCCCAGCCGCTTGGCCAACCAGCGAAAGCTCGCGTCACTGAAGAACACCACATGGGTAGGGTCGCGGATATAGTGCCAGCCGGCAAAGTCATCCGGTGTGCGCTTGGTCATCAACCCCAGCCAGCCACCGGGACGCAGGCGTTGCACCAGACTGGCCAGTACCTCACCGGGGGCGTACAGATGTTCAGCCACCTCGGTGGCCGTGATGAAGTCGTACTCCGCCTCTGCCCACTGCGGGAAGGGGTGGTAGTAGGGATCGTGAATCCGCATCGAAAAGCCGGCCTCTTCGAACATCAGTGACAGCGTGGGGCCAGGGCCAGCGCCAAAATCCAGCCCACTTGCCCCGGCAGGCAATCGTTCGCTCAAGGGACCGAACAGCCGTCCCAGGAAACGCCGATAGCCGGGATCGTCGGGGCGGTTGTCGTGCTGGTCGTAGATCGCTTTTTCCGCGGCTGGCGCCAGACGCTGAGCCGGCGGCACGGCAATCAGGTCACAGCGCGGACAGCGGAAGTAGTCGCGCTGTCCGTCCCAATGAAAATGCTGGGTCGTCGGGTTTGTGCATAGCGGACAGCTCGGCATCGTCGTATTCTCTGAGGCTTGATTCACTTGTGGAGAAAGGCATGCTGTCAGGTCTTGATCACCTGGTCATCACCGTGACCGATATTTCCCGCGCCGTTGACTTCTACACGCGCGTGCTTGGACTCGATGTCCGCTACCGAGACCGTGAACGTGTCGACCTGATGCTGGGCGAGCTGGCCTTGCGTCTGCACTGGACCGCGACCGACGTCCACCCGCGCGCCGCCACACCGACGCCCGGCAGCCTCGATATCTGTTTCAAGAGCCAGCTGCCCCTTGCTGACGTCCAGCAACACCTGGAGGCACTGTCGGTCGATATCGAGCTCGGTCCGGTGACTCGTCAGGGCGCCACCGGCAAGATCGAGTCGCTCTACTTGAGAGACCCCGACGGCAACCTGCTGGAGATCTGCCGCCCACTGCGAGAACCCCAGGAGCACGGTGAGGTCTAGAGCGGGATGAGGCCGAGGAACGAGTAAGATCCAGCGACGAATCTCCCCCGTTCATCATGGCATTGCGGCACAGGCTGGGTATCATAGCGAAGCCGTTTTACATGCACAGAAAGGAACACGGATGAGCCAGCGCGACCTCGAGCCCCAGTCTCCCCACGTCACGCCCCCCGAGCCGGAGGGCTTTGGCGCCGACACCACCATCGCCATGGTCGGCTACGCCTTGCTGCTGGCCAACCTGGTCACCGGCTTCACCGCCGTGATCGGCGTGGTCATCGCCTATGTGTACAAGGGCAAGGGCCCCGCCTGGCTGGACCAGCATTATCGCTACCAGATCCGCACCTTCTGGATCGGACTGGTCTATGCGGTCGTCGCCTCCCTGCTGACCTTCGTCCTGATCGGGCTGCCGTTGCTGCTGGCGCTGGCGGTATGGTTGATCGTCCGCTGTGTGAAGGGTTTCAAGGCCCTGCAGGAAAAGCGTGCCCCGGACAACCTGGAAAGCTGGCTGATCTGATCATGCAACTCCCCTGGCAACAACGTCTGCAGGCCTTTGCCGTCGCTCGCCTGTGGACCCTCCTGTCGCACTGCTCGCCCGCCTCACTGTGGCGGCTGAGCCGCGTTCTCGTCAGCCTGGCGTACCCCTTGCTCAAGCGCGAACGCGCGGTCACTCGGCTGAATCTGGAGGTCGTCTACCCCGACGCCAGCCCGCAGCAGCGGGAATCGCTGGCTCGCGACAGCCTCACGCACTCGACCGCCACCATGCTCGAGCTCGGCTTCTCCTGGCAAGGCGACCCGCAGCGCGTGGCTGACAGCATCGTCGAGGTGCATGGCAGAGCCTTGCTGGATGACGCCCGCGCCGAAGGCAAGGGGGTCATCATCCTGGCGCCTCACTTTGGCAACTGGGAAGTGCTCAACTTCTGGCTGTCCAGCCACTTTCCCTTCACCGCCATGTACGAGCCGCCCAAGCTGGCACCCTTGGATCCCATCATCCGTGCGGGACGTGAGCGCTGCGGCGCCAGCCTTGTGCCGACCAATCCAAGAGGGGTCGCCGCCCTGCTCAAGGCGCTGAAGCGCTGCGAGGCCGTCGGCATCCTGCCGGACCAGGAGCCCAGCTGGGGCAGCGGTGTCTTTGCTCCCTTCTTCGGACGCCCGGCCTATACCGCCACCCTGCTGCCAAAGCTGGTGGGACGCACCGAAGCACGGGTGGTGACAGGCGTCGCCCTGCGCCTACCCGGGCGAGGGTTTGCCCTGCACTTCCTGGCCGCCGACGAGCGGGTCTACGATGCCGACGAGACGACCTCCTGTACCGGTGTCAATGCCAGCATCGAAGAGGTCATCGCGCTCGAACCCGCCCAGTACCAATGGGAGTACAAGCGCTTCACCAAGACCCTGGAAGAGCAGCGCGGCGATCCCGACTTCCGCCGCCACCGGCTGTACAGTTCGAGGAATATGAAGTGACCCGTCCTCAGGACTCGATCTCCCGCGACACCCATGTAGGGCACGCCTTGTACGTGATGTACCTGGCGGGCCTGGTCACCGGGTTCCTGACCCTGCTGATCGCGCTGATCGTGGCCTACGTGTACCGCAAGGATGCCCCGCCGTGGCTTCGGGCCCACTATCACTACCTGATTCGAACCTTCTGGATCGGCCTGGTGTATGGGGCCGCCGCGGCGGTGCTGACGGTTCTGGTCATCGGCCTGGCCTTGCCACCACTGCTGGTCAGTGCCTGGTTCGTGATTCGCTGCATCATCGGCTGGCGCGCGCTACACCGGCGGCTGCCGCCGCCTCGGCTGGACAGCTGGCTGTGGTAGCCATCTGACGCAGCCGAGCCGACACCCGCCAACGCGGGCGCCCCTGCTGCCTCGCGCCTTACCTGCCGAATCAGTCTCTTCTCCTGTCTATTCTCTTGTCCCTGTCTCTTCCCCTTCCCCTTCTCTCCTGCCCTTGCCCCTGCGACATGTATCCGCAGGGATACATTTCTTCGCAATTTTGTCGCCAGAAGACGACACGGAACCTCACTTTCCACCTCCTCTCAAAGGCAGGTAGAACCCATCTATTGCATCTTTACCATCAGACAATAGGCTAGAGTGTGGAGAGCATGGATAGCCGTTTCAGCACAAATATGGGCAAAGTGAGACACGCGACCTGCTGGCTGACCGCCTCTCGACCATCGCCGCAACGGCAGTCGCGGCGATGGTCACGTATCACGGCGATCCGCGGCAGACCGTGATGGCTCCGCGATAGCCGTGACAGGTCCCGACGCCCACTGCCCAACGTCCCACTGGTTCCGCCTGACAGAGCACTGGCAGTTCGGTGCCATCAGGCCGCAAGGAGAGCGAACGTGAACACCCGAGTCATCTGCGGACGGTCGACACCGCCCACTGCCTACCCAGCCGAGTCAGCCCGCGTCAGTGGACGCGGCCGCCCCCACTGGAAGGCCGCTGCATCATGGGCACTGGCCGGCATGCTGGTCAGCGCACCCGCGCTGGCGGTGGATGCCGACAGCCTTTTCGAACAGGTGACCGATCAGGCGAGAACCCTGGCCGAAGCGCCCTACGAAGCGCCAGAGAGTACACTGCCTGACGCCGTGGCCGAGATGGGCTACGACCGCTACCGGCAGATTCGCTACCGCGATGAACAGGCGCTTTGGCGCGATCACGGCAACTTTCAGGTGGAGCTGTTCCATCCCGGCTTTCTCTACGACCAGCCGGTCGATATCCATCTTCTCGAAGATGGTGAGGTGCGCACCCTGCCCTTCGAGCAGCAGCGCTTTCGCTACGACGACGATGCTGCTGAGCTGGCCGAACTGGATCTCGGCGACCAGGGCTATGCCGGCTTCCGTCTGCATTACCCGCTCAACCGAGCGGATGTCGACGACGAGTTTGCCGTATTCCTCGGCGCTTCCTACTTCCGCCTGGTGGGCAGAAACCAGGGCTACGGGCTCTCCGCAAGAGGCTTGGCGATCGATACGGCCATGCCCCAGGGCGAAGAGTTCCCCTCCTTTCGCGAGTTCTGGCTGGTCCAGCCTGAGGCTGACGCCAATCGTATGACGGTTCTGGCGCTGCTGGACAGCCCGTCGCTGGCCGGGGCCTACCGCTTCGAGATTGCGCCTGGCAAGAACACTGTCGTCGACACCGAAGCGCGACTGTTCGCCCGCAGCGATGTCGAAAAGCTCGGGGTCGCCCCGCTGACCAGCATGTTCCTGCATGGCGAAATGGATCGGCAGGAAGAAGATGACTATCGCATCCGCGTGCATGACTCCAGCGGGCTGCTGATGGCCACCAGTTCTGGCGAATGGACCTGGCGCGTTCTCGATAATCCCGCAGACCTGCAGATCTCTGGCTTGCAGGATACCTCTCCCAGGGGCTTCGGCCTGGTCCAGCGTCCGCGCCACTTCGATGCCTATCTGGACATGGAAGCCCGCTACGAACGCCGCCCAAGTCAGTGGGTACAGCCCGCTGGCGACTGGGGAGAAGGCCACGTGGAATTGATCGAAATTCCGACCGACAGCGAGACCCACGACAATATCACGGCCTACTGGGTCCCCTCCTCGCCCCTCAAGGCGGGAGAGTCACGCACCTATCGGTATCAGACCTGGACCTTCGCTGACACCCCCATGGAGGAACCCCTGGCGCGGGTCGTCAGGTCACGCCAGGGCTGGGGTGGCATTCCCGGTCAGAGCAATCCCCCCGACGAACAGCTCAGGCAGTTCATCATCGACTTCCGCGGCGGCGAGCTCGAGGGTCTCGATGCGAGCCAGCCGGTCAGCGTGCACCTGACCACGTCCAGTGGCGAGACGACGGAAACCAAGGTGACAGCGCTGCCCGATGGAGACACCTGGCGGGCCAGCTTCAAGCTGCTGCCTGACGGCGAAACGCCGGCAGACCTGCGCCTGACCTTGATGCTGCGCGACCAGCGCCTGAGCGAAACCTGGAACAGCATCTGGAGTCCCCGATGAACGAGCATACCCCGGAAGTCCCCTGGCCCCGGTGGCGCAGAACGCTGGTAGGCATGGCCATTGCCGCCACCACCGCGCTGGGTGTCTGGACCATGTTCAAGATCCTGTATGTCGAGGGCATCACTCCCCTGGAAATGGCCATCCTGGGGCTGTTTGCGATCACCTTCGGTTGGATCACCATGGCCTTCTGGAGCGCCGTGATCGGGTTTGTGCTTCACCTCACTGGGCGTGACCCCTTGAGCCTCAAGCGGCGTGGCCCCGGACCGATGAGGCCCGCCGGCTCTCGCTCTCGCACCGCCTTGGTCATGCCGATCCACAACGAGGACGTGGCCCGGGTCGCGGCTGGGCTCGAGACGACCTGCATGGACCTTGGCGAGCTGCCGGAGGGCATCGACGTCGAGGCCTTCGTGCTCAGCGATAGCACCGACGACGCCGTCGTGGCGGAAGAAAAGGCCGCCATGGCAGCGCTGCAGCAGCGACTCGAGGGCCACTGCCGGCTGCACTATCGCCACCGGGACAGCAACGCAGGACGCAAGGCAGGCAACTTGGGCGACTTCTGCACCCGCTGGGGCAGCCACTACGACTATATGCTGGTGGTCGACGCCGACAGTCTGATGAGCGGTACCACGGTGGTCGAGCTCATCGACGAGATGATGGCCAATCCTCGACTGGGGCTCCTTCAGACGGTGCCCATTCCCGTGCGCCAGCAAAGTCTGTTCGGGCGCTGCAATCAATTCGCTGCCGCGCTTTACTCGCCCATGCTGGCGGCAGGGCTGAGCTTCTGGCACGCCACCGCAGCCAACTATTTTGGCCACAATGCCATCATTCGGGTGGACGCGTTCACCGACGCCTGTGGCCTTCCCGAGCTCCCCGGCAAGCCGCCCCTGGGTGGCGATATCCTCAGTCATGACTTTGTCGAGGCAGCGCTGTTGCGCCGAGCCGGCTGGCAGGTGCGCATGCGCACCGACCTGGGCGGCAGCTATGAGGAAATGCCCAGCCACATTCTCGACTATGCCAAGCGTGATCGACGTTGGGTACAGGGCAACCTGCAGCATCTGCGCCTGCTGAATGGCCACGGCCTGCATGTGCTGAGCCGTCTGCACTTCTTCTTCGGCGCGCTGGCCTACCTGTCGTCGCTGGTGTGGCTGGCGATCCTGGTCATCAGTACCATCGATGCGCTGATCAGGGCTCTCGTTCCCACGAACTTCTTCACCGCCAGCTCGCAGTTGTTCCCTGACTGGCCCATCGCTCCGCCCAACCTGATCATTCCCTTGTTGATCGGCACCTTGGGCATGCTGCTGATGCCCAAGGTGCTGGGACTGATACTTGGTCTCATGCGGGATCCAGAGGGCTACGGGGGACGCCCAAAACTGGTCTTGAGCATGCTGGTGGAGACCCTGTTCGCCATGCTGATCGCACCGCTGATGATGGTCTTCCACAGCCGTTTCGTGATCCAGGTGCTGACCGGTCGTACCGTTGCCTGGGACCCGCAATCCCGAGAGGGGCGGGCACTGCCCTGGCGGGAAGCCTTCCGCCATACCTGGCTGTGGTCGCTGATTGGTGCGGTGTGGGCTCTTGTCACCTGGGCCTACACTCCGAGCTTCTTTCTCTGGCTGACGCCCGTCTGGCTCGGCCTGGTGCTGGCGGCTCCGCTGGTGCGCTGGAGCTCCAGCCTGACCATCGGCCGCCGCCTGGCCCGCGCCGGGCTTCTGCTGGTACCCAGTGAGACACGCCCCCCCAGGGTCGTCGCCGATCTACACATCGAGAGTCAGCTACCCTCATCGGGCGCGCCGGCCGCTCCCCCCAGCGAGCGTCCCCGAGACATGCCTGTGCAGTCCTTCCGACGCCCCCATCAATCGGCTGAGGTGCACAGCGACCCTGGCCACCCGATCGACACCCCCACGCCAGATCGTCGCTGATCCATCATAAGCCATCATCAGCGTCGGTGCAGGACGCCGCGGCCGTGACCCTCATGGCCGCGGCGTCATCATTAGGTAGTCTCTCTCGACAACCTCCCTTGACGCCCCCTTCCGATGCTATCCGAAAGTGGTGTCTGGCAAAGCCGCAGGGGCGTGCTAGACTGCGGTCGACTCGCTTGACGGGGTGCCGGTCAATCCGGCTGAGATGGTGCAGGGCCAGCGTGGTGTAGCGGCCCGACAGCACCGATCCCGTGGAACCTGATCCGGGTGCGGTGTGGACTCACACCTTGAACCGGCGTAGGGAATCAGGCGGTGGCACGCCTTCCCTGCGGGGGCCTGCCCTTCCTCCCCGCCGTCCTTCTCTGCCCCGCCCACCGGATCCACTATGCCGGAGCTATCATGGGCTATTGCTTCAACGATCTGATCGCTGCCTGCCGCGACGACTGGCGGCGCTATACCGAGCACGACTTCGTTCGTGCACTTGGGCGCGGCGACCTGAATGACGCCAGCTTTCGCCACTATCTGAAGCAGGACTACCTGTTTCTCCTGCAGTTTTCACGCGCCTACGCCCTTGCTGCCTACAAGAGCCAGGACCTGGAGAGCTTGCAGGGGGCCTTCAAGGGGATGCAGACGATCCTCGAGGTCGAACTGGGCCTGCATCTTGCCTACTGCCGAGAATGGGGCATTGACGACAGCGAGCTCAGCCGTCTACCGGAGGCACGTGCCACCCTGGCCTATACCCGCTACGTCCTCGACACCGGCAGTCGTGGTGATCTGCTGGACCTGCACGTTGCCCTGGCGCCCTGCATGGTCGGCTACGCCGATATCGGTCGCTGGCTGGCGGATCATCCCGAGACGCTGCGTGGTGGCGACAATCCCTACGATGCCTGGATCACCATGTACGCAAGCCCTGACTTTCAGGCCTCGGCCGTGCGCGAAAGGCACTGGCTCGACGACCAGCTCAGCCAGGTATCGAGCGCTCGTTTCGACCGGCTGGCGCGCATCTTTAGCGACGCGACCCGTCTCGAGACCGACTTCTGGCAGATGGGACTGGAGCTGAGCGACTGACCTTGGCGACGCCTTTGGGCGATCGACCTGGGCGATCGCGCTCGACAACACAGACAAGCTGACAACAGCAACGCTTGACGGGGTGCCGCAGCCAGCGGCTGAGATCATGCAGCGCATGAGACCCGTTGAACCTGATCTGGGGATACCCCCGATGTTACGGCATCGAGGCGAGGACCAGCGTAGGGATCAAGCGCTCACGGCCACGGCCTCGACGCCCCCTTCTCCCTCGCGACGTGCCATTACCACCATCAGGGCGACGCCACTTGCCCTGCACCGCCGTGAGAGGAAACCACCTATGTCACTCGACCATCCCTCGTCTCATCCGAGATCCCGCCATGACGCCCACTTCCTGGCCGAGACGGCCAGGGTCGACCAGGCCGCCGTCACTCCCCTGCCAGGCTCTCGCAAGGTCTATGTAGAGGGCTCCCGCCCCGACCTGCGGGTGCCATTTCGCGAAATCACCCTGTCGCCGACGCGCACTTCAGGCGCCGACGAAGCCAATCCACCGCTACTGGTGTACGACACCTCAGGCCCCTATACCGACCCGGCGATACAGGTCGATCTGCGCAAGGGACTGGCCGAGTTGCGCAGGCCCTGGATTGAGGAGCGCAACGACACCGAGTGGCTCGACGGTCCCACCTCCGAGTACGGCCGCCGGCGTGCCAATGACCCACTGCTGGCACCGCTGCGCTTCGAGCTGACGCGCACACCACGCCGCGCCACCAGGACCGCCGATGGCCGCCCGGGCAACGTCACCCAATTGCATTACGCGCGGCGCGGCATCATCACACCGGAAATGGAGTTCATTGCACTTCGCGAGAATCAACGTCGACAGGCCCTTCAGGACCCTTATCGTGGCAGTGACGAGGTCGAAGCGATACTTGGCCACCAGCACCCCGGCCAGTCGTTCGGAGCCCGTTTGCCGGATGAGATCACCCCCGAGTTCGTGCGCCAGGAAGTGGCCGCCGGACGTGCCATCATCCCGGCCAACATCAATCATCCCGAAGCCGAGCCGATGATCATCGGGCGTAACTTTCTGGTGAAGATCAACGGCAATCTAGGCAACTCTGCGGTGACCTCCTCCATCGAAGAGGAAGTGGACAAGATGACCTGGGGGATTCGCTGGGGGGCGGATACGATCATGGACCTGTCCACTGGACAGAACATCCATGAAACCCGTGAGTGGATCATCCGCAACTCACCGGTGCCAATCGGTACCGTGCCACTCTATCAGGCGCTGGAAAAGGTCAAGGGCGTGGCCGAGGACCTGACCTGGGAGGTCTTTCGCGACACCTTGATCGAGCAGGCGGAACAGGGGGTGGACTATTTCACCATCCACGCCGGTGTGCTTCTTCGCTATGTGCCGCTGACCGCTGGCCGAGTCACCGGCATCGTCTCGCGGGGGGGCTCGATCATGGCCAAGTGGTGCCTCTATCACCACCAGGAAAGCTTCCTCTACACCCACTTCGAGGAGATCTGCGAGATCTGCAAGCAGTATGACGTGGCCTTCTCGCTGGGCGATGGGCTGCGCCCGGGATCCGTGGCAGATGCCAATGACGAAGCTCAGATGGCCGAACTCAAGACCCTGGGCGAGCTGACCCACATTGCCTGGAAGCACGACGTGCAGGTGATGATAGAAGGGCCCGGCCACGTGCCCATGCACCTGATCAAGGAGAACATGGACAAGCAGCTCGAGTACTGCGACGAGGCGCCCTTCTACACCCTGGGCCCGCTGGTCACCGACATCGCTCCCGGCTATGACCACATCACCTCAGGCATCGGCGCGGCGATGATCGGCTGGTACGGCTGCGCCATGCTCTGCTACGTCACCCCCAAGGAGCACCTGGGCCTGCCCGACAAGGACGACGTCAAGACCGGGATCATCACGTACAAGATCGCCGCCCATGCGGCGGATCTGGCCAAGGGGCACCCCGGCGCTCAGCGCCGGGACAATGCGCTGTCCAAGGCACGCTTCGAGTTCCGCTGGGAGGACCAGTTCAACCTGGGCCTGGACCCGGACACGGCCCGCGCCTACCACGACGAGACGCTGCCCAAGGACGCGGCCAAGGTGGCCCACTTCTGCTCCATGTGCGGACCCAAGTTCTGCTCCATGAAGATCAGCCAGGAAGTCCGAGACTATGCCCGCGACAACGGCCTGGACGGCGACAGCGAGGCGGTCATGGCGGGCATGGAGGCGCAGGCACAAGCCTTCCGCCAGCAAGGCGGTGCCCTGTACAAGGAAGTCTGACGCAAGCCCATCACGGCCTCCTTCCCGCCCGCGGCCCCGCGGGCGGGAAGGAGGCTGCCGCAAAGCGAATGCTGCGGCGGAGATTCAGGGCCGCCGGCAGCCTTCACGCTGCATCGCACAAATTGCTACCAAAGTCTAACCTCTTTGCCCTGTCACTTGATGGTCGTCACAAGCTGTGCTGTTCCACCAGCAACTGGCCCTCCCTACCTCCCCAGGACAATTATGAGGCACCGGCCGCGGTGCTAGATTCGCCGCCATCCCCCCCCCCGTTTACACGCCTTAACAAGGCGTCTTTCTCTGGAGATGGCATGAAAGCCCCGATACTGGTGATCAACTGCGGCTCCTCCTCGATCAAGTTTGCGCTGGTCGATCAGACCCCTGGCGCACCTCGGATATCAGGCATTGCTGAGCGCCTGGGCAGCCACGATGCCTGCCTGAAGCTGGAAGAAGAGCACGGCAACCGGCGTGACATTTCGCTACCTCGAGCCACCCACGCCCTGGCGCTCAAGACCATCCTCGACCACCTGGGTGATCAACGTCCCGTCGGCATCGGGCACCGGGTGGTCCACGGCGGCGAGCGCTTCACCTGCGCCACGCTGCTGGACGACACGGTAGTCCGCACCATTCGCCAGACCGTCAGCCTGGCACCCTTGCATAACCCGGCCAACCTGGATGGCATCACCGCCACCCGACGTCTGTTCGAGCACCTGCCCCAGGTGGCGGTATTCGATACCGCCTTCCACCAGACCCTGCCGGCCCACGCCTACCGCTATGCGATTCCCGAAGACCTGTATCAGCGCCACGGCATCCGGCGCTACGGCTTCCACGGCTCCAGTCACGCCTACGTCAGCGAGCGCCTGGCCGAGGTCAGCGAGCGGGGACACGGAGGTTGGCTGATCGCCCATCTCGGCAATGGCTGCTCCGCAACCGCAGTCTGGGAAGGCGAAAGCCAGGATACCAGCATGGGCATGACGCCCCTGGAGGGGCTGGTGATGGGCACACGCAGTGGCGACGTCGACCCGGGCCTGCACCTCCATCTGGCCCGCCAGCTAGGGATGTCGCTGGAATCGATTGACCTGCTGCTCAACCAGAAGAGCGGCCTTCTCGGCGTATCTGGCCTGACCAATGACATGCGCGAGCTGGAGCAGGCCGCAGGCGCAGGACACCCCGGCGCGACCCTGGCCATCGAAGTGTTCTGCTATCGCCTGGCCAAGACCCTGGCCGGTCTCGCCTGCGCGCTTCCTCGGGTCGATGGCATCGCCTTCACTGGCGGCATAGGAGAAAACTCGTCGCTGATTCGGGCCCGCACGCTGGGCCACCTCAAGGCGCTGGGCGTGCATCTCGATAGCGCTGCCAACAGCGCTCTTGCGCGCGGCAGCGAAGGTGCCATCCATGACGCCAGCGAGTCCGGTTCGCCGGAAATCCGCGTCATTCCCACCGATGAAGAAGGCTATATCGCCAGCCAGACCCGAGCACTGATCACCCGTCTGGCACTGGCCGACAGGTCCGAGGAAGCCGTATGAGCCTGCAACCCCGTACCCTGCTGTTGATCCCGGTGGATGAGGGGGTCGCCCTGACCTCTGCGGCGCTGGGAATGCTGCGCGCACTGGATACCCTGGGCCTGGAGGCAGGCTTCCTGCAGCCATTCAGCCAGGCAGAGGGCATCGATGACGATAGCAACAGCGCCGAAAGGGCTCGCTCGCTGGTCGCCAGCACCCTGGGCATCGGCTCGCCTCGTCCAGTGCCCCGGGAAGACGTGGAGCACTACCTGGGCAGAAATGACAGCGACGGTCTGCTTGAGCTTGCCGTCGAACGCCATTCACGGGTCGCCAAACCGGCGACCGGCAAGCGGCCGGCCTTCATCGTCGTGGAAGGCATTCGCCCCCTGCGCAAGAACGCCTACGCCCTGGATCTCAATGTACGTCTTGCCAGCGCCCTGGACGCCCAGGTGATTCTGGTCGCCGATGGCCAGACGAGCGACCTGAAGGAGCTGGCCAAGAGCCTGGCCTTCCATCGCCAGAGCATCGACGCGGTGGGTTCCAGGCGTACCCTCGGCACCATTCTGATGCGCCTGCCCAGTGACGGCGATGACTCGGCCAGCGATCAGACCCTGGCCTCCGTCAGTGATCGTGAAGCCAGCGCCCACCGCCAGCACTGGCAGGACCAACTGGCCACGGCATCCGAGCAGAGCCTGCCGGTAGTGGCCGCGGTACCCTATCGCGCCGCGCTGACCGCGCCGCGGACCCTGGATGTGGCCCGCGCCCTCGGCGCCAGGATCCTGCATCACGGTGATGCTGATAGACGTCGCGTCGCCCATACCACCCTGGGTGCCCGCAGCGCCGAGCATCTGCTGTATGCATTGCGCCCGGGCGAACTCATCGTGTCCCCTGGTGATCGCGACGACACCCTGCTGGCTGCTGCCCTCGCCACCATGAACGGGGTGCCCCTGGCGGGCCTCCTGCTAACCCACGGCGAAACCCCCAGCAAGCAGCTGATCGACGTCTGCCAGCCAGCACTATCCTCCGGCCTGCCTGTCCTGTCCGTCGATACCGACAGCTTCACCACGGTAGCCAAACTGACCGACATCCCCGGTGGGATTCCGGTGGATGACCAGGAACGGGCGGAGGCCATCAGCGCCTTTGTGGCGGATCACCTCGATCGAGAATGGCTGCTGGCATTGATGGACGACGAGACCCAGCGCCGACTGTCTCCAGCGGCCTTTCGCCATCAATTGGTCAGCATGGCCCAGCAAAAGCGCCAGCGCATCGTGCTGCCCGAAGGGGATGAGCCACGCACCCTGGAAGCAGCCATCCTGTGCCAACGCCGCGGCATCGCCAACTGCGTCTTGCTGGGTAAGCGCCAGGCCATTGTGGAAGTGGCCAAGGCCCGCGGCCTGGAATTGCCCGATGATCTGCAGATTCTCGACCCCGACAGCGAACGTTGCCGCTTCATCGCCCCCATGGTGGAACGGCGCAAGGGCAAGCTGACCCCCTTGACCGCCGAGGCCCAGCTTCACGACAGTGTGGTTCTGGGCACCATGATGTTGGCGGAAGGCGAGGTCGATGGGTTGGTATCAGGGGCGATACACACCACCGCCAACACCGTTCGACCGGCCTTTCAGCTGATCAAGACCGCCCCCGGATATGCTCAAGTGTCGTCGGTTTTCTTTATGCTGCTGCCCGATCAGGTGGTGGTCTACGGCGACTGCGCGGTCAATCCTGACCCGGACGCCGACGCGCTGGCCGAGATTGCCTTGCAGAGTGCGGCCAGCGCCGAGGCCTTCGGCATCGAGCCCAGGGTCGCCATGATCAGCTATTCCACCGGCGAGTCAGGCACCGGTGCTGACGTTGACAAAGTCCGAGAAGCCACCCGCATCGCCCGCCAGAAAGCCCCACACCTGCCCATCGATGGTCCTCTGCAATATGACGCTGCGGCGATCGCCAGCGTGGCCCGGCAAAAGGCACCGGACTCGCCGGTGGCAGGGCGCGCTACGGTGTTTGTCTTCCCTGACCTCAATACCGGCAACACCACCTACAAGGCGGTCCAGCGCAGTGCCCGGGTGGTCAGCATCGGCCCCATGCTGCAGGGCCTCAACAAGCCGGTAAACGATCTGTCACGGGGCGCCCTGGTCGAAGACATCGTCTACACGATTGCGCTGACGGCGATACAGGCTGGACAATAGCGGCCCGCCGACGTTTCCCGTCACGTCAATGCCGCCACTGGCGTCCTGATCGCCGCATCTCGGCGCTGATACCACCTAGCCCCGGAGTTGCCGGGGCTAGGTTGTCTGCCACGCCTGCCTCCACGGTCACCACTCCGCGATACCGGTATACAGGCACACCAGCACCAGGCCAAGCAGGAACAGCGTCTCGGCAATCATCAGAATGACCGGTTTCCACCCCACCACGGCCAGCTTCTGAAACGACGTCTTGATCCCCAGCGCGGCAATCGCCGTCACCAGGCACCAGCGCGACAGGTCCGTCATACCCTCCACCATCACCGGGGGTATCACGCCGAGACTATTGATCAGTACCAGCACCACAAACGCAATCAGGAAGCTCGGGAACATGGGGACCTTGGCGCCATCCGCACCGCCTTCCGCCATCCTGGCTCGCCGAAACAGCAGCATGAAGACCATCACCGCCGGCACCAGCATGGCGACCCGCAGCAGCTTGACGAAGGTCGAGATATCGCCCGTTTCGTCCGAGATCATATAGCCGGCACCGACGACCTGGGCCACATCATGTATCGTGCCGCCCAGAAAAATACCCGCCTGGGTGTCGCTCAGCTCCAGCGCTCCCACCAGCAGCGGATACAGCACCATGGCCGCCGTGGATAGCGTGGTCACGCCAACCACCGTCAGGATGGTATTGCGCTCGGCCACCTCGTTACGAGGCATCGCCGCCGACAGCGCCAGGGCTGCCGATGCACCGCAGATGGCGACCGATCCCCCGGTCAGCAGGCCCAGGTCATTGCGCAGGCCAAGCAGCCGCGCCAGCACCCCACCCGCGACGATGGTCAGGATGACCCCGGCCACTACCGTTACCACCGGACCGATGCCAAGCTCGGCCACCTGTTCCAGCGTGATCCGCACGCCCAGCAAGGCCACGCCCAGGCGCAGGATGGTGCGAGCCGCGAACTCGACGCCCAGCAGACAGGGGCCCTGCTCGCTGAGAAAGTGCAGCGTCATGCCGAACAGCAGCGCGTACAGCAGGGTTGGACCACCATAGTGATCGGCGATGAAGGTCGTCGCGAGGGCGATGGTGATACAGATCAGTACGCCGGGCATACGCGCCCTGGCGGGCTCCAGATGCCGCCTCCACCCACTGTCTGGGGCGTCGCTCGGGGCGTGGGTCGTTGGCTGGGACATGACGTGTCCTCTGTTGTCGTTGATATCGCCACGTCGTGGCAGCGTCTTCATGGTGTGAGCAATACGGGGGCCGCTGCGGCCGGCACTGCATGCAGCACATGCTGTCCCAGGCGCTGCGGTGGAGTTAGGACCAGCGCCGGGCCTTGCATGAGTCCAGCTAGACGTCCTGGCGGCGCGCCGTACTCAGGCGACCTGCGTCCTTGTCTGGCGGTCGGCCTTGATCATGTCCGCCGCGCGTTCGGCGATCATGATGGTCGGTGCATTGGTATTCCCCGACACGATGATGGGCATGATCGAAGCGTCGACGACCCTGATCCCCTGGAGCCCATGCACCTTCAAGCGATCATCCACCACCGCCAGTGGGTCGTTGCCCATCTTGCAGGTGCCCGCCGGGTGGTAGATGGTCTGGCTATAGCGGCGAGCGGCGTCCAGCAACTGCTCATCGCTTTGATAGGCACGTCCAGGCACGTACTCGTCAGTAATCACATCGGCGAGGGGAGCCTGCTCGGCGATACGCCGGGCGACCTTGATGGCGTCTACTGCCACTCGGCAGTCCTCATCGGTGCTCAGGTAGTTGGGCTGGATGGAGGGATAGACCGCCGGGTCCGGACTGGTGATACGGATGCGTCCGCGACTCGTCGGCCTGAGCTGACACACCGATGAGGTGAAGGCCGAGAACGGATGCACCCCTTCCGCCGGCTTGTCGGCGGACAGCGGCTGCATATGAAACTGGATGTCAGGGCGGTCCAGCCCTTCCCGCGACTGGGTGAAAATGCACACCTGACTGGCGGCCAGGGTCAGCGGCCCGGTGCGGGTCAGCGCATACTGGGTGCCCACCGCCAGCTTCTTGAGTGGATGGCGCACCTCATCATTGAGCGTTCGGCAACGCGTCTTGAACACCAGGCGAATCTGCAGATGGTCCTGCAGGTTCTCCCCCACACCAGGCAACTCGTGAAGGCAGTCGACGCCGACATCGGCCAAGTGCTGTGGGTCACCGATACCCGAGCACTGCAGGATCTGCGGCGAGCCTATGGCACCCGACGACAGCAGCACCTCAAGAGTAGCGCTGGCCTGACGAAGCACATTGCCCTGGCGGTACTCGACGCCGACCACCCGCTTTCCTTCCAGCAGCAGGCGCTGGCAATGGGCCCGTTTGACCAGGGTCAGGTTGGGGCGCTTCAACGCGGGGCGCAGGAATGCCTTGGCCGTGGAGCAGCGAAAGCCCTTGTACGATGTCTGCTGGAAGTAGCCGACTCCTTCCTGGGTCTCGCCATTGACGTCTTGATTCTCGGGGATACCCGCCGCCTTGGCGGCCTCGATAAAGCGCTCGGCGATCTCGCGACGCAGTCGCAGGTCTGACACCTTGAGCGGCCCATCGGTGCCATGAAAGGCATTGGCCCCGCGCTCCTGGCACTCGGACTTCTTGAAATAGGGCAGCACCGAGGCGTAATCCCACCCCTGGTTGCCCATGGCCGCCCAGTCGTCATAGTCCTGACGCTGCCCTCTTATATAGAGAAGACCGTTCAACGAGCTCGATCCCCCCAGGACCTTGCCCCTGGGCCACTGCAGCCGCCGACCATCGATGCCGTCATCCGGGTCCGTCAGGTAGCACCAGTCGGTCGCCGGGTTGTGCATGGTCTTGAAGTAGCCTACCGGCACGTGAATCCAAGGGTTCCAGTCCGATCCCCCTGCCTCCAGCAGCAGTACGGAAACCTCCGGGTCTTCGCTGAGACGGTTCGCCAGTACGCAGCCGGCGGAACCGGCTCCCACGACGATGTAGTCGAAGACGTCTGACGATGGTGTTGTCGTTGTCATGGCTCTCACTCAAACGAGACGTTTTGTCTCAAAACATCGTAGACCCATTTCTAAAAATATCAACATCGAGACAAATAGAATCAATTTTATTGCCAACACCCAAAAGGCGATCTATGGTGTGGTCAAGGCCGAAAAACGGCCCGGAGGCATTGCCCCGCCATGGCCTGCCTCCTTCTGCATCCCGACACCAACCACAACATTGGGAGCAACACATGAGTTCACGCCTTCTCCCCTCACGTCTGTCTCGCCGTGACTTCCTCAACATCTCCGGTCGCTTCGGCATGACGTCTACCCTATTGGCCGCCAGCGGCCTCGGCGCGGGCCTGACCGCATCGAGTCTTGCCCGCGCCGCGGAGTCCGAGCAGCAGCGCCGCTACGCCAGCGAGCCAAAGTTCCAGCTACGCTTCGGCGCCTCCGGCTTCAATGAGCGCAACCTGGATATTCAGAAATCCGGTCAGCTGTTCTTTGCCCGGGACCTCGAGGAGCGCACCGACGGCGCTATTCGCGTCGAATTCATGGGGTCCAACGAGGTCTGCAACCAGCTCGACTGTGTCAGCAAGGCACAACAGGGCATCGTCGACATCTTCTCGGCATCGACCCAGAATTCCGCCGGCGGCGCGCCCTACCTGAACGTGCTGGACTTCGCCTACATGTTCCCGAGCGTCGCCTCGATGTTCCATTTCTTCTACGACCACCGCAGCGAGGCCTTACTGCGCGAACCGATGCGCCAGCGCCACAACCTGCAGTTCCTGTTCACCCACTGCGACCTGCGCGGACTGATGATGGGCCAGAGCTGGGCGGACCGTCCGCTGGTCGACAGCCTGGAAGTGCTGCAAGGCACCAAGAACCGGGTGACAGGCACTCAGCTCGGTCGTATCGCCATGGAACAGCTTGGTCTCAATCCGGTTCCGGTGGCCTGGGAAGAGACCCTGGACGGACTGCGGCAGGGGCTGCTGGATGGCGCGGAAACCTGGATGAGTGCGGTGGCCTACGCGGGCATGGCGCCGGTGGTCTCCCAAGCGGTCGACCTGCGCTTCTTTGCGGGCACCGAGCATACCGCCATGAATCTGTCCAAGTTCGAAAGCCTCGGCGCAGAACTTCAGCAGCAAGTGATGGAATCTGCCTATACCGCGCAGATCTTTACCCAGGGCATGAACGAGGCCGGTCGCTACCAGATTGTCGGCGCCAGTGAACACCCTGCCGCGGGCACCGTCTTTGCAGAAAACAATGTGAGAGTCGCGCCGCTATCCGATGAGATTCGCGCCCAGGCCGAGCAGCTATGTGCGCCAGAGTTCAACCCGGGCCCCTGGGAGCAATGGCGTGAGCGCTTGAATGGCTGGGCGGGCGACATCGATATCTACCAGGAGATTCACACCATTGCTCGCGAAATCCCCCGCGATATGGCGGCTGTCAATGTAGCGCCGAAGCGCTGGTGGAGGGCGTAATGACCGATCACAAGGCCACCGCGGCTGAGGCGACGTCGTCTGACGTCGCCAACCGCTCGACTCCCGCCTGGCTGCTGCCTCTGAAGTGGATCGATGCCAACCTGGAGAAGGTCATCATTCTGGTGTCCTACAGCGGAATGGCAGGCATCATCTTCGTCGAGGTCATCCGCCGCTTCTTCTTCAGCCTGCAAGCCCCCTGGAGTACCAGTATTCCGGTGCTGCTGTTCCTGTGGCTGACCTGGTTCGGCGCGTCGCTCAACGTCAAGCAGCGTACCCACCTCTCGCTCAACGAGATTCGCATGCGCCTGCCCTACTCAGGCCAGTTCGCCTGTCAGGTCCTCGATGCGGTGCTGTGGATCGCCTTCGGCGCCCTGGTCATCCATTTCACCCTCATCCAAGTGCAATTGGCGCACATGAACTTCGCCATTGTGCCTGGCACCGACAATGTCATGCAGTGGTGGTTCTACCTGGCCACGCCGCTGGCCTGGGTGCTGATCATCTACCGCGTCCTCCAGAATCTGGCGACCGACGTCGCACGTTTCCGCCGAGGCGAACCTTTCAACCTGCAACCGTCCATCATGGACTAGGAGAAGCGTGATGACTGACGGCATGCTTATTGGCCTGGTCACGGCGGGCTGTACCACGATCTTTCTGCTGGGGGTCCCGATCTTTCTGGTGATCGGGCTGTGGGTGGTCGGCACCAGCCTGATCATCGACTTCACCCTCGCCAACGTCGGCGTCACCCTGTTCCAGGGGCTCAGCTTCTTCGGGCTGTTGGCGCTTCCCTTGTTTATCCTTACCGGCGACCTGATCAATGCCGCGGGCATTGCCAAGCGGCTGTCCGACTTTGCCTACTCGGTACTGGGTTGGCTGCGCGGCGGCATGGGCATGGCGACCCTGGGCGCCTGCGGCCTGTTTGCGGCGATCTCGGGATCCAACGCCGGTACAACGGCCACGATTGGCTCCATCATGCAGCCTGAGATGGTCAAGAACGGCTATGACGAGCGCTTTTCGGCGGCCACCGCGGCCTCTGGCGGCACCGTAGGTATCATCATCCCCCCCTCGATCATCTTTATCGTCTACGGCTTCATGATGAACCTGTCGATCAGCGATCTGTTCATCGCCGGGATGATTCCCGGAGCGATGATGGTGCTGGGCATGATGGTGGCCTGCCACCTGGTCGCACGGCGCCACGGCTGGGGCACGCTGATTCCCTTCAAGGGCGGAGAAAGCGCTCGCTTCGCACGCCGCGCCTACCTGGGCTTCGCGACTATCGGGGTGGTGCTGTACGGCATCTATTCGGGCAAGTTCTCGCCCACCGAGGCGGCAGCGATCACGGTCGGTTTCACCTTGATTGCCGGGCTGCTGATCACCCGCGAGATCCGCTTTACGGCACTGCCGTCGATCATGCTGCGCTCCGGCCAGATCGCCGGCATGCTGGCACCGCTGATCGCCATCTCGGTGGTCATGCAGCAGCTTCTGTCGGTGTTGGGTGCGGGGCAGGCGCTGGAGACCCTGCTCAGCGGGCTGGGCAACTACTACGTCATCCTCGGCGCATGCATGCTGATGATCCTGTTGGCGGGCATGATTCTCGAGAGTCTGCCGGTGACCATCATCCTGGCCCCGATTCTTGCGCCAATCGCCCAGAATGCGGGGGTCGATCCGATACACTTCGCCGTGATCTTCCTGGTCGGTGCCGCCATCGGTTTCGTCACGCCGCCCTTCGGTCTCAACCTGTACGTCGCCAGCAGTATCACCGGCATTCCCTACCTCAGACTGGTGAAGTTCGTTATTCCCTACTTTATCGCGTTGATCAGCTGCTGGATTGCCATCTCGCTATGGCCTGCCCTGTCGCTGATGCTGGTGGGATGACATCGCTTGAACCGGTGCACGCTGACGCGGCAAGCCTCTCCGGGCTTGCCGCGTTATCATGAACGTCAGGTTTTTCATTTCGACGTCGCCAAGGATCGCCTATGCCGACCAACGACAGCTCCCGCAACACGACCAATTCCACGCTGCAACGGGGTCTGATGCTGCTCGAGAGCATCGCCACCGCCGTGCATGGCGTCAGTGCCGCCGACCTGGAACGACAGCTGGACATCCCCAAGCCGACGCTCCACCGACTGCTCAAGCAGCTCGAGGAACAGGATCTGATCGTGCGGGACCCAGAGGGCCGTCACTTGCTGCCGGGAGATCGCCTGCATCAGATGGCCATGGGGGTCCTCGCCAACGAGAGCCTGAAGGCTCCGCGCCGGATGCTGCTCAAGCGTCTCGCCGAAGACGTCAACGAGACCTGCAACCTGACCCTGCTGGAGGGTCACGAGGTGCTCTACTACGAACGGGTGGAGACCAACTGGCCGGTACGCATCCAGCTGCCCCCGGGCTCTCGCATCCCACTGCATTGCACCGCCAGCGGCAAGCTGTTTCTTGCCCTGATGGGCGCCAACCAACGCCGCCAGCTGCTCAAGCACTTGCCGCTGGAGGCCTACACGCCCTACACCGCCACCGACGCCGACGAACTCGAACGCCGCCTTGAGAACATCGCCGCCAACGAGCTGAGCACCGACAACGAAGAGTTTATTCAGGGCATGGTGGCTATCGCAGTGCCCATCTACGACACAGCGGGCCGTATCCAGGCGACGCTCGCCATTCACGCCCCGCGACTGCGCCACACCATTGATTCGCTGATGGAGTGGGCCCCGCTGATGCGCCGTATCGCCGGCCAGCTGCAAGAAACGTTTCAGCGCTGAGAAGCGGTCCAGCAGCGTCTCATCTTGAGAGGCCCTGGGCTCGACGACATGAAGAGCCCGACGCTGCGCGACGTGACGAGACGTGACGCTGCACCGGGCTCTTTTAAAGGGCTTTTTTAACGAGCTCTTTAAACAGGTTGTTTCCACAGGATCACACCGGTGGCACCACCACCACTGGAACGCTGGCACGCTTGATCACGCCCTTGGTGACCTTGCCGGCGTAGGACGCGCTGAACCCCCGTTTATTGGTGGCCATGACGATCATGTCGCAATCATGTCGGGTGGCATAACGGATGATTTCCGACGCCGGATATCCCTCCACCACGGCACGAGCGGTGATCAGGCTCATGTGGCTCGGCGAGTCGGCGGATACCTTGTCACCGCGCTGTCGGCCGCTTAGTTCGCTGTCTGCCGGGTAACTCCCCAGCCAGTCCTGCTGCAGCGCCTCGATAAACTCATCTAGGCGCTGTGCCGCCTGTTCGCGTCGCTGTTCCATCAACGCATCCAGAGTGCGTCGTTCGCGAATGTTGGCCTTGAGGGTCTGCATCACATCGTCCGAGAGTGACTTGACGGCGTGCAACACGTGAACCTCTGCCTGGCAGGCGCTGGCGAGGCTGAGGCTATGGGCCAGGACCTGACGGCAGTCATCCTTGAGCCCAAGGCAACACAGCACACGTGAGATGGTGGTAGGCATGGCAACCTCTCTATGGGGTGTCAGGCCGGGACGCTGGCGTGGCGGTTCCCGGCGAGGTTCAGAGGGCGAGTTCAGAGGGCTAGTTCAGAGGGCGACACTCACACTGGCGCCCGCGACGCCGCCATGACCCGGCGGCACCTGCACGACGTCAATAGCCAAGAAGCCCGGGTAGCCACAGCGACAGTGCCGGGAAGTAGGCAATCAGGAACAGCGCGAATACCGATGCGGCGGCAAATGGCAGCGCCTTCAGCGAAATTTCCTCGATCGACGATCCTCCGATACCTGACGCTACGAACAGGTTCTCCCCCAGAGGCGGCGTCTGGAAGCCGATGGCCAGTGCGCACACCACTACGATGCCCACATGCACCGGATCCATGCCCAGCATGTACATGATGGGCAGCAGAACGGGCGTCAGGATCATGATGGCCGCCAGGGTTTCCATGAACATGCCGACAAACAGCAGGAAGGCGATCACCATGGCCCAGATGAGATACAGATTGTCGGTCAATCCCAGCATGCCCTCGGCAATGATGGCAGGAACCCGCTGCTCGACCAGCAGTCGTCCAAAGACGGTCGCGGTGAACAGGATCAGCAGCACCCGGCCAGTGATCCAGGTAGTCGTCTCCAGGGTCTTCAGCGTGGGTTTCCATTTCAGCTCGCGGTGCAGGAAGATGCCGACGATCAGGGTGTAGGCAATGGCCACCACGGCGGATTCCGTGGGGGTAAAGAGTCCACTGTAGATACCTCCCAGAATGATCAGCGGTGCCAGAATCGACCACACACCGCGCTTCAGACTGCGGCCAATGGTCTCCCAGGACCAGGTATCACTGAGCCCCGAATAGCCACGGCGTCTGGAGATCACATAGTTGATGGTCAACAGGCAACCGGCAATGACCATGCCGGGCACGATACCGGCGATGAACAGCTTCGGAATCGACAGACTCTGGAAGGCGCCATGCTGCGCCACGGCCTCGGCGGGGGGCTGCAGCCCCATGCCCGAAATCCCGAAGATCACCATCGGAATCGACGGCGGAATGACCACTCCCAAGCCACCGGACGAGGCGGTGATGGCGGAACCATAGCCGCGGTCATAACCACGATTGGCCATGGCAGGGATCATCAGCATGCCCACGGCAGCGGTGGTGGCGGGCCCCGATCCGGAGATGGCCCCGAAAAACATGCAGGCAAATACCGTGGCGGCGGCAAGCCCCCCCGTCACCGGACCCGCGAAGGCTTCCGCGATATCGACCAGGCGTCGGGATATGCCTGCAGCCTCCATCAATGCTCCCGCCAGTATGAAGGCTGGCAATGCCATCAACGGAAATGAGCCTACCGAGGTAAAGGCAATCTGGACGAAGGCCATGGGGTTTTCCCCCAGCCACAGGTACGTCGCCAGGGCGGCGACACCCAGCGACACCGTAATCGGAGCCCCCAGCAGAAGCAGCAGAAAGAACACGCCAAATAGCACGTAGATCAGGCTGGTCTCCATCGCTACTTCTCCTCGGCCGAGGGTGACAGTGCGGCCATCCGTGCTTCCTCAATGGCTTCGGCCTCCGGGTCTTCCGGCTCCCGATGCTGAACAAAGCGCACATAGTTGTTCTGCACGATACGTAGCGTCATGAGCACGAATGCCAGCGGCAGGATCAGGTAGAACACCTTCATCGGCACCCCAAGGGTCTGGGATTTCCAGAAGTCGTTCATCCGATGGAACACGAAGTCGTAACTCAGCCAGATGAACACCAGATTGAAGCCGACCCAGATCAGATCGGTCAGCACACCACAGGCAAGCCCCACCCACCTGGGCAGGAAGCGAAACTGAAACGTCACCCGGTTATGGGCAGACTTCTTGGCGGCGTACACCGCGCCCAGATAGGCAAACCAGACAAAGGCGTAGGTCGCCAGCTCATCGGCCCAGGGCAGCGAGTAGCTGAACAGATTGCGCAGCAGAATCTGCGCGAAAAGGAGAACAACAAAGGTCACCAGCAGTAACTGACACAGCCAGTTCTCGAGATTGTCCACCATCTTCCAGACACATTTCATCACGACGACCTCCGAGCAGTCGCCGCCGCCCCTGCCAGTGGAGTCGGCGGCCATGGTGCCCGACACCGGGCACCAGGAGGGTTCAAGGACATTCAGGCGAGGGACGCTATTCAGGGAGCGGGGTCACGTCCTAGAGCGGCCAGGGCGGCATCCAGTTTTTGCTTGCCGCCAATGCTGTCGTAGAAGTCGGGCCAGATGGCAGTGGCCTGTTCGATCCAGGCCTGTTCGCCATCGGCAGGCTCGGTGATTTCCATGCCGTGCTCTTCTACCAGGCGCGTCTTGATGGCGTCTTCCTGGGCAAGCAGGTAGTCATAGCTGTGGTCGGTGGCCTCCTGAGCCGCTGCCAACACCCACTGCTGCTGTTCCTCGGACAGGCTCTGGAACTTGCCTTCGCTGATGATCAGCGGCTCCATGGAGAACACATAGCAGCTGTCGGTCACATGATCCTGGACCTCGTAGAACTTCATCGCATCAATGGTGATGTAGGGATTGTCCTGACCGTCGACCACGCCCTGCTGCAGCGCCGTGAAGGTCTCCGACCAGGCCAGAGGATTGGGGTTGATGCCCCAGGCCTGATAGGCCGCGATCATGATCTCGTTCTTGGGCACGCGAATGACCAGCCCATCCAGATCGTCCGGGGTTGCTACCGGATGGGACGAATTGGTCAGCCGTCGGCATCCCGAATAGGCCCAACCGAGGATGCGCACGCCAGCATCGCGAATGGTGTTCTCCACCATTTCCTGGCCGATCGCGCCTTGGGTCAGGGTGCGGGCATCTTCGGGGCTCTGAATGACATAGGGGAGTGTCATTACCCCCACCGTTGGCGAAAAGGGGGTGATATTGTTGATCGCCAGCACCGACAGGTCGAGCAGCCCCATGCTGGCGTTGTTGACCGTATCTTGCTCGCTGCCAAGCTGACCGTTGGGGAACAGGTCGACGTTGATCTCACCCCCTGACTTTTCCTCGATCAGGGTGGCAAAGGTCGATCCAAGCTCATATTGGGTGCCACCGGCGGCATCACCCAGCGCCATCTTCCAGGTCGCCGCATGGACAGTGGTCCCAGCGCTCAGCAGCGCCAGTGACAAGCCGGTAACCAGCCCGCGCGGCAGAACGCGTGAGGACTTGGGGTGCGTATAGGGTGCCTGGTAATGCATGAGGAACTCCCATCATTGTTGTACCGCATCGAGCGGAATATTGTGTCGGGTGTTTCATTTCAGGGGCGGTCGGCGGCATGTTGGCTTCGCCGCCTCACCATGATGCTTACTCTCTATCGACAAACGCGCACCCCATAGGACCAACGCGCCGCCATCGTTTGGGCCAGCCCCCCGGCTCCTCTCGACAGCGTGCGTTGTCTGTAGGATCGTAAGCAGCGGTAGCGAATCTCTTCGTCGCCCCACAATGCCAATAATGACTATCAGGAATGCACCAGCGGAATGAGCGCCCCCCTGTTTCGACTCAACGCCGACCGTAAGGAAAGCCTGCAGTGCCAGCTGCGCGAGCAGATCGCCCGCGCGATCATCGAAGGCCATCTGCCTACTGGAGAAGCGCTTCCCTCTAGCCGGCGCCTGGCCAAGGAGCTGGGCGTCGCGCGCAATACTGTCATGCTGGCCTATGACCAGCTGCTGGATGATGGCTATCTGGTGGCCCGAGAACGCAGCGGCTACTTCGTCAATCCTGACATTCTGGCCGGGCGCGTTGCCGCCACCGGGGCCGACAATCACGCTGCCGCACGCACTGCGGCCGCACCCGAGCTGCCCTGGGAATCACTGCTGACGCGCCGGCTCGCCCAGCAGCCCTGCATCACCAAGCCGACCGACTGGCTCGACTACGACTACCCATTCCTCTACGGTCAGATCGATCCCAACCTCTTCCCTACCCAGCATTGGCGCGAGTGCAGTCGTGACTCGGTGAGCGTGCCGGCGATTCGCCGCTGGTCTGCCGACCACCTGAGTGAAGACGACCCCTTGCTGGTCGAACAGATTCATCAACGCCTGCTGCCACGCCGCGGCGTCTGGGCACGACCCGAGGAAATCCTGGTGACGGTGGGCGCGCAGCAGGCGCTGTGGATCAGCGCGATGCTGACCCTGGGGCCACAGCGCCGCTTTGCCATGGAAAACCCCGGTTACGTCGACATGGTCAACATTGCGCGCACCTTTACCGACGATATTCTGGCGGTGGACGTGGACGACCAGGGGCTGGTGATCGATGACCGACTTGCCGGCTGCCATCTGGCCTATGTGACGCCTAGCCATCAATCCCCTACCGGCGTCACCCTGCCGCTGGAGCGTCGCCGACAGCTGCTCGAACGCGCCGACCACGACAATTTCCTGGTGATAGAAGACGACTACGAGAGCGAGACCAACTTCATCGACAACCCGACCCCCGCCCTCAAGAGTCTGGATACCAGCGGTCGGGTCATCTATGTGGGGAGTCTGTCCAAGACGCTGGCGCCTGGCTTGAGGCTCGGCTACATGGTGGCGCCCCCTGCCTTCATCGCTGAAGCGCGCGCCCTGCGTCGCCTCATGCTTCGCCATCCAGCGACCAACAATCAGCGCAGTGTGGCGCTGTTTCTCGACCGGGGCTATCACGACGCTCTGCTGCGCCAGATACGCCAGACCTATCAACGTCGCTGGCACTTGATGCGGGATGCCCTGGAAGCGCACCTTCCTCAGTTCCAGATCCGCTCCACCTTTGGCGGCTCGTGTTTCTGGCTGGAAGCGCCCGAGAGCACCGACGTCGGGCTGCTCAAGCGTCTGGCCCAGGAGCAAGGCGTGCTGTTTGAAGCGGGAGACGTGCATTTCCTTACCCAGCCGACACGTCCCACGCTGCGCCTGGGTTTTTCTGCCATCGACGAGTCACGCATCGAAGCCGGCATCGAGCGTCTGGCCTCACTGCTGCCCTCACTGCGGCAAGAGGCAAGTACGCCGGTGCATCGCGGCTGAACGCACATCCGCTTAAGCGTCGGCTCCACACACCATCGCCCCTTAGGGCAGCGCTGAATACACCAGCCAAGCGGTATGAGGCGCTAGGCGCCCGCGACGCAGCGAATCGGCGGCGCAGCCATTGATGCAGGTGTCCCCTGGCGGGCTGGCCGCGTGGCGATCTATGGGTGGTCGATCAGATGTTCAAGCGGCTCTTCGAGCTGTTCAATCTCCTTGATCAGACCGTCAAATGCCTCGCTCTGGCGGCCGATACAGACCAACACCGCTCCAGTCACCGGACGGCCATGGGGGTGCCAACGACCTCGCGATCCGCTGTATTGGAGGCTGTACCAGCCACCTTCGCCCGCGGCCTGCCTGAGAAAGCCCTTGGCCCGATACAGGCAATCGCGGTAGCGCTCCAGCACCGTCACCAGTCGATCGGCCGCCACCGCTCCGGTGAAGTGCAGGGTACGCTGCCTCAGCCCGGAGTGATCTGTGTGGCCCCCTGACGCGTCGGCGCCCGCCGGATGCTCAGAAGACCCCGCCATCGTGCGGTCAAGCTGGCTGTCAGCGCCGCCACATGACTGAGCGGCGACATCGCCATCGTCCCAGGCCCCGGTTTCCGATACCAGGGTGGCTCCTGGCGCCAGCTTTCCCAACCAGGCCAGCAGGCGTTCTCTATCCTCTTCGTCCCGAGGTAGACGATTCACCAACAAGCGCCGCGCCGACGACAACTGAGCGTGCCAGAGGTCACTGACCTGAACGTCTTGGGCCAGGCGCCGGGCCTGGCTGGCATCGACCAGCACCACGGTATCGGAAAGGCTCAAGCCCGGCGCCAGTCGAGCGATGTCGCCGATGCGCCAAGGGTTGGCGACACCGCTGGCCTCGATCAGTATCTCACTGGGCCTGGCCTTCAGCCGCAACGCCTGGGACAGCTGCTCTGCCAGGGTCCCGCCCAGGGTGCAGCAGACGCAGCCATTGGCCAACGACAGCACGCGATCGTCCCGGTAATCGATCGATGCCACATCCACATTGACCTTGCCGACGTCGTTGACCAGGATCAGCGCATCCACCACGTCACCCGCCGCCAGGCGTCGATTGATGTAGGTGGTCTTGCCTGCCCCCAGGAAACCGGCGATGACCGTGACCGGAACCGCCTCGAGGGCACTGCGCTGCGCTGAGCCCCGCGGACGGATGCTTGCGGGCTCAAGGCTGTCCCTGGCGGCTTCCATTGCCTCAGCCCGCACTATTCCCTCAGTCCGAACTATTCCCTCAGCCCCTTCTATCCTCTCAGCCCCCATGGGACCACTTGCCAGATCGTCATGGACCATCTCATCTACCTTTGTTGATGCCCATTGCAGGCGGCCGTATCCATCGCGCTCTCTTGCCCTTTGCCGGGCACCCTGTCGCCAGCGACGGAGTCAGCAACCTTCATCCTGTGTGGCTTGCCTTGCGTTGGTGGATACGCCCGCCCAGCATGGTGGCATGTACCCTGATGTCTCGCAGGGCTTCGGCCGGTTGTTCAAGCGGGTCCTGATCCAGCACGGCCATGTCGGCAAACTTGCCCACTTCCAGGCTGCCCACGCGATCATCCATCCCCAGGGTGAAGGCGGCACCCAGGGTGATCATCTCAAGGGCGGCCTCAACGCTGACGGCCTCCTGCTCACCAAGCCGACGGCCGCTGGCGGTGGTGCGGTTCACCGCGCACCAGGCAGTAAACAGTGGCCCCAAAGGAGTCACCGGCGCATCGCTATGGATCGCGGTCATGATGCCCAGGCGTCGCGCAGACGCCAGTGGCTCCAGTCGCTGGCAGCGAGAAGGCCCCAGCGTGCGCTCCAAGTGGATGTCGCCCCAGTAGTAGATGTGGTTGGCGAACATGTTGAGACACAGCTCCAGCCGGGCAGCCCGTCTCAGTTGGGCGTGGTCGATGACCTGGCAGTGCTGCAGGGTATGGCGATGATCGGGGCGCGGCCACAGCGTCAACGCCTGGGTCAGAGCCTCCAGCATCAGTTCGACGGCCTCATCTCCATTGGTATGGATATGCAGCTGCAATCCCGCCTGATGGTACGCCTGTACCAGCTCCGTCAAGGCGGCGGGGTCGGCATTCCACATGCCATTGGCGTGGCCGTCATGGTAGTGGGGCCATTTCAGGCGGGCGGTGTAGCCCTGAATCGAGCCATCTGTCATCAGCTTGGCCGGGCCGAACACCAGTCGGTCATGACTGTAGGTCTTGGCACGCTGTAGACGCGCGATCCCCTCCTCCGCCGACCAACCCAATACCCCCATGGCAGGCACCAGCCGCACCGGGAAATCGGCGGCCTGGGTCGCCTCCCGCATGGCCTCGATGGCCTCGTCGGTCATCGGGTTGTAAAGATCGGTGATGGTGGTCACGCCACAGGCACTGGCAATATCGCCGTATCGCTTGAGCGCCTGAGGCGAGGCCACCGCATTGAACAGGTTATTGCCGATGGCATCGAACACCACGAACATGGCCGCCATTTCCTGCAGCTCACCGTTTGGCCGTCCCTGGTCATCCAGTCGTACCCCTTCCACCCTCGGGCCTTGCTCGATCCCGCTCAGCTCCAGCATCACACTATTAACCGTCATGCTGTGAAAGCTGGCGTGGAGGATCACTAGCGGCCGGTCTGCGACGGCCTCATCCAGCTCTCGACGACTCAGTCGCTGCCCTGGAAAGTAGACCGGGTCGAACCCCCATGCGATCAGCGGCTCCCCCTCGTCCAACGTGGCCGCATGCTGGCGCAGGCGCTGCTGCACCTGGGCGATGGTCTCAAGGCCGCTCCATTGCTGGCCAAGATGATCCTGGCGCGGGAAGAATCCAAGGTACAGGTAGTCCCACATCGCGCCTTCCAGGGCATGGCTGTGGCCTTCCACGAAGCCCGGCAGGATCACCTTGTCGGCAAACTGATCATCGGTGCGGGCATGGCTCGGCATATCCTCGGCGCCGCCCACCGCCAGGATTCGGTCATCGTGCACGGCGACGTGGGTGGCCCGGGGCTGGGATGGATTCATGGTCAGCACGCGGCGAGCAGGATAGACAACGATACTCATGAGCGAGACGCTCCCTTGGTCACGGTCGATGAAAGGCTGGCGGGTGAGCTGGTGTATGCAGGTTGGTCGACGCTGGCGGCCCAACCTGACGATGGCGAACTATCTCGCCCGTGGCGGCCCCACATCAGCATCAGCGGGATACAGGCGACCAGGGCCAGCGCCGTGCCACCAAAGGCCAGCAGATAAGTGCCTGCCCCCAGAGACGGCGCGATCGGCGCGAAGATCATCAGCAGGTGCAGCGTCGCCAGCACGATGGCCAGGTTGAAGAAGGCCAGCTCCTTGGGCACGGAGGTGGAAAAGTCGGCGTCCATCATTCGCAGCAGAAGCAGCCCGGTACCGGTGGAACCACAGCAGCAGCCAAAGGACGTCACGGTTCGCTCCGGTCCTAGCTCGCCGCTCAGCCGCCCCATGACCAGACACCCCAGCAGCGTCGACAAGGTGACGGCCAGCGTGACCAGCAGGATGGGCACCAGCAGCGCGTAAAGCACGGCAAACTGGATGCTCATCAGGGTGCCCACCACCATGAAGTCCACCGAACTGCCGGTAATCCGCTTGAGCGTCTCATCATCGACCCGATGAGCGAGGCCAAGACGGTCAATGAGCATACGCATCAGCACGCAGACGCCCAGACCGTGCAGGAAGAACAGGTTGTGACTGAACAGCACCCCCACGTTGATGCCGAAGGGTGTGGCGTCACCGATCACCCCCTGGATAAAGGTCAGCCAGAGGTGCGTGACGACATAGGCAATCGCCAGCAGACCAAGGTGATAGGCCAGGGAGTCCAGATTGCCAGGGTGGGAGATCATGCGCCCCATCGATGGCAAGGAGGTCGCGTCGGCCGCCTCGCCGGCACGGGTGAAGAAGCCGCGACGGAAGTTGTCGTCCAGGCGTGAGGCGCGGTTGGCGTTCAGTCCCTTGGACAGATAGCGTCGCGCCAACGGCACGCCTAGTGCGAAGGCCATCAGGAATCCAAGCGAGGCATAGATAAGTCCCACCTGGGCGGCATTGGCGATGCCGTACTCGCTCTCCCAGATAGTGCCGTAGGTCAGCGCCTGTCCGGGCCCCTGAGTGAAGCCATGGGTGACGATGGCACCGAGAAAGGCGCTGATCTCGCTGCCGGTCACCGCGTCGTAGCCGCTGACCACGAGGAAACCGATCACGCCCTGAAGGCCCAGGCTGATGCTCCAGGCAAGGGTCATCCACATGCCGCCGCGAAAGATGCTGCCACCGCCGGCCTCGCTCTGGCGCCCGCTTCCGGTCAGGCACAAGGACATGAAGCTCAGGGTAAAAAAGTGAAAGGTCAGCGCGGTGAAATCTCCTGGCTCATAGCCAGGCAGCAGGCCCAGCGACAGCGCCAAGAAACCCAGCAGACCACCGACAATGCTGGCGGGAACCAGCGAGGCTCGCAGCCAGCCAAGGCGGCTGCGCAGCTGACTGCCAAGCCATAGCATCAAGGCCAGCAGCGCAAAGGCAGTTACCCCGTGAAAGGAATCTTGCATGATGGAGTCACCCGACGGTTGTTATTGGAAGTGAAGCGGATGTTCTCAGCCTAGGACCACCGTCGTTGCTCGTATAATATCAATTAGGTTTCATGCGATACCGATGAGGCATCAATGCGCATAGAACTTCGCCATCTCTCCGCTTTTGTCGCCGTGGCTGACTGCCTGCACTTTCGTCATGCCGCTGAGCGGCTCAACGTTGCACAGCCTGCTCTCAGCCGCACCATTGCTCAGCTGGAAGAGGCCATCGGCGAGACCCTGCTGCTACGCAACAACCGCCAGGTCAGGTTGACCGAGCCCGGACGCGTCATGCTGGAGGAGAGTCGCCAGATCCTGCGCCATCTGGACGAGGCGGTGCTCAAGACACAGCGAGCGGGACGGGGGGAGCTGGGACGCCTTGCCATTGGCTACACCGACTTTGCCATCACCGGGGAACTGCCGGCATTGCTGGATGACTTTCGCCGGCTGCACCCGGATATCCACTTTGACCTGCACTTCGGTTCAACGGCATCACAGCTACAGGATCTGACGGATTGCCATCTGGATTTCGGCTTCGTCACCGGGCCTGTGCTGACCCCAGGCCTGTGCTCACGTCCTATCCAGCGCGACCGTTTCATTGCTGCGGTCAGCGAGCATCATCCCCTGGCACAGCGCCGGAGTATCCGCCTGGAGGAGCTCGCCCACGAGCCGTTCATTCTCGGCGCACACAGCATGTGGCACCACTTCCGTCAAAAGCTCGAGTTGATCTGCCGCGAGGCGGGATTTGAGCCCAAGGTGGCGCAGGAAACCTTCAACAGTGAGACGATCTTCGCCTTTGTGGCCTGTGACTTTGGCGTCACCGTGCATCTGGAGTGCGCCAGCAACTACCTGCGCAAGGGGGTAACCATGGTGCCCCTGGAAGGCGTGCAACACAGTCTGGTCACGGAAGTGGCCTGGCGCGAAGGGGAGCTGACGCCGGTACAAACGGCCTTTCTGCAGCGGCTCGACAAGCAGCTGCCGCCAGAGCATTGAGGGTTCGACGCCTTACGCGTCCGACCACTCTAGAGCGAACGGGATGGCGAGTCCGCCGCCCCACATCACAACGACGTCCAGGCCGTCCCGATGGGCACGGCCTGGCTCCCTTGACCCAGCGAGGCAACAGCGCACGTTACAAGAGCGTGGTACCGGCGTCGCCGAATGTCGTCATAGCAATTCGTCCTTGACGTAGTAGTAGCGGTAGAGAAAACGCTGGCCAGCGCGGCGGAAAGGGGCAAACGCCTGCGACTCGATGCGCTCTCTCAGATTGGGAAACGGAAGCTTGGACGTAAAGATCGGCAACTCCAGGGTAGCGCCCTCACCTGCGATCCACTGTGCCAGCCGCTTGCCGGCCTGGGCCGAGTACATCACCCCATTTCCACCGTAACCGAGAGCGTAGTACACGCTTTCCCGGGGATCAGGCTGGTGAATCCGCGGCATCATGTCGTGGCTGACATCGACCCAGCCCCACCAGGAGTAGTCGATCTCGATACCGGCCAGCGCCGGAAACTTGCGCTCAAGATCGGCCTTGAGCATGGCGGCGTAGCGTTCTTTCGGCGCATCACGACCTGAAATCGCGCTGCGACTGCCGATCTGCACCCTATTGTCGGGCAACAGTCGGTAGTAATGGCGCAGGATGCGCGTGTCGGTGAGCACCTGGCGCGTGCGAAACCCGGTCGCCTCGATCTCGTCGGACGTCAATGGGCGAGTGACCATGGAATTCGACAGGATCGGCAGCAGCCGATTATGCAGCGAACGGTGGAGCTGACCGGTGATATAGCCCCCGGTGGCAATCCCGACCGCCCGCGCCTTGACCAGACCGCCCGGTGTGCGCAGGTAGTGCGTGTCGCCGCGGGTCTCCCAGCCCAGAACCGGACTTGCCGGGTGTACCTTGACGCCCAGAGCACGTGCCTTGCGGTGGTAACCAAAGGCCAGCTTTGCCGCATGAATACCGATGCCCTCAGGCTCATGCATGGCGCCTGCCGCCTCACTGTCCCCCACCCACTCACGCTTGACGGTGTCGCCATCGATGATCCGCGCATCGTAGTCGAAGGTGTCCCGCAGCAGTCGCGCCTCTTTCTCCAGGCCCGGCATCATCCGATCCTTGTGGGCGATATACAGATGCCCGCCGGGCTGTGGATCGCAGTCAATGTCGGCGATCAGGGACTTGAACGTCTGCATGCCCTCGACGCATTCCCGATGCAGCTTGAGCGCCGTATCGAGACCGTAACGTGCAATCCACTGGGAGCGCTTGAGGCGCCCTGAGGCGCACTGAGCCTGGCCACCGTTGCGCGTGCTGCAGCCCCAGCTCACCCGATTGGCTTCCAGTACCGTGGCCTTGATGCCATAGCGCTCCGCCAGGAAGATCGCCGCGGTCAGCCCCGTGAAACCCGAGCCAACGATGACCACGTCGGCATCGGTATCGCACTCAATGGGGCCGTCGTCGGCAGGTGGCTCGCCGGCGGTGGCGACCCAGTAAGTGGGCGCATAGTCACAGCCGGTACCCACCTGCTTCGCCGTCAGCGGGTCATAGGCAGGATCATAAGGGGCGCGCGCAGACGTCGCCGCACCTTTGCCTTGCAGCGGCCCCTGGCCGGTGGCATCCAACGCTCGCTGCTCCGCGGTCTTTAGCTCCAGCATGTCGCTCCTCCCGGATCGCGAATGGGGTACCCTCAGCCCTGACGAGTCGGCGTGGCCGGCCGCTGCTTGCGGAAGGCATTCTTCACCGCAATCTTGCCGTCGCGGAAGGTAAAGGCATCGATCATGCGAGCCTCGGAGCGCATACCATCGGCCGTGGTCCCACAGTAGGTGCTCTCGCTGTAGCCGCGATCTCCAATCACCTGATGCACCCCGTCAAGCCACTGGGCATCCGGGGCATTTTCCCAGGCCGCCCTGAGTCCAGCGCGAACCTGCTCCTGACCATGAAAGGTCTTGCCCAGCAGTTCTGGGCCAGCCACGGCATGGAATTCGCAATCGTCGGTCATCATCGACATCACCGCGTCGATATCGTGACGGTTGAGCGCATCGGCGAAATCGGCGAGAAACTGGGCGTCGGGTTGGCTCATGGAGGTTCTCCTTGTTGTTCACAGCGCGACTGAGCGCCTAGAGCAGTATCGTTATTGTGTTGGCGAGGCCCTCTTGGCCTCGTCTACCCCCGAGCCTAAAGGCCCCGAGCGCTCGTCCCTTAGCACCAGTTGCTCGCTGTCGATTGGGCCAGCCCTGCGGGTGACGCCGAATCCTGCACATGGTGTGCGTCGTGCCCAAGCCGATAGGGTGCCGGGTCCACGCAGGGTCGCTCACCCAACAGCAACTCCACGCCGAGTCGAGCCGCCGCGGGCGCCAGCACCAGACCATTGCGGAAATGGCCGGCATTGACGTGGAGTCCAGCCCAGCCAGGCACCTCCCCGATAAAAGGAATGCCGCCAGGAGAGCCAGGTCGCAGGCCGGCCCAGTGATGCTCGATACTGGCCCTGGAAAGCGCTGGCAACAGCCGCACCGCACTGCGATACAGCGACACCCGTGCCGCGCTGGTGGTGGTCTTGTCGAAGCCTTGGTGCTCCAGGGTGGACCCCACCAGAATGCGTCCATCCCGACGCGGGATCAGGTAACGCCCATCCGCCAGCACCACCCGTGAGAGCGGTCGAGTACCATAAGGGGGCTTGAGCACCATCATCTGTCCCTTGACCGGGTTGACTGCCAGACCAACCCCGGCTCGCCGCAGCAGTTCGCCGCTCCATGCTCCACCACAGACCAGTATGCGCCCCCCATCGATGCGACCCTGCACGGTCTCTACCCCGACCACGTCATCGCCTCGGCGCCTGAATCCAATGACCTCACAATCCTCCCGGACTTCGACCCGGCGATCCCGTTCCAGCCGCGCGCGCAGGGCACGCCCCAGGCGCGGGTTACGCAAACTGCCGAGTGTGGGCATCCACAACCCGCCCTGCTGCCGACGCAGCCAATCGGTCTCGGCGAGCCCTGGCTCGAGGCCGCAAATGGCATCGGCGTCGATGTCCTCCAATGGCTTGCCGAAGCGCTGCGCCCACTGTCGCGCGTCCTCGGCATCGTCCACCGCGAGATACAACAGGCCATGCCGGGTGAACTGCGGGTCGACCCCGGTCTCGTCATATAGCTGGCGGCACAGCGCCGGGTAGACGCCTTCAGACAACGCTGACAGCGCAGAGACAGGCGCGCTGTAGCGCCATGGATACAGCGGCGAAACGATGCCACCACCGGCCCAGGAAGCCTCTCCGGCACAACGACCCCGCTCTACCAGCGTCACCGTCAGGCCGGCTTGTGCCAGACGCCAGGCACTCATCATGCCGATGACGCCTCCACCCACCACGATCACATCCCGCATGTGCTTCTCCCCCTTGTTCACGGCGCCCCACTCATCCCAAGATGGCCAGAAACCATTGAAATCTCATTTTTCGATACAATTTGCGTTATTTTTTAAAACACGTCTATAGTGTCATCACTTTCACAGCAGCGCACCAGGACACACGACCATGGCCGATGCCCCTTCCCTGCTCGATGACAGCCTCCCCGCCCAGCAATGGCACAGCGCCCGGGAGATCTTCGGTATCGATTCGGACCTCAAGGTGCCGGTATTCACGCAGCGAGACGATCATGTGCCCGCCATGGATGAGGCCTATCGCTTCAACCCGGACGTGACCCTGGCGATCCTGGCGGGTTTTACCCGCAACCGTCGGGTGATGGTTCAAGGGCTTCATGGCACCGGCAAGTCGACCCATATCGAGCAGGTCGCGGCGCGCCTCAACTGGCCCTGCGTGCGCGTCAACCTGGACGGTCACATCAGTCGCCTCGACCTGGTGGGCAAGGACGCCATCGTGATCCGAGACGGCGTGCAGGTCACAGAATTCCAGGAGGGCATCGTGCCCTGGTCACTTCAACGGCCGGTCGCCCTGATCTTCGATGAGTACGACGCGGGCAGACCCGACGTCATGTTTGTCATCCAGCGCATCCTCGAGCGCGATGGCCAGTTCACCCTGGTCGATCAGAACCGGGTCATCCGTCCACACCCGATGTTTCGCCTGTTCGCCACCGCCAATACCGTGGGCCTGGGCAACCAGGACGGCCTCTATCAAGGTACCCAGCTGCTCAACCACGCCCAGGTAGATCGCTGGAACATTGTCGCCAAGCTCGACTATCTGCCGCGGGACGAGGAAGTGAACATCGTGCTCGCCAGGGTGCCGAGCAAGGACAACGAGCGTGGCCGGCGCCATGTGGACGCCATGGTGGCGGTGGCCGAACTCACCCGAAAGGGCTTCGCCAACGGCGACCTGTCGACGTTGATGTCGCCACGCACGGTGATTACCTGGGCCGAGAACTGCGAGATATTCCGCGATCCTGCGCTGGCATTTCGCCTGTCGTTTCTTAACAAGTGCGACGAGCACGAACGCGCTCTGGTCGCGGAGTTCTACCAACGCTGCTTCGATGAGGAACTGAGCGAGTCCATCGCCCGCGGCGACGGTGGCAGTACAGCATCATGACGACCCCAGGCGATGCGACCCACGCCAGCGCCTTGGCCAGAACACGGCGCCAGCAATATCTCGAAGACATCGAGGCGGCGGTACTGCGAGCCCACACCGGCGACAGCCGCTGGTTCTACGCCAGCCGTCGTCTCTACCACGGGCAACGACGAGTCCCCCTGCGGGCCCCTCACCTCAAGCTTGCCGATGACTGCCTGTCGATTACGGGCTATCGCGCGGTCAGCGATGCCCTGGCCCTGCGCGAGCGCTTCAGCAACGACGCGCTTCACCAGCACCTACGGCCAGCAGAGCCCGAACCACGGCTGATCTACGACTGGCTGGAGCAGTGCCGCGTGGAAGCCTTGCTGGGCCCCGGGGCACCGGGCATGGCGAGCAACCTCGAACAGCGCTTCCGACAGTGGTCGCTGGACTACCATCACGCGCAATTCACCGAAACTGCCCTCGGACTGTTGCTGTTCTGCGTGATTCAGATCAGTCGCTCGCGGCTGATGGCGGCACCGATGCTGGAAGCGTTCGAGGACATGCTGGAGGCCACCCGGGCCAATATCGTACCGGCCCTCGGCCACGCCCTGGCGGGACTGCGACGCGAGCGTCACGATCAAGCGGCCTTCCAGCGTCACGCCCACGCCATCGCCGATTGGATAGCTGCCCAGCTGGAAGGCTTTGAGCCTCAGCAGGATCGCGAGCAGGAGGACAAGGATCCTCGCCGTGCCCTGGCCCTGCTGCTGGACAGTGAAGATGACCTGGAGGAAGAGATCCCGGTCGCGCTCAGCGGGCAAAGCCGTCTACTGGAAGATGACGCCAACCGCTACCGCGCCTTCACCACGGCTTATGACAGCGAAAGGCGTGCCGACAGCCTGGTCCGGCACGCGCTGCTGGTGGAGTACCGCGACCGTCTGGATCAGCGGCTCGCCGCCCAGAAGGTCAACGTGCGCCGGCTGGCCCGGGCCTTTCGGCGTCATCTGTCGGTGGTGGAGAGAGATGGCTGGAACGACGGCGAAGAAAGCGGCGTGATCGACGGGCGCCGACTGTCGCAGATCGTGACATCGCCCCAGGAGCGCCGCGTCTTTCTCCGCGAACGCCATCGACCCGTCAGCGATGCTCAAGTCAGCCTGCTGATCGACTGCTCCGGTTCCATGAAGGTCCACGGTGAAGCCATCGCTACCTTGGTGGAGCTATTGGCCCGGGCGCTGGACATGGCGGGGGTAAGCAGCGAGGTGCTGGGCTTCACCACCGGCGCCTGGAATGGGGGCCGTGCCCAACGGGACTGGCTCAGGTCAGGCAGACCCGCGGCCCCGGGACGCCTCAACGAGGCACGCCATCTGATCATCAAGGACGCCAGCCAGCCCTGGCGCCGCGCCCGGCTGGGACTGGCGGCCCTGCTCAAGGCCGATATCTACAAGGAAGGGATCGACGGCGAAGCCGTGCAATGGGCCTGTCAGCGGCTGATGAGCGCCGACGTCAACCGCCGCCTGCTGGTCGTGATCTCCGACGGCAGCCCCTCGGATAGCGCCACCAACCTGGCCAACGATCGTCACTACCTCGACCACCACCTGCGCTCGGTGGTGGCGACGTACAGCGGCGGCAACGGTCGTCGTTCCGGCCCCATAGATATCGTTGGCCTCGGCGTCGGTCTCGACCTGAGCCCCTACTATCCGAGACACCGAGTCATCGACATCGGTCAGACCCTGGACAATACCCTGCTGGATGACGTGGTGGAGCTGATGCTGTCGAAGCGGCGGTATTAGGCTTGGGGGACAAGCGCCAGGTAAGGCCTTGCGATACCATCCCCGTCCGTCTTAAGCGATGAGGTCAGCGTGAAGTGGTCACCGAGTTTCAAGCCTGAAGCGTCGTCCTTAATAGCTCAACGCCAATCAAGAAGTGCACGCTGTTGATGGACAAGATCAGGCTAATGGGCGTGTCATCCAACTGGCAGAGCCAACTGCTACGTCCCCGGGCCACCCCGTCTCCGCTATCAGGGTGTGCGACCTTGATATGCCCAGAGTAGGCATCCCTCTGCGAAGCAACTTCACCTCGCCTTACACATGCCAGTTATATGTAAAGAAAAAGCTGGCACCTTTACACATGGAGTCACGTCTATCAGTTTTGTCGGCGCTGCGTTACACAAACACTTTCTCGAAGAGTCATGACCGGAATAGCCGCAGGTAACGCTCAAAGACAAATATCCGGTTACGCTGGTAGCCAGTTATCTCGTTCAACATCTTATCCTCGACCATCCTGTTGAGCAGCGCAGAGGCGGTCTGATGCGTCACCTCCAGCAGTTCGCTGACCTGTCCTGCCGTTACCGCAGGACGCCTGTAGAGGTGTCTGAGCAAAGTCTGTACATTCTCGGCCCGCTTGCCGTAGCCAAAGGCCATGCGATCCATTTCCTGGCGCAGCTCGAGGATCCCGGTAAAGGTGGCCTTGCCCTTACCAGCGGTCTCGATGATGGCCGATAGGAAGAACTTGACCCAATGGACCATGTCATTAGACATCCGCACACGAGTCAACGCATCGTAGTAGCTGGCTCGGTTGCGCTCGAAGAAGTCTGACAGGTACAGCGAGGGCTTGCGTAACAGGCCCTTGCTAACTAGATAGAGGGTGATCAGCAGCCGCCCGATACGGCCATTCCCATCCAGGAAGGGGTGGACGGTCTCAAATTGGTAGTGACTTATAGCGATCCGGATCAGCTCCGGCACGTTGACACTATCGTTGTGCCAAAAGAGTTCCAGATCCCCCATCAGCTCAGGCACCTCACTGGGATGAGGCGGGATAAAGGCTGCATCCACCAAGCTACTACCACCTATCCAGTTCTGACTGATACGAAAATCCCCGGGAGACTTGTGCTCACCACGTACCCCCTGCATCAGGATGGCGTGAGTATGCTTGAGTAGCCGGTTGGATAACGGAAGACGCTCCAGCTCCTCGACCGCTTCGTTGATCGCCTGAATGTAGTTCTGTACTTCGTGCCAATCATCGCGCTTTTCGGGTGCCAACTGGCTGCTATCCAGTACCGCCTCATCCATCTCGGTTTGCGTGCCTTCGATACGAGAAGAGTTGTTGGCCTCCTTGGTGATGTGCATCTGGATGAATAAATCCACATCCGGAACGATCAAGGTAAAGGCATCCAGCTCCGCCAAAGCGCGGGAAGCGCGTTCCAGCAAGGTGTTGATCTGGGGGGCCTCCCAGCTCCACTCTCTGTTCACCGTCACCGGGCTGAAGCTTTTGTACTGATACTGGGGCAGCCACTGCCCTGCCTGAAAGGTTTCAAACTTCATTAGCCGACTCCTTGTCTTAACAGTCAGTGGCTCGCGCTATGGCCGCCATGGCAATCTTGAGGTGGTACACATACTGACCGGCTCGCCAGCAACGTCCATCGGTTTTTCCGGTGACGGCGGCGGAGATCAGAGCGGCGCGGCCTTCGAGCAACACTATCACTGCGCTCATTGCCTTAACAACAAGATGTAAAAATCACTATTTCAAAGCCGAAAACCGCAGATAAACTACCTATTGTTCGCGTACGAAAATCACTATAGTGGGACTCTCATTAACCTACTAGACGCACCGCCAACCTATATAACGCTGACTGCCTCACGAGAAGCGACCTCTGAAGTTAAAATGCAAATCGACACTTCTAACACCATGTAAAAGATCGCACCCCTCCTCTACCCCAGAAATCAAATCAAGTAAGCGGAGGGGGGGGGGTGAACCCGTCTAGTGGCTCCTCACCACTACACAGAATTAAATGCTTAGCATTACTCGACATGAGTTCAGCTTTTAACGTCTTTTCGTCTATGCAAGACGCACCAGCCATATACAGGCGATGTCTCACGCGTCATAGTTTCAACGTCGTAACCTGCCTCATCATGACAAATTGATCCTCTCACGACCTTGCTACCAACAATCACGTAAAACCGTCATATAAATTATCTCCTAATACTTTAGTATCTTCCTCGCGATTTCACCCTCGAGTCATTCATAGACGTCTCGGGATTAACTTACTTGGTGATAGCGAGAGATGACCGCTTGGCTCTTCCCCCCGCCATTCGGCACCAAAGCCCTCGTACTAGACACATTTTGCAATGTTCGTGCGAGTAGCTCCCCGCAGATCCGCTTTATCCAGCCGGTACAAGCCTTGAGATCAGGTTCATGGATTGATCTACACCAACCATGCTGATGCGGACGTCAAGCGGGCAGCACTCTGTCCACAGGAGCTTATGGAGTGAATTCTCATCCATAAGCCTGCCCAGACGCCTGACTAGCCTTGAAATCGAAGCGCAGCGGAACAACAGGCGAATCACGTTCGAAGGCTACGGTCTACACTAACCTCCTCAGAACTTCGCCCAAGAGTATCGAACCCCGGCTACCGCGAAATTTCCCAGAAAAAATCTCTGTGTCCATCGACACTGCTCACGGAAACGAGCGCCCTCTCTAGAACCTCGCCGGCGACAGCCGTTGTGCGTAGTCAGGCAGCGGGTTGCCATCGATCATGGCGCGGATCAACTCACCGGTCTGGGCGGACAGGGTCAACCCCAGGTGAGCGTGCCCGTAGGCCAGATACAGCCCTTCCCTGCCGGCCACGGGACCGACCACAGGCAAACCATCCGGGGTGGAATGACGAACGCCCATCCAGCGCTCGCTCAGCGTCAGAGAGCGACCGAACATGGCGTCTCCCCACCCCTTCAGGCGGTCCCAGCGGCGCTGGTCGGCACGCCGTTCCGGCGCGGTAAACTCGGTGGTGCCCGCCAGGCGCACACCGCCCTCCATCGGTGTGGCGTAAAAATGGTGGGCCAGCCAGCCCGCAGGTCGTGTCAGCGATACCGACGTGTCGAGCCGCACGTGGTAACCACGCTCGCTGACCACCGGCAGCGACATCCCCAGCCACTTCATCAACGCCTGGTTAGCCATGCCCGCGCACATGACCACCTGATCGGCATGGTGCTCCCCCAGAGCACTGACCAGACGCCACCCGCCATCGACACAAGGCGCCAGTCCCTCGATGCGCGCACGGTGCAATACCGCACCGGCGCGCTCCAGTCGGCGCCACAGGGTGCGACTGACGGTCAAGGGGTCCTTCAGGTGACGTGTGGAGGGAAAGAACAAGGCACCTTCCAGGCGCTCAGGGCTGAGCTCAGGCTCCAGGTCGCGAACGTCAGCGGCCGTCAGCGCGCGACAGTCGACGCCATCGGCCCGCTTGGCCTCGGCAGAGGCCTCGAGCGACTGAGACAGCGTATCCCCACGATACGCCAGCTGCAGGCAGCCGGTATCCGCGTACAGGCCCGGTGCGTCAAGCGATTCGAGCAAGCGGTGTTGCGCCTTGACGGCGTCCTGTATCAGCGCCACCAGATCCGCCTTGTGGCGGGCAAAGCGGGAGGGTGTGGCGGCCTGGATAAAACGCGGCCCAAAACTGGCCAGCCGCGACAGATAGCGGGGATCAATCGATAACGATGCGTCACGCCGGACCAGTTCCCTGGGCAGGGCCTTCAAGGTCTCGATACTGGCCATGGGCGAGGTCGCGTAGTTGGCAATCAGTCCTGCATTGCCAAGGGAGGTGCCCTCCCCCGGTGCTCCCGGATCGAAGAGCTGCACCTGGTAGCCGGCGTCAACGAGCGATCTCGTCACGGCCAGACCGACAATGCCTGCCCCCACAACGGCGATGGTGTTCATGCAATGTCTCCTTGGGGACACTGACGTCCGGCCCGTGGTTCAGGCCGGACGCGCATAGCGTGGATAGCGGGGATTCAGTTATCGCGGTAGAAGCGCCAGGAGGCGATCCCCACCCCTACCGCGGTAAGGATGCTGACGGCACTGACGGCATACAGGGCAAGAGCGTACAGGGTCATGGGAGTCTCCTTTATTGAGTCTTGGCGACGACGGGAGCATCGGGAGCCGAACGGAACAGCTGGTAGACCAGTACAAACACCGAGACATTGGCGATGACACCGGCGATCAGAGCGGTCAAGCCAGTAGCCGCCTGCAGGTCAAAGGGCCCCCACTTCCACAGGATCGTGACCGACGCGCCCGCCAGCATCGCCGCCACAGCTGAGCGGGTGCAGCGCAAGTTGAACAGCACGGCGAACACGAACGGCAGCAGAATGGTCGGCGCCCACAGCGCATAGCTGAGCAGCAGCGCATCGATGATCGAGGTCGCGTACAGAGCGAACACTACCGCACCCAGGCCGATCAACAGGTTGACCAGACGCTCGATCCACAGCCGCTTCTGCTCACTGACCGTGGGCTCGATGAAGGGCTTGTAGATATCACTGACGAAGATCACTGCGGCGGAGTTCAGGTAGGAGTCGGCGGTCGACATCACCACCGCCAATAGCGATGCCAGTACCAGCCCCGTAATGCCCACCGGCAGGGCATCACGAATCAGCGTCGGCATGGCCTGATCAGGTGAGATCGTTGGATAGAGCACCAACGCCACCAGCCCGATGGTGGCACTGACCAGATAGAACAGGAAACCGAAGCCACCGGCCACCGAATAGCCGATCCGTGCATGGCGGGAGTCCGGCGCCGACAGGGCTCGCTGGGTGTAGGGGGGAACCAGCGTTTCGCCCAGCAGGAAGGCGATGAAGATCGACAGGAACATGCCCAGCGAATAGTCACCCATCAGGCTGAAGTGGCCCTCCGGCAGGCGCTCGATCAATGCCTGAGGTCCCCCGAGGTCATGCAGCCCAATCAACATGGTGACCGGTAGGAAGATCGCCAACATCAGAAATTGCACTACATCGGTCTGGATGACCGCCCACATTCCACCGATGGTGGAATACACCAGCACCACGGCCATGCCGATCAAGATACCAGTGGCAACGTCGATGCCGAGTATGGCGTTGAACACGGTGCCCACGGCCAGGGCCTGAGCCCCTAGAATGCCGACGCAGAACACCAGCGAGAAGATCCCGGTAAACAGGCGAGCACTGGCGCCAAAGTGCTGGGCCATGATGTCGCCAACCGTATGGGCATTGACGTAGCGCTTGAGCCTGGGCGCGATAAACAGTCCGGCAAGCACCGTGGCAATGGGAAAGGCAGAAGCGGCGAACATGAAGGCATAGCCTTCATCAAAGGACTTGCCGGCACGGCCCATTGAGGCACCGCCACCAAGAAAGGACGCCGCCAAGGTGGCGAACAATACCGGCCAGATGATCTTGTTGCCGGCAACCGCAAAGTCAGCGCTGTCAGAGACTTTCTTGGCACTGCGATAGCCGATGTAGATCAGTATCGCGAAGTACAGCAGCAGTCCGCAGAGGTCGATCGGATTCATGCAACTACCCTCGTTATGGTTGTAGGGGGGTGGTGTCAGCTTCGACGACCCTTGTCATAAAAACAACTTTGATCTACCTATGAACCTATAGATAAAACTTAGACCATATCGCGTGCGCTTTAGCGGCCCTCGCCTCCCGCGGAAGAGCCCAAACCATGTCGCCGCGAACGACGCCGCAGACAGCACCGCAGACAGCACCGCAGACAGCAGTGCAAGCGAAGCCACATCGGCCCATGCCACATCGCGGCGAAGCCTGTCCTACACCACCCTACCCAGGAGTCCCTGAATGAAGCTGCGCTACCCTCTTCGTCAGCTGCAGATATTTCGCGAGGTCGTGCACACCGGCAGTCTCAGCAAGGCCGCACGACGACTCGATCTCAGCCAGCCGGCAGTGAGCTCCGCCATCGCCAACCTGGAGCAGGAGGCCGGCTTTCTACTGTTCCGTCGCAATAACTACGGCACCGAGCTGACGCCGGAGGCTCGCTACCTGATGGAGGGTGTCGACAGGGTGCTGGCGTCGGTGTCACATCTGGACGAGCTGGCCGAAGGTCTTCGCCAGGGCCGCGCCGGCAAGCTGATTGTCGGCTGCATGCCGGGACTCTCACCGAGCGCCCTGCCCCAGATCATGGCGGACTATCTCAGTGACTTTCCCGATACGCGGCTGTCCCTGCAGACCTTCAGCTCAGGCAAGATTCGCGACTGGGTGGCCGAAGGCCAATTCGATGTGGGCGTCATTGAACGTCAGGATGATCTCAGTGACCTGGAGGTCAAGCATCTGACCCTGCGCATGCATCTGGCGGTACCGGCGAACAGCCCATTGGCTACCGCCACCGTGGTCGGGGCCAAGGACCTTGACGGGATGCCGCTGATCACCCTGGACGAGCACCACCAGAGCACGCTCAAGCTGAAGCAGGCACTACGCCAGGCCGATGCCCGCTGGCATGTCGCCGCCGAGACACACCTGTTTCCGTCTGCCATCAGCCTGGTGCGCGCTGGCATCGGTCATGCGCTGGTGGACCCGGTTTCTGCCGCGGGCTTCCTGCTGCGCCGGGACTGTGACGTGGCCATCGTGCCCTTCGAGCCGGCCATCGACCTGGAGATCGCCATCATCACCCCGCGCTTTCATCCAAGCTCCCGTCAATGCCAGCGCTTCCTGCCCTATCTCGAGAAGGGGCTGGCCCACTGGCATAAGCGCGCCCTGGCGCCCCTTCACGCCTGAGCAGGGACACCGTGGCGTGCCGGAACGGTGCACACCGGGCTAAGCATATTCACCTGCTGCCGCCACAGGCCCGAATGATCAGATCCAGCGCCGGGACAATATCGTAGACCGGGCAGCGCGCCTCCCGGCGCACCACATCCGCAAAGGCGCTCAGGTCCGTGCACTCAAGCACGATGGCATCCAGCGTGGTCTTGCGCATCAGCCGTCGTGTGGCAGTCGCGACCTCTTCCGCCATCGCCGCCATGTCGAGATCATCACGCTGTCCCTCAAGGATCACCTGCCGAAACTCGCTCCCGTCCTGGAGACCTTCAAGCGCGGGAAGAGACCCTTGCCAGCCCGCTCCCAGGAAATGTTGCGCCTTCAATGCCCCTGCGTCGGCCGTCAGCACCCCCACCCGCCCAAGGCCCCCGTGCACGACGGCAAGCCAGGGCAACAAGGTCAGGCTGGAGAGCACCACCGGCACCGACACTGCCTCGGCGACCTGATCCTGATAACTCGCCATGAAGCCGCAGCTGCCCGCAATGGCGCACACCCCCTCCGCTTCCAGCTGCCGTGCCTGCTCAAGCAACAGGTCGCGCAAGGCGTCGCCGGGCGCGTGCAGCAGCCTGGGAATATCAACGCCCTCGAGCACGCGGTAGCGCACCGGATGGCGGAAGCTATCGGGATGGCGCAGGTGTCCCAGGGGCTTGGTAAAGGACGAATCCAGGCACAGCACCCCCAGCGGCGCCTCTTCTATATTGGCTCTCACAGGCCAGCTCCAGATGCATTCGATAGATGTATGGATGCCGTCGGCTCAGGGCAAAGCTCTGGCATCGATTCAGTACTGCCATAGCGCCATGGCGCCATCGATCACCAGCCCAGTGCCGATGATCATCAAGGTCAGCATCGCGACCCGTCGCAGCAGTTCAGCACTGCAGGGTGGTGGATAGCGGCGCCCTGCCCAGGTGGCCAGTGCCGCCGCTGGCAGGGTCCACAGCGCCAGCAGCCACACCTGAGCGTCGAGGCCGCCGCCGGCACCGACATACAGGGTGCGCACCCCGGAGGTCATGGCGAAACACGCGATCAACAGCAGACGAATCGTCTCGCGAGGCAACGGCTGGCGGTAGCAGTGGTAGATGACCGGCGGCCCCGGCATGCCGAACATGCCCCCCAGCAGACCCGTCATCGCACCGCTGACGGCGAAGCCGGCAGGAGCCGAGACCTGTGCGCGCGGACGGGGCCTGAGGCCAACGCTGAGACCTCCGTAAAACACCAGTGCCCCCAGCATCAGCATCAGTAGAGCTTCAGCGCTGACGCTCAGCCAGTTCAGCGCCCACACGCCAAGTCCGATGGACGGTACGATGCCAAGACCCAGCGCCAGCACGTGGCGCCCATCCAGGTGATGCAGTTTGCCAGGTAGCGCCACGGCGCTGTTGACCAGGGTAATCAGGCTGACAACGGCCACCAGGGTGGCAACGCTGACAAGTTCCAGACCGCTGGCCACTCCGATGATGATCATGCCGATACCAAAGCCAGCCACGGTATGCAGGTAGCCGGCCAGCAAGGTGATCGCTACCACCGCCGCAAGACTGGACAGCGCCATTCCCTCAGGAACCAGTGTCATCTCCCCTCCTTGGCCGTCCCCATACCGTTTACGCTACCGACAGGCGCTGGGCCTGGACGGTGGTCACCGCAATGACGTTGACGATATCTTGCTCACTGCAGCCTCGCGACAGGTCGTTGGCAGGCCGCGACAGTCCCTGCAGCAGCGGCCCGATGGCCTCGGCCCCGCCGATGCGTTCCGCCAGCTTGTAGCCGATGTTGCCTGCCTCAAGGTCTGGAAAGATCAGCACATTGGCATTGCCCTTGACCTTGGACTCCGGCAACTTGCGCTCGGCGATCTCCGCCACGATGGCAGCATCGAGCTGCACGTCTTCATCGATGGCCAGGCTCGGGCGCGCCTGCTTGACCCGACGCGCCGCCTCGACAACCTTGTCCACCGCCGCATGATGGGCACTGCCACTGGTAGAAAAGGACAGCATCGCTACCCTGGCCGGCTCGTCCAGCAGGGCTTCGGCGCTATCGGCAGCCGCCATGGCGATCTCGGACAGTGCCCCGGCATCCGGGTCCACCACCAAGCCGCAGTCAGAGAAGATCATGCCGCCCTTGAGGCTGTGGAACTCCTTGCACAGCATCATCAAGAAGAAGCTGGATACCAGGGTGGCGCCAGGGGCCATGCCGATCAACTGGATCGCGGCGCGAACCACATCGGCGGTGGTGTGGACGGCACCAGCCACGCTGCCGTCGGCAAGCCCGGCGCGCACCATCAGGTTGGCAAAGATCAACGGATCCCGCGCCCGTGTGGCGGCATCCTCAGGGGTCATGCCCTTCGCCCCTCGCAGCTCCAGCAGTAGCGCCACCAGACCCTCGGTGTGCTCGGAATCCGCGGGGTCAATCAGCTCTATGGCATCCAGCTCAAGCCCTTCGGCTTCGGCCCGGGACTGGATGACCTTATGCTCGCCCACCAGCTGAATGCGCGCGTAGCCTGCTGCGCTCGCTGTCAGGGCGGCCCTCAGCACTCGGGGGTCATCGCCTTCGCACAAGACGATGCGTTTCGGGTCCTGCCGGGCCATCTCACGAATATGGTTCAGCGCTTTCATCGCAACCGCTCTCCCAGGGGTAAAGGGGTCGACAGACTCGGTCGTGGCGCATCACGAACATGAAAAAAAGCCCTGGCACCAGGCCAGGGCAATGTCGTCATACCGGACGAGAGAGTCTTGCTTGGCGATCAGACTCCAGGGTCCGCCGCCTCCGGTATCAGACGTAGTCCTGGTACTTCTCGAGCAGACGGACCGGCTTCTTCAAGGCGTCGCGGCGGAAGGGGTCGCCCAGCTCGCGGGTACACATGATCTCGATGATGCAGGTCTTGCCTTCATTCATCTGCATGTCGACCGCTTTCTTCAGGGCCGGGCCTACATCTTCCAGGCGGTCCACGGTGATACCCTCGGCGCCCATGGCGCGGCCGATCTCGGCAAAGCTCTCGTTGTCGAGCTCACCGGCGACAAAGCGACGGTTATAGAAGTCGACCTGGTTCTTCTTCTCGGCACCCCACTGGCGGTTGTGGAACACCACGGCGGTCACCGGAATACCGTGACGCACGGCGGTCATGGTTTCCATCAGGCTCATGCCCCAGGCGCCGTCACCGGCGTAGGCAATGGCCGGACGATGAGGCGCAGCGGTCTTGGCTCCGATGATAGTGGGCAGCGCATAGCCGCAGTTACCAAAACTCATGGGGGCAAAGAAGCTGCGTGGCTTCTCGAAGCGCAGGTAGCTGTGGGCCACCGAATTGATGTTGCCGATATCGGTGGAGACCATGACATCTTCCGGCATGGCCTTTTCCAGCTCACGCAGGACCTGACGCGGATGCAGATACTCGCCGCCGGAGAAAGGCTTCTCGTCCTTGGCTTCTTCGATGGCATCCAGGCTGAACGGATCACGCTCGTGGGTCCACTCGTCGAGCTCTTTCTCCCAGGCTTCCTTCTCGGCCTTGATCTTGGCCAGGCGCTCATCCTTGGACGCATCGCAGGCCAGGTTGCGGCCTTCAAGGCGCTGGCTCAGTTCGATGGCAGCAGCCTTGGCATCGCCGCAGATGCCCACGGAGATCTTCTTCACCAGCCCCAGCATCTTGTGATCGGCATCGACCTGAATGATCTTGGCGTCCTTGGGCCAGTAGTCCATGCCATGCTGCGGCAAGGTGCCGAACGGGCCAAGGCGAGTGCCGAGGGCCAGCACCACGTCAGCCTGGGAGATCAGCTTCATACCCGCCTTGGAGCCCTGATACCCGAGCGGACCACACCACTGCGGATGACTGGCCGGGAAGGAGTCGTTGTGCTGGTAGCTGTTGACCACCGGTGCGCCAAGACGCTCGGCCAGGGCCCTGCACTGTTCCACCGCGTCGGCCATGACCACACCGCCACCGGAGACGATCACCGGGAACTTGGCCTCGGCCAGCAGCGCAGCCGCCTCATCCAGCGACTGGGCGCCACCGGGACCGCGATCGATACGCCGGGGCTCGGGAATCTCGGCTTCGATCTCGCCATAGAAATAGTCCCGCGGAATATTCAGCTGGGTCGGGCCAATTTCGGCCATGGCGCGATCGAAGCAGCGACCGGTGTACTCGGCCATGCGCGCAGGATGGGTCACATGGCCCTGGTACTTGGTGAACTCCTGGAACATCGGCAGCTGGTTGCACTCCTGGAATCCGCCCAGGCCGATGCCGGTGGTGCCGGTTTCCGGGGTGATCATGACCACCGGGCTATGGGCCCAGTAAGCCGCCGCGATGCCCGTCACACAGTTGGAAATACCGGGACCGTTCTGGCCGATGACCACGCCGTGGCGTCCAGAAACGCGAGCATAGCCGTCAGCCATATGGGCGGCACCCTGCTCGTGCACCACCGGAATCAGACGGATCCCGGCCGGGGCAAAGATATCCATGGCGTCCATGAAGGCCGAGCCCATGATGCCGAACATGTCGGTCACGTCGTTGGCAACGAGGGTTTCGACGAAGGCTTCCGAGGGCGTCATCTTCTGCTTGCCCTTCACAACCTGGCGGTTTTGGGTGTTGTCGTTGTGACTCATGGAGCTCCTCCAGGGAACAGAATGGGTGCTGGCGGCCTTGGCGGCCTGTGTCTTGGCTCGAGGCTCTGGATAGCCAAATCAAGCTTTTCGATACGATAAGTTCCGTTTTCTAGAACTTGAGGCAAAGGTAGCCGCCGAGTGGTGAGGAGTCAACACGAATTTCAAAAAACGGTACGAATTGCGTTCTTTTCAGAAACAGATAAACTTCACGGCATAGGGAGGCCTGCCATGACCACACTCGGCGCCGACACGCGCATCATTGAAGGCGATACCCCGGCTCAGCGCCTGCTGGCACTGCTCGAGGTCATCGCGGAGAAAGACCAGTACTTCACTCTGCAAAGCCTGGTAGATGAAACAGGACTGCCCAAGCCGACGCTGCATCGCATGCTTCAGCAGCTGGAGAACTCCGGCATGTTGCAGCGGGAGGCAGACAACCGTCACTACAGCAAGGGCTCTCGCCTACGCCGTCTGGCCGAAACGCTGCTGCTGAACGACACGGTCCAGGGGGCACGCCACGGGGTGCTGGCCGAGCTGGTAAGGGAGGTGGGAGAAAGCTGTAACATCACCGCCTTGTCCGGCAGCGAGGTGCTCTACCTGGATCGCGTCGAGACCTCTGCACCGCTGCGTTTCTACCTGCATCCAGGTTCACGGGTGCCGGCCCACTGCTCTGCCAGCGGCAAGCTGTTTCTGGCCCAGATGGGCGCATCCCAGCGACGGCGTCTGCTGGCCGATGCCACCCTGGAGGCCTTCACCCGCAACACCCTGACGGACATCGATGCCATCGAAGCCGAAATCGAACAGATCAAGCGTGACGGCTACGCCTTCGATGATGAGGAGTTTCTTCCAGGTCTGCTGTGCATCGCGGTGCTTGCCCCGAATCCGGCCGGGGTCTCCAATGTGGGATTGGCCATTCAGGCCCCGGTCATGCGTATGGACCGCCAGCGTGCTCTGGACTGCCTTCCCGCCCTGGAGCGCGCCGCAGCCGCCATTGCCCGCATCAATCAGGGCGCCTTGCCGGAGTCGGACGCCACCGGCGAGGACACCACAGAGCACCGACAACCGATAGCCTGATGGTGAGCGATGTCGGCTTTGAACAAGCCCGCCAGCAAGACGCTGGACACCCTAGATGGTGCCCAGCGTTGTGGGGCTAAGGCGTCAGTTGAAGAAGAAACTGACACAGCGAACAAAGCTGCTGCCGCCGCCGGTCACGCAGCGATGGCGAATCCAGCGATCACGCTTGGACAAGCCTTCGTAACGGGTCCACTGCCAGTACCCTGAAGCAAGATGCCAGGTATGCAAGTGCCTCCAGTTGCCGAAGGCATTCTTGTAATAGTGCAGGGTGGCTGCCGGTCCGTGGCATGCGCTGGTGACGCCGACAGAGTTGCGGCGCTTGTGATTGGAGGTCCAGCGATCCCGGTGATAGTAATGGGCAGCGGGATCGCACCACCACCAGGTGTTACTGGGAAACGACACCGTTTCGCAGTTGTGGTTGCGAAACAGGTCATAGCCATCCCCGGGCACGCAGTAGGACTGGCCGGGGCCGCCCCCCGAGGAGGGGCCGGCCCGGGCGATGTCCGGCGCAATCCCCAGTTCATCCAGGTCCACCTCGATGGCGTCCTCGACCCTCTCCACCGTACGATGCTTGAACGCCTTGCGCTCTACCGCAGGATTCAGCTCCAGCAGCATGTCGGGTACCGGGGCATCCTTGGGGGCAAGTCGCAGATAAAGTTCCAGCGCCGTCACGTCCCTCTCGGCAGCGAAGGTCGCGCCGGTGGCACGGTCGAGCTGTCCCAGCTCGCGCATGCCTACTTCAGGTTCCTTGCTGTCACCGCGCACCCCGACAAACTCGATGGTGTTGCCGTTGCTCAGCTCGACACGAGCCAGCGGCATGACGTCAGGTGATGCGCCGACCAGCGGCGCTCCGTCAGGCCCCAGGCCTGCGGCCGCCAGATCTTCAGGCGGCGTTGCTCCCTGCAGGCCCTGTTCGCCCGTCGATGTCTGCTCGCCCATCTTGGCCAGCAGCCATGTCGCCTGCTCAGGGTTTCGCCGTCCCCACTCCACCCATTGTCGTTCCAGCGCCTCCCACGACGGATCGCCGTGGTCACAGGCGCATGTCAGTGTCTCGTTCATGATCGACATCCTCGATCTGATGCGTCCACTTCATCGGCATCGTCATGCTTTTCAGCGGTGCCGACGATCCTGGTCTTGCGCAGGCCAAAGGAGGAATACGCGCCAAGCGAAAAGTAAGAGCTCTTCGGGCCATCGCCATCGCAATATGGGTGACGCTTGTGGGGCCGCCGCTGGACTCACACTCATTCCCGCTCAACCCCGCTCATCCCCCTCCACGGCCTCATTGAGCATGATCAAAGTTTGCTTTGGTCGCCAGCCGGACCCTGCCCAGTGCCCTGCCCCGAACGACGAAGCAGCTGATAACTCAACGGAAATCCCTGCTAGACCGATAGGCAGGATAAAAAGCACCAGATGGAATAACCGTGCCTGAATCACTGCGCACGGTCGGTCGCCATGGGCCTCTGCGGTGCCTGTGGCCACTGGTCGTCGAACCGCTTTGACCGTATGCTGTGAAGAATAATGAGCACCGGAGCATCGTCGACCGGTGCCGCTACCGGAGGCTCCCTGCGCCCCGGCTTGTTCAACGCCCACTCAAAGGATGTGCCTCATGCCTGGCCTGCTCCCAGACGTAGATCCCGATGGCCTGCTGGAATTTTCCGTGGTCTACACCGACCGCGCCCTGAACCATATGTCGCAGAGTTTTCAAGGCGTGATGCGCGACATCTCGACCACCTTGAAACAGGTATACAACGCGCATAGTGCCGTGATTGTGCCCGGTAGCGGGACCTTCGGCATGGAAGCGGTGGCACGCCAGTTTGCCCAGAACCGCAGCGCTCTGGTCCTCCGCAATGGCTGGTTCAGCTATCGCTGGCATCAGATTCTGGAGATGGGCAACATCCCGGCAGAGCTCAACGTGCAAAAGGCCCGTCGCCTCGACGACAACGACCCTACCTCACCGTTTGCACCGGCCCCGATCGAAGACGTCGAGCAAGCCATCGAGCGGATGCAGCCCGATATCGTCTTCGCACCACACGTGGAAACATCGTCAGGCATGATCCTGCCGGATGACTACATTCGGCGCGTCGCCGACGCGGTGCACGCCTACGGCGGCCTGATGGTGCTGGACTGCATCGCCTCTGGAACGGTGTGGGTGGATATGGAAGCCACCGGGGTCGACCTGCTCATCAGCGCGCCTCAAAAGGGCTGGAGTGGCTCCCCCTGCTGCGCCATGGTCATGCTCTCTGCCCAGGCGCGGGAAATCATCGAGGAGACCCAGAGCACCAGCTTTGCGGCAGACCTGAAGAAATGGCTGACCATCATGGAGGCCTACGAAAAGGGCGGCCATGCCTACCACGCCACCATGCCGACGGACAGCCTGCGAGGCCTGCGCGAGATCATGCGCGAGACCGACGCCTATGGCTACGACAAGGTCAAGCAAGAACAGTGGGCCCTGGGCAAGAGCGTTCGCGCGCTGCTGGCCGAGTATGGTTTCAAGAGTGTTGCTGCCAACGGCTTCGAGGCTCCCGGCGTCGTCGTCTGCTACCACGATGACCCGGCCCTGGTCAGTAAATTTGCCGGCGCTGGCCTTCAGGTAGCGGCTGGCGTGCCTCTGATGTGCGATGAAGGCGACGACTTCCAGACCTTCCGTATCGGCCTGTTTGGCCTCGACAAGCTGCACCGGCCCGAGCGCAGCATCGCCAGCCTGCGGCAGGCCCTCGACAGCATCAAGGGATAGGGCTTGGCCCACGGGTCAGCCATCGCTCATCTTTTGGCTTTCCCGACAGGACAACGCAAGAGGGCAATGCAAGAGGGCGACGCCGCCGCGTCGCCCTCTTGATGGTACTCGCTATTGTGCTCACTGCGGTCTTGCACGGGTTGACTCTCAGCCGATCAACGACAGGATGATGCGCTCGCCGTAGCCCCACAGCAGTACTGTCATGCCAAGCAGCGCTTCCAGCACCAGCACACCGACGGCGAGGGTGGTGCTCGAGACCACGAAGCCTTCCTTCCGGCTGATGTCGAGGAAGGAGGGAATCCCCAGATACAGCAGATAGGCGGTGTAACACAGGCCAATCACCCCGGCCAACAGACACAGCCAGATGATCGGATAGACCGCGACGATGCCGCTCAGGAACATCGGTGTCGCCACATAGCCGGCAAAGATGATGCACTGGCTTTGGCTTGGGGTCTTGGGAAAGCGCTTGGCCGAGTAGCGTATCGTCTTGCCGACGATGTACACCGCCGCCAGTATCACGATGTAGAACGCGATACCCGCCCCCAACGCATCCAGGTAACTGAGCTTGATGGTGGTACCACCTCCAAGACTCCAACCCACCTGCGTCGTACCAATGTACGAACAGATCACCGGTATGGCGGCCAGCAACAGGACGTGATGCGCATACAGATGCGTTATCGTCTCCCTCTCTTCTTTGATCTGTCTCCATTCGCGATTCGGATGGGCCATCAATCCCCAGACATGTGTCAGCATACTGACTCCCCCCTGCTACCGCTGAAATGAGCCCCGGCATCGGTGCTCGATCCACGGGTCTCCGTTGTCCATAACTTGCAGTATAGAACCGAATTTTCGGTTCGCTACCCGATCAAAGGTACATCCTGTACACATACTGTACAAGTTGTGGCTAATATTTTTCTTCTTCCATCAACGACAATGCCCCGCATCACTGATGTGATGCGGGGCATTGAGACGTACATAAGGACCGGTGTCAGCCCTTGGCTCAGAGGATCGCTCTAGCCAGCCAGCGAGGTCCACATGGGCGTGCTGGGCATCAGCGTAGCGTCTAGTGACATCATCAGACTCAGCGCCGTAATGGTCAGGATCGAGATGCCGAACACCTGCCTGGCCCAGCGCACGTTGTCGTCCGTGCGGTAGCCCTTGGCCGCGATATACAGCCAATAGACCCCCAGCACCAGTGCCACGATGAAGTAGCCAGGCCCGGCATAGCCGGCAAGACTCAACGACAGCGCCGCGCCGATGAACGCCAGGATATAGCCAAGAATGTGGTGCTTGGCTGTACCGATACCGCGAACTACCGGCAGTACCGGAATATTGGCCGCCTTGTAGTCTTCCATGCGGAAGATCGCAATCGCATAGGAATGCGGCATCTGCCACAGACTGAAGATCACCAGCAGCGTCAGGGCGCCGGTATCGAAGCTACCGGTCACCGCGCAGTAGCCCACGACCGGCGGTACGGCCCCGGACAGGCTGCCGACCAGGGTGCCGAATTCCGAATTACGCTTCATGTAGAGGCTGTACGCTCCTACATAGATAACGAAGCCGAAAGCGGCAAGACCGACCGTCAGCGCATTGGTCCCCAACGCCAGCAGGCCGAACCCGGCCAGACCCAGCAAGGTGGCAAAACGCAGCGTGGCCGCCTCGCTCACCCGCCCCTGAACCAGGGGTCGGGTGCGGGTGCGCTCCATCAAGGCGTCGATGTCCTTGTCGATAACGTTGTTGTAGGCACAGCCCGAGGCAATGACCAGGGCCAGGCCCAGCAACGCTGACAGAAACACCACCACATCGAACTGGCCCTGGGCGGCCAGGAAGTAGCCGCCCAGTACCGAGATCACGTTGCCGCCGATAATGCCCGGCTTGGTGATCGTGAGGTAGTCCTTAAGAGTGTCCCTGAACATCATGGGTGTCGGCGTCAGCCGATCATCATGTTGTGATGCAGGTGGTACATGATCCATAGGGAACCTCCGATGACCAGAACCAGGATCGCCACGGTGAAGACGAAGGACATGAAGTTCCAGCCTTCATCAGCCTTGGTGTTCATGTGCATGAACAGCACGAGCTGCACCAGCACCTGAGCCACCGCGGTACCGACGATCAGGATCAGGGTCGCCCCGGTGTCGAAAGCACCGGTCATCACCGCCCCGAAGGGGATGATAGTCAGCACGATGGACAGGATCAGGCCAATCACATAGGACTTGACGCTGCCATGGCTGTGATGGTCGTTGGCGTGTCCGCTCATATCACAGGACTCCCATCAGGTAGACGAAGGAGAAGACGCAGATCCAGACGATATCCAGGAAGTGCCAGAACAGGCTCAAGCACATGATGCGCGGGCGCACCATATCGTCGAGACCGCGCTGCTTCACCTGAATCAGCATCACCAGAATCCAGATCAGACCGAAGGTCACGTGCAGACCGTGGGTACCGACCAGGGTGAAGAAGGCGGACAGGAAGCCCGACCGATCAGGACCGTAGCCGATATGGATCAGGTGAGCGAACTCGTAGATCTCCATGCCCACGAAGGCCGCGCCCAGCAGGAAGGTGATCCCCAGCCACTTCAGCACTTTCTGGGTCTGGTTGGCGTTCATGGCCAGTACGGCCATGCCGTACGTGAAGCTCGAGAACAGCAGCAGGAAGGTTTCGACCAGAATGAACGGGAGCTCGAAGATCTCGCCCGGCGTCGGACCATCCGCCGTGCCCCGAAGGAGCACGGCATAAGTGGCGAACAGTGATCCGAAGATCACCAGGTCGCTCATCAGGTAGACCCAGAAACCGAAGACCTTGGTGCCCGCGGCATCGTGATGATCGTGGTCGTGATCATGGTCATGCCCGGAGGCATGACCTTGCTGATTGAGTGTATCGGTAGCCATGGTTATGCCTGCATCTCCACACGGTTCTGGTGTTCGCGCTCAATACGCTCGACTTCCGCAGCGGGCACGTAATAGTCGACGTCAGTGTTGAAGACACGCGCGATGAAGGTAGCGAACATGCCCAGTGCGGCCACGATGGCCAGCCACCAGATATGCCACACCAGAGCGAAGCCGAAGACCGCGGAAATCAGACCGATCACCGGACCTTCCCAGGTGTACTTGGGCATGTGAATGTCCTTGTACGGCCCTTTGGACACGCCAGCCTTGCCACCGTTGGCCTGCTTCTGGTTCCAGAAGTCATCGATGTCCTTGATCTCCGGCAGATGCGCGAAGTTGTAGAACGGCGCCGGAGAGGAAGTTGCCCACTCCAGGGTACGCCCGTCCCAAGGATCCCCGGTGACGTCCTGGTTCTTCTTGCGATCACGGATGCTGACGTAGAACTGGATCACGGTGCAGGCAATGCCACACAGGATCAGCACGGCGCCGACCCAGGCGATGATCATCCAGGGCTGCCAGGCACCATTGTCATAGGACTGCATGCGACGCACGGCGCCGAAGAAGCTCAGCACGTACAGCGGCATGAAGGCGACATAGAAGCCGGTAATCCAGAACCAGAAGGAGCGCTTGCCCCACTTCTCGTCGAGCATGAAGCCGAAGGCCTTCGGGAACCAGTAGGTCAGACCCGCCAGCATACCGAACACCACGCCACCGATGATGACGTTGTGGAAGTGCGCGATAACGAACAGGCTGTTGTGCAGCACAAAGTTGGCCGCAGGCACCGACAGCATCACACCGGTCATGCCACCCAGGGTAAAGGTGATGATGAAGCCGATGGTCCACAGCACCGGGGAGGTGAACTCCAGGCGACCGCGGTACATGGTGAACAGCCAGTTGAACACCTTCACCCCTGTGGGGATGGCGATGATCATCGTCATGATGCCAAAGAAGGCGTTGACGTTGGCCCCTGCTCCCATGGTGAAGAAGTGGTGCAGCCAAACGATGAACGACAGGAAGGTGATGGCGATGGTTGCCCACACCATGGTGCCGTATCCAAACAGACGCTTGCGCGCAAAGGTCGCGATCACCTCGGAGAACACACCGAAGGCCGGCAGGATAAGGATGTACACCTCAGGATGGCCCCAGGCCCAGATGAGGTTGACGTACATCATCATGTTGCCGCCAAAGTCGTTCGTGAAGAAGTGCGTCCCCAGGTAACGATCCAGCGTCAGCATCGCGATGGTGGCGGTCAGAATCGGGAAAGACGCGATGATCAGCACGTTGGCGCACAGCGACGTCCAGGTGAAGATGGGCATGCGGAACAGGGTCATGCCCTTGGTACGCATCTTCAGGATGGTGACGAAGAAGTTGATGCCCGTCAGGGTCGTGCCGATCCCGGATATCTGCAATGCCCATATCCAGTAATCCACGCCGACGCTTGGACTGTACTCTATCCCCGATAATGGCGCGTAGGCCAACCACCCGGTCGCGGCAAACTCACCCACCACCAGCGATACGTTGACCAGAATGACGCCGGCAACGAACAGCCAGAAGCTGAGGTTGTTCAGGAACGGGAAGGCCACGTCGCGAGCACCGATCTGCAGCGGCACCACCAGGTTCATCAGGCCGATGACCATGGGCATGGCGACGAAGAAGATCATGATCACACCATGCGCGGTGAAGATCTGATCATAGTGGTGAGGCGGTAGATACCCCTCGGCCCCGGCAGATGCCATGGCCAGCTGGGTCCGCATCATGATGGCGTCGGCGAAGCCGCGAATCAGCATCACCAGGGCCACCAGGAAATACATGATGCCCAGTTTCTTGTGGTCGACGGAGGTGATCCATTCGCGCCACAGATAGCCCCACTTCTTGAAGTAGGTCAGACCGCCCACGACGGCAATGCCGCCCAGAGCAATACCGATCGCCACCACCATGATGATGGGTTCCTGGATCGGAATCGAATCTAACGTCAGTTTTCCAAACATGATTTACTCCGCTGCCTCCGCGCTGCTGGACTCACCATGCGACTCGCCATGGGACTCGTCCTCATCGCCGTGACCACCTGCGCCATGACCATGAACAACGCCGCCGTAGGTCTCGACGAACTCGGCGTGCTTGCCGCCCGCCAGGAAGCTCTTGATGATGCGCTCGTAGAGCGCCGGGGTGATCTCGGAGAAGTACTCGACCTCGTTGTCCTCGCTGGGCGTGGCCAGGTCGTAGTATTCCTCTGGGAAGGTCAGCGTCTGAGAGGATGAACGTACCTTCTCGACCCACTCCTCGAAGTCTGCTTCAGAGCCCACGTGGGCATCGAAGGTCATCCCGGAGAAACCTGCACCACTGTAGTTGGTGGAGCGGCCGGGGTAGACGCCCTGCTCTTCGGCGATCAGGTGGACATCGTTATCCATACCCGCCATGGCATAGATCTGACTGCCCAGGCGCGGAATGAAGAAGGCATTCATCACCGAACCCGACGTCACCCGGAAGCGCACGGGGGTATCTTCGGGGAAGGCCAGCTCATTGACCGTGGCAATGCCCTGTTCCGGATAGATGAACAGCCATTTCCAGTCCAGCGATACTGCCTGGATTTCCATGGGTTCATTCTGACCTTCCTTGGCCTCGAGGGTCCTGTGCGGGTCGAGGCTATGGGAGGTGTACCAGGTCAGCAGCGCCAGGAAGACGATGATGACGCAGGGAATAAACCAGACGATGGCCTCAATCTTGGTGGAATGAGCCCAGTCCGGTGAATAGGTGGCATCGGTGTTGCCACGGCGGTAACGCCAGGCAAACCAAAGAGTGAGTACGATGACCGGAATCACCACGATCTGCATCAGACCGAAGGCGGTGAGGATCAAGGTACGCTGTTCACGGCCGATCTCCCCTTTCGGGTCGAGCAGCGCCGACTCACAGCCCGCCAACAGCAGGGGCAGCGCCAGCAACAGCACTAGGCCGAGCACGCGCAGGTACGACTTTCTTCTCATGTAGCAACCTCGTCAGGGCGGCGGAAGACCATAGGTAGCGAGCCCAGGCTCGCAGGACATGCAGGCCCGACGAGGAGAGACATTGCATGCATCTTTCACAAAAGCTGCATGAAATGTGCCGATCCGCAATCGAAACCCGCAGAAACTCGCGCTCCCCACTCATCCGAGTACCACGACACGAGATCGTTACGAGGACAAAAAAGGAGATGGAACGCGACCGGTGCGTATTGTCGACAGCAGAGCCCGACTTGAGAAGCGACGATTTGCCGCAGGGTGTCGCACCTTTCCTTGATGCAGTTCAGGGTCATGTCTCGAGGCCACGGCCTTCGGGCCATAGCCTTGACGAGGATCACAGAGGATGCGACCTCACGTCACAGGCCTCAAGGTGCCCGCGTAGGAAGGCGAGAGAGAACGCGCGCAAGAAGGCGAGTGAGAAGCCGAGTGAGAAGCCGAGAGCCAAGGCCAGCGAGGGCGAGAGAGAAAGGCTGCCACGAAGACCAACGCGCGTGACCGCAAGGTGCCGTGCAAGTGACAGCGGAAAGGCGTTAATGGTTCCACCACGGCGGACAGCTGTCATCAGGGAGGCCATCTGACGGGACCCGCTGTCCGATGCCCTTTGGCCCTGACTCTTACCCCTACCTTTCCCTTTCCCTTTCCCCTTACCCTCACTCTCGCACTCGCACTCGCACTCGTACTTGGTACTGGGTACTGGGTACTGGGTACTGGGTACTGGGTACTGGGTACTGGGTACTGGGTACTGGGTACTGGGTACTGGGTACTTGCCGAGTGCCACCTGCGGCACACTAAGCCGGCAACTACCAGTCCCAAGACTGGCGGCAGCGGGTGCCGTTGGCTGGCGAAGGCGTCGACGCTGCGTGGTGGAGCATGGAGGATCAGCGCGGGCTGTCGACTCGCGCCGCGATCTCCGGGGATGCCGACGCTGCGGCAGCAGCTTCCCCGTGGGTGACGATGATATCGGCATCGGACAACGTCCCGAAGAAAGCCGGGCGCAGAACGCCCCACTTGCTGTCATCGAACACTAGAATGCGCTGGGCCGCCGTCTCGATGGCCGCCTGCTTGGGAATGATTTCATGAAAGTGAAAGCAGCTGAGCCCCCGCTCGAGGTGCACGCCGGCGGCCGACAGAAAGGCGCGATTGATGCCTAGGCTGCGTATCTGACGGGCCACATCCTCACCATCGAAGGATTGCGAGACGCCCTGATAGAGGCCTCCCAGCAGAATCAGCCTGACGCCGTCGAGGTGGCTGACCGCGTTGGCCACGTTCAAGGCATAGGTGACCACGGTCAGATGGCGGCGTTGTCCCAGCTCGGCCACCATAGGTACCAAGGTGGTGCCACAGTCAATAAACAGGGTATCGCCATCCTGGACGTAGCTGCTGGCACGCTGGCAAAGCCGGGTCTTGATATCGACACCGCGATCCCGCTGGGTCTCCAGGTCGTATACGGGAGAAAAGTGAGGATCGTCACGACGCACCAGATGCCCGCCCATCAACATCAAGGGGCTGCCCTTGGAGGAGACGTCTCGACGCAACGTCATTTCCGAAACGCCACACAGCATGGCCGCGTCGGCCAGGCGAAGGCTTCCACCGCCAGCCAGCGCCTGTAGCAAGCGCTCCTGCCGTTGCACACTACGTTGATTCATTACGTTTGCCCCCGCGCGGACCGTCATCGTGCCCTTCTGTTATGGTTTTTCAATAAGCATGCACTGAACTACAGGGTTCAGCCAGCGATCGGCGTTGAAGAAAACGCCACTGCACAAATGTTAATTTTCTCACATTAAATGTTAACATGATCCCATTGACAGCCAGATCGCTGCAGCGACGCCTGGCCAATCCATCATCATGCATCGCGAACTTCTGGACTCAGGTGCGGCAAGCGGTGACCCAGGTCATTTCTTCGCCCCCATGGCAATGGCATGCCAGGGCCCTTCAGGGTACTCATGACCTGCATCTGTCTCAGCGGCAAACACACGCCCGTGACGGCCGGTGCGATGATCTACTCTCTATGGAAGGCTCGAGAGTTAGGACAACGACCGCTCCTTTCCATCGCGCTGTCCAAGTCACATTTTCCAAGGCGTAAACACCTATGACATTGCTCATGAGCCTGGTCGGCATGGTCACGCTGATTGCCATCGCCATTGCGTTCTCCCACAACCGTCGTGCCATCCGGCTGAGAACCGTCGGTGGCGCTTTCCTTATCCAGGCAGGCCTCGGTGCCTTCGTGCTGTATGTCCCTGTGGGTCAGAAGGTGCTGAAGACGGTATCCGACGCCGTTAGCCAGGTGGTGTTGTACGCCAATGACGGCATCGCCTTCCTGTTCGGCGGGCTCGCCAACGTGGACAGCGTGGGCTTCGTGTTCGCGGTCAAGGTGCTGCCGGTCATCATCTTCTTCTCGTCATTGACCGCGGTTCTCTACTATCTCGGCATCATGCAGTGGGTCGTCCGGCTACTGGGCGGTGCGCTGCAGAAGCTCTTGGGCACCTCACGCACTGAGTCGCTGTCCGCTACCGCCAATATCTTTGTCGGCCAGACGGAAGCGCCGCTGGTGGTCCGCCCCTTCATTGCCCACATGACAACGTCTCAGCTGTTTGCCGTCATGTGCGGTGGACTGGCCTCGGTCGCGGGCTCCGTGCTCGCCGGCTATGCCGCGCTTGGCATTCCAATGGAATACCTGGTGGCCGCCTCCTTCATGGCCGCCCCAGGCGGCCTGCTGTTTGCCAAGCTGATCATGCCCGAGACAGATCCCAATGCGGACAAGGCGGACAGCGTGTCCGACGTCATCGAAGAAGACGACAAGCCCGCCAACGTGCTTGACGCTGCTGCCGGTGGTGCCTCGTCCGGCTTGCAGCTGGCCGCCAACGTGGGGGCCATGCTGCTGGCCTTCATCGGCTTGATTGCCCTGCTCAACGGCATCCTGGGTGGTGTCGGTGGCTGGTTCGGGATGAGCAGTCTGAGCCTCGAGATGATCCTTGGCTGGCTGTTCTCTCCGCTGGCCTTCCTGCTGGGAATTCCCTGGGAGGAAGCGACGCTGGCAGGCTCCTTTATCGGCCAGAAGCTGGTGGTCAACGAGTTCGTTGCCTTCATCAACCTCGCGCCATACATCGACGGCGAGCAAATGGTCGCTGCCACCGGCGAGGCCATGAGTGGCCACACGGCGGCGGTACTGTCCTTCGCGTTGTGCGGTTTCGCCAACCTGTCCTCCATCGCCATTCTGCTAGGGGGCCTGGGCAGCATCGCGCCCAGTCGGCGGCACGATATCGCCCGCCTGGGCCTGAAGGCCGTCCTCGCCGGCACCCTCTCCAACCTGATGTCGGCCTGCATCGCCGGCTTCTTCATGACGTTGGGCGCCTGACGCCTGGCGGATCCTCTCCCTTCATTCATGCCCCGACCGCCGCGATGGCGGTCCTGGTGGCTTCAGGAGCACGTTTTCATGTCCACCCCGACCTTCAATCCCCATCTTGTTGCCCGTCAAGCCCTTTCCCTGATGGACCTGACCAGCCTGAATGATGACGATACCGATGCCGTCGTCGAAGCCCTGTGCCAGCGTGCCAAGACGCCACTGGGCAACGTGGCCGCGGTCTGCGTCTACCCCCAGTTCGTGGTGCCGGCACGCCGCGCCCTGACTGCCCATAACCTCAGCGGGCAGGTCAAGATTGCTACCGTGACCAACTTTCCCCATGGCGGTGACGACATCATGGCGGCTGCACGCGCCACACGCGAAGCCGTCGCCTCAGGCGCTGACGAAGTGGACGTGGTCTTTCCCTACCGCGCGCTGTTGGCAGGGGACGACGCGATCGGCCAGGAACTGGTGGAAATGTGCAAGGCGGCCGCCAGTGACCGCACCCTCAAGGTCATCCTCGAGACCGGTGAGCTGAAGGACCCGGCACTGATTCGCCGCGCCAGCGAGCAGGCCATCGCCGGCGGAGCCGACTTCCTCAAGACATCGACGGGCAAGGTCACCGTGAACGCTACGCCTGAAGCTGCCAAGGTCATGCTTGAGGCGATCCGTAGCGCCGACCGCCCGGTAGGCTTCAAGGCCGCTGGCGGTGTGCGCACCGTAGAAGACGCCGCCGTCTACCTGGACCTCGCCGCGGACATCATGGGCCCGGGTTGGGCGACCCCGCAGACCTTCCGCTTCGGCGCATCAGGCCTGCTCGACAACCTGATGATGACCGCCGGGGTTGGCGTCGATGACGGAGGCCAGGCTGGGGGCTACTGATGCTGCTACAAGACATCATCGCGGCCAAGCGAGATGGACAGACCCTGTCGCGGGAGGCGATCCGGCACTTCGTGACGGCGATCGCTGACGACAGCGCCGGCAACGAGCAGATTGGCGCCTTCGCCATGGCGACCTACCTCAACGGCATGTCACTGGACGAAACCGTTGCCCTCACCGAAGCGACCCGTGACTCGGGGAGTCGTCTCGATTACCGCAGCCTGGACCTTCCGGGCCCGGTACTCGACAAGCACTCCACTGGCGGCGTCGGGGATCCCGTGTCGCTGATTCTCGGGCCCTGGCTGGCCGCCTGTGGCGCCCACGTGCCGATGATCTCCGGCCGAGGTCTGGGCCACACCGGCGGCACCCTGGACAAGCTGGAGGCCATTGGCGGCTACAACGTCACGCCTGAGCGAGCGACCTTCGAGCGCCTGCTGAAGGACGTTGGGGTCGTCATCGTCGGCCAGAGTGGAGACCTGGCGCCCGCCGACAAGCGCCTGTATGCCGTGCGCGACGTGACCGCCACCGTCTCTTCGCTGCCGCTGATCGTCGCCTCGATCCTCGGCAAGAAGCTCGCCGAGAACCTTGACGGCCTGGTCATGGACGTCAAGATCGGCAACGGGGCCTTTCTGGAGAGCGATGCACACACCCGGCAACTCGCCAGTACCATCGCGGACGTCGCTCGCCAGGCAGGGACGCCGACCACCGCGCTGCTGACCGACATGAATCAGACCCTCGCCGAGAGCGCAGGCAACGCCATCGAAGTGCACGAATGCCTGGCGATCCTGCGTGGCGAACGTCGCGACTCGCGCCTGCTTCAGCTGACGCGCAGGCTGGCGGTAGAAACCCTGTTGGTGGGCGGCATCGCCAAGGACCGGGAAACGGCCGCGGCACGCTTGGATGCCTGTCTGGCCAACGGTCAGGTGGCTGAGCGCTTCGAGCGCATGGTGGCGGGCCTCGGCGGCCCATCAGACCTGCTCTCGCAGGCGCCAGCGCATCTTGTTGGTGCCCCCGTGGTGCGTGACGTCTTTGCCCAGCAACCGGGCGTGGTCAGCGCCCAGGACGTCAAGGCGATTGGCATGGCCGTCGTTGCGCTGGGGGGTGGCCGTCGCCGAGCAGGCGATGCCATCGACCATCGCGTCGGTATTGACCAGATCGCCGGCATCGGCCAGGCCGTCGATCATCATCGCCCGGTGGCCAGAATCTACGCCGCCAGTGATGATGATGCACAGCGGGTGGCCGCGCAGCTGCGTGACGCCTTCACCGTCGCCGACCAGGCCCCCGCGTTGCCACTGGTCCATGACACCTTGCCCGACCCTTCCCTGGCAGGAGACATCCGATGACACGCGCTATCGTGCTGGTAATGGATTCCTTCGGTATCGGTGCGGCGCCCGACGCCGATCGTTTTGGCGACGCAGGCGCCGACACCCTGGGCCACATCGCCAGGGCTTGCGCCAGAGGCGAGGCCGACGACAGGGGGCGCACTGGCCCGCTCATGCTTCCCCACCTGGCTCGTCTGGGGCTGTTCCATGCGCATCAGGAAGCCACCGGCGAGGTTGCCGAGGAGATCACGTTGGGAGACGTCGATGGTGCCTACGCCCACGCCGCAGAGGTCTCCTCCGGCAAGGACACTCCCTCCGGCCACTGGGAAATTGCGGGAGTACCGGTGCGCTTCGACTGGGGTTACTTTCCCGACCACAGCAACAGCTTCCCCGAGGACTTGCTTGACGCCTTGATCAGCGAGGCCGGCCTTCCCGGTATACTCGGCAACTGTCACGCGTCAGGCACCGAGATCATTGCCCGGCTGGGGGAGCAACACTGCGAGAGCGGCAAACCCATCGTCTACACCTCCGCCGACAGCGTGTTTCAGATTGCCGCCCACGAGCATCACTTTGGCCTGGAGCGCTTGCTTGAGCTGTGTGAAACGGCGAGGCGTCTCCTCGAGCCGTACAACATCGGCCGGGTGATCGCGCGGCCTTTCGTCGGCCAGGATGCAGCCAGTTTCCAGCGCACCGGCAATCGCCGCGACTACAGCGTCGAGCCCCCCTCTCCCACCGTGTTGTCAAAGCTGCACGACAGCGGCGGGGAGGTCGTCGCCATCGGCAAGATCGCCGACATCTACGCCCACTGTGGCATCAGCCGTCTGGTCAAGGCCTCGGGACATGACGCCTTGATGGCCGCCACCCTGGCGGCCATGGATGAGCCCACCAGCGCCGACGATCGACGGCTGATCATGACCAACTTCGTCGACTTCGACATGGTCTATGGCCACCGCCGCGACGTATCCGGCTATGCTGCTGCCCTGGAAGCCTTCGACCGTCAGTTGCCGGAGCTGCTCTCCCGACTGACGGAGGATGACCTGCTGGTGATCACTGCCGACCATGGCTGCGACCCGAGCTGGCATGGCACGGATCACACTCGCGAGTACATCCCGGTGCTGAGCCGCGGCGCGGGCCTGAGGTCGGGTTCGCTGGGTCGTCGTCACAGCTTTGCCGACATTGGTCAAAGCCTGGCCGACCATTTTGGTCTGGCTCCCATGGACGACGGTGACAGCTTTTTGCCAAACCGCTAGCGCCGCGGTCCAGCTGATCCGCGCCGCCAGCTCGACTCCGCACCAGCGGGCGTCATCCCGCTGGCGACGCCGCTTCGACAGTACAAGGAATCCTGATGGCTACTCCCCATATCAAGGCCGAACCCGGTGATTTCGCCGACACCGTATTGATGCCTGGCGACCCGCTGCGCGCACGCTACATCGCCGAGACCTATCTGGAAGACATCCGCCTGGTCAACGATGTGCGCAACATGTACGGCTACACCGGACGCTACCAGGGCCGCGACATCTCTGTCATGGGCCACGGCATGGGCATCCCGTCGGTATCGATCTATGCCAAGGAGCTGATCACCGAGTTCGGTGCCAAACGCCTGATCAGGGTCGGCTCCTGCGGAGCCGTTCGCGATGACGTCAAGGTCAGGGACCTGATCATTGGCCTGGGCGGCAGTACCGACTCCGGCGTCAACCGCTCGCGCTTTCGCGGGCTGGACTTTGCCGCCATTGCGGACTTCGAGCTGACTCGTGCTGCGGTCGACACGGCCGCACGTCACGGGGTACCAGTGAAGGTCGGTAACATCTTTTCAGCGGATCTGTTCTACCACCCCGATCCGGCGCTGATCGACTGCCTGCGTAACTTCGGCATCGTCGGTGTCGAGATGGAAGCCGCCGGTCTTTACGGCGTCGCCGCCGAATTCGGCGCCCGAGCCATGACGATCTGCACCGTTTCCGATCACATCGTCAATGGTGACAGCCTGTCCAGCGACGAGCGGGCCACCAGCTTCGATGACATGATGCGCATTGCCCTGGACGCCGTGCTCGAGGACGATCGCCGCCACGCCCCTCAGGAGACACACTCATGACGGATCACGCCCCAGAAGCCGCCGTCCCCACCGACATTGTCGCGGCACTTATCGAAGTGCGGGGACGCGCCTACGTCCCGTATTCCGACCATCCGGTGGGTGCCCTGCTGATCACTCAAGCCGGCAACCGCTATGTCGGCGCCAACGTCGAAGTGGCCCACTACAAGGGACTCTGCGCCGAAGCATCCGCTATTGCCGCCATGATTTCCGCAGGCGAAACGCGACTGCAAGAGGTCTATGTCATTGGACCTGGGTCACACCTGTGTACGCCCTGCGGCGACTGCCGCCAGCGGCTGCGGGAATTTGCTTCTCCCCAGACTGTCATTCGCGTGGTGGATGCCGATGGTCAGCTGCTCAAGCGCTATACCATGGATGAGCTGCTGCCCGACTCCTTCGGCCCGGAAAATCTCGGCAAGGGCTCCGCTTACGGGAGCTGACAACCGCCGCCATTGGGCTCTGCATCAGCCACTCGAACGGATATCCAGACCAAAAAAAGGGCCACTCCAGGTGGCCCCAATCACTAGCTTGCTGAAAGTCACGTCAGGCTTGATGCAGTAGCTTCACCTCTCTTGCACTTCACGTCTCTTGAACTTCACCTGTCTTGAGCTTCATCTCTCCTGCAATGCAGTTTTCTGCCCAATCCGGTAACACCATCGTAGTTTCCAGGGGCGCACTGGGCGGTCGACCTGCACGCCACCCACGCTACGCCTGAGCCACACCTACACCACACCTAAACCACACCTAAACCACACCTAAATTACGCCACCTTCTCCTTGCCGAAGCGCTTTTTCAGATACGCCACGATGTCCATGGACTCGTAAAGCCAGGTTTCGCTGCCATCATCACCGGTGATCAGCAGGCACGGCACCTGAACCTTGCCGCCGCCTTCCTTCAGCGCCTTGCGATGAGCGGGATCCGCCCCCGCATCTCGGATATCAACCTGGACGCCAAGCTTGTCGAGTTCACGCCGTACAAAGGCGCAAAACGGGCAATGGGCAAAGTGGTAGAGCGCGAGATCCTTGGCAATCGTCATGTCTTATCCCTCTGGTGGTGCGCTAGGCACACTGTTATCACCGGACGACCTCCCCGTGTGGCGACGTCTCGTCAACCGGTCAGGAAGCCATCAGTATCAAGTGGTGCAGGCGACGCCGCGTCCCTGTTGCTGGACCTTGCCGCCGCCCGACTTGTTACCTTAGTGTCACCGACTGACGCATCCTGACAGCCACTTTACGCCCCTGGATGGGGATGCACGCCCCGGCACACTGGGAAACCCAGCGAGTCGTCGGCGCAGGCATTCATGCAGTGCTTCCCAAGAAGTGAACACAGCCATGTCGAGTGCAACACACCAAAAAGGGGCGAGGGCTATTGCCCTTCGCCCCCCTTGTCGTCTAGCCCAGGTCTTACGCGGGGTCCGGCGACGCTCCCGTGGCACTGGTCTGATGCTGCGGATCGGCCACTCCGGCTTGGCCCGGACGTCGACCGCTGGCATCACTCTGGGTGCCTGAGGTAGCGCCTTGATAGTCCGCCTCGCCCTCTCGGGTAGAACCATCCAGACGACCGCCCCCGCGACCTTCCATGCTGACGCTGATGCGTGGCGCACCAAGCTCGATGCCTACCTGCTCCATGCGACGCTTCAGCAGCATGTTGAAAGCACGCGCCACATCCCACTGCATCTCCGGGGAGGTCCGAAAACGCATCCGCAGGATCGCACAGCCATCCTCAAAGCGGTCGATACCCTGCATTTCCAGAGGTGACCAGATGTGGTGACGCATGATCGGATCCTGACGCAGGTCCCGCGCCGTTTCCTGCATCATGGTAGTGGCATCGTCGATCTTCATGTCGAAGGGAATGCGGATCTTCATCAACGCCACGCCAAACTGGCGTGACATGTTATGGATCGACTCGATCTTCGAGAAGGTGAGGATATGAACAATACCGTCTAGATCGCGCAGACGAACGGTGCGCAGGGTCAGCCCCTCCACCGTGCCCATATGACCATTGATGCGAACAAAGTCGTCTACCGCCAGGGAGTCCTCCACCAGAATGAAGATGCCGGTAATCAGATCCTGGACCAGGGTCTGGGCACCAAAACCCAGCGCCAGGCCGATGACCCCGGCACCCGCCAGCAGCGGTGTGACGTTGACCCCCAGGTTGGCCAGTCCAACGATGGAGGCAATTACCACGATCGTCGCGAAGACGACATTGCGAATCATCGGCGTAATGGTCTGAGCCCTCGCCTGGTTGACCCGACGTCCTCGCGACCGTGCCGATGACATCAGCGACCGCTGAATCGCAGTATCGGCGAATATCCACGCCAGCCAGGCCAGCAATACGGTGAAGGCAATCGCCAGGATGGCCTGACCGATGCGCACGCTGGCCACCCCCTCGCGACCGATGCCCACCAGGGAGCCGCCCCAGACCTGCAGCGACAGCTCGGCAAACACCAGCCAGGCCAACACGTGTCCCAGGGTATAGGCAAAACGTTCCAGCCGGCGCCGGTACTCACTGTGGTGGCGGTGGCGTCCGCGGGAGTGGTCGTGTCGTTCGTTCTGCCGTCGCAGCAGCGCCGTCACCACCAGCGTCAGTACCAGCAAGGCGGCGTTGATGATCGATCGCGCCAGCGCCGTTCCCACGTCTCCCACGGTCACGAAAATCGCTACCAGCGACGCGCCGACAAGCAGCAAGGCCGGGATATGCCACAGTCGACCGATGACCCGCGTCACCTCGGTGTGGCTGTTGCAGTCCTTGCGAATGCTGTAACTGCGGTTGCGAATAAGGTGCTTGATCGGGCGCTTGAAACGCACGATGAAGCGGAAGGTCAATGCGGTGGCCAGAATGTTGGCCAGCACCGAGGCCAACGATGCCAGATCGAAGCCCAGCAACTCCACCAGGCGTTCAGACTTGAAGGCATCACCCAGGGCGATCAGGGCGCCAATCACAAACAGCGGACGCAGCGCGTGCTGCTGCAGCAGGCGCACCGCAGGATAGCGATGGCCGCTGGTAAACACCGACACCACAATTTCTACCACCACCGATAGAATGCGCCCACACAGGGCCGCATAGGCCACCACCGATACGCCCGTGGCTGCCGCACTTTCCGGGACGAGCTGCAGCACCCCCAGAATCGACAGGAACCCCAGCGCCCAGGGCAACATGCGTCGCAGAAAGTGCGCTGCCAGCAGCCACGCCTTGGGGTCTCGTGGGAGGTCCATGGGCCACCCGCGACGACGACCGACCAACCGACCCAACGCCACCAGGATGATGACGATGCCCCCCCAGGTGGCCATCAACACACTGAACTCGACCGCAAAGCGCGCCAGGTCACTGTGCTCGGTGCCACTGACCAGGCCGTCGATATCCTGCCAGCCCTCGAAGAACTTGGCGCGCCACTGGACCATGGGCGACCTGGCGCTTTCGGCCTCTTCCCCCAGCTCATTGAAGGTATCGGCCAGCGCTCCCAACAGCCCCTGCGAGTTGCCCTGCGCCTCTACCTCTGCCTGACCTGCCTGCCGCAAGGAGCGCAGGCTGTCGACCAGCTGCTGGCGGCTCTGATCGCTCTCCAGCGTCTGGATCAAGGTATCGAGAGAGCGCTGCAGCTCCTCGGGAGAGGCTTCCTGGGCGGCACCACCATTACCGCTATTGCCGGCCAAGGCCGTCAGTCCGACACCTTGCGCCGACGCCTGAATAGGCACAAAACAGAGTAATAGAAGCGCGAGGAAGCTAACCCCTTGAAACACGTACCACCTCTTTTGCCTGAACCGAACCATTCGTGCTCCTCGCCACGTACGAATCGATGCCTTCGCGGATGAACCTTGACCGCCTGTGGTAGTCTGCGAAGAAATGCACCGTTGATGCCTCAATAGGATGCCGACATGAAAGCCCAAGCGCCACCCGAGCCCACCACCTCGGACGGAGCAACCCGCAAGGTGGGGGTCGAAATCGAATTCGCTGGCCTGGACGCCATGGCCACGACGAAGCTGGTCCAGTCGCTGTTCGAAGGACGCATCGACGTCCAGAGTGCACATCGCATGAAGGTCTGCGACACCCGCTGGGGCGACTTCAAGATCGAGCTTGATTCACACTACGTGCATCCTGACGCCGCCCAGGAGTCCGCCCAGCAGGATGACTGGGAGCGCATGCGCCGTGATATCGATCGCCGGTCGCGGGAGCTGCTGGGCGATATGGTGACCGGTGTGGTGCCGACGGAAATCGTCTGCCCCCCGGTGCCATGGGACGAGCTGGACACCCTCGACGCCCTGTTCGACGCCCTGCGTCAACATGGCGCAAAGGGCACCGAGGCCAGCTTGCTCTACGGCTTCGGACTGCACCTCAACCCTGAACTGCCGAGTCTCGAGGCGGCAGATATCCTGCGCTATCTGCGTGCCTATCTGCTCTCGGCCAACTGGCTCAGGGAACAGATTCGGGTCGACATCACCCGCGAGGTGCTGCCCCACGCCAATCCCTTTCACAAGCGCTACTGCCTCAAACTGTTCGACCCGGACTACGCTCCCGACATCGACACCTTGATCGATGACTACCTGGCCGACAACCCGACCCGCAATCGTGATCTGGACATGCTGCCGCTGTTTGCGCACCTGCGGCCAGAACACCCCCACGAGCTGTTTCGCAAGGAGCTCGTCCAGCCGCGCCCGACCTTTCACTACCGCCTGCCCAACGCACAACTCTCCGAGCCAGACTGGGGAGCCGTCACCGAGTGGAATCGATGGCTGGAAGTCGAGCGTCTCGCCTGCGCACCGGACACCTTGAGTGAGCGTATGGCGGAGTACCGGGCCCGTCACCTCGACCGCTCGTTATGGCAAAAGGTAAAGAACACGCTGACAGGAGATGCCAAGGATGGCTGAGCGTCCACTGATCGGCATATCCACCTCCGACCACAAGAGCCTGCTGGCCTGGTGGTTCGACTGGTTCGCGGTCTGGCGGCATGGCGGCCGGCCACTGCGACTGTCTCCGTCACGGCCCAGGCCAGAGCATCTGGATGGGCTGATCGTGGGCGGTGGTGATGACATCCAGGCACATCTCTACGGAGGAGAGATGCAGCTCGACGTGCGCGTCGATCCCCAGCGAGACGAGCTCGAACTGGAACTGCTGGCCCGGGAAATTCCGCGGAACACGCCAGTACTGGGCATCTGCCGTGGCTCCCAGTTGATCAACGTTCACCTCGGCGGGACCCTGGACAGCGATATCTACACCACCCACGAAGGGTTGAAGCGCCGTCGCACCGTGCTGCCGCGCAAGACCGTGGACATCGTCGAGGGCAGTCGCCTGCACCAATTGCTGAGGGTCAGCTGGTGCCGCATCAACAGCCTTCATCACCAGGCCGTCGAGCAGGCAGGGCGCGGCATCGACATCGTCGCCAGGGACCGGGATGGCCTGGTCCAGGGAATCGAATCGCGGGACCATGACTTCCTGCTTGGGGTGCAATGGCACCCGGAGTTTCTGGTGTTCAACCGCCCCCAGCAGCGGCTGATCAAGGCCTTGGTGAAAGCCTCATGCAAGCCTCATTGCGAACGTCGCCCGCCCGCCAAGGCCAGTCGGAATGCCGGTCAACGCGCGGCAGCGGCCGAACATCCGCTGTAGTCACTCATGGCGTCTGGCCATGGCCTGCGTCATGAACGTCACACTAGAGGCAACGCCAGTGCACAAAAAAGCCTGCCAGCGGCAGGCTTTTACTGATGCGGCAAGCTCTATCCAGCTAGCCGGCAGGGAGCGTCATCGCCCAGGCGATGACGCTCCCTGACGATCACACCAGTTTGGCATCGAGGCTGATCTCGGCGTTCAGCAGCTTCGAGATCGGGCAGCCCGCCTTGGCTTTCTCGGCGGCCTCATTGAACACGCTTTCCTCGGCACCAGGAATGCTGGCACGCACGGTCAGATGCACCTTGGTCACTGCAAAACCGCCGTCCACTTCTTCCAGGGTGACATCAGCGTTGGTGTCAATGCTGTCAGCTTCCAGGCTGGACCCCTCCAGAATCATCGACAGGGCCATGGAGTAGCAGCTGGCATGGGCGGCACCGATCAATTCCTCTGGATTGGTACCGGCCTGACCTTCAAAACGCTGCTTGAAGTCATAAGGCACGTCGTTGAGCGCATCGCTGTTGGTCGATACTACGCCCTTGCCTTGCTTGAGATTGCCTTTCCACTGCGCTGATGCGGTATTGGTAATGCTCATATCGACTCCTTTCCATTGACAGACTGAGACTTCGATCGAGTTCGACGATCACCTCTGCGCCTTTCCCTTTGGCGCACGCTGAACACCCCTTGGCAACAATGTGAACCAGCGGCGGCGTCAGCGGGCAGTCTTCGTGGCACGCCACCAAGACTGATGTCACCACAGTGCATCTTCCATCAAGCAGTGTCCAGCCTTGTGCCCCCTGTTGCGTTGGCGACGGCGGACTCGGCTACGATAGTCCTGTTGAGTGTCCACGAAAGCCACAAGGAGTCCGCTTTCTCATGAGTCTCGCTACCGTTTCCCTCGGCCCCCATGATGCCGACACCCTCCCCGCGATTGGCCAAGGAACCTGGTTCATGGGTGAAGGGCGCGCACCGCGATCACGTGAAATCGCCGCCCTGCAGCGAGGGCTCGAACGCGGTCTGAGACTGATCGACACCGCCGAGATGTATGCCGACGGTGAGGCCGAAAGCGTCGTGGGCGAGGCCCTGGCAGGGCGGCGCGACCAGGCCTATGTGGTGTCCAAGGTGTATCCATGGAATGCCAGCAGCAGCGGCGCCATCGCTGCCTGCGAAGCAAGCCTCAAGCGTTTGAACACAGACTACCTGGACCTGTACCTGCTGCACTGGCCCGGCAACGTTCCACTGGAAGAGACCCTGGAGGCCTTCGAGCGCCTGACAAACGCCGGCAAGATCCGCCACTTTGGCGTCTCGAACTTTGATGTGGAGGACATGCAGGCGCTGTCGAGCGTCCCCGGTAGCAGCCATTGCGCGGTCAATCAGGTGCTCTACCACCTGGCTTCCCGCGGCATCGAGGTGGCCTTGCGGCCATGGCAGCGACAGCATCGCATCCCGCTGATGGCCTACTGTCCTCTGGCGCAGGCCGGTGGCGTCGGGCCAGATCCACTGCGGGACCCCGAGCTCCAGGCCCTGGCGGCAGAGCATCAACTGAGTCCCGCTCAGTTGCTGCTGGCCTGGGCCATTCGCCCCATCGACGGCAGTCGCGACGTCATCGCCATTCCCAAGGCCGCCACTCCTGACCACGTCGATGACAATGCGAAGGCACTGGAGGTAACGCTGGATGAGGCGACGCTTGCGCGCCTGGACGAGCTGTATCCGGCGCCGAGCACACGCGTACCCCTGGATATCGTCTAGGAAAGCACTGCATAAATGGCTGCGCTCGACATTTCGGCTTGCTGGCGGTACTCAAGATCCTCATTTACCCACACGTAAACTCCGGTCTCTCCGTTCCGGCAGTAGCCGACCTGCCATCGCTCGCTACATTTACTCAGCACTTTCCTAATGTATATGGCTCAGCAGAAGCGCTGGCGCAGCTCCTCAAGCTGACGCGCCAGCGCCGCGCTGCCGACCTCCCTGAGCTTTTCGATATTGCGCTCAGGAATCGCCTCGGGGTCGGGATAGTGGGCCAGCGCCCGCTCCAGCCCCTCTTCTCGCAGCAGGTGCCACACCGGCCACGGCGAGCGATTGGTGAAGTTGGCCGGGTCATCGTCCTCGACCCCGTCAAACACGTAGTCCGGGTGAAAGCTCGCCAGCTGGAAGACCCCTTCGTAGCCCTGATCGACCAGCAGCGCCTCGGCCATGGCCAGGGCGTCCAGGTAGTCATCGAAGTCGGCAAGCCCGTGGCTGAACACCAGCAGGCTGGTCTCCACCTCTGGCGCCACCTCCAGCTGGTGGCAGGCGTCCATCAGGGCCATCAGCGCCGGCTCGAGGGCGCGCCCGTCCACCTCGACATAGCGAATGGTGTCCCGCGCGAGCTCGCGACCGGCGAACGGGCAGACGTTCAGTCGGACCACGAATTCCTCGACCCAGGTCGCGGTAGCGGCAAGGCTTGGTGACAGAGCAGTGTCGGACATGGGCGGTTCTCGCAGGTTCAGTAGCAAGGCCGGTTCAGCGCCTTGACGCTAGCCTGTCGGCTAGCCGGGTCGGCTCAGGAAGCTTGTAGCGGCCAAGGCAGGCCACCGCCCAGGCAGCGGCGGTATCTACCGTCAGCCGATGCCCAGGGGATACGAACACCGGCTTGACGCCGGCGCGAGAGCGTAGCACGACACCGATGCGCTCGTCCCCGTCAAGCAGGTCACAGGACTCACCTCGAGCCTCGGGCACATCACCATGACGTCCTGTCAGGCGCTTCTTCGCCACCCCCAGTGTCGGCAGGTCCAGCCACAGACCGAGGTGAGCGGCAACGCCCAAGCGCCTCGGATGGGCGATACCGTGTCCATCCACCATCACCAGGTCGACACGATGCTGTACCTTGTCGAAGGCCGCCAGCGCTGCCGGAATCTCGCGGAAGGACAATAGCCCCGGAATGTAAGGCATGCGCGTCGGCTCCCTGGCGACGACCTGCTCGACCACCTCAAGCGATGGCCAGGCCAGCACGACCACCGCGGCGCGGGTCGTCGTTTGCCCCTCTTCGAAGCCAATGTCGACGCCGGCAATATGCTCGACGTCAGCGATCCGGTCCTCATGCTCGAGCCGCTGGGCCAACGAACGTTGCAGCGCGATGGCTTCCCTCGGTGCCAGTGCCCAGTCGTGCAGCGCCGGGCGGGGCGCGCAATGCAGCTTGGTCATAGCGCCTCCTTGTCGATGACCATGGGTGGCTGATGTCGCCACCTGCTCGCGGTAGACTATGCCTCCGCCACGGGCAACGACAAGCCGCGGGACTGGTCGGCCCAACGATCCATCAGGGAGGACGGATGCGCATCATCCACACTGCGGACTGGCATCTAGGCCAGAGCTTCCACGGCCAGGAGCGCCACGAAGAACACAAGGCCTTCCTCGACTGGCTGATTCAGGTCGCCGAGGATCACGCTGCCGATGCCCTGCTGGTGGCCGGCGATGTCTTCGATGTCGTCAACCCCTCATTGCGTGCCCAGGAGATGCTGTACGACTTCATCGTCGAACTTCATCAGCGTTGCCCAGCGCTCACCCTGGTGCTGATCGCCGGCAATCATGACAGCGGTAGCCGTATCGAGCTGCCAGCGCCGTTGATGCGCCACCTGCGGACCTACGCGCTGGGACGGGTCGAGTTCATCGACGACGGCCACATTGATAGCGAGCGCTTGCTGGTGCCGTTGACCGATGCCCGTGGCGAGGTGGGCGCCTGGTGCCTCGCCCTGCCCTTCCTCAGGCCGGCGGAAATCACCGGTCGCCGACGCACCAGCGACCACCACAGCGATCGCCACGATGACTACGTCAGCAGCGTCGAGCGGGTTCACCGTGAGCTGATCGAGGCGGCCCGCCGCAAGCGCACCGACGGTCAGGCGCTGATCGCCATGAGTCACGCCCACCTGCGCGGCGCCGCCGTCTCGGAGGCTAGCGAGAGGCCTATCGTGATCGGCGGAGAGGAGTCCTTGTCTGCATCGCTGTTTCCCGATGATATCGACTACGTTGCTCTCGGCCATCTTCACCGCGCCCAGCGTGTGAGCGAGGAGCGCATACGCTACAGCGGCAGCCCGCTGCCACTGGACTTCAGTGAGGTCGACTACCCCCACCAGGTGCTCTTGCTGAGCCTGGACAACGGCACGCTTGCCAAGGTCGAGCCCCTGGCCGTGCCACGCGCCGTGACCATGCGACGGCTTGGACCGGCGCCCCTGGATGAGCTGTTGCAGACCATCGACGATCTGCCCGAGCGCCAAGGGTCCGGTCCCACCGAGCGCTGGGACTGGCTGGAGATCACTGTGCGTCTCGAGGCGCCGATGCCGGAGCTACGCTCGCGCGTCGAGCAGGCACTGGCGACCAAGGCCGTGCGCCTGCTGCGTCTCAAGCGCGAGCTGCCCAGCAGCGCCGAGCAAGCCCCCCAACGCGGCGAGCGACTGGAGGACATCGGGCCACGGGAGCTGTTCACGCGCACCTGGCGCGAGGCCTGGGGAGAAGAGCCGGAGCAGGACGTCCTGGCGGACTTCGACGGACTATGTCAGCAGGTTCAGGATGACGATGCGTCCGAAAGCGCCAGCCGCCAAGGAGCATCAACGTGAAGATTCTTGCCCTGCGACTCGCCCAGCTGGCCTCACTGCCGGGCCCGCTAGAGCTGGATTTCAGCCAGCCCCCGCTGGCCGAGGCCGGCCTGTTCGCCATCACCGGCCCGACCGGCTCCGGCAAGAGCACCCTGCTGGATGCACTGTGCCTGGCCTTGTTCGGCAATACGCCACGCCTGCGCGGTGCGCCGAGCCGAGACTCCCACCTGGATGACCAGGACGGCTCACGCATTCTGACCTCGGACCCTCGCAGCCTGCTGCGCCGCGGTGCCGCCAGCGGCTACGCCGAAGTCGATTTCATTGGCCGCGACGGTCGCCGCTACCGGGCTCGCTGGGCCGTCCGCCGCGCCCGGGACAAGGCCACCGGCAAGCTCCAGGCCGTCGAGCAGTCGCTGCAGGACCTGGAGGACGAGCGTCTTTTGACCGCCCAGAAGCGCGAGTTTGCAGAGTTGCTGCCAGACCGGCTCGGGCTGAACTTTGATCAGTTCACTCGTGCGGTGCTGCTGGCCCAGAGCGAGTTTGCGGCCTTCCTCAAGGCCGATGACAACGCCCGCTCGGACCTGCTGGAAAAGCTGACCGACACCGCTGAATACTCGCTGATCTCGATGGCGGCCTACCAGCGTGCCAAGGAAGCGCGGGACGCCGTGGCGCGGCAGCAAGCGCTGCTGGATGAGGACACTCCCAGCGACAGCGATCAGCGCCAGGCCATGGAGGCCGAGTTGAGCTCGGCCGAAGCCGCGCTCGCCGAGCAGCTGCAGGCACTGCGCCAGCTCGAGCAGGAAGCCAGCTGGTTGACCGAAGACGTCCAGTATCGAGAACGCCACGCTGAAGCCCGCCAGGCCCTGGACCAGGCAGAGCAGTCCTGGGCTGAGCTGGATGCACAGCGCCGCGAGCTTGAGTGGCTCGAGCGTCTGGCCCCGCAGCGCAGCCAGTTCCAGCGTCAACACCAGCTGGCTCGGCAGCTGCCCGATGCCCGCCACACCCTCGAACAGCTCGAGCACAGCCTGGCGACCACCCTCGACGATCAGCAGCAGCACGAACAACAGCAGACGGCCGCCCAGACTTCGCTGTCCACTGCCGAACGGGAGCGCGACGCAGCGCGTCCTCGCATCCAGCAGGCGCACCAGATTGCCAGCGAACTTCACGGCCACCAGCGAGAGCATGAGGCCCTCGAGCAGGAGCTGAGGCGTCGTCGTCAACAGCACGCCGAGCTTCGTCAGCAACGTGAGGCAGCCGACAGCGCGCTGCAGCAGCAGCGCCAGCAACGGGACAGCGCCACCGAAACCCTGGCGCACTACCTGGGCCCCGACCAACGGGTGGCCGACGCCAGAACCGAGGCCCAGCAGAGCCTTGAGGATGCGGGGCAACGCCTGCTGGATCTCGGAGAGCTGCGCCAACGCTGGCAAAGGGCCAAGCAACTCGATGATCAGCAGCGCCAAGTGACTGCCGAACATGAGCAGGCCAGACGACAGCGCGACCAATTGCTGGAAGAGGGCAAGGCCGCACGGCAAGACCTGGATGCCGCCACCCAGGCTCACGAGTCGCTCAGCCGCAGCATCGAAAGGCTGCGTGCCGTACGCAGCGACAGAGTGGATGCACTGCGCGCCACCCTGGCGCCGGATCATCCCTGCCCGGTCTGTGGCAGTCTTCAACATCCATGGCGTGACTCCCCCCCGGCCAGTGCCGAGGGCGCCCAGCTCGAAGCCACCATCGCCGAGGAGAATCGCCAGCTGGCGGCATCGGAAGAGCAGCTGAGCGACTGTCGCCAGCGACGCGATACGCTGCTCGGAAGCTACCGGACCCTCGACGAGCGGGTGTCACAACTGGAGACCCAACTGGCGGAGCTGGCCCCGCATGGCGACCAGGCATCGACCCAGCTTGAGGCCCACCCGCTGTTCGACGCGAGCCTGCACGCACTGCAGCACTCCGCCAAGGACGTGGAGGACTGGCTGACGCAGCAAACCCAGCGCCAGCAGCAGCGTCATCAAGCAGCCAAGACACGTCTTGCGGCTGTTGAACAGGCCGAGCGCACGCTGGCCCCCCTGGCGGAGACCATCGCCAGAACAGAAACCGACCTCAGGACAGTGGCAGCGCGGATGGCCGACGTTGCCGAAGAGATCCAGCGACTCGATGAACGTCGCCCAACACTCAGTCAGGCGGTTGAGCGCCATCAGGCGGAGCTGTCGACCCTATTGGGCGATGACACCAGCGTCGACGCCTGGCAGCAACGCCTCGAGGCACACGTCCAGCGAAGCCGCGAACACTACGAGCAGGCTCGCCAGGCGGTGGAGGAGCGGCAACGCAAGGTCATCAGCCTCAATCAGCAGCTCACCCATCAGCGCCACACCCTTCGCCAGATCGAGGATGACAAGGCGGCACTGGATCAGCACCTCGCCAGCTGGCGTAGCCAGCAGCCGGAGCTGAACGACGAGCGGCTGGCGCAACTCCTCGAGCGCAGCGACGCCGACATCGAAGGGCTGCGCCGCCGGATCGACAGCGCGCGCGATGCGCTGCAGACCGCCCGCACCAGCCTTGAGGAGCGACGCCGAGCTTGGCGCGGCTGGCGCCAGCGTCATCTGCCTGACCAGGATCCGGACACCCTGCTCGACACCGACACCGAGCACCGCCTGGCGCAACGCCGCGAGGATCTGGCGTCCCGTCAACACGAATGCCAGCCGCGAGTCGCCAACGCCCAGCAGACCCGGGACGCCGCCCTGCACCGCCTGCATGACGATGATCGCCGCCGCCAGCGTCAGCGCGATGGACTGGAAGCGCTCGAGGCCGCCCGCACCGAACTCCACCGCTGGGGCCGGATCAGCGAGCTGATCGGCGCCGCCGACGGCAAGACCTTTCGCCGCATCGCCCAGGCCTGGAACCTGGAGCGTCTGATCGACGAGGCCAACGCACACCTGGCCGGCCTCAGCCGTCGCTACCGACTGGTGCGAGGAGGCAGCCCGCTGGGGCTGCTGGTCATCGATCGCGACGTGGCGGACGAGCGACGCTCGGTGCACTCGCTGTCCGGTGGGGAAACCTTCCTGGTCTCGCTGGCCATGGCTCTTGGGCTGGCTTCCCTGGCCTCGGGGGAGCTTGCCATCGAGTCACTGTTCATCGATGAAGGCTTCGGCAGCCTCGACCCACAGTCCCTGGCCCTGGCCATGGACGCCCTCGATGGGCTGCAGGCTCAGGGCCGTCGAGTGGGTGTCATCTCCCACGTCCAGGAGATGCATGAACGCATTCCCGTGCAGATCCAGGTGATGCCTGGCGGCAATGGGGAAAGTCGCGTTGTGCTCACTGACTAGCTCCCTATGCTGCCGGGAGCCGAGACATCCACCACGACAGGAAGGCGTCCGCATGCTGGGGCCAGCACACCGCCCATGATACATTGGCGCCTTCACCACACCCGCCCTTGGAGCCCCCATGACCGCTTACGACCTGCTCAAGACCCTGGTCGGCTTTGCCACCGTGTCTCGACAGTCCAACCTCGAACTGATCACCTTCGTCGAGCAATGGCTCGACCAGCACGGGGTGGAGCACTGGCGGGTCTCAAGCGACGACGGCTCCCGCGCCAACCTGCTGGCACGCATCGGTCCAGCCGTCCCAGGTGGGGTCGTGCTGTCGGGCCATACCGACGTGGTGCCGGTCACCGGCCAGCCCTGGTCTACCGACCCCTTCACCCTGACCGCGGGTGAAGGCGCCAACAGCGAGCGCCTGTATGGTCGCGGCACCTGCGACATGAAGGCCTTCATTGCCTGCGCATTGGCCGAAGTACCGCGCTGGAGCCAGCTCGAACTTGAGGTGCCGATCTGGCTGGCCCTGTCCTACGACGAAGAAGTCGGCTGCGTTGGCGCCCCGCGCATGATCGAAAGACTGATGGCCGAACACCCCCGCCCCGCTGCGGTCGTGGTGGGTGAGCCGACGCTGATGTCACCGGTGGTGGCACACAAGGGAGCCACCAACTTCCGCACGACCGTGATCGGCCGCGAGGCTCACTCCAGCCAGGTGTATCAAGGCGTCTCGGCCATTCACGTGGCCGCTCGTCTGGTCACGCGCATCGAAGACGTGATGGCAGAGCTGAAGGAAGAAGGACGTGTGGATGAAGCGTTCAGCGTGATCCACTCCAGCCTGCACGTCGGCAAGATTGAGGGTGGTACCGCCATCAACATCATGGCCCGCCGCTGCACCTTCGAGTGGGAAATACGCCACCTGCCCACCGACGACGCGGAGGAACTGCTGGCCCGTGTCGAGGCCACCGCCCGCACCCTGGAGAGCGCCATGCAGGCACGCGCTCCCGAGGCGTCCATCACCACCGAGCGCCTCAATACCACCGTGCCTGCCCTGGCCGACCGCGACAATCGCGAGGCCCTGACCCTATGCCGCGAACTACTGGGCGACAGCCCTGACGGCGCCGCCGTGGCCTACGCCACCGAGGCCGGTCAATTTCAGCTGGCCGGACTGCCCACCGTCATTTGCGGCCCCGGCAGCATCAGCCAGGCCCATCAGCCGGACGAGTACATTGAACGCCCCCAGCTGGATGCCGGCAGCGACTTCATGAGCGCTCTCGGCCAACGCCTGAGGAAGCGCCAGCCATGAGCCAGACAACGCGCCTTGGGCCGGCTCGTCTTGCCATCTTCAAGACCGGGGACAGCTTTAGTGACGTGGTTCAGCACCACGGTGATTTCGAGGATCTGTTCATCGCTCGCCTGCAAGGCTTTCGCCAACAGGGCGGCATCATCGAGGTCATCGACGTGCGCCACGCCTCGCTGCCGGCGGTCTCTGACCAGGACGGCGTCATCGTGACCGGGTCCCACGCCATGGTCTCCGACCAGGCACCTTGGAGCGAGGCGCTCAAACCCTGGCTACGTAGTGCTTGGCAGGCGAACCTGCCGCTGTTCGGGGTCTGCTACGGCCATCAGCTGATGGCAGATGCCTTTGGCGGCGTGGCCGGCTATCACCCGTCTGGTCGTGAATGCGGCACCCGGCTGCTGACGCTGACCGACGAGGGACGCAAGGATCCGCTGTTCGCCAGCCTGCCCGAGCGTTTCAACGCCCAGCTGACCCATGCTCAGAGCGCCCTGACGCGGCCGCCGCAGTCCATGATACTGGCCGCCAACGACCACGACCCCTATCAAGCCCTGCGTCATGGTCCGCGCCAGTACAGCGTGCAATTTCACCCGGAGTTCACCCCCGCCGTGACCGCCGCTTACCTGGCCCACCAACGAGAGGTGCTCGCCGACCAGGGGGAAGATCCTGACGCCTTGCACCAGGGGCTGCGCGATACACCAGAGGCCAGCAGCCTGCTGGACGCCTTTGCGCTGAAGATGGTGATCAGCGACTAGCCGCCGATGTGACCCCCAGCCGTCGCCCCGTGGGCCCTGCCAGGGTCGCGAGCCGAATGCACTGCGACAACATCGTCTGCGAACGCAAGAAGGCCGGTGGATATCCACCGGCCTTCTTGCGTTGTCGACATGACTTCTGTCTAGATCGCGTCAGATGGCTGTCGCTGCGGCATCAGCCGAGCACTGACGTTGCGACCGCTACCTGCGGCCACCTGGCGGTGGCCGCAGGTGCTCAGGCGCGGGACTGACGGCGTACCGGCGCATCGTCATCGCGACGACGACGCGGGGCGCGGTCACCGCTGCGCTCTCCAGTACGGTCTCCATTACGGTCTCCACCACGATCACCACCGCGATCTTCACTGATTTCCAGCGGGCGACCGGCGACGCGAGCACGCGCCATCTTGGCCAGGATGCTGGCCGGCAGGCCGTTGGGCAGCTCAACCGTGGAGAAGCCGTTGCGAATATCGATGCGACCGATGCGGGCACCTTCGATACCGCCTTCGTTGGCCAGGGCTCCGACCAGCTGACCCGGCTTGACGCCGTCCTTGTGACCGACGGACACGCGGTAGCGGGTCATGCCTTCGCTGGGTCCGCGGCTCTCGCGGCGACGCGGCGGCTTGCCATCGCGTGGGGCGCGATCATTGCGCTCCTTGCGCGGAGCCTGCAGGCGACCGATCGGAGCCTCATCAGCACGGGCCAGAGCCGAGAAGGCACAAGCCAGATCGATCGGGTCATAGCCTTCCTCGACCAGACGCTCGACCAGCGCACGCTGCTCTTCGGCACCCTTGGTGACGGCGGCAATCACGCGCTGGTGGAAGACGTTGTCACGATGGGCGCGGATAGCGGCCTCGTCGGGCAGCTCCATGGCCAGCATCTTCTGGCCGGTGGCCTGCTCCAGCCAGCCCACCTTGCGGCCTTCACGGAAGCCGGCAAAGGTGATGGCGACACCGTCACGACCCGCACGGCCAGTACGACCGATACGGTGCGTGTAGGCTTCGGCATCCTGGGGCAGATCGTAGTTGATGACGTGGGTGATACGCGGCACGTCGAGACCACGCGCGGCCACGTCGGTGGCGATCAGCACGTCGACCTTGGCACGCTTGAGGCGCGTGATGGTGCGCTCGCGCAGGCTCTGATCGAGGTCGCCGGACAGGCTGGCCACGTTGACGCCACGGGCAGACAGCTGCTCCATCAGAGTGGTACAGGCGGCACGGGTACGCACAAACACAATAGCGGCGTCGACCGGCTCGACCTCGAGGATACGCGACAGTGCTTCCAGCTTGGCGCCGCCATCGACACGCACCAGGCGCTGCTCGATGCTTTCCGCGGTGGTGGTACGCGCTTCGATGGTGACCTTGACCGGATCCACCAGGTAGCGGTTGACGATGCGCTCGATCTCGTTGGGCAGGGTCGCCGAGAAGAACACGCGCTGGGCATCTTCAGGGGTGTCGGCAACGACACGCTTGACGTCGTCGATGAAGCCCATGCGCAGCATTTCGTCGGCTTCGTCCAGCACCAGGGCGCTGAGACCAGACAGCTTGAGGCTGCCACGGTCCAGGTGGTCAATCACACGGCCAGGCGTGCCGACGACGACCTGAGCACCACGGCGCAATGCGCTGAGCTGCTCGCGATATTCCTGACCGCCACACAGCGTTGCCACTTCCAGTCCCTTCAGGTTCTGGCCGTACTTGCTGAACGATACCGCTACCTGCTGGGCCAGCTCGCGGGTTGGCGCCAGTACCAGTACCTGAGGCTCACGACGATCCATCTCGAGGCGCGAGAGCAAGGGAAGAGCGAAGGCAGCGGTCTTGCCGGTGCCGGTCTGGGCCTGGCCCAGCATGTCGCGGCCTTCCAGCAGGGCTGGAATGGTCTGCGCCTGAATGGGCGAGGGAGTCTCATAGCCCAGGGTCTCGATGGCGGAGAGAACGGCAGGCAGCAGGGCCAGATCACCGAAAGACGGTGAAGCGACAGTCGTCGAGGTCATGAATCACACCTTGGTAGGCCGGGGTTACCGGCAAAAAAACGTGGTTGGCGTCCCTGACACGCCCAATTTCGGGGCGAACAGAACGACGTCGCTCTACGCAACGCAGAGCAAGGTCAACATGTCAGTTGTCAGCATTCGGAGTCTGGGACGCCGGTCGCACCTGGCATCGGCTCAAGCAACGGACACGTCGTCCGTTCAAGAACCATCGTGGCGACCGTTTGCACCGCGGCCGTCGGAATCGACGTCGAGTGCTCCATCTTCACAATTCGAACGCGCTTGGCGCGTTGCAGCATCTGTGTGCTCGCGATATCCGTGGATATCGGAGGTCGCTGCGTCATGATGGTGGGGTCAACACATGCGAGGAGCGCGCATGCTACCATCGGCGAATGGTTCTTGCCACATCTTTTGTGAGCCATTCACCCAATTCCCCGTTTCGGAGACATCGATGCCCCACCTATGGGTCGACGCCGACGCCTGCCCCAGAGTCGCTCGCGACATCATCGTGCGCGCGGCCGAACGCACGGCTACCCAGGCCTGGTTCGTGGCCAACCACCAGATCCCGCTACCGCCCTCCAAGTGGGTCAAGGCCATGGCGGTCAGCCACGGCTTCGATGCGGCCGACAACGAAATTGTCAGCCGCATTGCGCCAGGCGATCTGTTGATCACGGCGGATCTTCCCCTGGCCCTGGAGGCGCTCGACAAGGGCGCCATGGTCATGACCAACCGTGGTGAGACGCTGGATCGCAATAACATCAAGGCAAGGGTCCAGATGCGGGACTTCATGGAAACCCTGCGCGCCAGTGGCGAGCACACCGGAGGCCCCAAAGGTTACTCGGACACCGACCGGCGCGAATTCGCCAACGCGCTGGACCGCTGGCTGGCACGTCACGCCAGGCCCTAGCAGGCGGCGCTTGAGCAGGACTATCCGCGCTGGTAGATACCTTCGCCCTTTAGCCGTGCCCTGTCATGCTGGCGATCCAGCGTCAGGGCCGGTCCCTTCGGCACGATGCGATTGGGATTGATGGTGACGTGGCTCATATAGTAGTGGCGCTGAATGTGCTCCATGTTGACCGTGTCGGCGATGCCCGGCCACTGGTAGAGCTCACGCAGGTAGTGACTCAGGTTCGGATAGTCCTCGATGCGATAGAGATTGCATTTGAAGTGGCCATGGTAGACCGCGTCAAACCGAACCAGGGTGGTAAACAGGCGAATATCGGCCTCGGTCAACCAGGCGCCCGCCAGGTAGCGATGATTGGCCAAGCGTGATTCCAGCCGGTCCAGGCAGGCAAACAGTGCCGAGACCTGGCGTTCGTAGACCGCTTGATCGGTGGCAAATCCCGCCTTGTAGACGCCATTGTTGACGTTTTCATAGACGTCGGCGTTGATCTCGTCGATGGTGTCGCGCAAGAACTCGGGATAGAGATCGTTGCGGTTGCCGGTCAGCGCATCAAAGGCGCCGTTGAACATCCGCACCAGCTCTGCCGACTCATTGTTGATGATTCTGCCCTGCTGCTTGTCCCACAATGCAGGCACGGTCACTCGACCGGTGTAGTGTGGGTCGGTCAGGGTGTAAAGCTGATGGTGAAAGCTCACGCCATTGACCGAGTCACCGCTGGATCCCTCCGCCTCGTTGTAGCTCCAGCCATTCTCGAGCATCAGCGGGCTGGTGAACGACACACCAATGAGTGACCTCAACCCCTTGAGTTGTCGCATGATCAAGGTACGGTGCGCCCAAGGACAGGCCAGCGAAACGTACAGGTGGTATCGATCCGACTCAGCCGGTACCCCCGTGACGCCCTGTGGACCCTGGCTACCATCGGCGGTCACCCAGTCCCGCAACTTGGCCGACTCCCGCACAAACTCGCCCCCGGTGCTGTCGGTGTCATACCACTGATCCCGCCACACGCCATTGACCAGCAAGCCCATCGCCATCTCTCCTCGATATGGTGTCACATGGCAGCAGCTTACGACGCACTGCGTCGACGACAAGCGCAGCTTTTACGGCGAATCGTCCGATTTTTTCGAATGACCGTGCGTATCGGAGGCCCCATCACAGCGGCGAACCGCCCGCCGTAGATGCTCTGCCATGGCTCTGGTGGCAGGTCCTGCACGATCCGCATCTCGATGGAACAGCTGAATGGGAACATCTCGCACGCCCCCCGCCTGCAGCGGCAGGGCCTTTAGCCTGCCGCTATCCAACTGCCGGCGAATACGAGTCTCGGGCAACCAGGCGAAGCCCAGGCCGTGTTCGAGCATCTCCAGAGACGTGGCGATGTGACTCACGGTCCACCGCTGCTCGGCCTTGAGCCAGCCCGAATCTCGCGCGGCCCGCTGGGAGGAGTCCCGCACGACCACCTGACGGTGATGTTCCAGATCGCGCAGGTCCAGCAACCTGTCCAGCCCATGCAAGGGATGGTCGGGGTGGGCCACCGCGATGAACGGCACGCTGACCAGCGGCTCCCCCAGGTAGCCGGGTGCAGGCAGGCCAGAGACCAGCAGATCGGCACGTCCATCCTGCAACATCTCGACGCCGCCGTTGAGCACCGACTCATGCAACTGCAGCCTGACCTGAGGAAAGGCGTCGGAAAACGCCTCCATGGCGCGCGCCAGTGCCTCTGGGGGATAGATCTGATCGATGCTCAGGACCACTTCCGCTTCGAGTCCCTCCCGCAGTCGCGCTGCTATGTCGGCCAAGGCATCCGATCCCTCCAGCAGCTGCCGGGCGCGGCGTAGCAGCAGCGCGCCCTCCTCGGTCAGTCTGACTTGCCTCCCCACCGGTTCGAGCACCTTCACACCGAGCTGTTCTTCCAGTTTGTGTACGGCGTGGTTCAGCGTTGATGGGCTCTTGTGAATGGCGTCAGCTGCGCGCGCAAAACCGCCGTGGTCAACAACGGCGGCGAGCATCTGCCATTGAGCAAGCGTCACACGGGACATCCTGGCACCTTATGTTTCGTCGTTGGTACAAAGCATGCCAGCCGCCATGACTTTTTGACATGGATCACCAACATTCGCTTTCTCGGTCGCCAGCGAAACCCTCCTGCAACTCAGTCAACTTTGGACACCCGACATTGGCCGCCAGTATGGCAACGGCTGGTACCATCAAGCGCTCTTCTCCGCCGTTTTGATGGCTTGAGGTATGAAGAAGACCATCACGCCCGGCACGGCATAAAGAACTACGACTTTACGGGGGGTTGCAAAGTTTCTGTAGCAAGGGTCCAATAGACAGCAGTTAATAAACAGCGTTCGAGAAAAATGCGGCCGCTGCTTTTCCTCCTATAAGCGCTTCTGGGCACAGTAAGTCCCAGCCTAAGCGCCCTTCCTGTATGGCCATACAGTCTAGCGATACCGCCTTCCATGGGGTATGGTGCGATAGCCTATATATATTTACCTTCATCACTTTTTTTATGGCCTTTTACCCATGATGCGAATCCTTCATTCGCTGCCCCGCACGCACAAGCTGCTGCTTTTACCCGTTGCCACCATGGTCACAGTGCTGGGCGCCCACAAGATCGTCACCACCTACGAAGATGTCCAGCGCGACAACCAGTCGCTGGAGTCTGTCCTGGTTCCCCTCGACAGCAGCGCCACCCCAGGGCTGCCGTCTCTGGACTTCGAGCGAACACCTGTCGCCGAAGCCATCGACCTCGCACTCGACGCCACCAGCCAGCACATCCCGATTTCACAGCTCAAGGCGACAGAAATCGTCGACATCGACTTCGTCGATACTGCCCACGCTGACGTCAAGTTTGAAAACGCCATGCGTTCATCGTCGGGGCTACCGCCGCTGTCCTTACAGTCCACCCGCTCGCTCTCTGGCGCCGCAGCTTCATCAACCGCGGCGCCAGTTGCTTTGGAAGGCCCCGAGCAGGCACCGGCCTTCAAGCTCGACGAAGGCTCACTGCATATCGCGGTGGTGCTGGGCACCGTCGCCAGCGGGATGCTGGAACAGCAGTCACTCGATGTCGCCAGCGACGCCACCTCTTACGAAGACGTGAGCGAAGACGAGCTGGAGCTGTTCGATGAAGGCCCGATCGTGCTGGAAGAGGAAATCGCGGCCAACGAACCCTTCGTGCCGACCTGGCAGACCTACCGCGTGCGCCAGGGCGATACCTTTGCAGAAATGGCTGAAAAGACGCTGGGCCTGGGCTACAGCGAGGTCATGGCGCTGCTGGAAGACCTGCCCGACCAGAATGTCCTGACCCGCTGGCGGGTTGGCAATACCTTTGAATACCAGCTCGATGAAGATGGTCGCCTGCAGGCTCTGCGCATCATGAAGAACGTGCGCGACGGCTACCTGATTGAGCGCGAGGCTGAAGGGTTTGACGTTGCCACGATCGAGCGCGCGGGAGAGTCCTCCCAGCGCCTCTACGCGGGCACCGTCAGCGGCAGCTTTGCACGCTCTGCCGAAGCCGCCGGCCTCAGCCGCGCCGAAGTCGCCGAAATGGCACGGGTACTCGAGAAGAAGCTCGACTTTCGCCGCGACACGCGTCGTGGGGATGGCTTCAGGGTGCTGGTGGAATCCGACATCATCGATGGGCAGCGCCTCGACCCCCGCGTCCTGGCGGTTTCCTACTCCGGCGAGCGCATGGATCTGACCCTGGTGCGCAACCCCGAAGACAACAATTTCTATACGCCTGAGGGCCAGAGCCTCGATCCGGCCTTCAATCGCTACCCCTTCTCGGGCAGCTATCGCATCAGCTCCAACTTCAACCTGCGTCGCCACCACCCGGTGACAGGGCGCATCAGCCCGCACAAGGGCACCGACTTCGCGATGCCGATCGGCACCAGCGTCGAAGCTCCCGCCAATGGTCGCGTCGAAAAGGTCGGTAACCACCCCGCCGCTGGTCGCTACATCGTGATTCGTCACGACAATGGCTACAAGACGCGCTACCTGCACCTGTCGCGCCCGCTGGTCAGCACCGGCCAGCGCGTCACCATGGGCGAGCGCATTGCGCTGTCCGGCAACACCGGACGCAGCACCGGCCCTCACCTGCACTATGAAGTGATGGTCAGCAACAACCAGGTTGACGCCATGCGCGTGGCGCTGCCGGAGAACCAGAGCCTGTCCGGGCAGGCCCTGGCCGCCTTCCAGCAGGAAACCGGCCCCACCCTGGCAGCCCTCGAGACCGCCAAGCCAGGCTCGGAGGTCGCCCTGGCAGAAGAGCTGAGCGACAACGACAGTTAAGGAAATGCTCTGAATACGACAAGGCCCTGCCTCCTAGGCAGGGCCTTGTCGTTGGGACGTATCGAACATCGCCGCACCAACCCTAGCGACGTGCCATGCATCAACAGGCATCGCTCGTCACGACAGCAATGACCCTAGCCGCAATGGCCCTAGCCACGCCCGCGCCAGTAATCCATTCGCCGCGTCAGCTGATCTTTCCAGTGCTGTGCCAGCGCCTCTACCTGACGTAGTTCAGCCATCACCTCCAGCGCCGCTCGACGGTCTTCCAGCACGCGCCAGCAGGACGCCACTGTCCACGCCTGCGGTCCCCGCTCGACCACATGGATCTTTGGCTGGGCCGGCACCCAGCCTTCTTCCAGCACTCGATACAGCCATCCCATACGGGCATCCCGCATGAACGCTCGTGCCAAGCCAGGCTGACCGGTGCGAGCATCCACCTTGGCACATGGTTGGCGCGGCTGTGACACCTGAACCAGGGCTTCCCCGATGCGATAGACATCGCCAATTCTGACCTGTCTCTCGTCGGCGCCTTGGCTTGAGATGTTTTCACCAAGCACCCCTGGCCGGAACATCTCACGGGCCGCGGGAAATCGCTCGCACCAGTGCTGGTGGTGATCGGCGGCGTAGTGGCAAAGCGCGCGATCCTCTCCACCATGATCCACCTGGTTGGCCTGGCTATCGTCTGTCAGACCAGACCGTCCAAGCCACTGGGGACTGGCCGCCAATACCTTGAAAATGCCGCTCTTCTCGCCAAAGCCTGGCAACATCTGGGGCTCACTGACGTAGGGCCCCTGAACATCACTGAACATGGTCTTGCTCCCCTGCTGCGGGTCATTGGGAGTTGCCGCGCCGCCGGCGCGGGACGGGCACATGGCGTCCTGCCTGGCGCCAGCGTCCCGTGTCGTTCTATCCGCTCAAGCCCACGGACGGTGGGGGCTGGCTGAACGCATCATCATCCAGCAGCTGCATGCCTTGCTCGATATCCGCCGTCAGCGCCTGGCAGAATGCCTCGCTATCACCCTCGCGCAGGGCCTGCGTCATCTCGCGATGGTGGTCATCGGCGATACCCGAGCCGCCCCAGCGGGTACAGATGAAGCCCATGCTCGGTCCGTACTGCTGCCATAGCTGCTCGACCAACGGCAGCAGCACCGCAGATCCACTGAGCCGATAGATCAAGAAGTGAAAGGCGTGGTTACCCCGCATGTAGCGCCGCAGATCACCCGCCTCAATGGCGCGATTGATGCTGTCATCCAGCGCTTCCAGCGCCTCCATGTGGCAGCTCTCGATAGACGGAAACGCCTGGCGGGCAAGCTCGCTCTCAAGACTGCGGCGAGCGAACAGCACTTCAACAAAGCGCTCACGACTGAGGTAGGGAACGATGATCTTGCGACTGTCGACGAATTGCAGCGCACCTTCGCTGACCAACCAGCGCACGGCCTCACGGGCGGGCATGGCACTGGTGTCATAGCAGGCCGCAACCCCACGTATCGACAGGACATCGCCGGGACCGAACTCCCCCTCGCACAGTCGACGACGCAAATCCTGATGGATGCGCATCGAGGCCGTGTCCGGCTGAAATGCAGGCGCCGACGCGCCCACAGGGCTGGGCCCAGTAACGATGTCTGCCGTTGTCGGTGTTGCAGGCCGAGCCTGATTCATGGCGCTCCTCGGTCGTGATGGCGGCGAAGTGGCGGCCGCACAGCTATCGTCGTCCAGCCTAGCCTAACCGAGCGCGCCCGCCTACCACCGCTTGGCCCAGGAGGACGAGCCACCACCAACGTTAGGCCGCGCAGAGATCTGGCGAAGCGTCATTAGCCAGTAGCAACAGAGGAGAAGGAAGGCGTGATGCACACGCCTCTTGCTTGTGCGCTGTGGAGCTTGCTGCTAGTGTGATCACACCATGTGATCACACTAACAATGACACCGTGACGTCCCCGGAGGCCCCATGGCACAACCGCGCTGCGCATCCTACTACTCGGCAACCCTCCATCAGGAAACCCACTACCCTGTCGTGGAGGGGGAGCATAGCGTTGATGTAGCGATCATCGGCGGCGGCTTTACCGGCATCAACACGGCATTGGAACTGGCGGAGCGCGGCTACCGGGTGGCAGTGATCGAAGCCAACAAGATCGGCTGGGGCGCCACCGGTCGCAACGGCGGCCAGGTCACTGGCAGTCTCTCCGGCCAGGACGCCATGCTCAAGCAACTCAGCGGCCCCCTTGGGCGTGAGCAGGCCGAAAACTTCGTGTGGGATCTACGCTGGCGCGGTCATCGCATCCTGCGCCAACGCGTCGAACGCTATAGCATTGATTGCGACCTTAAATTCGGCCACCTGCATGCGGCCTATCAGCCAAGCCATCTGGACGAGCTGAAGCGTGACGTGGACGCTTCACAGGGCCACGACATTGCCCAGCACCTGTCGCTGCTGGATGCACAGCAGACACGTCAGCTCGTTGGTACGACGCTCTATCACGGCGCCGTGCGCAACGACTACAACATGCACCTGCATCCTCTCAACCTGTGCCTGGGCGAGGCGCGGGCCATCGAATCCCTGGGTGGGCTGCTGTTCGAGGGCTCCCAGGTGACCGACATTGTGCACGGCGATACCCCTTGCGTGATCACCGATCGCGGACGTGTCCATGCCGCCAGCGTGGTGCTCGCCGGCAATGCCTACCACCGCCTCGAGCGCAAAGCGCTCAAGGGCAAGCTGTTTCCCGCGTCGCTGGGCATCGTCACAACGGCGCCGCTTAGCGCCGAACAGCGCCAGGCCATCAATCCTCAGGACCTGGCCGTCTATGACACCCGCTTTGTGCTCGACTATTACCGCCTGACCGCCGACGGCCGTCTACTGTTCGGCGGCGGTGCCAACTATTCCGGCAAGGCAAGCCAGGACATCGGGGCAGAGTTACGGCCGCGCCTCGAACACACCTTCCCGCAGCTCGCCGGGGTAGCACTCGACTACCAGTGGCAAGGCCAGGCCGGCATCGTCATCAACCGCATTCCCCAGCTGGGAAGACTGTCTCCCAATGTGTTCTATGCCCAAGGCTACTCTGGCCACGGCATCGCCACCTCGCACATCGTCGGCAACATCATGGCAGCAGCGGTCAGCGGCCAGCTCGAAGAATTCGATCTGTTTGCCAATATGCGCCACTGGCGTATTCCGGTCAGCGAGCGTATCGGCAATGGCCTGCTGGCGGCCGGCATGTGGTACTACCAGCTCCGCGAGAGACTTCGCTAAGACCTAAGACCTACCCCACAAAACAACGATGCCATGACGCCACGCTCCTGAACCAACAACAATGAATGCCCAGGAGGCTCCCCATGCAAGATCTGTTTCCCGCTGACGGCTGGCTAGTCCTGCTGCCCACCGTCGTTGTTCTGCTGCTCGCGCTATGGAGTCGGCGGGCCCTGGAACCGCTGGTGGCAGGCGCCTTCGTCGGCGCTCTGCTGATTCAGCCGACCGGTGCACTATCCACCCTGGCAGACAGCCTGTTGACGGTACTTACCGACGAGGACGTGGCCTGGGTCATCGCGGTGTGCGGCCTGATGGGGTCGATCATCGCGCTGCTGCTGAAGTCCGGGGCCTCCCGCTCCTTCGCCCATAGCCTGCTGCGTTTCATCACCAACAAGCCGAGGGCGCTGCTGGGCTGCTGGTTCATGGGTATCGTGCTGTTCGTTGACGACTACCTCAACTCCCTGGCCGTCGGTACCTCAATGCGTCAGGTGACGGACCGCTTCAAGACATCTCGCGAAATGCTGGCCTATGTCATCGACTCCACCGCCGCCCCGGTCAGCGTGCTGATCCCCATCTCGACCTGGGCGGTATTCTTTGGTGCGTTGATCGAGAAGAACGGCCTGGCCCCGGACGGACAGGGCGTGTGGGAGTACATCCAAGCGATTCCCTTCATGTTCTACCCATGGATCGCCGTGGCCATGGTGCCGCTGGTCGCCTATGGCAAGATTCCCCTGTTTGGCCCGATGAAGAAAGCCGAGCTGCGCGCCCAGAATGAGGGCCTGTGCGTGCCGCCTGGGGCTGAGCATATCGATGACGAGATCGGGCACCTGGAGGCCAAGCACCAGACTCGCAGCAGCATCTGGATGTTCCTGCTGCCGATGGCTTCCCTGGCATTCTTTACCTGGTACTTCGACCTCGACTTCCTGATGGGCATCTTCGTCACCCTGGCCGGCATGATTGTCGCCTTCATCGGCCTCAAGAAGCTGTCACCGGGAGAAACCTTCGACAATATCCTGGAGGGCTTCAAGTCGATGCTGGATGCCCTGGCGGTGCTGGTGGCCGCCTTCATGTTCAATGACGTCAACACCACGCTTGGCTTGAATGAATACATCATCACCACGGTCGAGCCACTGATCAATGCCCAGATTCTGCCCTTTGTCATCTTTGCGCTGATGGGTTTCGTGTCGTTTGCCACGGGCTCCAACTGGGGGGTGTTCGTCATCATCCTGCCCATCGTCACGACGCTCGGGCATAACCTCGGCGCTGACATGACGCTGGTGATCGGGGCCACCCTGTCAGCCAGTACCTTCGGCAGCCACGCCTGCTTCTACTCGGATGCCACGGTACTGACCGCTCAGGCGAGTGGCTGCACGCCCTTTCAGCATGCCTTCACCCAGTTGCCCTACGCCGCACTGGCGGGCATGCTGGCCGGCCTTCTCTATCTGGCACTGGGGTTCATGTGACGACATCATCTCCCACCAGCTTCTGGTCCGGCGCTCTTGAGGGGGCGCCACATCACCCACCGCTCGAGACCCATGCCAAGGCCGACGTGGTGATCATCGGGGGAGGCTTCAGCGGGCTATGGACGGCTTACTACCTCAAGACGCTGTCCCCGGACATGGATATTCGCGTGCTGGAAGCGCGCCATGTGGGGCACGGAGCCTCGGGCCGCAATGGCGGCTGGGCCATCGGCAGCCTGGCCGGACTGGGACGCCATCTGACGGGACACTCCACCGAGCAGAGACAGGCGCTGTGCGACCTGCTGGCCGACAATGTCGATGCCATCGGCGCGACCCTCACCCAGGAAGGTATAGATGCCGACTTCCACAAGGGCGGCGCGCTCTATGTGGCTGCCCGTTACCCCGCTCAGGAGGCGCTGCAACGGGACTACCGCGAGCACATGCTGGCACTCGGCCATCGGGCCGAGGACTGTCAGTGGCTGACGGCGGAGGAACTCGAGACCAAGGCGCGCTTCCAGCGGCCCTTTGGCGCCCTCTTTCACCGCCAGGTCGCCAGTCTTCACCCCGGCAAGCTGCTGCGTGGGCTGGCACAACGCCTGACCGACATGGGCGTGGCGCTGCACGAGCACAGCCTGGTGGACCAGATTGACGGTGGCCGTGTGACCACATCCCGCGGCAGCGTGACCGCGGCGATGACGGTAGTGGCCACCGAAGGCTACAACACGCTGCCACAGCTGCGTCCCCACCTGGTGCCGGTGTCCAGCCTGGTGATCGCCACCGAGCCGCTCAGCGCGCCCCAGTGGGAGGCCATCGGACTGCATGATCGCCCCACCTTCGCCGACGCCAGCCGCCTGATCAACTACGGTCACCGCAGCCGCGACGGCCGACTGATCTTCGGCGCCCGGGGGCACTATCCCTACAAGGCACTGCCACGCCATCAGACCGCCATCAGCAGCGCTGACATTGCCATGCGCAAGGCACTGCTGCAGTCGCTGTTTCCTGATCTTGGCGAGGTGACCATCAGCCACGGCTGGGGGGGAACCCTCGGCCTCTCGCGCAGTTTTCGCCCCCACGCCATCATGGATCGTCGCGAGGGCATCGCCACCCTGGGGGGCTATGCCGGTGAAGGCGTGGCCGCCAGCCACCTGATGGCCCGCTCGCTGGCGGAGCGGATACTCAAGCTGGATACGCCACGTACCAGGGCACCTTGGGTCTGTGACGGCGCATTAACCTCGCTGCTCAAGCGCTGGGAGCCAGAGCCGCTGCGCTGGCTCGGCGCCAAAGGCATGACTCTGACCTACGCCGCCGAGGAGGCACTGCTGGCCAGACAGCGCCATCTCCCCTTGGTAAGCCCCGCTCTCGCTCGACTCAACGATACCTTTGCCTCGTTGATCGAGTAGTTCCGACAGGAGAACCCCATGCTGATCATCCACAGTGACGCTACTCGCCACCGTCGTACCAGGACGGAGCTGTTTGCCGGGCAGCTCGTTGCCCCCTTTGAGTGTCCTGAACGAGTGGACTACATCATCGACCGGGCCAGGGCCGAACAGCTGGGCGAGATCAGGCCGCCAGACAGCCATGGGCTCGAGCCGGTACTGGCCATTCATGACAAGGGATACATCGACTTCCTGGAAGTCGCCTGGCGCGATTGGCAGGCGGCCGGCTACGAAGGAGAAGCCATCCCCAACATATGGCCCACTCGGCGAATGCCAGGCGGCCCCATTCCTCGCCATATCGAAGGGCGCCTGGGCTACTATGCGCTGGCCGGCGAGACCTCGTTGACCGCGGAGACCTTCGAAGCGGCACTGCTGAGCAAGGACATTGCCCTGACCGCACTGGACCATGTGCTTGCCCACGGCGAGCCAGCCTTCGCGCTGTGTCGTCCTCCCGGTCACCATGCCGCCCGCGACCAGTACGGTGGCTACTGCTTTATCAATAACGTGGCGGTTGCCGCGCAGCAGGCTCGCCATCGCGGATGTGAGCGCGTGGCCATTCTCGATATCGACTTTCACCATGGCAACGGCACGCAGGACATCTTCTATGAGCGCAGCGACGTGCTGACGCTGTCGCTGCATGGGGATCCCATGGACGAGTTCCCCTATTTCCTCGGCTTTGCCAACGAAACGGGGCGCGGCGAAGGCAGCGGCTTCAACGTCAATTACCCGCTGCCTAGCGGCACCGACTTCCCCAGCTGGCTGCAGGCGCTGGAGGATGCCACCGGCAAGGTACGCCACTTTTCCCCGGAGCTTTTGATCATCGCCCTTGGCGTGGACACCTTCGAAAACGACCCGATCAGCTCCTTCACCCTCAAAAGCGAGGATTACCTGGAGATCGGCGCGCGAATCAAGCGCCTGGGCCTGCCGACCCTGTTCGTCATGGAAGGCGGCTATGCCGTGGAGGAAATTGGCATCAACGCGGTGAACGTGCTGAAAGGCTTCGATGCCGCATAGCGCGACAGCCCAAGGCAGAGACGTAAGGAAGCCTTCGGGAAAGAGGACGCGGAGGACATTCAACCCTGTCCTGTACGCCGGGGCGCAACGCTAACGACTTTCGCGCGCCTCCGGCGGCGCCTCACAAAGCATTCTGCATACTATGTGAATGATGACAAAACAGTGACATGCACCGTCAGTCGGTTGCCACTGACAACGCCAGCCTCCACACGGACCGGTGTCGCCAGAACACCCAAGGATGCCCTCACCTACGCGCCAAACCGCGCCGACCTCAATCGCTCTGGTTCTATGCGCTCTAGTCCCAAATGACCCCGGCCAACGGCACTGCGAGTGTGCGGCCAGGACCGGCGACTCGGCCTGCTGCGCCACTACTCCGGAACATCGACACCGTCACGATCACACTCCCAAGCAACAACACACGTAGAAGCCCAAGCCCCCACAACAGCAATGACAACAGGATCCGGCTTATGACACAGCAACGCTCCTCCAGCCTTCCCGAAGCCCATGACGGCCAGGACAGTGGGCTCAAGCGCATTCTTGGCCTGCCCGCCCTGGTCTTCTTCGGCCTGGCCTACATGGTCCCGCTGACGGTCTTTACGACCTACGGCGTGGTCACCGACATGACCGCGGGCCATGTCCCCATGGCCTATATCGTCACCCTGGCAGCCATGTTCTTCACCGCCTATAGCTACGGCAAGATGGTCGAGCACTATCCTACCGCTGGCTCTGCCTATACCTACACGCGCCGCTCCTTCGGCGGACGCGTCGGCTTCATGGTCGGCTGGGCACTGCTGCTCGACTACATCTTCCTGCCGATGATCAATTACCTGGTCATCGGCATCTACATGAAGGAATACTTCCCGGCGGTCGACCAGCATGTCTGGGTGCTGGGCGCCATCGTGGCTGTCACAGCACTGAATATCCTCGGCATCAAGCTGGTGGCCAAGATGAACCTGATCATCATCGCCTTCCAGTTCGTGTTTCTGGCGACCTTCATCGCCATATCGCTGAAGGTGATCGGCAGCGGCGAGCCCCCCTCGCTGCTGGCCCCCTTCCACAGCGAAAGCCTCCAGTGGGCCAGCGTGATTGGCGGCGCTGCCATCCTGTGCCTGTCCTTCCTCGGCTTCGATGCGGTATCGACACTGTGTGAAGAAACTCGTGAGCCCAAGCGCGATATTCCGCGCGCCATCATGCTGTGCACGCTGATCGGTGGCGGCCTGTTCATCCTCGCCTCCTATGTGGGCCACCTGGTTTTCCCGGACTACCAGAGCTTCGGCAGTGTCGACTCGGCCGCCGTCGACGTGATGCGCCGCGCCGGCGGCAGCTTCCTGGTGACCTTCTTCACCGCCGCCTATGTCGCTGGCTGCTTTGCCTCGGCCATGGCGGCCCAGGCCAGCGTCTCGCGCATCCTGTTCGCCATGGGACGAGACAAGGTGCTGCCCAAGGTATTTGGCAAGGTCAGCCAGCGCTACGGTACGCCGCTGGGCTCTACCCTGATCGTGGGTGGAATCTCGATGATGGCGCTGGTCATCAGCCTTGAACTCGCCGCCACCATGATCAGCTTCGGTGCGCTGGTGGCGTTCTCCTTCGTCAACCTGTCGGTGATCAAGCACTACCTGGTGGACGAACATCTGCTGCAGCCCAGGAACCTGCTGCGCTATGGCGTGATGCCCAGCGTCGGCTTCCTGTTGACCATCTGGCTATGGTCGAGCCTTTCAGGGCATACCTTCCAGGTGGGCTTGACCTGGGTGGCGGTGGGCTTTGCCTACCTGCTTTACCTGACCCGCATGTTCAAGCACGACGTGCCGGACCTGGAGCTGAAGGAGAACTGAGAGGTTGTTGAGAGGTTTTGAGAGAGGGCTGAGAAAGCGCTGGGGCGAACCGAGAAGGAGGATGGCGAGCTCCTGTTCTTCTCCGACATGGCATTGAATCCTGCCGGAGACTCACTCTACCAACTGGTGGGCAATACCGGAGAGGTGCTGGCTTTCGACGTTGCCGAAAATGGCAGCCTGTCCCTGCGTGAAAGCTCAGGCGGACTGCCGACCCTCGGTACTTACGGCTTGGTGGTACTGGAAGACGGGTGATCCGTGAGTCTGACGCTGCTGGCCCGCGGGGGCCAGCCAGCGCATGTCGCTTACTGGAAGTGCAAGTTCAAGCGACCGATCTGGTAGAGATCGTGCAGGTAGACATCGAGCTTGTAGACCAGGTGAGTCGCGACGATCAGCCCGACGATCAGCGCCAGCAGCACCGCCGGCTCGTTGGCCCAGGCCAGAGTGGGTGATGCCAGCTGGTAACCCACGGTGTAGATCGCCAGTCCCCCAAGTGCCAGCACTGACAGGCACAGCACGGTAATCACCAGGATCATCAGCCCGCGAATATCCCGCGCAGGGGGCGTTGTCTTCCAGCGGGCAAGGTGGCGCACCATGATACTGCCATTGGTCACAATCTGCCGACGCCGCCGCAGCAACTGCGCCGCATTGACCGGTTCTCCTTCCCGAGCAAAGGCAGCGAGCACGACCCGGGGGTCGAGTCGATCACCCAGGCGCGAGCGCACCGCCGCCTCGAATGCCGTGCGGTCCCCGCCTTCCCTTACCTGACGAGCCAGCCCCGATAACTCCGCCAGCCCCTCCTCATCCAACCCCGGACGCTTCTCGAAGTCGGCGAAGTGCTGTTCATAGTAGATGTAATACACCTGATAGATCGACAGCAGAACGGCGAGATAGATCGCTACGTACAGGGCAATGGAAGACATCGGGATTCCTCAGTGAATGGCAGACCCGGCCAAGACAGCCTCGCGATGGGCCGTGATGGCCCAAAGATTCACATTATGAGAATCAATCCAGCCAGGCGGAATTGGCTATTTTGCCGCACCTAGACCTAGACCTAGACCTAGACCTAGCACCTGACACCTGGCACCTAGACCAAGCACCTCGCACCCTGCGACCGCTCGTTCGACATCCCACCAGAGAGCGGCACGGCACCCTTTACGCGAAAGCCCCCGCCGGCAGACCGACGGGGGCTTTCGCGACACTGCGAGCGATACGAGCGCGCTACAGCGCTCGCCCAGGCTCTCTTCACTCGGGCAGCTTGTAGGCCATCACATAGTCACCGATGGTAGTACCGATGGAGCCGTGGCCACCTGCGACCAACACGACCATCTGCTCACCCTTGCTATTGAGATAGGTCATCGGCGTGGCCTGGCCACCGGCCGGCAGACGCGACTCCCACAGCTGCTCTCCCGTCGTCAGATCGTAAGCGCGGAAGTAGTCATCCACGGCCGCCGCCAGAAACGCCACGCCGCCATCGGTGATCACCGGGCCACCGATGCCAGGAACCCCCATCTTGAAGGGCAGCGGCAACGCGGTCATATCCTCGATGGTGCCATTCTTGTGCTGCCAGGCCACCTCGCCGGTGCGCAGGTCGGTGCCCGCCACATAGCCCCAGGGAGGCTGCTGACAAGGTACACCCAGCGGCGACAGGAACGGCTTCATTTCTACCGCGTAGTCCGCTCCGGCGTTTTCATTAAGGCCTTGCTCGCCCTGGTTGGTCTCGCCAAGGTCGGCACCTTCCTTCGGCACCAGGGTGCTGGTGAAGGCGAGATACAGCGGCATGCCGAACATGACCTGACGCTTCGGATCCACCGCGACGCTGCCCCAGTTGAAGACACCGAAGTTACCGGGGAACACGATGGTGCCCTGCTCTGACGGAGGCGTGTACTGCCCTTCATAGCGCAGCGAACGGAACTGGATGCGACAGATCATCTGGTCGACCAGTGTACCGCCCCACATGTCTGCCTCGCGCAGCGTCGGCGGACGGAAGTTGAGCGCCGACTTGGGCTGGGTCGGGGCCGCAAAGTCACCCTCGATGGTGCCCTGAGGGGCCGGCTCTTCGGTGATCGGGAAGATCGGTTCGCCCGTAGCACGGTTCAATACATACACATCACCTTGCTTGGTCGGTACCACCAGGGCCGGTTGCATGCCCTCGTCGGTGTCCAGATCGACCAGGCTCGGCTGAGCCGGCGTGTCCATATCCCACAGATCGTGGTGGACGAACTGCTGCACCCACTCGACCTCACCGCTGTCGAGACGCAGTGCCACCACGGAGGTGGCGTAGGTCTCTTCCGCCTCGCTGCGGAACTGGCCCAGCTGATCGGGCGTGCGGTTACCCATAGGGAAGTAGATCAGGCCCAGCTCTTCATCGGCACTGGCCACCGACCAGCTGTTGGGCGAGCTGGTGGCGTAGGTCTCATCTTCGGCGATCGGCGCGGTCTCCTGTGGATTACCGGAATCCCAGTTCCAACGCAGTTCACCGGTCCTGGCATCGTAGGCACGGATGACACCGGAAGGTGAGTTAACCGCATAGTTGTCGTTGACCGCGCCGGCGACCACCACCAAGCCATTGGCCACTACGGGGGGCGAGGTGGAGTAATAGAAGCCAGACTGCTTGAACGGCATATTGTGCATCAGGTCCAGCTCACCGTTATCGGCGAAGTTCTCGCACAGTGCACCGGTCGCCGGATCCACCGCCAGCAGGCGAGCATCAGAGGTCGGCATGAACAGTTGAGCGTCGCACTGAATTGGCTCAAGGGACTCGGAAGGAGCGTCCATCACCGCCACATCCAGAGCGTCTTCATCTCCGCTGGCTGGCGGCAGATAGGAAACGCCACGACAGGTCTGGTGTTGACGCGAACTTTCCGCCGGAACCTTGGCGTCGTACTGCCACAGCTTCTCACCGCTATCGGCATCGAGTGCTACCAGCCAGTTATGAGGCGTGCACAGGAAAAGGCCATTGCCAATCTTCAGCGGCGTGGCTTCGTAGGTGGTCTCTCCAACATCGTCAGGGCCCTTGAGGTCTCCCGTCTGATATTGCCAGGCCAGCTCCAGATCTCCCACGTTCTCGGGAGTGATCTGGTTCAGCGGCGAATAACGCTGACCAAGATTGTTACGCCCGTAGGCATGCCAGCTGGCCTCGGGAGAGTCGCCCAGGTCAGGAGACTGCACGACCTCGTCTTCATTGAGACGGCCGTCGATGCGGTGAGCATCCACCGCGATGCTGCCCAGAAGGCCGACACCCAGAATGGCCCATACCGGCAGCAGCACCGCCGTACCAACACGCTTGCCGGCACGAGAGGGCCACAGCAGCGGAATGGCCAGCAGCATCAGCAGGCCCATGCGCGTCGCGAGGGGCCACCAGTCATAGCCCGACTCCCACAGCGCCCACACGGCAGTCGCCACCAGCAGACCGGCAAACAACAGCTGAGCCTGTACTCTACGGCGACGCAGCATGACGCCAACCGCCAGCAGGACGGCACCTGAGAGAGCGTAATACCAGCTTCCGCCCAGGGTGATCAGCCAGGCGCCGCCCCCCAGGAGCGATAGCCCCACCAAGGCGAAGATGAGGGAAACAATGATCATGATCCAAGGTCCTTGCGCTGAATCGTGTAAGTGGGCGGCATGTTAATTGATTAGCGTGAAAATTAACATGCCAGGTCCACTACACAGTGTAGGCACGGACGCTGACAAAGGAGTCAGTCAATGACGTCTTTTCTGTCATACCTGACGGCTAGCTCGCATCTCCGGTCGTCCACATGGCCCCGTCATCCTGCATTGACATCCGCTGTCATCCACCGTCATCACCTCTCACCACCCCCCATCAACACCAGCTGTCGCGCCGCTGGGGCCTGTCTCCCATGGACGCCAGCCTCGCCCCGAGGGCGTTCATCGCTGGCTGCCGCCCTTCATACCCGGCCCTCAGGCAGGTCATGGCCCACTTGGGCAGGTCATCGATCAACCGATAGTAAACCCACTGCCCTTCGCGACGATCGGCCAGCAACCCACAGCGACGCAATTCGGCCAGGTGCCGGGACACCTTGGGCTGGGAGAGCTGAAGGACGGTGGTCATTTCGCAGACACACAGCTCGCCCTCAGCAAGCAGCAGCAACATCACCGACAGACGGGTTTCCTCCGCCAGACATTTGTAGAGGCTAAGGGGGTCAAGCGGCGTCATCCTTTCTCCTGATGGCTAATGCGGTCCAGAACACGCTCCTTTCAGGCGCTGATGTGGGTGATAAGTGCATGACGGTCAGCGATGTGCCGTGCCCATCGCTGCCATGGGGCTACGCTTGCTCCGAGAGCGCAGTTTGATTCAAGCGCTACGCTCGCTCCAGGAGCTACGCTTACTCCAGGAGCTACGCTTTGCCCCTGAAGCGCGCCCGACCACGCCCGATCATGCCGCGGCCACGCCTGCCGTGTTGCCTCTGTCAGGCAGCGCCAAGGCCATCAAGGCGCTGGCCAGTACCAGTGCCGCCGCTACCCACAGGCAGGCCGAAAGCCCCTGCACCTGGTACAGCCAGCCCGACAACAGCGTACCCAACAGACGGCCCATGGCGTTAGCCATGTAGTAGAAGCCCACGTCCAAGGAGGCGCCGTCGGCCCGGGCGTAATGCACGATGAGATAACTGTGCCAACTTGAGTTGATGGCGAACAACACACCGAACAGCAGCAATCCAGCGACCAGCCAACCCACCTGGGCCAGCGGCAGCAGCGCCAGCACAACCGTCAAAGCTGCCAGCACCAGGGCCCACAGCACCGTTGTCCAGCGCTGCCCAAGGGCCACCATCCTCGTCAACCGGGGTGCCTGGGTCTGCACCCCGCCATAACCCATCACCCAGATGGCCAGCAAGCCCCCTACGGTCCAGTGACTCCAGCCATGCTGATCGTACAAAAACACTGGCAAGGCGACCACGAACCACACATCACGAGCGGCAAACAGACAGAGACGCGCCGCCGACAGCACGTTGATGGCGCGGGAAGCAGAGAACATCTCGGTGAACTTTGGCTTGCGCGTCGAGCGCCCCAGGTCGGCCTTTAGCCTGAGCAGCGACAGCCCCAGCACGGCAAGCAGCATCACTGCCATGGTGATCACCGCGCCGCGAAAACCGATGAGCGTCAACAGCACTCCACCCAGGAAGAAGCCTGCCCCCTTCAACGCGTTCTTGGACCCGGTCAGCAGCGCCACCCAGCGATACAGGGCGGAGTCGCTGCCCCCCTGGCCTGCCGGCACCAGCACCTTGACCGCACTCTTGGCACTCATCTTGTTGAGGTCCTTGGCGATGCCTGACAGAGCCTGAGCCGCCATCACCCAGGCAACGGTCAAGGCGCTTGAAGGCACCATCAACATGGCCAACGCCACGATCTGGAGCCCCAGACCAATATTCATGGTGCGATTGAGCCCAAGGCGAGCGCCCAGCCAGCCCCCCACCAGATTGGTCACCACGCCGAAGGCCTCGTAAAACAAGAACAGCAGGGCGACTTCCAGGGGCGAATATCCGAGCTGGTGAAAGTGCAGCACCACCAGCATGCGCAAGGCGCCGTCGGTCACGGTAAAGGCCCAGTAGTTGCCGGTGATCAGCAGATACTGGCGAACCTCGAACGGCAGCGCTCTCAGCCGAGACAGCAGCGAATCAGCCACGTCCCACCTTCAAGGCAAGCTCCGCGGTGCGGTTGGCGTATCCCCACTCGTTGTCGTACCAGGCGTAGAGCTTCAGCTGGGTGCCGTTGACCACCATGGTCGACAGCGCATCAATGATCGAGCTGCGCGGGTCGGTGCGATAGTCGATGGACACCAGAGGCTTCTCTTCATACCCCAGGATGCCTTTCAGCTGCCCCTCGGCCGCTTCCCTGAGTGCGCCGTTGACCTCCTCGACGGTCACCTCTCGCTCCAGCTCAAACACCATGTCCGTCAGCGAGGCATTGGCCAGCGGCACGCGAATGGCGTGCCCATTGAGCTTTCCTTCCAGCTCGGGAAAGATCGCGGTGATGGCCTTGGCCGAGCCCGTCGTGGTGGGGATCAGGCTCATGCCGCAGGCACGCGCTCGGCGCAGATCCTTATGAGGAGCGTCCAGAATCGTCTGGGTATTGGTAATGTCATGCACGGTGGTCATGCTGCCATGGCGAATGCCAAATCGCTCGAGCACCACCTTGACTACTGGCGCCAGGCAATTGGTGGTGCAGCTTGCCGCCGTCACAATGCGATGACTGTCCGCCTGGTACAGGTGATCATTGACGCCCATGACAACGTTGAGAACGCCCTGCTCCTTGACCGGCGCACTGACGACCACCCGCGCGACGCCCTGGGCGAGATAGGCGTCGAGCGTATCCCGCGTCTTGTGTTTGCCCGAGCACTCTACCACCACCTCGCAACCGGACCAGTCGGCTTGCTGGGGTGTCGGCGCGCGGCTGAAGGCCACCGGGCGTCCATCGAGGCGCAATTCGTCTTCCTGCCCCAGGACCCCCGTGCCCGGCGAGAAATGTCCATGTACCGAGTCAAATTCCAGTAGATGGGCAAAGGTCTCCGCATCCCCACCCGGGTCATTGACCCTCACCAGGGTCACCTCGCCGCTGACAATTCGCGGCCACAGGCTGCGCACTACCAGCCGGCCAATACGGCCGAAGCCATTGATACCAATACGTAAAGTCATAAGAGACTCGCTATCTTGTGAAGCGTTAAAAAGTACCGCTGCTAAACGTTGCTACAGAGCGGATTTTGGAAGACTCGACAGACCTGACGGCGGTCCGTCATTTCCGGCGCCTGCGTATTCCAAGGCTTCCTGCTAGCCTCAGCGGTGGGCTGCTTGGCCAGAACGATCACGCTCCTTGAGCTGCAGCCAGAGCATCAAGCGCACTCGTATCTCCTGCAGCGCCTGCGCGTAGGCATTGTCACGCTCGATAGCCCTGGGATCACGGATATCCCAATACAGGTGCTCATCCCGGCTGCCCTGCCAGTCTCGACAGCTTTCCTGTGCCTTGTCGCACAATACGATGACAGTATCGAAGTGCTGACCTGCAAAACTGCTGAGCGACTGGCTCGCCAACCCCTCGGTCGCAATGCCTTGCTCTCTCAACGCTTCCATTGCCTTGCGGTGTGGCTCGTCAGGCTCGGTTCCGGCGCTGAACGCCTCGAAATGTTCACCGGCAAGATGCCGCAGCAATGCCTCACCCATTAACGACCGAGCAGAATTCTGGTGGCAAAGAAACAGCACACGCTGCTTACCTGACGTAGATGACAATGACATGGAGGCGCCTCCTCATATATGAAATTTCATATATACGAGACAAAGATGTCAATCCCATGAACGTTGTGCGTACCGTCGATATGACGGTGGCGCTTTCACGCTGGGGATAGGAGTGTGGAGATCAAGGCACCGAGAGGACCGAGAGGACCGAGAGGTCTGAGAGCCAAGAAGGCCGAGGGAAAAAGGTGCGGGACAAGCATGAGCCAGGCTGCCCGAAAGCCTCCATCCGGAAGGCCTTCGGGCGTGCGGCCGGGTGTGACAGTCAGACCGCCCTGGACGTGACAGCCGGCTCAAGACTGACGATACGGTCACAGCTCTTGGTCACCAGGGCCTCGTCGTGGCTGACCAGCAGCAGGGCGCAATCACGCTCCTTGGCCAGCTCGACCAACAGCGCCACCGTCTCGCGCTGGGTCACCGGGTCAAGACGCGACGTCGGCTCGTCGGCAAACAGGAAGACGGGATCCAGCAACAGGGCACGCAGGATGGAAAAACGCTGGAGCTCTCCTCCCGACATTTCCCCTGGCCGGCGATCGAGCAACGCCGGCGCCAGCCCCAGTCGTTCAAGCATCGGAGCAATTCTTGCGCTGTCGAGGCGGTGCAATCGGCACACGTCGTCGATCAGCGTGCCCATTGTCCAGAACGGTGCAAAGGCTGCAGGAGGATCCTGGTACAGCTTGAGAAAACGGCTCGGTTGCACCGAGGGATCACGCCAAAGCTCGCCCTCATCCGGTGCCACCAGCCCCAGCAGCACATCCCCCAGGCTGCTCTTGCCGCTGCCGCTGGGGCCGCTCACTCCGACGATGTCGCCTCGGCGAAACGCCAGATTCAGGTCCTTGAACAGCACGCGCCCCCCTCTCGACTTGCCCAGGGCACTGGCACTGAGGACGGCCCCCTGCGGCGGCGTGCACGAGAGCGTTGGAGCTGAGCGCTCGATGGCAGCCTGCTTGCGCTGCGGGTCGGTTGGCGCGGCTGTCGCTTCCGGCCAGCGTTCCGGCTGCGCCTCCATCAACTCGCGGCCATAGCCGCTGGTGGGTTGGCTCAGCACGCTATCGGCATCTCCTTGCTCCAGGCAGCGCCCCTTGCGCAGGATCATGACCTTGCCCCCGAGCTGACGCGCCACCTCGAAATCGTGGGTAATGGTCAGCAGCGCCCCATGGCTGCCCAACGCCTCCCGCAACAACGCCACCACCTCGTCACGACGGCCGCGATCCAGGCCCTTAGTCGGCTCATCGGCGATCACGATCGGGGCGTTACCGGTTCTCGCCGCAGCGAAGGCGGCACGCTGGGCCATGCCTCCCGACATCTGCATCGGCAGCCGCGCGTAGCTGTCCTCAAGCCCCAGATGGGCAAGATCTCGACGCGTGGCCTGCTCGGCCTCGACGGTCGTAAGTCCGCCGACGAGCCGATGGCCTTCACCGATCTGCTCGCCAATCGCCATGATCGGATCCAGCGCACTCCAGGGCTCCTGGGGCAGCATGGCCAGCCGACGCCCCCACCAGCGACGCCGCTCGGACAGTGGCAGGCTCAGGACATCCTGCTGATCCACCCACACCTCTCCCGACACCTCGAGACTGCCCGGCAGGTTACCCATCACAGCCTGGGCCAGCAGGCTCTTGCCTGAACCGGTCTGGCCGATCAAGGTCAATGGCTCGCCGGCCTTCAGCGCAAACGAGATCGGCTCGAGCAACACTTCCGGGGCATCCCCAGCGGTGGTGACGCACAGCTCCTTGACCGTCATCATGGTGCTCATTTCGGCTCCTCCCCTGCCAGCAGAATGAATCCCAGCACCATCAGGAACAGCGCCAGTACCGGCTGAGCCAGGGCCCAGGGCGCTTCCTGGTAGTACGGAAAGAGCTCGGTCATCATCAGCCCCAGCTCCGCCGTGGGTGGCCGCAGCCCGATGCTGACAAACCCCAGAGACGACACCGCCAGGATCGCGGTGGCCGCACCAAAGGCAGCCAGAGTCATGACCTGAGGCCGCAGTGCAGGCCACAGGTGACGGCGGAACAGATACACCCGGCCGAACCCGAGCAGCCGTGAGGCCTGCACCTGCGGCGAGGCCATCAGGCCCTGGGTCACGCTGCGCACCAGGCGAAACACCTCGACCCACAGCACCAGTGAGATCCCCAGGTAAAGGGTCCAGAAGCTGCCAGGAGCAATGGCCGCCAGCATCAGCACCAGCAGCAGGCCAGGCAAGGCCAGCACACAGTCGGCCAGGGCGCCGAGCAGACGATCGCTCCACCCTTGGCGCCAGCCGGCGGCCACGCCAAGCACCAGCCCGATCGTGACCGCGCTGGCCACGCTCAGAAACGCCAGGCCCAGCGACAGGCGAACCGCCTCGGCCGTGCGTGCCAGCAAACTTCGCCCAAGGTGATCCGTACCCAGCGGATGCAGAGCTCCCGGGGCGTCGAGAGTGTGCATCAAATCCTGAGCATAGGGATCAGCACCACCCAGCAGCGGGACGCCCCAACCGAACAGCATCAGCCCGACCAGCAGGCACAACCCCAGCATCCGCGACGCCGGCAAACGACGGCGGAGCGCCAGCAACGGAGTCATGGGACCTTGTCTCGTCAATGTCTTCATGCCAGCCGCCTCCTCGGGTCCAGCAACAAGGTGGCGATATCCACCAGCGTGTTGAGCAGCACAAAGCCCAGGCCCAGCACCAGAGCGGTACCTTGAATCATCGGCACATCGCGAGCGACCACAGCATGGACCAGCGCATGACCGATGCCAGGCCAGGCAAACAGTGACTCGATCACCACCACGCCTTCGATCAAATACACCAGTTGCACGCCGAGAAACGCCACCACAGGGACACTCAGATTGCGCAGGCCATGCCGGCGCAGGGTCTGCCACCCGGTGAGTCCCTTCAGTCGTGAAAACGCGTAGTAGTCGGAGCCAGCGACATCGGCCATCGCGTTGCGCGCCACCCGACTCGAGACCGCGGCGAGACCAAGCCCCAGCGCCAACGACGGCAGCCACAGGTGGCTAAGGCTGCCGTGGCCAGCAGCGGGCAACCAGTGCAGGGTCAACGAGAACAGCACCACCAGTGCAATGCCGACGACAAAGGGTGGCAGCGAGCGCAGGCCAAGCGCCAGCGCCAGGCTGACTCGATCGAGCCAGCGCCCGGGGCGCAACCCGCTGGCCAGCCCCAGCGGCAGGCCCAGCACCAACGCCATGACCACCGCCGTCAGGGCTAGGGACAGGGAGTGGCCAAGCTGGTGAGACAGCTCCTGCACAACCGTTTCACCGCTGACCAGAGAGCGGCCAAGATCGAAGGAGGCAAGATCCATGAGCCACTGGAGATAGGCCGCCAGCGGTGACTGATCAAGCCCCAGCTCCTGCTGAACGGCCGCCGCGGCCTCGGCGTTGACCTGCTCATAGCCGTAGCGCCCTGCGGCAATCCGAAAACTCATGTCGCCAGGCAGGGCCCGCGTCAACAGGTACGTCAGGCTCCCTACGACCCAGGCCACCAGCCCTGCTTGTACCAGTCGCTGTCCCAGCAGCGAGAGAATCGCTCTGCCCATCAAGCACCTCCCCGCAGTGGCCCAGCGAAGCGTATTGGATCGGCGAAGCGTGTCGGTTCGGCGAAGATCGAGACCGGGCCCAGCGACACGGCAGGCAGGTCAAGCGGTTTACTCACTATCACTGCGCCCACTCCAACTCGCTGATGCGATAGCTACGATCAAACGGATCCAGCTCGAACCCTTCAAGAGCTGCGTTGACGGCGGCGGTCTGCACGTACCAGGCGATCGGAATCACTGGCAGCTCCCGATGCAGTACCTCAGCCGCCTGACCGGCAAGCGCTTCCCGGGTAGCGCCATCGGTGGCCGCCTGCATCTCGCCGAGCAGCTCGTCGAGGGTACGACTGGACCAATTCATCGCCCCCCAGTCTCCACCGACTTGGCCTGAACTGTAGTCCTGGAGCATGATGGGCAAGGGATCGGGCACCAGACCGAAGTTGCGTGCCATCAGCCCCATGTCGAGACTGCCGTCATGGTGGCGGGAAGGAATCTCGCTGGAATTGGCGACATCCACGGTCACCTCGATCCCCACCTCTGCGAGCTGAGCCTGCAGCGCCGTAGCGATCAAGGGCAGCTCCGGGCGATCGGAGAAGGTCGTCAGCGTCAGCGCCAGCCTCTCGCCGTCTCGGGTCAGAACGCCATCCTGACCTGGTGTCCAGCCATCCTCCGCCAGCAGCCGTCGCGCCTCGTCCAGGTCCTGCGTCAAGGGGGCAAGTCCGTCCAGATGCCAGCCCGCCACGCCCGGCGGCATCATCTGATTGGCCATGGCATCGTCACTGCGCAGAATGCCCCGAGCAATGCCCTCACGCTGGATCGCCATGCTGACGGCCCGCCGCACCTGCGGGGAATCCAGGCCAGGACGCGCAGCGTTGAGCTTCAACAAAACGGTGCGAGGAATCGGCACCGCCATGACCTCGACGTTGGGCGCACGGCTCAGCCTCGCCTGACTGGCAGCATCCAGGGTCAGCACGATATCCGCGTCGCCCGACTGTGCCATCAGCGAGCGTGTTTCACCTCGTGGCGCCGCCAGATAGCTGGCTTCGGCGATGCTCGGTGGTTCTCCCCAGTACGCGTCAAAGCGAGTCGTGGTCAGGCGCTGTGGTGTCTCGACGGTCGCTACCTGGTAGGGGCCAGTGGCCACGTAGGCCACCACCCGCCCGTCCTGGTCATAGGCAGATGGCGCAAGAATCTGGGTGGAGTAATGACTCAGCAGGGCAGGTAGCGCGCCGTAAGGGGCATCCAACGTCAATACCAGCTCGTCTTCGTCGACAGCCACCTGGCTGATGCTCGCCTGAGACAGCACCCCCGGCTCACCGAGAGTGCGCTCAAGGGACTGGGCCACGGTCTCCGGCGTCATGGGACTGCCATCATGAAACTCCACCCCCTGGCGCAGACGGAAGCGCCACTCGAGGCCGCTGTCATCGACCTGCCAGTCGGTGGCAAGGCCAGCGATCAACTCACCGTCAAGGGCAACATCAACCAGCGTCTCGCCCACCTCCATGCGGCCAAAGATGTGGCCCGACTGGGTCGGCTCGATGCTGCCCACTTCCCAGGGGGCTACTACATCCACCCGGCCATCGGCCGCTTGCGCCGTGCTCAGCGCAGCCGCAGACAGGCTGGCAGCGAGCAAGCCTGAGGCCTTTCCGGCACCAGCCAGCATCTTGAGAACAGGCATTCGCCCCTCCTTCGATCGTGAACTCCGCAGCATGAATGCGTCCTCTTCGTGTTTGCAGGCCAAAAATTTTCGCGATGTTATAACATCAAGAGGATTGACAGAAGGCCACGGTGACATTTGTCCACGGGTACATAGCGTCCAACGCAGCAGACGCCCCCTGGCGAACGCCCGAAGCAGCACAAGACATCACATAGCAAGGCGTCTCGGGGAGCGCTAGGCTGAGGCACTACCCTCAACCATGACGGATAGCACATGAACCCCGGCCAGTTTCCACTGGATCAGTACCTCGACCGAGTGGGACTGGCAGCCAGCGCTTCCCCCACGGAAGACTTCCTGGCCGACATCCAGCGTGCCCAGGTGACCCACCTGCCCTTTGAAAACTTCGATATCTGCCTGGGCCGTGGCGTCGACGTCAGCGCGGACGCCATCGTCCGCAAGCTGGTGCATCAGCCACGGGGAGGTTACTGCTTCGAGCTCAACGGCCTGCTGCTGATGGCACTTCACGCCTGCGGTTTCCGCGCCCGAGCGATACTGGCGCGAGTCCACCTGTCAGGGACTCCGACAGGGCGCAGCCACCAGTTGGCCCTGGTCTCGCTGGGCAAGCAGCAATGGCTGGTGGATACCGGCTTTGGCGCCAACACCCCCAGAGCGCCCATCCGCCTGGAGCCTGGCCTGACCCAACAGCACGGTGACCAGTCTCTGCGCCTGCTTGAGGACCCCCAGTTTGGAGTGATGCTGCAGTCACAGCTCGATGGCCAGTGGGTGGACCTCTACAGTAGCGACCTGTCGACCGTCTGCGCCGGCGATATTCAGATCGCCAATCACTTCACCTCGACCTGGCCGGGACTGCATTTCACCACCTCACGGATGGCGTCCCTTGTCACCCAGGAGGGCTTGGTCACCCTGTCGAACTTCAACCTGCGAGAACATCGACACGGCATCCTTCACGAATCCACCGTGGCGGCTGGCGAGGACTACCTGTCCGCCTTGAGCCAACACTTTGGTATCGAGCTGGACGCTGAATACGAGGCCTTGGCACCGTTACAGCCCTGAACCGACGCTGCCCATGTCCAGCAGGTGCGGTGGCACCCGGCCAAACCTCGCTGTCGTTTCCAACACATTGTCCTTTATTCGGCGCACCTCCCTGTTTTTCATCACGCTGCCCCCTCGCAGCAGTCGCCAACGGGGGGCATTCCGTGTTGAACTATGCCCCGACCCTTTGTTTGCCAATGGATTTGGAAAGGAGCCTGCCTTCTATGTTCAATCGCCTCGCGTCCGGACTGCGTACCGCCGGTGCCCTCAGCCTGATGGCCCTGTCTCCCCTGGCCGCGGCCCAGAGCACCGGTAACGCCGGACCCGCCGTCAACACCGAGACGTTTCAGTCCTGGGAAGTCAATTGCCCGGTCAACCGTGCTGACGGCGCCTGCTCCATGACCCAGCTGGTCGATGGCGCCGACGGGGAGCCCGTCCTGCGCGTTGTTGTGGGTAACCCTGCGCAGCTGGATAGCTCCGCCATGACCTTCCTGGTGCCCCTGGGCGTGCGTCTGGCCCCCGGTCTGCAGCTCCAGGTCGACTCCAACCAGCCCGTTGGCATGCCGTATCAGGTCTGCGTGCCGCAGGGCTGCCGCGCCGATATTCCTCTCCAGCCGCAGCTGCTTAACCAGCTCAAGGCCGGTAACTCGGCGACCGTCAGCATCGTCAACCCGCGTGGACAGCGCCAGGATCTGAACGTGTCGCTGATGGGCTTCAGCGCCGCCAAGGACCGCGTCGACCAGAACTGATTGCCCGCCCCGATCTATGGGGCCAATCGATCGACACGGCACATCACTCTGGTGTCAGGGTGATGTGCCGGGCCACCTTCCCCGCTCGATCACCCCGTCCCGCTACGTCCGCCGCTGAGCGCATGCTTTTCCCCGCCTTGCTCTGACCCCGTCGCGCGCTCGCCTTGCCATCTTCATGGCCCCTCCGCGCCCAGGCTCGTCGAACTTTCCTGAACACGGCGGTCATTGCGCCCTTCTTTTGAGCGAAAGTGGCACAAAACATCAGCGGAATCTTGCCTATCCTGTTCCTCTGGAGGCGTTGTCTGATCCCCTCCGTGACGCCTTAAAGAGGCGCCATTACAAGACGCCATAACAAGACGCCGAGGAGAAGACCGTGATTACCCTGACCATCAATGACGAGCAACACTCGCTGGATCTTCCTGAACAGATGCCTTTGCTGTGGGCGCTGCGCGATGTGGTCGCACTGACCGGCACCAGGTTCGGCTGCGGCATGGGCCTGTGCGGCGCCTGCACCGTACACCTGGATGGGGTGGCGGTGCGCTCCTGCGTCACCCCGTTGTCTGCTGCGGTGGACAAGCAGGTCACCACCATCGAAGCCATGGCCACCGATCCGGTCGGTCGCGAGGTACAGAAGGCATGGCTGGACGCAGGCGTCGCCCAGTGCGGCTATTGTCAGGCAGGCCAGATCATGAGCGCCACCGCGCTGCTCAAGGACAACGCCAGCCCCTCAGACGACGAGATCATCAGCGCCATGGGCGGCAATATCTGTCGTTGCGGTACCTATAACCGCATTCGCACGGCCATTCACCGGGCCGCCGACAGCGGCTCCCCTCAACAAGCAGCCAAGGCGTCTCGCAACGAGAGGGGGCAGGCATGAACCAGACCACCGCGACCCTGCTACTGGCCAACGTCTCGCGCCGCCGCTTTCTGCAAGGGCTGTCGGCAGGCACCGCCCTGGTACTGGCGGCTCGCTGGGACCTTGCCCTGTCCGCCGACGAGCAGCAGTACGGCGCCGCCGCGATGCCCTACGGCTGGGTCGACAACCCCAATGTGTTTATCCAGATCGATGACGATGGCAGTGTCAGCGTGACCAACCACCGCGCCGAAATGGGACAGGGCATCCGCACCAGCCTGGTGATGGTGGCCGCCGACGAGCTGGGCGCCGACTGGCGCCGGGTCAAGGCCTTGCAGGCCCCGGGGGACTCCGAGCGATTTGGCAACCAGGACACCGACGGCTCGCGGAGCATGCGCCATTGGTTCGACCCCATGCGCCGGGCTGCAGCAGCGGCACGCACCATGCTCGAACAGGCCGCGGCAGCACGCTGGGACGTTCCCCCGGACGAGTGCCGAGCAGGCGTCCATGTCGTGATCCACAGGCCCAGCGGTCGCGAACTTGGCTTCGGCGAGCTGGCCGCCGCCGCCCGCGAGCTGGACATTCCCGCGCGGGATAGCCTCACCCTCAAGCCTGCCAGCGAGTGGCGATGGATAGGCAAGTCGATGGGGCCGAGCCACGATGGCGACCCTGACCAGCTCGAGCGCGCCCCCGCTGTTGACGGAGAAGACATCGTGACCGGCAAGGCCATCTACGGCGGCGATGTCCGGCTGCCCGACATGGCCTATGCGGTGATCGCCCGGCCCGCCGTGCTGGGCGCCAGGGTCGCCAGCGTCGACGACAGCGCCACCCTGGAGATCCCGGGTGTGATCAAGACCGTCACCCTCGACGGTACGTCACAGCCATCGGCCTTCCATCCCCTGGGCGGGGTCGGCGTCATTGCCAGCAACACCTGGGCCGCCATCGAAGGACGCAAGGCGCTCAAGATCGAGTGGGACACCGACGGCGTCGAGGCTAACGCCGGCTACGGTACCGATCGCTATCGCGAGATGCTCGAGGAACGAGCCGACTCCCCCGGCAAGGTGCTCAGGGCCAGCGGTGATATCGAGACGGCGCTGACCGACGCCGAGTCGAGCCACACTGCCACCTACTTCATGCCACACCTGGCCCACGCCACCATGGAGCCACCGGTGGCCATCGCCCGGGTCGTCGATGGAGCGGTCGACACCTGGGCTCCGGTACAGGATCCCCAGAGCGCCAGGGACGAAGTGGCCAGGCAGCTCGGCATCGACGGCGCCAACGTCAGTGTGCATCAGACGCTTCTGGGCGGCGGTTTTGGACGCAAGGCAAAGCCAGACTTCGTGGTCGAGGCCGCCCACCTGAGCCGCGCCCTCGACGGCCGCCCGGTGCAGCTCCAGTGGACCCGCGAGGACGATCTGCACCATACCTACTTCCACGCCCTGTCCATCGACCGGCTTGAGGCCGGATTGGACGCCGACGGCAAGGTTCAGGGCTGGCGCCATCGCACGCTGGCGCCAACCATCATGTCGATCTTCAAGGAAGACCCCAAGTACAAGGCGACCTACGAGCTCGGCATGGGCTTGACCCCGCTGCCCTTCGACATCCCCCACCTGTCACTGGAAAACGGTGAAGCGCCGGCCCACAAGCGCATCGGCTGGTTCCGCTCGGTGGTCAATCTGCCCCACGCCTTCGCCATCCAGAGTTTCGTCGCTGAACTGGCCGCCAGTGCGGGTCGTGACCATCGCGACTACCTGCTGGAGTTGCTGGGCCCGGCACGCCAGATCGATCCCATGTCGGTCGGCGCCAGCTGGAACTATGGAGAGGACCCGGAACGCTACACCATCGACGTGGGACGCCTGCGTGGGGTCATTGAACGAGTGACAGAGGAAGCCGATTGGGGCAAGTCACTGCCCGAGGGACGCGGCCAGGGCCTAGCGGTGCACCACAGTTTCTGCTCCTACACGGCCATCGTGCTGGAGGTGGAGGTCAGCGAACAGGGCAGCGTCATCATTCATCAGGCCGACGTGGCCTTCGACTGTGGCCCCAGGGTCAACCCGGAGCGTATCCGCGCCCAGATGGAGGGTTCGGTGGTCATGGGGATAGGCATTGGCCTGCTCAACGAGATCAGCGCCAGGGACGGGCGCATCGAGCAGGACAACTTCCACCAGTATCTGCTGCCGCGCCAGTCCAACGCGCCGCGGGACGTTCGAGTACATCTGGTGGACAACCCCGATGCGCCCATGGGCGGAGTGGGCGAGCCAGGCCTCCCCCCGGTGGCTCCGGCGTTGACCAACGCCATCTTCGCCGCCAGCGGCAAGCGCATCAGGACCCTGCCCGTGGGCAACCAGTTGAAGGGCTGACAGCAACCTGGAGCGAGCCCCTTGCGCGGAAACTTCCAGAAAAAAGCGAGCGGCCAGACTACCTTGAAAGGGTCGCCTGGCCGCCTGCTTGCCGTCAACGCCCACCGGATGAAGGAGCGTCTGGATGTCGATCGACTTCCTGCTTACCAGTCTTGTCGTAGTGCTTGTCCCCGGCACAGGGGTCATCTATACCCTGGCGACCGGTCTCGAGCGGGGTGAGAAGGCTAGCCTGGCCGCAGCGCTTGGCTGCACACTCGGCATTGTGCCATCCCTGGTTGCTGCTATCACCGGCGTTGCCGCCATCCTGCATACCAGCGCCCTGGCCTTTTCCGTGCTCAAGATCCTCGGGGTGATCTACCTGCTCTACATGGCCCTTTGCCTGTTGAAACAGGGGGGTGCCCTGGAACTCTCCGGCCAGTCCCCGCGCCAGCTATCGCTTGTCAGAATCGGTATCATCGGTGCCGTGATCAATGTCCTCAACCCCAAACTGTCGGTCTTCTTACTGGCCTTTCTGCCGCAGTTCATCACCGCTGGAGAGAGGGTGTTCGAACAGATGCTCGGCCTCGGAGGCATCTTCATGCTGATGACCCTCATGGTCTTTTCAGCCTACGGGCTGGGGGCCGCCTGGATCAGACACCATGTCGAGCAGCGTCCTGGAGTAATGACCGCCTTTAGGCGGTTGTTCGCGGGGACCTTCGTTGCCTTGAGTGCCAAGCTGGCTCTGGTGGAAAGATAACGGAGAGGCAGCTGCCGTCGCCCTCGCGACTTTTGCCGGAACTGTGTGCCAGGGCTGCCACGAGGGCATCAAGGCCAGGCAGTAGCAAGATGGCTGTACAGGAGGCGGCCCCCCAGACGTCCTGGGCGCTAGCCTCCTCCATGTCCGAACCGAGCAATCGACGAGCACAGGCGCTTGCAGGCAGCTCCTCAGAAATACCTCAGCGCGAGCGCACCTCGGTCCATAGCTGTTGCAGCATCGTCAGTGCCTCGCCTTCGATCAAGGGAGTGGTCACGAGGTGGTCGCTGGCCGTCGCATCCAACTGGGACACCTCGCGCAGCGCTTCATCCACCATCGGCAGCGCGGCTTCATTTGGCGTCCTGTAGTACGCGTAGTTGGCTGCCTTGGCGGCGTTTTCCGGACGCATCATAAAACTGATGAAGTCCTCGGCAAGCTCGGGATGTGGGGCTCGTGCGGGTACCACGAAGGTATCCACGCCAAGCTGGGCGCCTTCTTCCGGTGCGAAGAAGGCCAGGTCGCCGTAGATCTCGGGGGAGTCCGCCTTGCGGTAATCCACATCCCCACTGTAGGTCACCGCAATGGCGCTGACGCCGCGAGCGACCTGCTCCACTGCCGCCGTGCTATCGACAAAGCCCGTGAAGTTGTCACGCTCAAGGGTCTGACCGGCGAGCTTGGCGGCGTCGATCCAGGCCTCCTTGCCGGTACAGTCAAAACCGGCACCCTGGTAGGCACAGACCATGCCCAACGACACCTGAGGATCGCCGCCCAGCAGGGCGAAAGGCTGATCCGGGTTGACCGCCGGGTCGAACAGCACGCTCCAGGACGTCGGCAGCTCCTCGAACACTCGAGTGTCATAGACGATCCCTGTGACGCCCCACAGGTAGGGCACACTGTAGCGCTCGTCGGGGTCATAGGAGGGGTGACGGAAGGCCTCCATCAAGTGCTCACGTCCCTGGATGCGCTCGTCATCCAACTCCCGCACCAGTCCCGCATCGATCAGTCGCGTCACGTAATAGTCGGTCGGCACCACCACGTCATACTGGGCGTCACCGCCGGCGGCCAGCTTGGAGAACATCTCGGCATTGGAGGTGAAGTAGTTCTGCACGACCTCGACCTCGAACTCCTGCTCAAAGGCCTCGATCAGGGCCGGATCCATGTACTCCGTCCAGTTGAACAGGTACAGCTTGTCATTGTCCTGCGCCATCACTCCAGTACTTGCCAGGCCCAAGGCCGCCAGTGCTATCCATCGCTGCATGATATTGCCTCGTTGTTATTCAAGGTGAGGTGTACAGATCAAGGTGTGGCAGATGGCAGCGTCGAAGATCGAGGACGTCGCCTCATCTCCACTGCATCGTCAACGTTATACTGCACCGCCGACCCCCTGCGGTATATCAGTCTTCACGAATTCTCTGATAACGACAACGGCACTCGGGCACTGGCCTCTCCTTCCCTCTCCTTGCCCGGCCGGATTCGGCCCCTGCTACGCAGCTACATTCAGCAGCTACACTCAGATGGCGGTTGCCGCACGCGGCTGGGCGGCGCTCTCGCGAATGGGCCAGTGCAACGCCATGGCGACAAGGCTCATGGCCACACCACTCCACCACAAGCCTGCATAGCTTCCGGTCGTCTCGTACAGCCACCCGCCCAGCCATACTCCCGAGAAGCTGCCGACCTGATGACCGAGAAAGACCACTCCATACAAGGTAGCCATATATCGGGTACCGAACATGGTCGCCACCAGGCCCGTGGTGGGAGGCACCGTGGCCAGCCACAACAGTCCCATGACGCAGCTGAACACCCACACCGACCCCAAGCTGAGCGGCAGCAGCATAAACGCCGTGATTGCCACCGCTCGACCTGCGTAGATGGCGATCAGCACGCCGCGCATGGTGAACCTGCCCGACAACATGCCCGAGGCCAGCGATCCCACCACATTGCAAAGGCCAATCAGGCCAATGGACCAGGCAGCCACCTCAGGTGCGAAGCCTGCATCGGTCAGGAACGCCGGCATGTGTACCGTAATAAAGGCAACATGGTAGCCGCAGACAAAGAAGCCGATGGTCAGCAACCAGTAGGAAAGATGGCCCCGCGCCAGCCCCAGGGTGGCGCGGAAGTCACGCTCGGCAAGCTCTGGGCTGACCTGGGCGGCGGCGGACGTGGCCCGGGACGAGGCCAGAGGCATGGCCAGCACCGCCATGGCCAGGGCCATCAGCGCCATGACATGCAGCGCCCCAGCCCAGCCAAAGGCACCGATCAACTGCTGGGCCACCGGTACCAGCAAGAACTGTCCCATGGACCCTGCTGCGGTACCGACGCCCAGCACCAGCTGACGCTGATGGGGAGCCACCGCTCTTGCCAAGGCAGGCAGCACGATACCGAAGGCAGTGCCTGCCACTCCTGCGCCTACCAGCAGCCCGGTCCCCGTGTGCAGCGCCCACACCTCGGATACGCCTGCGGTCATCCACATGCCCGCGGCATACAACACACTGCCGCCGATCAGCACCTTGACGTTGCCAAAACGGTCGGCCAGCCCGCCGGCCAGCACCGCGATGACACCCCAGGCAAGATTCTGAATCGCCAGGGCCAACCCCAGGGTATCTCGGCCCCAACCGTTGGCCTCGGTGATCGGCGAGACGAAGAGTCCAAAACTCGAGCGCAGCCCAAAGGACATCATCAGCAAGACACAGCCGCTGACAATCAACCACAGGCTGGAGGCGGGCAGACGTGGGAAAGACATGAAACAGGACTCGTCGACGGGTGAACCCAGATCATTACCCGTCTAACAAGTCACTGCAATACACCTTTTGCCGAGCCCCGAGAAACGTGGAAACACGCCCAAGGGGCCGGCAACAGACGATGTGTGCGCAGGGCCGCTACAGCACCACCGGAGCATCGAGTGCCGTGACCACTGCACGATCACGGTTATAGATATCGGGCCTGAAGGCCAGGTGGCCATCGGCCTCCGGCTGCACGGTCCAGTAATTGAGCACCACGGGAATACGTCGCTGTAACGACACATTGCGGGTCTTGCCATCGCCGATCAGGCGGCTGACGCTAGCCGACGTATTGGAGTCATCAAACAACAGCTGGGCGAGCTCAGCCACCCCTTCCACCCGAATACAGCCGGAGCTCAAGGCCCGCTGGGTACGGTTGAACAGCCCCCGTGAAGGGGTGTCGTGAAGGTAGACCAGATGGTCATTGGGGAAGCGAATCACCACCCGACCCAACGGATTGCGTGGTCCAGCTCCCTGGCGCAGCATCACTCCACCGGGGCTCGACCAGTTCACGGAATAGGGATCAAGACGCTGGCCGGAGGAAGACAGGGCCACCATGTCCCGGCTCGCCAGATAACCTGGGTCGCGCCGCACCTTGGGCAGGATATCCTCACGATAGATGGTGGGAGGCACTGTCCAGGTCGGATTGAGGGTCAGGTGAGTGATCTCGGAGCGCAGGGTCGGCGTCCGACGGTAGGGCTGACCCACGACGATGCGAGATCGCCAGACGTTGCCATCGGGACGAAAGTAACTCAGCCGATACCCAGCGATATCCACCAGCACGAAGGACTCAGGCAAGCCATGCAGCAGCCAGCGTGCCCGTTCCAGGTTGGCGCGAATCTGGTCAATGCGGGTGCCCACGGTCATGTTGAGCGCGGCCTGGGTATTCGGTCCGACCACCCCGTCATCGGTCAACAGATGACGCCGCTGGAAGCGACGCACCGCTGCGGCCAGGGGCTCGTCGTAGACTTCCGCCTCGGGCGCTTGCAGATCAAGCTGCGGGTAGTGGGCAGTATCTGCCGCCATCACTTCCAGTTCACCGATCATCGCCAGGCGCTGCCTCAACAGCGCCACATCGGCGTCCCGGTCTCCCGGACGCAGCGGCGTTTCCCGTACAGGCAAGAGCGGCCAGCCTCCCAAGCGCTCGATGTTGCGGTAGCGCGCCAGAGCCGAGCGCAGCTGGCGATAGGGCTCGAACGGAGGGCGTGCCATCTCGAGGGCGGCAGCAACATCGCCACGGTCCAGCTCACGGGAAAGCCTCACCAGGTCAAAGGCAGGGGGATCGACGTCCACTTCCCAGTCGTTATCGATCCTCAGCGGATCGACCTTGCCTCGCTGCAGGTGCGCCATGGCTGCCAGCAGCGTCTCGGTTGCCTTGACCTCAAAAGCCCCCGGAGTCGACAGATCACTGGACTGAGCCTGGCTCAACAATGCCGCCGGCGCATAATCCTGCGGCGTCAGGCCATCGTCATCCAGGTCTTCCAGCGCCGCGACCAGGGCATCTACCCGCTCCATATCCGTCCACACAGCGCGCTGGCCACGCAGTCCATAGAAGCGCTGGGCCATCTCGGATGCGCCGATCAGGCGGCCCGCAAGTGGGCCAGGCACTACGCCGCCGACATCTTGCAACGCTTCCTCGACGCTTCCCCCTTCCGCCGTGGAGGATGCCGACGAAAGTCCCGTCGCGGCAGGACCCGTCTCGCCGGTGCCATCATCACCGTCTACTGCCGCCCACGCCGGAGACACCAGCATGGCGTAACAAAGTGCTGCGGCAATGCCCTTCCCTGGCATTAGCCGCCGTACCACATTCGGGTTAAACATGACCTGAACTCCCTGCAACTTGACGTCAATACTGGCCATCCCGGGCGGTATTGTCATAATAGAGTCGTCGGTACGGTATTCCACCGACCCGACCTGTTTTACAGCATGTGTCACGACGACAGCGTATCGTCATAAAGTTAAGCGTACCGCTTACACGACCTTACGTCATGACACCTTGCGACGCTGCGACAGCGATGGCGTGTCGCCTTGAGATAGCGCAATGCACCGAGGCCATGGCCGGCCACCGCAGCCTTTGTCTCTTGGCTCCTGTCACGACGCCTGCAGCAGAACAGCGAGCTACGATCACCACCGACGCCACTGTATGTCCTCGGAGCCTTGATGAGCATGTCGACCCATTGTTCAGCCCCCTACCATCGCATGAAGACACGTCTCACCCATGCTCTAGTATTGACCCTGTGCGCCATTTTTGCGGCTCCTGCCAGCGCTCAGGATTTTATTCGCGACGCCACCCGGGAGGACCACTGGAACCACAACTCCCTCGAGCAGACCCTGGCGCGCCTGGCACCCAAGGCCAACCCGGGGGTTCTAAGTCTCGCCGCTCGCGCCATCAACTGCGCTGATCCTGATGCAGAGCGCCTGGCCGTGATCGATTTCTCGCTGCCGTCCACCGAACGCCGGCTATGGGTCTTCGACCTGAAGCAGCCCCGCCTGATCTTTCGCGAATGGGTGAGCCACGGCAAGAACTCTGGCGACGCCGTGGCCAGCATGTTTTCGAACATTCCCGAAAGCTATCAGTCGAGCATCGGACTGTTTCGCACCATGAACAGCTATGTCGGCAGCAATGGCTATTCGCTGCGCCTGGAAGGACTGGAGCCGGGGGTCAACGACAACGCCTACGACCGCGCAATCGTCATGCACGGTGCCGACTACGTCAGCCAGGAATTCATTGAACGAACCGGTCGAATCGGTCGCAGCCACGGCTGCCCGGCAGTCCGCAACGAGGTCGCCGTGCCGTTGATCAACAGTATTCGCGACAACCAGTATCTGTTCACCTACTATCCGGACCAGCGTTGGCTGAACAGCTCCGCCTACCTGCGCTGCCCACGTCAAGATCAGCAAGTCGCTGCGCTGTCGCGCTGATGACGCCTGCCGAGGATGCTAACGGCACGGAGCCTCCGTGCCGTAGCTCTTGATGGCGCACAGACCCACGTATCCCACGTGACATCCACCTCGATCTGAAGCGCTATGCCTCTTCAGCTCTCCATTCCCTAGACTCCTTTTCCCCTTTTCCTTCTTCCCCCTGATCTACTTCCTCTACCTCCTCTACTCGACTGCAGCCAACAGCGACCATGGCATCTCGCCGAGCAACATCTACGTCATGGCGAGTGCGGTAAAGGCTCGGTTCAAGGCGCACAGCATCCCGCTGGGGGCACCTGCAAGGCGCACTCCGACCATGCATGGCGGCTAATGATGCACCGCATCGATGCACCGCGGGTCGCCACCCCCTGCACGCCAGCAGCGCAAAAAATCACAAACGACTGATTAGGCTGCGCTTATCCTTCACCGGCATTTCACTTGCTTCGCATCAACCAGTGTGTGCCGGACGTGGACCAGACCCCTCGGGGTACGAGTGCGTCGGACCCGACCTTCAATGGCGAAGGCCAAACAAGTTCGCGTGTTCGTCCACCCTGGAGGACTGTTCCATGAATCTGCGCCACAAGGCCAACAGGATCCGCCTGTTTTCCTTCTCGACTCCGCAAATGCGAGCCTTCCACTTTTCCTGGTTCGCGTTCCACCTCTGCTTTTTCGGCTGGTTTGGTATCGCCCCGCTGATGGCGGTGGTCAGAGACGACCTCGGCCTGACCAAGACCCAGATAGGCAATACGATCATTGCCTCGGTCGCCATCACGGTCATTGTCCGGCTGGCCATTGGCGTTCTGTGTGATCGCATTGGCCCTAGGCTGGCCTACACCTGGCTGCTATGCCTTGGCGCCCTGCCAGTGATGAGCATTGGTTTCGCCGACAGCTTTGAATCCTTTCTGCTGGCACGACTGGCCATTGGCGCCATCGGCGCCTCCTTTGTCATCACCCAGTACCACACGTCGGTGATGTTCGCTCCCAACGTGGTCGGCACCGCCAATGCCACCTCTGCCGGATGGGGCAACCTGGGGGGCGGCACCACCCAGATCCTGATGCCGCTGATCTTCTCTGGGCTGTTGATGCTGGGGGTCAGCGAGACCCTGGGCTGGCGATTGGCCATGGTCGTTCCCGGGGTAGTGATGTTTATCGCTGGACTCTGCTACTACCGCTTTACCCAGGATGCCCCCGACGGCAATTTCAAGGAGCTGCGTGCCCGCGGTGAACTGGAGGAAGCGTCGGGAGAAGGCAGCATGGCCAGCACCTTCGGCGCCGCCGCTCGAGACATTCGCGTATGGGCACTGTTCGTCGTCTACGCGGCCTGCTTCGGCGTGGAGCTGACCATCAACAACATCGCCGCCATCTACTTCTTCGATAACTTCGACCTGACGCTGGCCACCGCCGGCATGATCGCCGGTCTGTTCGGCTTGATGAACCTGTTCGCACGTACCATGGGCGGTATCTTCTCGGATCTGTTTGCGCGTAACGCTGGCCTCAAGGGCCGCGTTCGCTGGCTTTTCATCGCGCTGCTGTGCGAGGGTGTGGCGCTGATGTTCTTCTCCCAGATGCACGTGCTGGCACTGGCCATCGGCATGATGCTGGTGTTCAGCCTGTTCGTGCAGATGGCCGAGGGTGCCACCTTCGGCGTGGTGCCTTTCATCAATCGGCGTGCTCTTGGCGCAGTGGCGGGGATCGTCGGTGCCGGTGGTAATGCGGGCGCCGTGGCCGCGGGATTCCTGTTTCGCTCCGAGACGATCAGCTATCAGCAGGGCCTGTTTTACCTGGGCGCCGCAGTGATCCTGGCCGCCCTGTGCGCCCTGCTGGTCAGGTTCAGCCCTGAAGTGGAGGCCGAGGAAGCGGCAGCCTACGAGGACGCTGCCCAGGGCGAGCGTGGTAGCGCATTGTCGTTACGCTGAGTCGTCCCGGCCCGCCTGCCTGGAGGCGCGGCCAACGTCACTGCATGACCGCCCGGCCTTGCGCCGGGCTTTTACTGTGTCTCCTGGTCCTTGCGCTTGCCCTTGAAAGACGTCCCCTGTGCCCAGAGGTTTGCAACATGCGCCGGAGCCACGCATGCTGAAACGAGCACCGACGCGATTGGAGCCGAGCCACCAGGAGGATGCGATGCGAGAAGGAGTGTTGCTGATCACCGGAGCGTCCAGCGGCATCGGCGCTGCCACCGCACGAGCGGCATCGAGGGAAGGCTACCATCTGGTCCTTGCAGCCCGCTCCCAGGAAAGCCTGACGGCCCTTGCTCAGGAGCTGGGCCCCGAAAATGTATTGACCGTTGGCATGGACGTGACCGATCCCGAGGCCCAGAAGATGATGGTCGAGGAAGCGCTTGAGCGCTTTGGCCGCATCGATGCGGTATTTGCCAACGCGGGCCGAGGTGGCTCACCTGGCGGCTTCAGCTCGGCAGACCCGGAAACGTGGAAGGCCATGCTGATGACTAACGTGTACGGGCTTGGGCTGACCATACAGTCTTGCCTCCCTGCCCTGCGGCGCAGCCGGGGCCACCTGCTCCTTACCGGCTCTGCGGCAGGCAGAACCACACTTCCTGGCTCCATGTACGGGGCGACCAAGTGGGCCGTTTCAGGCATCGGTTACAACCTGCGCGAGGAGCTTCGCGGCAGCGGTATACGCGTGACGCTGATAGAACCCGGCATGGTCGACACCCCATTTTTCGACGAACCGCCGGAGTACGCGCTGGAAGACCGCGATGTGGCCAACGCCGTGATGTACGCGATCTCCCAGCCGCGCCACGTGGACGTCAACGAGATTCTCGTGCGTCCCACCCCACCTTTGCAGGACGACATCACGGACGCTGATTGACGGTCCCTGCATCCCCCTTTTACTTCCCTGACCTGAGGTACTTTCATGACCATTGCCATCGGCGATCGCCTGCCAGATGTGACGCTCTACACCAACGGCGCCAAGGGGCCGGAAGCCATCTCTACCCGCGACGTGTTTGACGGACGCAAGGTGGTTCTGTTCGCCGTTCCTGGGGCCTTCACGCCCGGGTGCTCCAACACCCATATGCCTGGCTTCGTGGTCAATGCCGACAAGCTGCTGGAGAAGGTGGACGCCGTTGCCTGCCTGTCGGTGAACGACGCCTTCGTCATGGGCGCCTGGCAGCAGGATCAAAATGCCCAGGCGCTGACGATGCTTGCCGACGGCAATGCGGACTTCACCCGAGCCATCGGCATGGACAAGGACGCCAGCGGCGCCGGAATGGGCGTGCGCAGCCTGCGCTACGCCATGATCGTCGACGACGGCGTGGTGCAGTATTTGGGCGTGGATACCGAGCGCGGCGTGATTGAGGCGTCGAGCGCCGATACCGTGCTGGCCTCACTCTAGGGCTTGTACGAAAAGTGCCTGCGCTTGCAGGCCAGCTCTCATGGCCGGTAGGCGTCCGCATTCCGACGTCGGTCCAGACGTGCCCCACCACGTGCTTCTGCTAGGCTTGAGGCATCCCGCCTGCAGGAGCACGTGACATGAATACCGCATCAACGCCATCCCACCGCGTCAGTGGCAGCTGCCTGTGCGGTACCGTGACGCTCACGGTGCCACTGGCCTCCTACCAGGTGGCTGCCTGCCACTGCCGGATGTGCAGAGTCTGGGGCGGTGGTCCGTTGTTCGCCGTGGAGCCAGCCGGCCCCATCGAGCTGGAGGGAGAAGACGCCATCACCGTCTTTGCCTCCTCGGAGTGGGCCGAGCGCGCCTTCTGTCGGCATTGCGGCACCCACCTCTTCTACCGTTTGAAAGACGGTCAGCACTACGAAATTCCGGCAGGGCTGATCGATCAGGGACAGGACTGGCACTTCGACCACCAGATCTTCATCGACCAGAAGCCAGCCTGGTACCACTTTGGCAACCAGACTCAGGACATGACCGGCCAGGAGGTATTTGACGCCTTCGGCGGCGATGACTGAAGGACACCCCCACCGCGGGGTCCCTTCACGCAAACGGCCAGCAGGGTGCTGGCCGTTGTTGCCGGTCAAACGCCATCCACCCACAGTGCCGTTACAACATCCACTCCACCGGCAAGATCGAGATCAGCGACACTGCCGCACGCCGCAACACCCCGACATTCGGCTCGCCCTCGTAACGCACCACCCCTTCCGGGGTGCGCTCGAGCCAGTACATGCTGCCGTCCTCGTCCAGCTTCACTTCATAGGCGTTGTCCAGCACGTCAGTGTTGAACACGCGCTCCATCTCCTGGGCGAGCTCGGGACTCTCGATGATAAAGCCCAGCTCGGTGTTGAGCCTGGCGGATCGCGGATCGAAATTGAAGGAACCGACGAAAAGACGATTCCCATCTACCGCGAAGGTCTTGGCGTGCAGGCTAGCGCCGGAGCTGCCAAAGGGGCCTGCCGCGTCGCTGCGCCCTGGCGCATCGGGAGCACGCTTCAGCTCAAACAAGCTGACGCCGGCTTCCAGCAGTTCACGACGACGCTTGGCGTATCCCGCGTGCACTGCTGCCACATCAGTGGCCTCCAGCGCATTGGTCAGGATGGTGACCTCTACCCCACGGGCTTCAAGGTCGGCGAACATCTGAGTGCCTTTCTCTACCGGCACGAAATAAGGTGACACCAGGTGCACGGTGTCGCGAGGTGGCCCGAGCAACCCGCGAATGCGCCCTGTCAGCAGGTCCTCGTCATCTGCCAGCCCAAGCCCTTTGGCCGGGTCATCGCTGACCATCAAGGCATTGGCCCACACAAGCTCAAGGCTGCCCTCCCGAATCGACGACATGAACTGGCTGTCATCCAGCAGCTCCCGGTACTCCTTGGAATCGTCTGAGCCCATGGCGACGGCCAGCGACTGCTCGAGCTGCGCCAGCCCTTCACGCCCCACCGAATCGATGACACGACTCGCCGGATAGGATGACTGGCTGGCCCAGTAGCGATCGAAGTCAGCAGACACCTGCTCTACCACCGGGCCAATAGCGACCACATCGAGATCGGCGAACATCACGTTGTCACCCGCGCCAAAATACTCGTCACCGATATTGCGCCCACCGATGATTGTGGCCTGGTTGTCTACGGTCAGCGACTTGTTGTGCATGCGGCGGTTGGCCCGTGAAAAGTCGGTCACGTAGCCAACCAGGCGTGGCGAGCGCACCACAAAGGGATTGAACAGCCGCACTTCGATGCTGGGGTGGGCGTCCAGAGCCGCCAGCTTGTCGTCCAGGCCCGCCGTATTGGTGTCATCCAGCAGTAGTCGGACACGCACACCGCGATTCGCCGCATCCAGCAATGCCTGATACAGCATGGAGCCGGTGATGTCGTCGTGCCAGATGTAGTACTGCACGTCCAGCGTCCGCTCCGCCGACTCCGCCAGCAACAGGCGAGCGGCGAAGGCGTCGTGCGCATTGCGCAACGGATGGATGCCACTCTTGCCGGGATGAGCGTCAACATACGGGGACACCATTTCCCCTAGTGCCGTATGTCGTGCGTCATCAGTGGGCAGATAGCGTGTCTCGCTTCGCCCCTCCAATGGCGGAAGGCCACTGCACGCCGTCAATGTGATGGCCGAAGCCAAGATCAGACCTGCCCTGAACGAGTGAAGCCACGCGCGCATGATGGAATCCGTGTGTCCTGTGTTGATCGGCACAGAATAGCGAAAGTCCTAAAAGAACGCCTCTATATCCCTCTCTCTAGCTCCAATCCACACCTACATCATTGAAAGTTACTTAAGGTCTTAGGACAAACTTAACAAATTCACACATTTGAGAAACCAAAGATAAAGAAAATACCAAAAATTGACTTAGCTCAACACTAATTTACCTGTAGTTAATATTCTTTGACATGTACGACTTCTGAACGCACTGATCCCTCTCTAACGAGGTACATCATGCGCTCCTTCCCTCTCAGGAGATCTCTCATGTCTACCCGCCTGTCGCTCGTCGCTCCCATCAGCCTGGCCGCCCTGCTGGTCACGGGGCTCAACGCCCAGGCAGCCGATGGCACCATTACCTTCAATGGCGAAATCGTCGCTGCCAATTGCACCATTCCTACCGCCGATACCTCGGTCACCCTGCCAAAGATTTCTACCGGAGCCTTTGGCGCCGCCGGCACACGGGCGGGCCAGAAGGCGTTTCAACTGGCGCTGACCTGCACGGCAGGCACGACCGGCGCACAAAAAGTCTCCGTACGCTTTACCGGAGATGACAGCCAGGTTGATCCCACCACCGGCCTGTTCCTGCTGGATGCCACCAGCACGGCCAAGAACGTGGGGATTGCCGTCTATGACGCCAACGATGCCTGGGTCAAAGCCGCCAACAATGACAGCACGCCACCTGTCGATATCGTCGCAGGCACAGGCACGACAGTCATTCCGCTCACCGCCTGGTACCAATCCACGGCTGCTGCCGTTACCGCAGGCACGGTGAAGGCCACTGGTGCTATCGAGATCATCTATCAATGAACGCCATGGGCGTGTTGAGGTCCTGGCGATCTGCACCAAGCGGTCTACTCTGCCTGGCCGTACTTTGCCTGGTGGCACTGTCGACCGCTACGCAGGCCCTGGCCAGCGTCTCCATCAACGGTACCCGCGTGGTCTACAGCGAAGACCTGCACGAGCAGACCATTCGCCTGGACAACAAGGACAGCGTGCCGGTGCTGGTCCAGGCATGGACGGACGAGGTGGCTGGGTCGCGCCCCGCCAGAGACGCCGATTCGCCCTTCCTGGTCACCCCCTCCGTCTTTCGCCTCGATCCTGGCCAAAGCCAGACACTGCGCATTCTGCGCATTCGTCCGGTGACCCAGACCCAGGAGGAATCGCTCTACTGGCTCAACATCAAGGAAGTTCCGCCAATGTCCGAGCAACCCAGCAATCTGCTGCAGCTCGGCATCCTGACGCGCCTGAAGCTGTTCTATCGTCCCGCCGACCTGGAGGTCAGTGCGACAGCAGCGATTGCAGGACTCCAGTGGCGGATCCTGAAACGTGACGGCCAGACCTTGCTGGAATGCACCAATCCCAGCGACGTGCACGTCTCTCTGCTATCGGCATCCTGGCAACAGGATCCAGCGACGACGGATATATCGCTGGACATGATCGCCCCTCACAGCCAGGCCAGCTGGCCAATGACCGCTGCTGACGCTCACCACACATCGCTGTGGTACCAGGCTGTCAATGACTATGGCGCCGTGGTGATTCGTCAGGCGGAGCTCGAATAACACTGATCAGGCGTGTGTTCCATGACAACACGACTCCTGCCGCCTTGGTCACATCTGATTCAGCGGATGCCCATCAAGGCAGCACACTGCCGCGGTCCTCACCGGCAACGGCGGGCACGACCTCTTACCTGCGTGGCACTGGGATTGTGGGTCTTGCCCTGCCTCGCCTTCGCCGACCAGGTGCAGTTCAACCCGGTATTTCTGGAAGATGCCAGCCTGGACATCAGCCGCTTTTCCCAGGCCAACTATATGGTACCGGGAGACTACTCGGTTGAGCTGAGCGTTAACCAGCAATCGCTGGGTCGCCACCTGTTGCGCATAGAGGAAAGTCAAGACGGGCAACAACCGCTTAGCCTGCCTTTGTCGAGCTGGCAACAAGTCCCGCTGAATAGAGAGATTGGCCGAGCCCTCGAGCAGCGCTGCCTATCGACGCCATTGGATGATTGCTACATCGACGCCGCCTCCGTCGCGTCTGGCATCACCCTGACGCTGGATCGCGGCTCCCTCAGCGCTCGACTCAGCGTGCCCCAGGCCTTGATCCAGCAACGACCTCGGGGCCAGGTAGATGCAGAGCACTGGGCCGTCGGCGAGGCCGCTGTGTTGACCAACTACCATTTCAACAGCTATCGATCCAGCATTGATGGGGAGCACTTCGACAGTACCTTTCTGGGCGCCTCGATTGCTGCCAATCTAGGGCTATGGCAGTACCGCAGCGACTTCAATGCCACCCGGGATGACCAGGGCCATGTCGACTGGGACAGTCTGCACCACTATGTGCAGCGTCCGCTGGCCGACCAGCAACGCCTGCTGCGTCTTGGCGAGGTCAACACCCGGGGCGAGCTATTCGATTCTGTCCCGGTACTGGGCGTCACCCTGACCAGTGAGCCCCGTATGCTGCCCGATAGCCAGCGCGGTTACGCGCCTGTGGTCACAGGAACAGCGCGCACTCAGGCCAAGGTCACCATCACTCAACAAGGCAAGCGCCTGCTCGAAACCAGCGTTCCCCCTGGTCCTTTCGTCATCGACGACCTCTACCCGACCGGGTACGGAGGCGACCTCGACGTTCAAGTGACCGAGGCAGACGGCAGCATAGAGCGCTACAGCGTGCCCTACGCAGCACTGCCGGGACTGCTGCGGCCCGGACACTCCAGGCTCTATCTGGCCGCAGGGCAGCTCAATAGCGACGGTATCGATGATGCTCCACTGCTGGCAGAGGTTGGCTATCGACGTGGGTTGAACAATGCCCTGACCGGCTACACCGGACTGCAAGCCAGCGAGGACTACTGGTCGCCGCTGATTGGCGCGGCCTTCAATACCCGCTTCGGCGCCGTGGGGGTCGATGCCCAGTACTCGGATGCCCGCCTGCGCGATGAGGATCGCCATGGCTGGAGCCTGCAGGCCTCCTACAGTCGGCACCTGATCACCAGCGATACCGATATCAACCTGGCTGCCTATCGCTACTCCAGCTCCGGCTACCTGTCCTTGAGCGACGCCGCCTATCTGAAAGACGCCCCGACCACCTACGGACATGACCAGTACGACGAGCGCGTTTACCACAGCGACGCCAGCCAGCGAAACCGACTGCAGTTCAATATCAGCCAGCCACTGGGTGAGCGCTCCCGCCTGTCATTTACGGGGTCCGTGGCGGACTACTGGCATCGAGACGGATCGGAGTCGACCTATCAACTCGGCCTGACACGCACCTTTGGCAGGCTAAGCGTCAATTTGAGCCTATCGCGCACCGAAAACGACGATCGCGACAGCGAGAACAGGGCGCTGGTCTCCGTTTCTCTGCCGCTATCCAACAACGCCTTTGCCCCTCGCATGACGGTGTCGTCCAGCCATGACTCGGCAAGCAACGATACTCACCACCTGAATGTATCCGGCAATCTGGGCGCCGAGAGATCCGTGGCCTACGGAATACACGCTAGCCAGTCCACGGGGAACGGCTACGATCAGCGCTCCTACGGCGCCAACCTGTCCACCAACACGTCGGTGGGACAATACACCTTGTCGGGCTCCCACAGTGATGACTACGAACAGATGTCGTTTGGGGCCAACGGCGCAGTACTGATGCACCGCCATGGCATCACCTTTGGCCAAAGCACCGGCGACACCGTGGGCCTGGTGCGAGCCGAGGGCGGAGCCGGAGCACGGGTGACCAACGCCGCCAATCTTACGCTGGATAGCGACGGAGAGGCCTTGGTGCCGTTCCTGTCGCCCTATCGCATCAACGACGTTCAACTCGACCCTCGCGGTGCTTCTACCGCGGTGGAGTTTCAGCGTACCAACGTTCGTGTTGCCCCCTATGCGGGCGCCATGGTGCCTATCGAGTTTGCCACCCAGTCCGGGCAGCCGGTGGTCGTGGTATTGCAGCAGCAAGGGCGTGGCGTACCACTCGGAGCCCAGGTCAGTACGGCAGGCGGGCGAGCTCTTGGACAAGTCGGCGCTGGCGGCATGCTGCTGGTACGCGACCTTGCTCCGCTAAGCGTGCTGGCCGTCGAGCTTGGCCAGGGCCAGCGCTGCTGGGCCAAGCCCGACTGGGTGATGCCTGCGAAGGGCAGCGCGGACATCCCTATCGTCGAAGTGGAGTGTATGCCCCACCCACCCAACCCGACTCAGGAACTCGTGAGATGATGGCACCTCAACACCGCTACCTGCCTTTCTGCCGTCGCTGGCTTCCAGGACTCTGCCTGCTGCTGGCTCTCTCGTCCGCCCTCTTTTCACCCGGGGCAAGCGCGCACTGCTTCGAAATCATCCCTCCATGGGACAACCGGCCCCTGCCGATCGACTTCGGGTCGGAGATCGTGGTGGACAGCACGACGGCCATTGGCACCCCCATCGGGGTGGGCATACTGCCCGCGTCTCAACTGTATGCCATCAACGGCGGCTGGGTCGCTCGCTGTCTGTACGCACCAGATACCGTGAAGTATTGGCTGTTGTGGCAGCACTACTCCGCGACGACGGGGTACTGGCCGATTCCTGGCATCACCTCGGATGCAGCAGATGAAGGCATGTACGTCATGACCGATAGCGGCACCGGCAATCCCTACGGCGGGGGCGGAAGCGGCAGCGTCGGTTACACCACAGAGTTGATGGTGGAAGGCAAGGCACTGCCCTTCAAGTGGACCAACACCAATCCAGCCTTCAACCTGTTTCCCTTCGACGAGCCCGTGCATGGCATTCCCTGCACAGACGCCAAGGCCGGCACTGGGCTCGCAGCGGGATATCCCCCGATGACCAGCGTGTGTCCAGACGCCGAGTTTGCGGTCAACTGGCGTCAAATGCCGCCGTTCTACGTCAAGGTCACCCTCTACAAGCTGGCGGGCGACCCTGGCGTCAATGGTGTCACCCTCACCCATGCGGCCTGGGAGGGATACAGTCTGCTTTCCCTGATGAATGACCTCAGCACCCCGCCTGCCCACAATGCTGACCTGTTCAGTCTCACTGGCCTGACCTTCGCCCAACCCCTCAAGGTGCGCATGAATCCCTGCCACGGATTCAGCAATGTGACTGTCTCGCTCGGCAAGGTCGGTACCAACCGCTTCACTGAACTCGGGCAGCCCCCGCAAAACGTGCCTGACACACCAGTACACGTCTCAGCCTGGTGCCACACTGACAGTGATATCGAATGGGCGGTGCTGGGCGACATTCATGAGTACGATCCGAGCGGAGATGCGGGCATTCTCGCTTTGGACAGCGGTGCACAGAATGCCAAGGGCGTCGGTATACAACTGCTGCACAGCGGCAGCCTTGCGCCTCTGCCGATCACGCCGGAGGGCAGTGCCTACAGCGCCTACCGCTGGATCGACACCAACCTGAAGGCGGTCAGCGGTGAGGTTCTGATGCTCGATTTTCTGGCACGCTATGTGAAAACCGGTGACGTCGAGCCAGGTACCGCCAACGGCCACGCCACGGTCGTCCTGGCACCAAAGTGATGCCGACATCTCATCCCACATGGCTCTCACGCAGAAACGACCTGGCGCAGCTGACAGTAAGCGGCGCCATCCCCCAGGATTGTGCAAAGAGGACGGCGTCCGGCGGCGGCTACAGGTGATCCGAGATGGCGGACTCAGTGATAGCAGGCTCTGCCACCAGCGCCTCTTTCAGCTTGGCCCGGCTGACCACACTGCCGACGATGATCAGACACGGAGACGGCAGCGGGCTGGCTGCCAGACGGCTGTCGATATCCGCCAACGTACCCACCACTGACGCCATCTCGGGCAGGCTGGCGTTGGCCACCAGCATCACCGGCCAGTCTCGTGGGAGCCCTGCTGTGATGAGGCCTCGACAGATCGCAGTGAGCTTGTTCAGGCCCATGTAGAACACCAGCGTCTCATCCTGGCGCGCCAGTGATCTCCAGTCCGGCTCGCCGCCCTCGCGACACTGCTGGGCGGTCACCAGACGAAGACTCTGGGCATGGCCCCGCTCAGTCAGGGGAATTCCCATGGCGGCAGCGGCACTGGCCGCCGCCGAAATGCCAGGGACAATATCCCAGGGCACCCCTGCTGCCTCCAGCGCATCCAGCTCTTCTCCCAGACGCCCGAAGATACCGGGATCGCCTCCCTTCAGTCGCACTACACGCTTGCCCTGGCGCGCGAGCATGACCAGCATCTGCCCGATGCTGGCCTGGTCGAGGCTATGATGCCCGCGGGCCTTGCCGACATAGTGCCGCTCCACTCCGGCCGGAATCATCGCCAGAACGCCAGGCCCCACCAGCCGGTCGTAGACGACGGCATCAGCGTGCTTGAGTCGCTCCAGCGCCAGCAGCGTCAGTAACTCGCCAGCTCCACTGCCCGCCCCCACCAGCGACACCTGCCCCTGACGTGGGCCAGTGGCCGCTATGGGCACGGACCTGTCGAGGCGATCGGCGCCACGCTGACAGAGCGTCGCCAGCCGCGCCAACAGCAGCGACAGCGCTCGTGCCAGTGTATCGAACATCGCAGATCGACCGCTGCGCCGAAGCCTGCGACGGCTTCCACCGAGGCGTTTCAACAGTGGCACGGCTAGCCCCATCCATCGCGACCAGACAGGGCTGTTGCGCCACGTACCAGCGGCGGACGCCTTGACGCTCGATGCCCCAGGGGACGGGTTCTCAGCATGCAGATACTGGCTGCGGGGGCTTGATGGCGCCACGGCTCTTCTCCTCTTCTACAAGGCTCTTCAATTCCGGCAGACAACTGCCACACTGGGTGCCACACGCCAACCTCGCCCCCAGCGCCTCCACCGAATCGTCTCCGGCACGTATCGCGCGTTGAATCGGGGTGCGGCCCACCTGGTGACAGCTGCACACAATAGGTCCCTGATCGGCGGCACCATCATCGCAACCCGCCAGCACGCGGCGACGATCCTGCTGGGCCATCACCTCGCCCTTCGCCGCTTCCGTCAGGCGCTGCGACAACCAGCCCAACCCGGGCAGCTCGGTCATCGGTCCCACCATCAGCCACCAGCACAACCGCCCCTGATCGAAGCCGGCCAGGCGCCAGCGGCAGCCTGACGGATCCTGCAGCACCGGGCCCACCTCACCGGGAAGGTGCTGGCGGGCCCAGGCCAGCCAGTCGCGGCTGGCACTCTGCAGATCCCCCGCCAACTGCCAGCGCTCGCCAGCCGCCATCGGTACTCGCGTCCAGTACTCGGTGCCCTTGACCAGGCTGGCCATCGCGTCTCGCGGTGAATCGCTCATAGTGCTCAAGGCATCGTCACCGAGCACTAGCGTGGCTTCCCAGCTATGCACCAGAGGAGAAACCATCACCGCACCATGCTTGGTTTCCGGCTGCCCGGAGAGCGGATCGGTAACCCCGCCGAACAGCGCGCCAGCCTGCGGCGAGTGGCTGAAGCGCCGGGTCCAGTGAATCGGCACGAACACCTCACCACGGCGTTGGCCAGGAGCGACCCGCACACGAGCCCGCATTTCCCCAGTGGGTGAACGGATCGACGCCAGTGCCTGATCGACCAGGCCCAGTGCTGCAGCGTCGTCACGATGCACCTCGACGAAGGGCTCGGCACGATGGTTCATCAGCCGGCTGGCTCGGGCGGTGCGAGTCATGGTGTGCCACTGATCACGCACTCGGCCGCTGTTCAAGCGCAGCGGGAACTGCGGGCTGGTGGTCTGCTGTGGCGCCTTGGCATAGACCGGCCAGAGCCGCGCTCGGCCGGTCTCGGTGAAGAAGCGACCATCCTCGAACAGCCGCGGTGTGCCCCGCGGAGCGGAGCGGGTGACCGGCCATTGAATGGGTGCCAAGGCGTCGTACTGCTGCCGGGTAAGTCCCGCCAGGCCCGAGATATCGAAAGCGCGCTGACCGTCGTTGTCGAGACCTGACAGTCGCGCATGTTCGTCAAATATCTCGGCCGGATGGGTGTAGGCGAAGGCCTCCCCCAGACCCAGGCGGGCGGCCACCTGACACAGGATCCACCAGTCATGGCGCGCCTCTCCGGGCGGCGGAAGAAGACCACGCTGACGTGAAATGCGCCGCTCGGAGTTGGTCACGGTGCCGTCCTTCTCGGACCAGCCGCTGGCCGGAAGAACGATGTCCGCCAGCGCCACCAGCTCGGTATCCTCCATGCACTCGGACACGATCACCAGCGGACAGCGGGCGATGGCGGCGCGAACACGATCACTATTGGGAAGGCTGACCAGAGGATTGGTGGCGATAATCCATAGCGCTTGAATCTCTCCCCGCTCCAGCGCCTCGAACAGCTCGATCGCCTTGTAGCCTGGACCTTCGGGCAGCGTGGCGGTCACCGTCTGAGTCGACCAGAAGCGTGCCACCCTCTCCCTCGCGCCCGGCGCGTGGTAATCCATGTGTGCCGCCAATTGGTTGGCCAGGCCACCGACCTCACGCCCGCCCATGGCGTTGGGCTGCCCAGTGATCGAGAACGGTCCCGCCCCGGGCAGCCCAATCTTGCCGCCGGCCAGGTGGCAGTTGAGGATGGCCTGGCACTTGTCGGTACCGCTGGTCGACTGGTTGACCCCCTGGGAGTAGAGGGTCACCACATGCAGCTGAGTGGCAAACCAGTAGTAGAAGGTTTCCAGGCGCTCAGGGTCCAGGTCGCACGCCGCCGCGACCGCATCGATATCGGGAGCATCGACCAAGGCCGCTTCCAGCGCCTCGTCACTGCCATCCGTATGACGCTGCAGGTACACCCTGTCCAGTCGCTGATGGCGCGCCATCCACGCAAGCAGCCCGTTGAACAGCGCCGCATCCGAGCCTGGGCGAAGTCCCAGGTAAAGATCGGCGATCTCGCAGCTGTCAGTGACGCGTGGGTCGATGACCACCACCCTCAACAGGGGATTACGCGACTTGGCCAGCCGCAGCCGCTGGTAGAGCACCGGGTGGTTCCAGGCCAGGTTGGATCCCACCAGCACGACCAACTCCGCCTCCTCGAGATCCTCGTAATTGCAGGGCACCGCATCGGCACCAAAGGTCCGCTTGTAGGAGGCGACAGCAGAGGCCATGCACAGACGCGAGTTGGTATCCAGGTGCGGGGTACCGATGAACCCCTTGAACAACTTGTTGGCGACGTAATAGTCCTCGGTCAACAGCTGTCCCGACAGATAGCCAGCGATGGCACCTGGCCCCGCGGCTTCGCGTATCTTGAGCAGGCGCTCGGCGAGCGTATCCAACGCCTGCTCCCAACGGGTCTCGTGACCATCGACCCGCGGCATCATCAGGCGGCCGTGATGGCCCAATGTCTCTGCCAGCGCGGTTCCCTTGACGCACAGACGCCCGAAGTTGGCGGGGTGAGAGGTATCGCCTTCGACCACGGCGCTCCCCCCTTTGGCACTCAGCGCGACACCGCAGCCAACACCGCAGTAGGGACAGGTGGTCAGCGTGCCTGCCTGTTTGCCATCGCCATGGTCGAGGATTGGCTGGGCTGGCACGCCGTCATGATCTGTCTGGGTCATCCCCTTCTCCTGTGAGCCATCACGCAAAACGCCCACTCAGCGTCTGGCATGGCCAGGAGCTGAATGGGCGTCTTTGCCGAGGAAACCCCACATTGGATTTCCGTTGCGCGCAGACCTGCCGCTGTCCGATGTCTGCGCTTTCCACTACAGAAGCAAACCTCGTGCCATCTTGGCAGGAACCCCCTTCCAGGTTGCCGGCAGCCAGGGCAGGTGCGCCCGGTGACACCGGCTTTCCGCTCCGCCCGAGGGCGACCGCCTGGCTGTTGCGTGAAGGCTCACGCTCTGGGCCCGCCAGGGCATTGCCTGCGGCTGAACGAGGCGGTCATGCACCACGACGTTCACCGCGAAGCGTTGTTTCGCACCCATCCGGTGCAATTCGCGCCCCTTGCCTGCCCGCCCATCCCTTCAACCCTCGGTGCACCGTAGCCGTGCATCGCTATCACTCTGATTAAAAAAGATAGTTAGCCAGGTGGAACACATATTGCCGCCAGCGAAGCCTAGACGCCGCCCTGAGCTGTCAGCTGACACCAGAGGCAAGTTGCCACCACACAGTGCATCCACCCACACCGTTACCTTTACCAAGCGCCCGACAAGAGCCATGCCTTCTATGCCGATGCCTGAACCTGACACCTTGAGTGTGCTGCTGGTCGACGATGAGATCGTGCGCGCGGCCATGGTCGAAGAGGCCCTGGCCAACGATGGCCATCGGGTCGTCTGCCGGCTTAGCAGCCCGGCAAGCCTGAATGACATGGTGCGCCAGCATCAGCCCGATGTGGTCATTATCGACATGGAATCCCCCGACCGGGACACCCTGGAGAGCATGGCCCTGCTGCAACGGGAAAATCCCAGGCCCGTGGTCTTCTTTGCCGATCAGCATGATCCGCAATCCCTCAAGGCAGCGGTCAAGGCGGGGGTCAGCGCCTACGTCGTCGACGGCCTGGCCGCCAACCGGGTCAAGGCCGTGATCGAGGTTGCCATCGCCCGCTTCGAGGCCTTTCAGGGCATGCGCAGAGACCTCGACAAGGCTCGCAATCAGCTGGCCGACCGCAAGCGCATCGAACAGGCCAAGGGCCTGTTGATGAAGCACCAGAGCTGCGATGAAGAACAGGCCTACCGGATGCTGCGCAAGCTGGCCATGGACCGCGGCCAGCGCATCGCCCAGGTCGCCCAGAACGTCATCGATATTCTCAAACCACTGGAGCAGGGATCATGAGCATAGGGAAGGCCACTCAGGCATCGACCAGCGCACCAGAGCTCGCAGGATTGACCCTTGGCTTCGTCCCGCTGCTGGACGCGGCACTGCTGATCATCGCCAGGGAAGGCGGCTTTTTCAGCGCGCAGGGCCTCGATGTCAGCCTGTCACGAGAGAACGCCTGGTCGACACTGCGCGACAAGGTCGCTGCCGGACTCCTCGATGGTGCCCACATGCTGGCGCCCATGCCACTGGCCATGAGCCTGGGTCTGTCACGGGCGCCCTGCGAAACGCTGGCCGCGATGGTACTGGGCCGCCAGGGCAATACCCTGGTGCTGTCCCAGCGGCTGGCCAATGCGCTGGATGTGCGCAGCGACCTGCCCCGCCCGCAAGGCTCCGCCTTGGCCCTGCGCGACTGCCTGACCCGGGGTCTGGCCAAGCCTCGGCTGGCCATGGTCTACCCCTACTCCTGCCAGCACCTGTTGCTCCGTGAATGGCTCTCCCTCGGCGCTATCGACAGCGACAGCGAGGTGGAGCTGGTCGCGCTGCCGCCTCCCCGAATGGTGGACGCCTTGCGCGAGGGCGAAATCGATGGGTTCTGTGTGGGCGAGCCCTGGGGAAGCCAGGCTGAATTTCGACAGGTCGGCAAGGTCATCGCCAGCGGCGCGGACATGATGCCGGGCCATCCCGAGAAGGTGCTGGGCGTCACCGCGTCCTGGGCGCGTCGCTACCCCCACACGCTGGCCGCCCTCATCCGTGCGCTGCGGGCCGCCGCCAGTTGGCTGGACAGCGCGGCAGGCGCCCGCCGCCAGGCGCTGGAATGGCTTTCACTGCCCCCCTACCTGGATGAGGCGGTCGCTCATCTCGACGAACTGCCCGTGGGCTGCGCTCCCGGCTATCCTCTGCTGAGTGAAGGCCTGCGCCCTCAGCCCAGCGACTTTTACGGCATGGCCGAGCGGCTCCAACCGCTGCTCATGGCCAGAGGGAGGGAGCTGGATGACGTCACGCTGGAGACCTGCTACAGCAGCGTGCATCACGACGAGGCGTTGCACCAACCAAGTGCCATCACCCCGTAGTACTCTCCGTCGTGGTGTTGCACCACGCACCCTCATCTTTTAGCAAGACGTTGTAAAAAAAGAAGAACCGCGTATCCCGGCACGAAACTTGGATACTCACTGACATGACACCGGCCCTGGCCGGCCGCGATCAACGGCGATCGCATCGACTCAGACAAAGACGTCTCTTCACCCCCCAATGCTGGGGGAGTGAGAGACGTCTTTGGCGTTTTTGGAGCCTTTACCATGTCCAGCGAGACGCAAGCGGATACCGCACACCCGAGCACCGTATCACCTTCGACTGAGGCAAGCCCCACGACAGGTCACCTCGTGATCATCGGCAACGGCATGGCCGCGCATCGGCTGGTATCACGCCTCAAGGGACGTTCCGGGGCACCGAGCCATATCACCCTCATCGGCGCCGAGCCCCACCCCGCCTACAACCGCATACTGCTGTCCAGCTGGCTTGCCGGAGACATCGAGCGCGAAAGCATGGCCCTGTCGCTTGATGACCACCCTTTTCCGATCGTCGGCCAGCGCCTTGGCACCCGGGTGGTAAACATCGACCGTCGACGCCAGCGCGTCGAGTGCGATGATGGTGAAGTACTGTGCTATGACCAGCTGGTGCTGGCCACGGGCTCGCGCAGTGCCATGCCCGAGATTCCCGGCATCGACCTTGAAGGCGTGCATGGCTTCCGTGACCTGGACGATGCTGCCCGGCTGGCGGCCATCGCTGAAGCCGGCGGCACCGCCGTGGTCGTGGGCGGCGGTCTGCTTGGCCTTGAGGCAGCGGCAGGGCTTGCCGGGCGAGGCATGCAGGTTAGCGTTGTGCAGCGCTCATCGCGGGTCATGAACCGCCAGCTGGACGCTGTCGCCGCCAGCATGCTGGCCACCGAACTCGGTCAGCGCGGCATCACGCTGCACACTGAGGCTCGTCTCGACGCCATCATCGGCGATCACGGGGGCAAAGTCAGTGGCGTGCGCCTCAGCGGACAGCCAACGGCACTGGAGGCCGATTGCGTCGTGATTGCGGCAGGCATTACGCCAAACATCGACCTCGGCCAAGCGGCGGGCCTTCACTGCGATCGGGCCATCCATGTGGATGACGGCCTGGCCACATCCGATCCACGCATTTCGGCGGTGGGTGAATGCTGCCAGTTCGGTGACAGCACCTACGGCCTGGTAGAGCCCATCTGGCGCCAGGTCGAGATACTCGCCGCCCGTCTCAGCGGCGAGGCCGCAAATGCCTACAGCGACAAGCCCTGCGCCACCAAGCTGAAGGTGTCGGGCGTCGACCTGTATGCCTTCGGTCCTACCGAGCCAGACAGCGGCCACGAAGTGCTGAGCTATCACGATACCGGCGAATATCGTCGCCTGCTGCTGCGCGATGGAAAGCTCGAGGGCGCCGTGCTGTACGGCGACACGCGCATGGGCCCATGGCTATTTTCACTGGCCGAACAAGGTACGTGTCTGGACCGCGTGCGTCATTCCCTGCTGCTCGGCCAGGCCGACACCGACGCTCTGCTCAGCGCCCACGCAGCGCCTCACTCCGACTCTTCACACCACCAGGATGCCGCCTGATGACCACACGTTCAGACTCCGCCACCCGTGACACCCGCCCCACCCTGATCGTGGTGGGCAACGGCATGGTCGGCCATCACCTCATCGAACAGCTGGTCGAACGCGGCCAGCACCATCACTACCGCATCACGGTATTCGGCGAAGAGCGCCACCTGGCCTATGACCGTGTCCATCTGTCCGACTACTTCACCGGTCAAGACGCCGACTCGCTGGCCTTGTCGACCGCGGACTACTACCACGAACACGGCATCGAGCTGCGCCTCGACGAAGCCATCACCGCTATCGATCGCGACTCTCGGCAGGTCCGCACCCCGCAGGGTACACACGCCTATGACCGGCTCGTGCTGGCAACGGGCTCGACCCCTTTCGTGCCGCCCATTGCGGGCAATGACCGGGATGGCTGTCTGGTCTATCGCACCCTGGACGACCTGGACGCGATACGCCATGCCGCCAGCACCGCGACCACTGGCGTGGTGGTCGGAGGGGGCTTGCTCGGGCTGGAAGCGGCCAACGCTCTGCATGGACTCGACCTGGATACGGCGGTGGTGGAATTCGCCCCCCGCCTGATGCCCATGCAGGTCGATGATCAGGGCGGCGAGCTGTTGCGAGAAAAGATCGAGGGTCTCGGGGTTCAGGTGCTGACCGAACGCGCCACCCGCGAGATCGTGCCTGGCGAGGCCAGCCGCCTGCGCATGGTGTTCCAGGATGACAAGGTGCTGGAGACCGACCTGATCGTGTTCTCCGCGGGCATTCGTCCCCGGGATGAACTGGCCCGGGAGTGTGGACTTGAGATCGGCGAGAGGGGCGGAGTGGTCATCGACGATCACTGCGTCACCAGCGATGCAGCGATTCTCGCAGTGGGTGAGGTGGCCCTGTACCACAACAGCATCTTCGGCCTGGTCGCTCCGGGCTATCAGATGGCCAAGGCGGCTGCAGACACCTTGAGCGGCGGCGAACTGACCTTCACTGGCGCCGACATGAGCACCAAGCTGAAGCTGATGGGCGTCGATGTGGGCGCCATCGGCGACGCCCATGGCAACCGTCACCCCAGCGCCAAGCAGTACCGCTATTTTGACCAGCTGCAGCAGATCTATCGCAAGCTGGTCGTGTCCGCCGATGGCAAGCGCTTGCTGGGGGCCATGCTGGTCGGTGACAACGGCCCCTATGACACCCTGATGCAGTACTACGCCAACGGCCTTGACCTGCCCGTGGACCCGGCCGCACTTATCCTGCCATCCAACGAGGCTGCGCCGGCACTGGGGCCCGATGCATTGCCCCAGGAGGCGACCATCTGCTCCTGCCACAACGTCACCAAGGGAGCGATCAGTGCAGCCGTGGATGCGGGGTGCGAGGACCTGTCAGCGGTCAAGGATGCCACCAAGGCCAGCACCGGCTGCGGAGGCTGCGCTGCCCTGCTGAAAAGCGTCTTTGATCATGAGCTGTCAGCTCGCGGCATGGACGTCGATACCTCGCTGTGCGAGCACTTTGCCCACACCCGCCAGCAGCTCTTCGACATCGTCCGGGTGGAAGGCATCAAGACCTTCAGTGAGTTGATGTCACGGCATGGTACGCCGCGCCCGGATGGATCGCCGGGTCTGGGGTGCGACATCTGCAAGCCGGCGGTAGCCTCGATCCTGGCCTCCTGTTTCAACGAGCCGATTACCGACGCAGCGCACATCCCCCTGCAGGATACCAATGATACCTTCATGGCCAACATGCAGAAGAACGGCACCTTCTCCGTGGTCCCGCGGATTGCCGGGGGCGAGATCACTCCCGACAAGCTGATCGTGCTGGGCCAGGTGGGCAAGACATACGGTCTCTACACCAAGATCACCGGCGGTCAGCGCATCGACCTGTTCGGGGCTCGCCTGGAGGACCTTCCCGCCATCTGGAGCGAGCTGATCGCGGCCGGTTTCGAGACCGGACACGCCTACGGCAAGTCGCTGCGTACCGTGAAATCCTGCGTCGGCAGCACCTGGTGTCGCTATGGGGTTCAGGACAGCGTCGGCATGGCACTGCGGCTCGAGCACCGCTACAAGGGCCTGCGCTCCCCGCACAAGCTCAAGTTCGCGGTGTCGGGCTGCACACGGGAATGCGCCGAAGCACAGAGCAAGGATATCGGCGTCATCGCCACCGAGCACGGCTGGAACCTGTATGTCTGCGGCAATGGCGGCATGCGTCCACGCCACGCAGAGCTGTTCGCCACTGACCTGGACGACCAGACCTTGATCCAGACCATCGACCGCTTGTTGATGTTCTACGTGCGGACCGCCGATCGACTGCAGCGCACCTCGGTATGGCGGGAGCAGCTGGAAGGCGGGCTCGATTATCTCAAGGCAGTGATCCTGGACGACAGCCTCGGCCTCGGTGCAGAGCTGGAGCGCCAGATGCAACAGGTCATCGACAGCTATCAGTGCGAATGGGCTGGCGCCCTCTCCGACCCGGACAAGCTCAAGCGCTTTCGCAGCTATGTCAACGATCAGCGCGCCGACCCCGACATCATTGTCACCCAGGAGCGCGGTCAGCTGCGCCCGGCATGATCCACCCCGCCATCCAGGATACCGAGGACCCACCATGACGCTTTCTTGTCCGAACGCTTCACTCTCTCCCTCCGCGCACGGGGCTCACTGGACCGTGCTGTGCCAGCGCAGCGATCTGGTGGCGTACTCCGGCGTTGCTGCCTGGTGCGACGGCAGTGACGGCGCCCACCAGGTCGCGCTGTTCTATTTGCCGGGCCAACCTACGGAGCTCTTTGCCATCGACCACCACGACCCTGTCGCCCAAGCCAATGTGATCGCTCGCGGTCTGCTGGGCGACCATCAGGGGGAGCCGATGGTGGCCTCCCCGCTTTACAAGCAGCACTACCGACTGGCCGACGGCCAATGCCTGGAAGATCCCGGTATCCAACTGCGCACCTGGCCGGTGGCCTTCGACCAGGACAGGGTCATGATCGCCACCTGAGTCTTGAGCCTCTGGGCTGGCCAGGCTGTCTGGCGGGCTCCGGCAAGGATCGCCGGGGCCGCCGCCAGCAAAACGTCATCAAGCGTTGAAACTGTTCGCCCTTGCAGCATTTCTGTCATCGTCCATGCTTAGGTCGAAGGCACCAGTTGAGAACATCACGGTCAAAAGAATGAGCAGGACCGTCTTTGCCGCCCTTCTCAACGACCTTACAGCGACGCCGTCAGCGAGCGGCTGTCGCCCCAGCCACCACAGGAGGACCCCCACGCGAGCAAGCCGACACCTCGGCCTCTGTCACATCTCTGACACGTTGCGCTGAGAGTGTCGACATCGAGGCGTCATGTTGACGCCCAAGGTGATCATCAGGAGAGCTGCGCCGATGGTACGCATCGACAAGAAGGCCACCCGACTGTACGTGCTGGACACCAACGTACTGATCCACGACCCCAGCGCCCTCTACCAGTTCGAAGAGCACGAAGTGGTTATCCCCATGACCGTGCTCGAGGAGCTCGACAAGCACAAGAACGGCATCCGAGAAATTGCTCGCACCGCCCGGCAAGTCAGCCGGACCCTCTCTGACCTCACCGCCAATGTCGATATCGACCAGATTCGCCAGGGCATTCCGATTACCCGCGTCAGCGGCCCTGAAGGCCGACTCCGGCTGCTGTGCTACTCCGACCTGACCCTGCCTGACAACCTGGAGGACAGTCCTGACAACCGGCTGCTGGGAGAAACCTGCCGACTACGTCAGGAGCGACCCGATGCATCGGTCGTTCTCGTCACCAAGGACATCAACCTGCGGGTGAAGGCTGCCGCCCTGGGCGTGCCCGTCGAGGACTACCTGACCGACCGTGCCTTTGACGACTCCGACGCCATGACCGATGGCGTGTCTGTCTACCCGGATGCCGGTCATGACCTGTGGGACGCCATGGCTCTGGACGTCAAGGTGGAGCGTGAACAGGACAAGGTGATCTATCGCCTGAGCGGAGAGATCCCCGCCCACTGGCACCTTGGCATGTTGGTCTCCGACGCTGACAGCGAAGCCAGCTTCGAAGCCATCGTGCGCGAACTGGCCCCGCACCAGGCCACCCTGGAGCTATTGACCAACTACCGTCACGGCGCCAGCGTCTGGGGCGTCCATGCCCACGACAGCCGTCAGAACTTTACCCTTAACCTGTTGATGGACGATGCCATCGATCTGGTCACGGTGGCCGGCAGCGCGGGCACCGGCAAGACCTTCATGACCCTGGCGGCAGCCTTTCAACAGACCCTGGACAGCAAACGCTTCGAGCGCGTGGTGTTTACCCGTGCCCCCATTTCCATGAGCGAGGACATCGGTTTTTTGCCAGGGACAGAAGAGGAGAAGATGTCACCCTGGATGGGCGCCTTCCACGACAACATGGACAACCTGCTGCGAGACGAGCACGACGGCAGTTCAACCTGGAACCAGGATGCCACGCGCCAGCTGCTGGCGTCTCGGGTGCAGATTCGTGCGCCGGGCTTCATGCGCGGTCGTACGCTCAACGACACCTTCCTGATCATCGACGAGGCGCAGAACTTCACCCCAAAACAGCTCAAGAGCTTGATCACCCGTGCCGGGCGCAACACCAAGATCGTCTGCCTGGGTAACGTCGGTCAGATCGACACCCCCTACCTGACCGCCAACACCTGCGGCATGGCTGCCGTCGTTCAGAACTTCAAGAACTGGCCCCACGCTGGACACGTGACCTTGAAGAGCGTGGAACGCTCCCGCCTGGCCCTCGCCGGCGAGGAGCTGCTGTAGTGCTCTGTCGTGCTCTGTCGTGCTCTGTCGAACACTGTCGTGCGACAGTGACCCGCCCCTAGCGGCACCCTGAACCACCAGCGCCCCCGCCTGCAAAGGCGGGGGCGCTGTCTACATGCTGAACGGCAGCGAAGCGGCGACCCGCCCCACGCCCGGCTTACTTGTCGCGGTTCATCGCCTTCTCGATCAAGGCTTCCTCTTCACTCTTGGGCGTCTTCTCGATCATTTCCGCCGCTTCAGAGTACAGGCACACGTAGCTCTGGCAGGAGGCACAGTGCACCTTCTCATCAGGGTTCTTGGTAGCGGGCACGCGCATGTTATGACTGCCACAGTTAGGACAGGCCTTCGGGATTCGCAGATCTTCGCTCAACGCCATCTTCAACTCCTTGTGAATGCTGGAATACTCACGGGCCTGCTGCGACCCACCGTTGACTTCATCGAAACGTTGCAGGAGGCCACTGAGACGATTGCGCCCAGCTCGCTTCGCCTCGTAGAGCGCTGCGTCCACTCGGCGCATCGCCATGTCGAGACTTTCTTCCTTGCCGACACTGATGGCCCCCATGCTCACTGTTACCTTGAGGGCACGATGGTCCACCTTCAAGGTGGTGGTCTCAACGTTACGCCGCAGACGCTCTAGAATATCCCAGGCATCCTCGGCCACTACATCGGCCAGCAGCACCACGAATTCTTCACCGCCAATCCGCGCCAGCACGTCATAGGGGCGCAGGCTCAGGCGACAGGTATCAGCAAATGCCTTGAGCACCATATCCCCCGCGGAGTGGCCAAAGGCGTCATTGAGTGCCTTGAAATGATCCAGGTCGAGCATGGCCAGCACGGCGGGCTCCTGGCGTCGCCGAAGCCGGGCCAAGGCCCCCGCACCCGCTTCAAAGAACGCCCTGCGGTTCATCACCCCGGTCAGCACGTCGGTACTCACCAGCTTGGCAATGCGCCTTTCCGCTTGCTTGCGTTTGGTGACATCCAGCAGCAGCCCATCCCAGACCACCGCACCATCCTCGAACCGCTGTGGAGTGCCTCTTGCCTCGAACCAGCGCTCGCTTTCGCCACTGTCATCGCCCTGCCGCGCAAGCCTCACATCCAGATGCCACGGCGTCAGGCTGACCAGCGACTGGGCCAGTACCAACGTCAGCTGCTCCCGCGTTTCCTCGGCCAGGCGCGACAGCACCACCTCGGCGTCTTCCAGCGCCTGGGCCCGTGACAGGCCGGTCTGCGCCTCGAAACCGGGTCCTAGATAACCGAACGATAGCTGGCCTGCGGGCGATTGATGCAGGCGAAAGACGACCCCCGGAAGCCGTGCTACGCTGCTCTCGATGGATTCACTCAGGCGTTCTGCCGAGGCGGCCTGGCGCTGCAGCAAGGTGATATCCTGGGACATCAACAGCCAGCAGGCTGGCTCCCGGCGAACGGGATGCAAGGTGCTACTGAGGTGACGCAGTTGCGGCCCCTTGCTGCAGATAACGACTCCCTGCCAGCCCGATCCGCTGGCGCGGCAGTGGTCCAGGGCCGTTTCCAGTATTTTCGCAGCCTCGGGACAAAACACCTGGGACAGCGATTGCCCGACCAGCGCCTCCAGCGACAGGCCCAATTGCTGACACTGGCTGCTATTAGCCCAGACGACCAGACCATCAGCGCCTAGGCTTAGCGCCATCGACGGTGCCTGCCCCAGCAAGGCGTCGAGCTCAGTGCTGAAAGCCGCGCCCGTTGGCGGCTCAAGCACTCCGGCGGACCATCGACGTCGGAAGAATGCCAGCAATGACATACCCATGTTCCCATAGTCAATTTCTTAAAATTTTGTAAGAAAAAGCTTAGAAGAACCGTCTTACCTGTGCTGGATGAAAAATCTCATTACCCGTCGATGGGCCGCCGCAGGAACGGGCCTCAGCGGCTGAGCAGCTCACTCATCCACTCGCCGATATGGCCGATCTGCTGGGGACACACCGCATGGGCCATGGGGTACTGCCGATACACCGTGTGATAGCCCAGCTCTTCCAACCGTGCGAAGGCTGCCCGGCCCAATGATTCAGGTACCACAGGATCCATACTGCCGTGATGCACCTCGACACGCAGGTCGCGGTTGGCGTCATTCAGCTCGATCGAGTTCGCCGTGGCAAAGTAGGTCGACATGGCCAGCAGCCCTCCCAGCGGCTGATCAAAGCTTAGCGCTGCTTCATAGGCCACTGCCCCACCCTGGGAGAAGCCAGCCAACAGGATACGTCGACTATCGATGCCGGCATCAATCTGGGATTGAATCACGCCCTTGATACGCTCGGCCGAAAGACGCAGCTGCATCTCATCGACGCGGCGATCCAGGCTCATCTCGAGAATGTCGTACCAGGCAGGCATGACCATGCCACCATTGATGGTCACCGGTAGACGGGGCGCGTGGGGCAGGATGAAGCGGACCTGGGCATAGTCAGGCCTGGGCAGCATCGGCACGACGGGCTCGAAATCCCGACCGTCGGCGCCAAGGCCATGGAGAATGATCATGCAGGCGTCAGCGGGTGCATCGCCACGCGGTTCGATGACCAACTGGTCGTTATTGCTCATGGGCGGGTCTCTATCTGTGTTTCAGCTCTAAGTGCAGCGCAGGTAGGTGGCAACGCACGCAGCTTTCAGGGAATACGTCGCTACCCTAGCGCACTATACGCTCAGGAACGAGCCTCAAGCTTGGCAACAGCAGCGAGCATAACGAGACGTGGGTCGCAGGGCGCACCGCCCAAGGGCCTGTTTCTTCCTCTGCCGCCACTGCTGCCACTGCCACCACTGCCGCCCCTTCCTGCGACAACGGCGGCTAGAACGGACAGCACTGGGCCACTAAACCGGACAGCACTGGGCTACTAAACCGGACAGCTCTGGGCTACTAAACCGGACAGCTCTGGGCTACTAAACCGGACAGCTCTGGGCAGCTAGAACGGCCAGAACAGCGGGGTAAGTCCTAGCACCACGGCAGCGGTCAGCAGGTTGAGAGGCCCCCCCAGGCGCAGATAGTCCCGCAAGCGGTAGCCGCCAGGCCCCATGACCATCAGGTTGGTCTGGTAGCCAATAGGGGTCAGGAAGCTCGCTGAGGCCGCAAACATGACCACCACTACATACGGCAACGGGCTGACGCCAAGGCTGTCTGCACCGGCCATGGCGATGGGGAAAGTGATCACGGCGGCGGCATTGTTGGTCACCAGCGAGGTCAACAAGGCCACCACCACGTAGGTGCCTACTAACAGGGCCCAGGGACTATTGCCCACCAGCTCCAGTAGCCCGGCCGCCACCGCATCGGCGGCGCCGGAGGTGTGCAGTGCAGCCCCCAGGCCAAACGAGGCAGCGATGGTCAACAGTACCTGGGTGTCCATGCCTCGGCGGGCGCTGCGCACACTGACGCAGCCGCTCAAGAGTGCCGCGGCAGCCCCCAGCATGGCCGCATTCATCATGCTCATCAGGCCCGTGGTGGCCACCAGCACCACCGCCGCCAATATGCCCCAGGCGCGCAGAGCGCGGTCGAAGGCGGGGCGCGCCTGACCATTGACCTGACTGATCAACAGAAAGTCCTGGGACTGGCGATGACGCTCCACGAAGGCAGGACGAGCCTCAAGCAGCAGCACATCCGAGGGCTGCAAGCGAATCTGGCCGAGGCTTCCCACCACCCGGCGCCCATTGCGGCAGACCGCCAGCACGGCAGCGCCGTACAGCGTCCTGAAGTGTCCGTCCCGAATTTTCTGGCCGATGAACTGACACTGATCGGAGACCACCGCCTCGACCAGGCGACGCTCTCGAAATTCCTTCTCGAGGTGGGACTCACCCAGCCGAGAGGGGCGCAGGCCACGAATCTGCTGCAATTCCACCGCACCATCGGTGGTCCCGGCGAAGACCAGGTGGTCGCCGCCTTTCAGGGTCTCCCCAGGCCCCACCACGCTGACCACGTTGCCACCGCGCTCGATCTCGACCAGAAAGAGACCGGCCAGGTGGCGCAGCCCGGCGTCTTCTACCGTGCGGTCAACCAACGGCCCCTGCGGGTCTACCTCCATCTCGATGGTGAACTCACGCAGGTTGGCAAAAGCGGCTTCGCTACCGGGATGGCCAGACAGCATGCGCGGCCCCGCCCACAGCAGATAGCCCACACCGGCCAGCGCCATCGGCACGCCCACCAGGGCGATCTCGAACAGTCCCAGGTGCAGGTTCGGAAAGCGCTCCAGCATCAGCGAATGCACCACCAGATTGGTACTGGTCCCCATCAAGGTCACGGTGCCGCCGAGGATGGACGCGAAGCTCAAGGGCATCAGCAGATACTGAGGAGCGATGGAGAAACGACGGCTCCAGCTGATCACGGCAGGAATGAAGGTGGCCACCACCGGGGTATTGTTGAGCACACCGCTGACCGCCGTGACCGGCCAGATCAGCCGCGCCATGGCATGACGCACGCCCTTCGGCCGCCCCAGCACATGCCGAATGATCAGGTCGATACCCCCGGTATCGCGCAAGCTGGCCACCAGCACGTACATGAAAGCCACGGTAAACAGGCCGCTGCTGGAAAATCCGCTCAGCGCCTGCTGGGCATCGATGACACCGAGGCTGAGCAGCACCACCAACGCGCCCATCATGACCATGTCTGGCCCGGCGCGGGTGAGCGCCATCAACGGAAAGACAGCGCAAGCAACAGAGAGAGCGATCCAGGCATCCAGAGACATGGGGTGGCCTTGCTGGTGAGACAGCGCTCATTGTGCCTGCTTTAACTTATGCTAAATAGTTACAATGTATTATTTTTTTATCACTTTCAGGCATATATAGACTTCTTGTGCACATCTCTCCAGGACAGCTCCCCATCCCTACACACTTTCGTGTCTATCAGCCGCAGCAGCAGAATAGCTCGCCGGCAATATCATCACTCTGAGAAGAGGCTGACAACCAGAAGGCTTTTAAAGGCACAAAAACGCAAAAGGCCCGCCGAAGCGAGCCTTTATCGTCGCGCCCTCGAAGGACGCTGCCGCTTACGCGGCCATCAAGGGATCGACTTAGTCGATGACCTTGATGTTGGAGGCCTGGAGGCCTTTCTTGCCCTGAGTCACCTCGAAGGAGACCTTCTGGCCGTCCTGCAGGGACTTGAAGCCGTCAGCCTGAATCTCGGAGAAGTGAGCGAACAGGTCGTCACCGTTGTCGTCCGGAGAAATGAAGCCGTAGCCCTTAGTGTCGTTGAACCACTTGACTGTACCAGTTGCCATGATCGAATCCTCGACTAGCGTGTTTATTGACCGGGAGATACCCGAGTTGCAGTGGGTAAAACAAGAAACCTTTCCCCGGGCAATCGACGCTAGGATGCTTCGATGACCTCTGAGACGTTCAACTTGCTAACCAACTGCCAGCAGCATGCGCCGTCTTGGCGCCAAGGTCAAACACTATTTGCCCTGGATGACGAGAAGATGACGGTGCCGGCTCAATTTACCTAACCCGTCCAGCCCTTCCCGCTCCCGCTGCGTCATGCAGTGTGCCAAGTCGTCACGGCGGGCCCGGCATACTATGCCCAAGCAGGGTTATATGCTTGCATGGTTGGCAGCGTTTTCCTTCGACCTGAGCTGCAGGGAGCTCTTCATGGCCTCTTTACTGTCACGCCACGCTCCGACTCGCTTCGGCGCGTTCTACCTCGCCATTGCAGGCCTCATCGTCAGCGTGATCGGCGTCGGAACGTCCTCGGCCTGGTGGCTGGCCGGCGTGCTGGCGTTCGGTGCCCTCACCGCACTGGGCATCTACGATATCGTGCAGCGACGTCGCACCGTCAGCCGCAACTACCCTATTCTTGCCCACATCCGCTACTTTCTGGAGTCCATCGGTCCTGAGTTTCGCCAGTACTTCATTGAGTCCGACACCGACGAGGCGCCCTTCTCGCGGGAACAGCGCTCGCTGGTCTATCGCCGTGCCAAGAGCACCAGCGACAAGAAACCCTTCGGTTCACTGAGAGACATGAGTGCCCCGGGATATGAATGGATGGGCCCGTCACTGTCACCCGTGGACATCACCGATCACGACTTTCGCATTGTGGTCGGAGAGCAGCGCGCCCACCCCTACCGGGCCAGCGTGATCAACATTTCCGCCATGAGCTTTGGCGCTCTGTCACCCAACGCCATCAGCGCCCTCAATGAGGGCGCGAAAGAAGGCGGCTTCTATCACACCACCGGCGAAGGAGCCATCTCGCCCTATCACTTGCGTGGTGGCGATCTGGTCTGGCAGATCGGTTCCGGCTATTTCGGCTGCCGCAGGGAAGATGGCGGGTTCGATCCCGAGAAGTTTCGCCACAACGCTCGCCGCGACGAAGTGAAGATGATCGAGATCAAGCTGTCCCAAGGGGCCAAGCCCGGCCACGGCGGCATTCTTCCCGGCGCCAAGGTCACCGCCGAAATCGCCTCCACCCGCGGTGTCCCGGAAGGCCAGGACGTCCTCTCCCCCTCTCGCCACTCGGCGTTCTCTACCCCTTGCGAGATGATTCATTTCATTCAGCAGCTGCGGGAGCTGTCCGGTGACAAACCGGTGGGCATCAAACTGGCGCTGGGACATCCCTGGGAATGGTTTGCCATCGTCAAGGCCATGCTGGAATGTGGCGATCATCCCGACTACATCGTCGTCGACGGAGGACAGGGAGGTACCGGCGCGGCCCCGCTGGAGTTCATCAATCGCCTGGGTATGCCCCTCAACGACGCCCTGATCCTGGTTCACAATACCCTGGTGGGCGCAGGCCTGCGCGACGACATCCGTATCGCCGCCAGCGGCAAGCTGATCAGCGCCTTCGACATCGCACGCACCCTCGCGCTAGGCGCAGACTGGGTCAACATGGCCCGGGGCTTCATGTTCTCGCTCGGCTGTATCCAGGCCCAGAGCTGTCACAACGACCAGTGCCCCAGCGGTATCGCTACCCAGGACAAGGCCCGTGGCAGCCGCCTGGATGTGGATGATAAGGCCGTGCGAGTCAAGAACTTCCATGCCAACACCAAGTTCGCTCTGTGTGAAATGCTGGAAGCCGCAGGCCTGTACCACCCCGACGAGCTGGGCCCGGAACATATCATCCGCCGCCTGGATAACGGCAAGGCTCTGCCTTACATCAGCCTGATAGATAGCCTGGCGCCAGGCGAGCTGCTGCGTGGGGGCGCCAAGGACCACCCGCTGTACCGTGAGTTCTGGGACCTGGCGAACGCCAGTAGCTTCGATGCACCTGACGCGCTGCAAAGTCTCAGGCAAACCAAGCTGCTTTGATGCCCTACGGGCCTTTCATGACGCGAAAGGCCTGTAGGCTCCCCGCCGCTCGTCGCACCAGGCCCACTCCCTCACACGGATACCGCGGCGGCCCTTCCTTTATCTACTGTCGCAGCACTCACGCTGTTGAGCCTGCTCGCGACGCTGATGATGCATGGCAGCAGAGAGGCTTCACAGCGCAGGCAAGTGCCGACACATCCCCCGAGCATGGCTAGGCGCTAAAGGGCAGCGACTCGTCCGCGCCGGCATTCGCGCCGGCATTGATGCCTTGTTCACCCGGTGGCGGACCCCCTTTCAGCACATCATGTCCACTCTTAGGCCTCGGCCTGCACCCGTCCGGTGGTCACTAGCACCGACGATCATTATTGCTGCCACCACCACCACCACGACCACCGCAGCCACAGGAGGCGTGAGCCGGGTTTCAGTGCCGAGCAGCGATGATATTCTTTGCAGTATCTGAACCTCATCATGCTGTTGCCAGCACGACGACATCGACAGGATCGCCATGAACGACACTGGAACGTCAGACCATGACCTGCCCGCTATCCTTGCCGGGCCCATCCTGCGACGCCTGACGCGCGAGAGATTCCGAGCATGGCTGGTCACCAGTCGCGAGCTGACGCTGAAGCTGGAGCTTACGCCGCAGGATGAAGCGCCTCACCGCCGAGTGCTCGGCGACGACGACTACCGCAAGATTCCCCTGGGGCGCCATGCCTGGCTGTATCTCATCGACGCCGCCGTGGATGCCCCGCTTCCGCAGGACACTCTGATCGCCTATGACCTTCAGGTCGTGGAGCAGAATGCCCCGGACAGCCTTGGACAAGGTGCTGCAAGATGGGCCCCTCACCTCTGCCACGACGGCCAGTCCGCCCCCCGCTTCGTCCTGGCCTCCAGTCATCGACGGCTGCTGCATGGCTCCTGTCGCCGCCCCCACTACGATGGCCCCGATGGTCTGGCGCACCTGGACAGCTGGCTGGCCGGGCAGCTTGACCACCCCGAGGCGATGCCCGCCTGGCTACTGATGACCGGGGATCAGGTCTACGCGGATGACGTCGCTGGCCCGATGCTGGTGGCCATCCACGCACTCATCAAGCGCCTGGGGTTATTCGATGAAGTGCTCGAAGGCGCGGTGATCGACGATAGCCCGGCGCTCTACGCAAGCGCTGCCAGCTACTACCGCAGGGAAGAGCTGTTGCCGAACGTCAAGAGCACCGATGACCTCAAGGATCGCTTCTTCGGCGGCGTGCGCAAGCCGGTGTTCACCTCGGCCAGCGCCGCCAATCACTTGATGACCTTCGCCGAAATGATGGCCATGTACCTGCTGGTGTGGTCCCCGACTCCCTGGCGCATCATCGAGCTGACCTGCCCCGAACTCGATGACGAGCATCGCGAACGCTACCAGGAACAGGCCCGTGTCATTGATGACTTTGTCGAGACGCTGCCCGCCGCGGCCAGGGTCATGGCGCATCTGCCCAGCCTGATGATCTTCGACGATCACGACGTCACCGATGACTGGAATCTGACCGCCCAGTGGGAGCAAACGGCCTATGGGCATCCTTTCTCCAAGCGAATCATCGGCAATGCCTTGATGGCCTACCTGCTGTGCCAGGGCTGGGGCAACGATCCGGATCGCCTCAAGACTCCCCTGGACGACGCCCAGGCCTTGCTCGAGGACGCGCGCCAGCGCCAGGGCTGGCTGTCGGCTGCCGATCAGGATGCCTGCCTTGAGCGACTCTTCCGCTTCGAGGGCTGGGAGTTTCAGGTCGAGGGGACGCCCCGCCTGGTGGTCCTGGATACCCGCACGCGCCGCTGGCGCAATGGGCGCAAGCCCCACCGTCCGTCGGGCTTGATGGACTGGGAGGCACTGTCAGAGTTTCAACAGGAACTGATCGATGCCCCCTCGGTGGTCATTGTGTCACCGGCCCCGATGTTCGGCGTCAAGCTGATCGAAGCGATCCAGAAGCTCTTCACCCTGGCGGGTAAACCCCTGATGGTGGACGCGGAAAACTGGATGGCCCATCGCGGCGCCGCCAGCGTCATGCTCAACATCTTTCGCCACTCCCGAACCCCGGGGCACTACGTCATTCTCTCCGGCGACGTGCACTACTCCTTTGTCTATGACATTCGGATTCGCCATCGTCGCCAGGGGCCCAAGATCTGGCAGGTGACCTCCAGCGGGATCAAGAACTGCTTTCCCGACACCCTGCTGGATACCTTCGATCGGCTCAACCGCTGGCTGTATTCCCCACGCTCGCCCCTCAACTGGTTTACCCAGCGCCGTCCAATGGCCGTCGAACCGCGCGACCCTGACCACGCCAAGGCAGGCGAGCGGCTATGGAATGGGCCAGGCATCGGCCTGATCACGCTGGCCGAGGACGGAAGCCCGGACGACATTCGCCAGCTCGATGCCCGTGGAATGGAGGTCACCTTTCCCCCGCCCGACAAGGCGCCGTGACCTGCCCGCGCAGGCAGGACCCAGGCGTCTCGGCGCTCGCAGGTCCTGCCTGACGGCTCAGCGATCGTTGGAGCGAGCCTGGTCCTTCGAGGACGGCTCCCGGGACATCAGTCCTCGCACTCCCTTGCGCATGGCCTGGCGGTGCAGCTTGGCCATCCGCACGCGCTCTGCCAGCGGTCGGCTGGCGTCTTCCACCGGCCCACCCTTGGCCGGGCCGAGCAAGTGTGCGATCCAGCGCGTCTGGGGATGACTGTCCAGGGCAATCTTCAGCGTCATGGTCAGCACCACCGACAGCAACATGCCGGTGACGCCGAAGATCCAGCCCCACACGACCAGCGACAGAAACGCGACGAAGGTAGACAAGCCCAGGGCGCGCCCCATGACCCGCGGCTCGATCAGGTTGCCCATCACGAAGTTGATCGACAGGTAGGCCAGGCTCAGCAGCAAGGCATCTCCCAGGCCACCCTCCGGGGAGACCAGTACCAGCAACACAGGGGGGATCGCAGCGATAGCGGAGCCAATGTTAGGGATGTAATTGAGCGCAAAGGCCAGCACCGCCCACAGCAGCGGGAAGTCTACTCCCACGATCTGGCAGGCGATCCACACCAGAGCACCGGTAATCAGGCTGATCACCGTCTTGACGGCCAGATATCGCTTGAGCGTGTGGCTGAACTCGTTGAACCGCTCGAGACTAGGCGCGGGATTCGCCAGCGCCCGCGACACCTTGTCCCGGAAATTCAGGGTTTCGAACAGCATGAATACCACGAGCAAGGCTACCACCATGCTCTGCATCATCAGGTTGCCCAACTGGCTGAGCAGCGCAGGGATCCACTCGCCCAGCTGCTCGGTATCAAGAAAACCCGCCAGACGCTGGGTATCGATGGCCAGCCCCATGCTCGCCAGACCATCCAGCAGGCGCAGATAATATTCGTAGAGCTTCTCTTCAATGCCGGGCAGCGCTTCGGAGAAGGTGCTGACCGTATTGACCAGCAACAGCGCCAGCAGACTGAGCATGCCCCCGATGACCACCAGCGTCAGCCACACCGAGGAGCGCAGTCCCAGGCCACGCTCGTGCAGCCATTGCACCGGAGCGGTACACACCACGGCAATGAACAGCGACAGCAACACCGGCACCAGCAGATCGGAGCCGGCCCGCATCCCCGCGACAATGACCACCAGCGCCGCCAGCGCCAGGGTCAAGTTGAGGGGAAGTCTGCGCTCTTCCTGCGCATTGACATCGTCTTCCATGCACCTGTACTCCTCTGTCAGGTAGGTCAGGTCGTCCTTGACTGGGGTGGCAGCGACTCAACGCATGCCGTGGGCTTGCTGACGGGCCTACACGCCACCGAGACAATGACGTCCTCGGCCACACTCCCGTCCAGGCCGCATCCGGCTCGCACGACATACTGCCCTGCCAATCATTTCAGCACAAAGTAACATGACCGCTACCACAATACGTTGCAGGCCCGGGCCCTTGGGCCCAGGTACGTAAACTCAAGGCCTTGGGCTCTGAGCGGGAGGCCCATGTCCATCGCCCTCGGCCATGCCGTCATTGAACGCGACTGCAACCATGCAACTATCATGGACGTTCTTGCCAGGCCAGGAACGCATCGCCATTGGCGACGTCGAAGGACTGAATCGCCGGGGCCGGCGGAAGGCCAGTCTCACCGTGCGGGTCGAGCCACAACCGTCGCACCAAGGCTGTCTCTCGGATAGCTGCCACCCGGCACACAAGACCATAGGAAAGGGAACACCCAAGGAGCACATCATGGCACTGACCCATCCCCGCCGCCGCTTTTCCCCTGCCGCCCTGCTGGGGCTCGGGCTTGGCCTGGCACTTGCCAGCGGTCCCCTGCTGGCCAGCGAACCGGCGCCGCAGCGCTACCTGGATATTCAGGCGCAGTCAGAGCTCCAGGTGGCTCCCGACAAGGCGACCTTGAGCGCACGGCTATGGGAGCTGACCCCCGCTATTGCCCAGGAGAAAGACAGTGGCGATCACGCAGAGGCCCTCGGTCAGGCCCGCTCCAAGCTGGAGTCCAGGGCCGCTGAGCTGATCGCCGCGCTGGAGGACGCCGGGCTTGAGCGTGATGCCATCAACGCCGGATCGCTGCGTGTGCAGCAGGAAATGCTGCATCGCGCGAGCCAGAATGGCGACAACCCGACCCCCATGGTACGCACCCGCCTCGAACGACCGATCCGTCTTTCCATCAGCGACCTGGACAGCCTGCCCACCCTGCTTGACGCGCTGACGTCTGCAGGCGTCAACGCTCTGGATGGGGTCAGCTACGACCTCGCCGATCGCGATGCTGCCAGCGATCAGGCACTAACTCAGGCGCTGGAGCGTGCTCGTGCCAAGGCCGAACTGATGGCCGATACCCTGGGCGTTACCTTGGGTGACGTGGTTCAGGTCAGCGAGACCAACGCCCCGGTGTTCCAGCCACGCATGATGGCCATGCGCGCCGACATGGCGGAAAGCGGCGGTGCGGCAGACTACAGCCCCGGCAACATTACCATCGACGCTGGCGTCCAGGTGCGCTGGGCCTTGGCAGGACAGGAAAGCCCGTCGGCCGATCACCCGGACGGTCAGGCGGCAACCGCGTCCAGTCCCTGAGGACAGCGACCAGGCCGCCAGCCACATGGCTTGACGGCAAGCGGCGGCTGGACCACCTGCGCTCAACACGACAAAGCCCCCGGTAGGGTCCCTACCGGGGGCTTTGTTGCCGCGCTGGAATCACCGCTGCTGCCGGGCTTTCTAGATGTTGATGCGCTCGACGCCACCCATATACGGCCTGAGCACCTCGGGCACGGTGATCGAGCCGTCTTCATTCTGATGATTTTCCATCACGGCAATCAGGCAGCGGCCCACGGCCAGGCCTGAGCCGTTCAGGGTATGCAAAAGCTGGGGCTTCTTTTCCCCCTGGGCACGGAAACGAGCCTGCAGGCGTCGTGCCTGGAAATCCTCACAGTTGGATACCGAGGAAATTTCACGATAGGTGGCCTGGCTGGGCAGCCAGACTTCAAGGTCGTAGGTCTTGGCCGCGGAGAAGCCCATATCGCCGGTGCACAGAGTCACCACACGGTACGGCAATTCCAGCGCTTGCAGGATGGCCTCGGCGTGGCCGCGCATCTCTTCCAGGGCGTCATAACTGGTCGCAGGATCCACTAGCTGAACCATTTCGACCTTGTCGAACTGGTGCTGACGAATCATGCCGCGAGTATCGCGACCATGAGAGCCCGCCTCGCTGCGGAAGCACGGTGTATGCGCCGTCAGCTTCAGCGGCAGCGACTTGGCATCGACGATTTCATTGCGCAGCAGATTGGTCAGCGGCACTTCGGCGGTGGGGATAAGGTGGAACTCACGCTCGTCATCGAGCTTGAACAGGTCCTCGCCGAATTTCGGCAACTGGCCGGTACCGTACAGCGAATCGCGGTTGACCATATAGGGCACGTAGCACTCTTCATAGCCGTGCTCCAGCGTCTGCTTGTCGAGCATGAACTGGGTCAGGGCACGGTGCAGCCGAGCGATGGGGCCTCGCATGACGGCAAAGCGAGCGCCCGTGAGCTTGGCGGCCACCTCGAAGTCCAGGTCGCCCTTCTTGGCGCCCAGGTCGACGTGATCCTGCACCTCGAAGGCGTACTCAGCCGGGGTTCCCCAGCGGGACACCTCGACATTGTCACTTTCGTCCTTGCCCGCGGGCACGCTGTCGTGGGGCAGATTGGGGATGCCCGCCACGATATCGTCCCACTCCCCCTGGACGCCGCCCAGAGCATGTTTTGCCGCGTCCAGGCGCTCGCCCAGATCACTCACCTCATCAAGCAGCGGTTGAATATCTTCTCCCGCCGCCTTGGCCTTGCCGATAGCCTTCGAGCGTGTATTACGCTCGTTCTGCAGGCGCTCGGTCTCGGCCTGCAGCTCACGGCGCCGGGCCTCCAGCGATGACAGCGCTGAACTGTCGAGGGTATATCCGCGGGTGGCCAGTCGTGTCGCGACCGTGTCGAGGTCGCCGCGCAGCAGTTTCGGATCGAGCATGGAATCGGGTCCGTCGGCTATGTAGGAAATGGAGATGACGTATCAGTCTGGTGCGGAGGCGCCGTGGGCCGACATACTGCATCGCCAACGAGCCATGACTCACCACAGGTCGAGGCATTCGGCTCGGGCGCCCTCCGCGCAGGCCAGTCATTGTAGGCAAATCCCGCAGGCGACGCCATTGGCCCGGGCTGACACCACCGGCCTGGCAGATGCTGGCGTTACCGGACACGAGGGACAGCCGGGTTCAGGATGTATCGCAGCCAAAGTCGCGGTAAAGTAGGCACACCTCATTCTTCCGCCCTGTCGCGAGCGCTACAACTCGCCAATGCGGGGCCAGCTTCGACCGAGACCATGATCGCTTCCCTGCCTCTTGTTGACACCGCGACCGACCTTGACCAGCACTATGTCACCTTCCTCACGACATTGAAGAACGAAGGCTTTGAGGGCGAGATGGCTCCCGACTATGCCAGTCGGACGGTGCTGGCCACTGACAATTCCCTTTACCAGCGCCTGCCCCAGGCCGCGGTCTTTCCACGCCACGCCGACGATCTGGTGCTGCTGGGCCGACTGGCCGGGCGCGATGAATTCCGCCAGGTGACGCTGACGCCGCGTGGGGGCGGTACCGGCACCAATGGACAATCCTTGAGCGACGGCCTGGTGGTGGATGTCTCCCGCCACATGAACCAGATTCTCGAGATCGACGTGGAAAACCGCCGCGTGCGGGTTCAGGCAGGTGTGGTCAAGGATCAGCTGAATGCTGCCCTGAGGCCCCACGGTCTGTTCTTTGCCCCTGAGCTATCCACCTCCAATCGGGCGACCATCGGCGGCATGATCGCCACCGATGCCAGTGGCCAGGGCAGCTGCACCTACGGCAAGACCCGCGATCACGTACTCGAACTGGACAGCATCCTGATCGGTGGGGAGCGGCTGGTCACGGGACCCGTGGACGAGAGCGAACTGGCCGCACTGTGCCAGGAACAGACCGCCAGGGGGCGTGCTTACCGGGTGGCTCGGGAGATCATCGATCACCAGCGCGCTCAGATTGACGCCATCTTTCCACCGCTCAACCGTTGCCTGACGGGCTATGACCTGGCTCACCTGCGCAGCGACGACGGTCGACTGAACCTGAATAGCGTGCTGTGCGGCGCAGAAGGCTCCTTGGCGCTGACCAATGAAGCGGTGCTCAACGTGCTGCCGATTCCTCGCCATGCGGTGCTGGTGAACATCCGCTACCCAAGCTTCATGGATGCCTTGGCCGATGCCAAGGCGCTGATGGCCGGTGGCGCTTCACCGGACTCGCAGCAGGCGCTGCGTCCCACGTCGATCGAGACGGTGGACGACAAGGTACTGAGCCTGGCCATGGAAGACTTCGTCTGGGACGCGGTTGCCGAGTTCTTCCCGGTGGAAGCGGGCATGACCATCGAAGGCATCAATCTGGTGGAGTTCAACGACGACGACCCGGATCGCCTGAGCGCCAGGGTCGCCGAGTTCTGCCAGGCTCTGGACAGCGATACCAGCGTCACAAGGCTGGGCTACACCCGTGCAGAGGGGCGCGAGGCGATTGGTCGCGTCTATGCCATGCGCAAGCGCTCCGTGGGTCTGCTGGGCAACGTGCAGGGCGAGAAACGGCCCCTGCCCTTTGTCGAGGATACCGCCGTTCCGCCAGAGCACCTGGCCGACTACATTGCCGAATTCCGTGCCTTGCTCGACGCCCGGGGTCTCGACTACGGCATGTTTGGCCATGTCGATGCCGGCGTGCTGCATGTGCGTCCGGCCCTGGACATGAAAGACCCGCAGCAGCAGGCCATGATCCGGGAGATCTCCGACGAGGTGGCCGCCCTCACCCAGCGCTATCATGGCCTGCTGTGGGGCGAGCACGGCAAGGGGGTTCGCTCGGAGTATGCGCCGGCCTTTTTCGGTGAGCTGTACCCCAGCCTGCGCCGACTGAAGGGTGCCTTCGATCCCCACAACCAGCTCAACCCCGGCAAGATTGCCACGCCCCTCGGGGCTGACCGCGTCGACGACTCCAGCAGCGACACCACGGTGACGGCCACCGATCCGGGCCTGCTGGCGATTGACAAGGTGCCCATGCGTGGGGACTTCGATCGCCAGATCGATGAGCGGGTCTGGCAGGCCCACGCAGATGCGGTCTACTGCAACGGCAACGGCGCCTGCTACAACTATGACCCTAATGACGCCATGTGCCCGTCCTGGAAAGCCACGCGGGACCGGGTGCACTCCCCCAAGGGGCGAGCCAGCCTGATGCGCGAGTGGCTGCGCCTGCAGGGCCAGGCCGGCATCGATGTGGTCGAGGAAGCGCAACGCAAGAGAGAAGAAACGCTGCTGGGATGGCTCAAGCACCTGCCCGGACGGGCGCGCAACAGTCTGCGCGGCAAGGACGATTTCTCCCACCAGGTCTACGACGCCATGGCCGGCTGCCTGGCCTGCAAGTCCTGCGCTGGCCAATGTCCGGTCAAGGTCAATGTCCCCGCCTTCCGTTCGCAGTTTCTCGAGGTCTATCACGGTCGCTATCTGCGTCCGCTACGGGACTACCTGATCGGCGGACTGGAGTTCATGCTGCCGGCACTGGCTCCCTTGGCGCCCGCCTATAACGCCGCGCTGAACCATCGATTGGTGGATCGGCTGCTGCGTGATGGCTTGGGCATGGTCGACAGTCCGCGCCTGTCGCAAGCACGCCTTGGCAAGCAGCTCAAGGCCTGGGGCGTGCCACAGGCTACGCCGTTGACCCTTGGCCGGCTGAGCGAGCGCCAGAAGGCACGCAGTGTGATCCTGGTACAGGACGCCTTTACCAGCCACTTCGAAGCCAGGCTGGTCGCCGATGTGGTGGAGCTACTGTCACGACTGGATATCCGCGTCTTCGTGGCGCCCTTCAAGCCCAACGGCAAGCCGCTCAATGTGCAGGGTTTCCTGGGGGCCTTCGAGCGCACCGCCCGACGCCGTGCTCGGGAACTCAGGGCGCTGGCCAGCAGTGGCGTCGCCCTGGTCGGCATCGACCCCGCCATGACCCTGACTTACCGACAGGAGTACGTGAAGACACTGGGGGCGGACGCGGTTCCGGAGGTGCTGATGCTGCAGGAATGGTTGCTCAGCCTAGGCAATGGCCTGGTCCCCAGCGGACTGGACCTGAGCCAGGAGGCGCCCTTCCAGCTGCTGTCGCACTGCACCGAGAAGACCCAGGCGCCCGGCAGCCCCAAGGCCTGGCAACAGCTGTTCGAGCGCTTCGGGCTGGACCTGGCACCGCTGGCATCCGGCTGCTGTGGCATGTCCGGCACCTACGGGCATGAAGCCCGCAACCTGGCGACGTCACGCACCATCTATGCTCAGTCGTGGGAGCCCGTCGTGCAGCAACATGGCGCCCAGGGGCGACTGCTGGCCACCGGCTATTCCTGCCGCAGCCAGACCAAGCGTTTCTCGGACCTGCAGTTGCCCCACCCGCTGCAGGCTCTGCTGGAGGCCCTGCGCCGCGCCAGCTGAGGCGCTGCCCCGGGAGCAGAGAGAACCCGCGGCAGCGAGATGCGGTGGCTCCCATCGAGCAACAGTCAGACCATCGTTGACGTCTATAAGGCGAATGCATTGCATGATGGACGCCGCGCCGCTAGTCTGCGCGGCTTTTCTCTTTTCGGAGTCAACCGATCATGGAGCATGCCGGACTCACCTTGGCCAGCGTGGGCCTGCTGGCACTGGGGTCACAGTGGCTGGCCTGGCGTCTCAAGGTTCCCGCCATCCTGACCCTGTTGATTGCAGGCATCGCCGCCGGCCCTGTCACGGGCCTGCTGGACCCCGACGCGCTGTTCGGCGACCTGCTGTTTCCGCTGGTGTCGCTGGCGGTGGCGGTGATCCTGTTCGAAGGCAGCCTGACCCTGAACTTTCGCGAGCTCGGCGGCCATGGCCGCACGGTGCGACGACTGGTGACCTGGGGCGCCCTGATCACTGCGGTGTGCGGTGCATTGGCGGCACACTGGCTGTTGCAGCTGAGCTGGGAGATGGCGAGTCTGCTTGGTGCGCTGCTGGTCGTGACGGGACCGACGGTCATCCTGCCGCTACTGCAGACGCTGCGGGCCCGTGAACACCTGACCCAGATCCTGCGCTGGGAAGGTATTCTGATCGACCCGGTGGGCGCCATCGGTGCCGTACTGGTGTATGAATTCGTGGCACTGGGTTCCGGCACCCAGGCGCTACCGCATACCTTGGCGCTGTTCGCCCAGACGGCGCTGGTCGGTTTCGGGCTCGGTGTGGCCGGCGGCTACCTGTGGGGCCAGGTGCTGCGCCAGCACTTGCTGCCACAGCGCCTGCACAGCTTTGGCACTCTGATGACCATGCTGGGGCTCTTCACGGTATCCAACGCCCTGTTCCATGAATCGGGGCTGCTGACCGTTACCGTGATGGGGGCCTGGCTTGCCAACATGCGCGGGGTGCCGACACGGCCGATCATCGAGTTCAAGGAAACGCTGTCAGTACTGCTGATCTCTGGCCTGTTCATCCTGTTGGCAGCGCGCCTGACCGTGGAGCAGCTGGCATTGCTGGGATGGCCTGCCTGGGCCTTCCTGGCGGTGTTGCTGCTGCTGGTCCGTCCGTTGGCGGTATGGTTATGCACTATTGGCAGTGGCCTGGACTGGCGCGAGAAAGGCTTGCTGGCGTTCATTGCTCCTCGCGGTATCGTCGCCGCCGCCGTGGCATCGCTATTCGCCCTGCGTCTCGAAGAGATCGGAGTGCCCGGCGCCGATCGGCTGGTGCCGGTGACCTTTCTGGTCATCATCGCAACAGTGGTGTCACAGAGCCTGCTCGCTCGACCGGTGGGAGACTGGCTCAAGGTGCGCCGCCCTTCCGCCCATGGCGTACTGATCATTGGCGCCAACCCGGTGGCCCGCCAGATGGCACACTGCCTGCGCCAGGCAGGCCTTGGGGTACTGCTGACCGATTCAAGCTGGGATGCCGTGCAAGCGGCGCGCGCCGAAAAGCTGTCCGCCTATTACGGTGACCCGCTGTCGGAACACGCCTCCCAGCACATGGAGCTGACCGGCATCGGCTACCTCGTGCCGCTGTCTCCCTACCGCGAGCTCAACGACCTGGCGGCACTGCACTTCGAGCACCTGCTCGGCCAGGGCCAGGTGTTTCGCCTGGCGGTCAACCTGGGCCGCCAGGCCAGACGGCAGCATGCCACTGCCATTGAACACGTGCCCTACCTGTTCGGCAGGGAGATGACCTTTGCCCAGCTATCCAGCCTGGTCGAGCGAGGCGCCCGCTTCGAGGTCGAGAAACTGACGGAAACCCCACGCCATCGCCAGGTGCTGAGGCCTTCGGGCGAGAAGGCGGCGCCCCCCATCGGCGCACCCGGCACCCGTACAGCGCCTCTCATCTGCATCGGCTCGTCGGGGCGACCGAGGATTGCCAGTGCGGATGCACCGCTCAGCCCGCGCAAGGGCGATCATGTCATCCGGCTGGTCATGCCCGGTGGCGACATCACCTGAGCCAGCCGCCTCTTGCATGAGGCCACCTTCCGCCCTAAGCCGTCTCTCGCCTGAAAACGTCTTGGGCCGGTCAAACGACCGGCCCAAGTCATATGGGAAGACATGCGGGACACCTGTTGGTGGGGCAAACACCCCAGCGGACAAAGTCTAGTGCGCTCGGACGAGCGTCAGAAGAATAGCCGCCTCAGTGCCTCCCCAGGCTCCTCCTCACGCATGAAGGCCTCGCCCACGAGGAAGCCGTTGACGTCATGCTCACGCATGCGCAGCACGTCATGGCGATCGTGAATCCCCGACTCGGTGATGACGGTGACATTCGGCGGAATCCGCGGCAGCAGGTCCAGGGTCGTCTCGAGCCGCGTGTTGAAGGTGTGCAGGTCGCGGTTGTTGATCCCCACTAACGCCAGGTTAAGTGCCAGTGCCCGCTCGAGTTCATGGGCATCATGGACTTCCACCAGCACGTCCATGCCCAGCTCACCGGCCTGCTGGTGAAGGTCCTGCATCTTCACGTCGTCCAGCGCAGCAACGATCAGCAGGATACAGTCGGCTCCGATGGCCCTGGCCTCGCTGACCTGATAGCCATGCACAATGAAATCCTTGCGGATCACCGGCAGGTCGCAAGCAGCCCTGGCCGCCACCAGGTAGTCCTCGTGTCCCTGGAAGAAGTCTGCATCGGTCAGCACGGAGAGACATGCAGCGCCTCCACGAGCGTACTGCTCGGCAATCTCGGCGGGACGAAAGTCCTCGCGGATCAGTCCCTTCGATGGCGATGCCTTCTTGATCTCGGCAATCACCGCGGGATCGCCTTCACGGATGCGCTCCGCCAGCGCGCGCACGAAGCCCCGCGGCGCATCCTGCTCGCGAGCCCGCTCGAGCAGCGCCTGCTCACTCACCTGTTGGCGCCTGCTGGCAACTTCTTCATCCTTGCGCTCGAGAATCTTCTCGAGGATCGTCGGGGTGGCATTGGCCATGTTGTGATTCTCCTTGCGGCCCCTGCGGGCATGCCATTACGGCGTCAAAACAGTCGTCACTGACGTCCAAGCCGTCGCGGTCACTGCGCGAAGACTCGCGTGAAGTGCGCCAGCTCCTTCATTTTTTCCAGCGCCAGCCGCGTCCCTTGGGCATCCTGGGCCATCAGCACCCCTTCCTTTAGGGAGTCCGCCACGTCGGCGGCGTACAAGGCAGCACCGGCATTGAGCGCGACAATATCGGCAGCGGGCCCTTCACCGGTCAGCGCCTTTTCCACCAGGCGCAGGCTGTCCTCGGCGCTACTGACCTTCAGCGAATCGAGGGACTGTCGTTCGATGCCCACGTCTTCTGGAGTCAGGGTGTAGCGATGAATCTCACCATCCTTGAGCTCGGCAATCCGGGTCGGCGCGGCCAGAGAGATTTCATCCAGTCCATCCTCGGCATGGGCCACCAGAACGTGGTGGCTGCCCAGCTTCCTCAGTACTTCGACCATCAGCTCGAGCAGATCCGGATGGTACACCCCCAACAACTGATTGGGCGCCCCCGCCGGATTGGTCAGCGGACCCAGGATGTTGAACAGCGTGCGCACCCCCATCTCACGACGCGGGCCGATCGCATGACGCATGGCCGGGTGGTGGTTCGGCGCGAACATGAAGCCAACACCCACTTCCTCGATACAGCGGCCCACTTGCTCAGCATCCAGATCAAGGCCAATGCCCGCCACCTGAAACAGGTCTGCGCTGCCGGAGGACGAGGACACGCCGCGATTGCCGTGTTTGGCCACATGGGCCCCGGCAGCGGCCGCCACAAAACTGGACGCGGTGGAGACGTTGAACAGGTTTGCCCCATCCCCGCCGGTACCGACGATGTCAACCACGTTTTCGCAGGACAACCGGACCGGGGTCATCAGATCGCGCATCACCTGGGCGCAGCCAGTGATCTCTTCAGCGGTCTCCCCTTTCATGGCCATGCCCATCAGAAAGGCGGCGACCTGAGCGTCGGTCGCTTCGCCGGTCATGATGGTATTCATCACTGCGTAAGCCTGCTCGCGGCCAAGATTTTCCCGGCGCATCACCGCCGCGATGGCATTGGTCATCTGCATGCTAGTCTCCTGATCGGTTCAGTGGCGCTCAAGGAAGTTGGCCAGCATTTCGTGGCCTTGTCGGGACAGAATCGACTCCGGGTGGAACTGGACGCCTTCGATGGGCAGCTCCTTGTGACGCAAGCCCATGATCAAGCCTGGCGTCACGTCGTCCGCATCGGTCCAGGCGGTCACTTCCAGGCACTCGGGCAAGCTTTCTCTCTCGACCACCAGGGAGTGATAGCGCGTGACCGACAGGGGGTCATCCAGTCCCTTGAACACGCCCTGGCCAGAGTGGCGAATGTCAGAGGTCTTGCCATGCATGACCTGGGGCGCTCGCACCACCTTGCCACCGAACACCTGGCCAATGGCCTGATGTCCCAGGCAGACACCCAGCAGCGGAAGCTTGCCGGCGAAGTGGCGAATCAGGTCCAGCGAGATACCCGCCTCGTTGGGGGTACAGGGTCCCGGCGACACCACAATATGACTCGGTGCCATGGCCTCGATCTCATCCAGGCTGATGGTGTCATTACGCCGCGTCACCACCTCGGCTCCCAGCTCCCCCAGGTACTGTACGATGTTGTAGGTGAAGCTATCGTAGTTATCGAGCATCAAGATCATGTTGGCTCCAGAATCAAAATTTGGCTTCACCCATCGAGACGAACCACACAAAAATGCCGCCTCATGGGCGGCACTTCTGCTGTCACGACATCCCGTTGGCTGGCACGGGGTCTTCCGCCCTCTTCAGTTGAAGGGGCGCCACCACTGCTGGCGATCACGGGATGTTGTCGGATTCATATTCATCATGGGCTTATAGTGTGTGTCGACCTCAGGACTGTCAAGCCTGGCGCGTCTGCCGCCTGCCTTCAGCGGCTGCGCCCACCCGGCTTGTCGAGACCCTGCTCGGCCATGGCGACGGCGCGGAACAGGGCACGGCCCTTGTTCAGCGTCTCGTCCCACTCCGACTGGGGGACCGAGTCCGCCACCACGCCTGCGCCGCACTGCACGTGCAGCTGGCCATCCTTGATCACGGCCGTGCGAATGGCGATGGCGGTATCCATGTTGCCGTGCCAGGACAGGTAGCCCACAGCTCCGGAGTAGACGCCGCGCTTCACCGGCTCGACCTCGTCGATGATCTCCATGGCACGAATCTTCGGCGCGCCGGACAAGGTACCCGCTGGGAAGGTGGCACGCAGGACATCCATGGCACTGTAGCCAGGCTTCAACTTGCCGGTCACGTTGGAGACGATGTGCATGACGTGCGAGTAACGCTCGATGGCCATCTGGTCGGTCACTTCGACGCTACCGGTCTCGGAGATGCGGCCCACGTCATTGCGCCCCAGGTCGATCAGCATCAGATGCTCGGCGACTTCCTTGGGGTCTGCCAGCAGGTCCTCTTCCAGCGCCTTGTCCTCGGCCTCGGTCTTGCCGCGCACACGGGTCCCGGCGATCGGGCGCACGGTCACCATGCCATCTTCCAGCCGCGTCAGGATCTCCGGCGAGGCGCCCACCACATGGTGATCATCAAGATTGAAGAAGAACATGTAGGGCGACGGATTCAGGCTTCTGAGGGCACGATACAGATCCAGCGGCTCTGCCTCGAAGTCGATGGACATACGCTGGGACGGCACGCACTGCATCACGTCTCCGGCCAGCACATAGTCCTTGATCTTCTCCACGGCGGCCTTGAACCCTTCTTCCGTGAACCCAGAGGTAAAGTGCCCCTCCTCGACCTGCGGTCGAGCCTGGCCGGGAAGCCGGGAAGGCAGCGCCAGCGGGCTGCGCAGTGACTCCTCTAGCGCTTCCAGTCGTGACAGCGCGGCGCTATAGGCGGAAGGCGTCGCCGGGTCAGCGTGGGTCCACAGGGTCAAGCGCCCATAAAGGTTGTCGAACACGACCAGCTCATCGCACACCATCAGCAGAATATCCGGCACCCCGATGGGATCATCCTTCTCGACGCCGGCGAGGCGGGGTTCGATGTAACGGATGGTGTCGTAGCCGAAATAGCCCACCAGACCACCGTCAAAGATCGGCTGGTCATCCAGCACCGGCACCTTGAAGCGGCTCTGGAACTCTTCGATCCAGGCTAGCGGATCTTCGGCCTCGGTGAGCCCGGACGCTTCACCATCGACGATGTGCTTGACCAGATGACCGCGCACTTCGATGCGCTCACGACAGGGCAGGCCAATGATCGAGTAACGCCCCCACTTTTCGCCGCCAGTGACGGATTCGAGCAGGAAGGTCCAAGGCTGATCGGCCAGTTTCAGGTAGGTGGACAACGGCGTGTCCAGATCGGCCATCAGCTCACGGGTAACGGGAATACGGTTGTAGCCAGCGTCGGCCAGCTCAGCAAAACGCTCGGGGGTCATCATGCCCAGGTCCTCAATGAAAAAGTGGGTGACAGAGGGTCCAGCGTCACCATCGCCAACCGCAACGCGCCGGTGTCGCCGACATCGAGCAGTGCGGGTGGGTCATCAAGGAAGAAAAAGGCTGGGCCATGGGCAATCCATCGCAGCAAGTCAGGGGGTGAAAAGGCAACACGACTCTGCCTCGGCAAGGTCGTCCTGGCTATAGCCAGAGCCTATCGGCATAACGCCATGACATAGCGTCATGCCGAAAAACCCTAAACGAGTTGGTCAAGCGATTCAACTATCAGATCGGGCTCGCTGAGGCTGACAGGTTCGCCGTGATTATAGCCATAGGGCACCGCAATGGTGCGATACCCAGCGGCCTTGCCGGCCTGAATGTCATGGCGTGAATCGCCCACCATCACACACTGCGAAGGACTGACGTCGAATTGCTGGCACAGGTGCCTGAGCGGCATGGGGTCCGGCTTCTTACGAGGGAGAGTGTCGCCTCCCAGGCACACCGTGAAGTAGCCGTCGATCGACAGGTGCTCGAGAATGGGACCAATGAACGCTTCGGGCTTGTTGGTGACGAGGCACAGGATCAAGCCTCGGCGAAACAGCTGAGACAAGGCGGTCTCGACCCCCGGATAGAGGCGGGTATGCACGCAGGGGTGCCGGTGATAGTGCTCGAGGAAGCGCTCGTGGGCGGTCTTGCACAACACCTCACTGGGGGCCTCGCCCAAGGCATCTGTCAGCGCACGCTCCAGCAGCGACCATGACCCATTGCCCACCCAGTCTCTCACGCGCGCCTCACCCGCCACGGGCAGGTCCACGTCGAGCAACGCGGCATCGACCGCCGCGGCCAGGTCAGGCACTGAGTCGATAAGAGTGCCATCCAGGTCAAAGGCCACCAACTGTGACCCATCCAGGGCCTCGCCCACAGGCATTTTCCAACCGTCGTTCACCATGTCCCTGCACTATCCCCTGCTCTATACCCTGCACCGTCCCCTGCACGATCCCCTTCACTATGCAGAAAACGGAATGTACATGCGAGGCGCACATTCTGGCGCAACCACCGTGGTCAGCCAAGCACTTATCTGCCTATGATGGCGCTCCCCTCCCCTTTATGGAGCTCTGCAATGAGCAAACCCACCATTGTTGTTGTCGGCGGTGGCGCCGGCGGCCTGGAACTCGTCACCCGCCTGGGCAGACGCCTGGGCAAGAAAGGCAAGGCGGACGTGGTGCTGGTGGACCGCAATTCCACGCACATCTGGAAGCCTCTGCTGCACGAGGTCGCCACCGGCGTGCTCGACTCCGGCCAGGACGAGATTTCCTACCAGGCCCATTCCGCCAGCAACGGCTACCGTTTCCAGCGCGGTACATTGTGCGATCTCGACCGAGACACCAGAACCCTGACCCTGGCAGCCATCATTGACGACGATGGACACGAGATCCTGCCTGCCAGGCGCCTGTCCTATGACTACATGGTCATGGCCGTTGGCAGCGTCAGCAATGACTTCGGTACCGAGGGCGTCGCCGACCATTGCCATTTTCTCGACAGCCCGGCCCAGGCAGAAGGCTTCCGTCAGGCACTGCTCAATACCTTCATGCGTTACAGCACCCGGATGACCAACGATGAACCGCCCTGTATCACCGTCGGTATCATCGGTGCCGGGGCCACCGGGGTCGAGCTCGCCGCTGAGCTGCATGATGCATCACGCATGCTCAAGAGCTACGGATTCACCGAGCTCGGCCGTGAGCATCTGCGGGTACATGTGATCGAGGCGGCACCCAAGATCCTGCCGGCCCTGCCGGACCGCATCAGTCAGGCCGTGCACAAGGAGCTGGAAAAACTGGGCGTCAAGGTCCATGTGGATACCCGCGTGACCAAGGTCGAGGAACATGCGATCACCACCTCGGATGATGAGCGCATCGACATCGACCTCGGCGTATGGGCCGCCGGCATCAAGGCACCCGCCTTTCTTTCGGAACTGGGCCTGCAGACAGAGCGCAACCATCGCATCAAGGTGGCCGCGACCATGCAGAGCATTGATGACCCGCACATCTTCGCCTTCGGTGACTGTGCCAGCTGTCCCCAGCCAGACGGCAAGGTGGTACCGCCACGGGCTCAGGCCGCCCACCAGCAAGCCAGCGTCCTGTACAAGAACCTGTGCGCCGTGATCGACGACAAGCCACTGAAGGAATTCGTGTTCCGTGACAGAGGGTCGCTGATCTCCCTGGCACACTTCGATGCCATCGGCAGCCTCATGCGGGCCGCTTCCGCTCGCAGCCTGTTTATCGAAGGCAACCTGGCACGTTTCTTCTATGCGTCGCTGTACCGGATGCACCAGCGCACCATTCATGGCTCCATCAAAACCGCCATGATGGTGGTAGTCGATGGCCTCAACCGGTTCTTGAAACCACGCCTCAAGCTGCACTGATCCTGGGCCTTGGTGCGCCAGGCACCATGCCTGGCGCACTCCAAAAAAAAGGCTGCCTGGGAAGGCAGCCTTTTTCGTGGCAACAGGTCAATAAGCGGCGAGTTTAGCCGTTGGCCTGGCTCTCTTCCTTGGCGTGATGATAGAGATGCACATCGCGCTGGGGGAACGGAATACTGATGCCCTCGCGATCAAAGCGGCGCTTGATCTCCTCGGTCATTTCCCAGTAGACGCTCCAGTAATCGGAAGCCTGGACCCAGGGACGCACAATCCAGGTAATGGAGGAGTCCCCCATCGCATTCATGCGGATATTGGGCTTGGGCTCACTCAACACGCGAGGATCGTCGGCCACCACGCTTTCCAGCACACGGCGAACGGTATCGATATTGTCGTCGTAGCCGACACCCACCGCCAGGTCTACACGACGTGTGGCATGGGCCGAGTAGTTGACCACGGCACCACTCATCATCTGGCCATTGGGGACGATGATCTTGCGATTGTCAGGGGTGCTGAGCTCGGTGCTGATGATCTGCACATCTTCCACCGTGCCGCTGACGCCGCCTGCCTCCACATAGTCACCGATGCGGTAGGGACGGAAGATGATCACCATCACACCCGCGGCGAAGTTGGCCAATGACCCCTGCAATGCCAGGCCGACCGCCAGGCCTGCTGCACCGATGACCGCAATCAGTGACGCCGTCTGAATACCAATGCGGCTGATCGCTGCCAGCACCACAAAGATCAGCAGCAAGGCGTACAGGATGTTGCCAAGGAACTTGATCAGCAGCGGCTCGACGTTCGCCCGCTCCATACCCTTGATAACAACGCGGTGTACCGCCTTGGCCACCCAACGGCCAATGATAAAGATCGCCGCAGCGGCGACCAGGTTGATCAGAAATTGCAGCCCTGTGGTGGAGGCAAATGCCACCAGAGCATCCACATTGAGCTTATCCAGAACGTCCATATCCCTCTCCTTGCTTGGCATTTTCTTCGTTATGGGGGTGGCTGCTGGGCCTGTTCCGCCGGCAGGACGGGCAAACCGCTGTCCCGCCGGGCCGTCAGCCACTGTCGTTTGCTGCGCACCGTCATGCGCTTTACAGCAGCTTCCAGGCGGCTCGCCTCACTGCGCGAACCCACCACCTCGTGATGGCGAAGGGTCAGGGGGCCCTTGCCTCGCAGCGCCTTGGCTCCCTTGCCGCTGCGATGTTGCTCCAGTCGCCTGGGGACATCCGTGGTGATGCCGGTGTAAAGGGCACCAGCGGCCGTCTCCACCACGTACAGGTACCAGCGTGCGGACGTCTGCGGCAGGCCGGCCTGGTTGCCTGCTTCGTCCCCGCTCGAGTCACGCTGCGTCGGGTCGAGCTGGGCTGGGTCAGTCCCGTCAGGGTCAGCCCCGTCAGAGCCAGCCCACCCTGAGCCAGAATAGTCCGCTTCAGCGCTCAACGCGCACCGGCCAGCTGTGCCCGGAAATCGGCGAGGACACTGTCGTAGCCGTGCGGGTCGTCGCTACGCTGGGCACCAAAGATCGCCGAGCCAGCCACAAAGGTATCGGCACCGGCGCGGGCGATCTCGGCAATATTGTCGACCTTGACGCCGCCATCGACCTCCAGGCGAATGTTACGACCACTGGCATCAATCCGCTGACGCGCCTGGCGCAGCTTGTCGAGTGTCGCGGGAATGAAGGACTGACCGCCGAAGCCGGGGTTGACGCTCATCAACAGCACCATGTCGACCTTGTCCATCACATAGTCGAGGTAGGACAACGGCGTCGCCGGGTTGAACACCAGGCCAGCCTTGCAACCACCGTCACGTATCAGCTGCAGCGACCGATCGATGTGCTCCGAGGCTTCCGGGTGGAAGGTGATGTAGGTGGCACCGGCGTCGATAAAGTCGCCAATCAGGCGATCCACCGGCTTGACCATCAGGTGTGCATCGATCGGGGCAGTGACGCCATGCTTGCGCAGGGCCTCACAGACCATGGGGCCAATGGTCAGATTGGGCACATAGTGATTGTCCATGACATCGAAATGGACAATATCGGCGCCGGAGGCAAGCACATTGTCCACCTCCTCCCCCAGCCGGGCGAAATCGGCGGACAGAATGGAAGGCGCAATCAGAAAATCGTTCATGACATCCCTGCTGGCAAGAGACAAAAAGCGAGCGGCGCCGCACAGCGGTCAAGGGTGCCGCCACCTGACGAAAATCGCATTCTAGCAGCTGGGCCGTGGCAGGGCAGCGTTAACCAATGACATCCTTCGCCGCAACAGCGCCGTCATGGCTTGCAACCTATTCACATCTTATCGCCTTATATAGCCAAACGTTTTAAGCAGAAGGATTGTCATTACCAAAATTTAGGTTTAGCCTGCGTATCGTTCCCGGAGTTCCTGCAACGCTCTTGCATCCCCGGGCACGGCACTGGCGCAACCCTCGCGCATCCTCTCGCAGTCCTCGCCAAGCATTATCGAACGGCTCTCGAAGGACTCGCGACATTCTCTGACGTCAAGGAAGCCTGACATGAAGCTGTCCCCGATCCTTCGCCGTACCGCCCTGTCCCTCGCCCTGGCTACAGGCCTTGGTGGCACCATGGCCTCGCCGGTAATGGCCGAGGACAAGGAGCTGCTCAACTCTTCCTATGACATCGCGCGCGAGCTGTTTGCCGCCATCAACCCAGCCTTCCAGGAACACTGGCAGGCCGAGCACGACGACACCCTGACGATCAAGCAGTCCCACGGCGGCTCATCCGCTCAGGCACGTGCCATCCTGCAGGGTCTCAAGGCCGATGTCGTGACCTACAACCAGGTCACCGACGTTCAGGTCCTGGCGGATGCAGGCCTGGTCGCGGAAGACTGGCAGAGCCAGCTGCCCAACAACGCATCCCCCTACTACTCGACCACCGCCTTCCTGGTCCGCAAGGGCAACCCCAAGGGCATCGAGACCTGGGAAGATCTGGCAGCCGAGGGCGTCGAGCTGGTGTTCCCCAACCCCAAAACCTCCGGCAACGGCCGCTACACCTATCTGGCTGCCTGGGGTTCGGCCGAACGTAACTTCGACGGTGACGAAGAGCAGGTTCGCCAGTTCATGAGCGACTTCCTCGGCAACGTCAAGGTCTTTGATACCGGCGGCCGCGGCGCGACCACCAGCTTTATCGAGCGCGGCATTGGTGACGTGCTGATCAGCTTCGAGTCTGAGGTCAACAATATCCGTGACGAATACGGCAGCGACGAATACGACGTGATCGTCCCGCCTGTCAGCATCCTGGCAGAATTCCCGGTGGCCGTGGTCGAGGAGAACGCCGAGCGCAACGGCAACCTGGATCTGGCCCGTGCCTACCTGGAATACCTCTACACCGAGGAGGCCCAGCGCCAGCTGGCTGGCTTCAACTACCGCGTGCATGACGAGGCGGTGAAGGAAGAGTTCGCAGACCGTTTCCCTGCCACCGAGCTGTTCGAGGTCAAGGACGTGTTTGGCGGCTGGGACAGTGCCATGGACACCCACTTCAAGAGCGGCGGCGAGCTGGACCAGCTGCAGCGCCGTTAAACGTCAAGGTTAACCATTGCCCCCATGCTGAAGGCCATTTCCCTGCCCTTAGCCCGCAAAGCCCGGCGCCATGTGCTGCCGGGCTTCGGCCTGTCATTGGGCATCAGCCTGACCTTTGTCTCACTGGTGCTGCTGCTGCCTTTGACCGGCCTGGTGGGCCAGTTGAAGGGGCTGTCCCTTTCCGAATACTGGTTCATCATCACCGAACCACGGGTCGTGGCCAGCTACGTCACCACCATCGGCGGCGCCCTCGTCGCGGCACTGATCAATGCCGTCTTTGGCCTGCTCATGGCCTGGGTGCTGGTGCGCTATGACTTCCCCGGCAAGCGTCTGTTGGACGCGCTGATGGACCTGCCCTTTGCCCTGCCCACCGCAGTGGCCGGCATCACCCTGGCGACGCTCTACTCCTCCAAGGGCTGGATGGGCCAGCTGCTGGAGCTGCTGGGCTGGCAGGTGTCCTACACCTGGGTCGGCATCGCCCTGGCCATGGCGTTTACCAGTATCCCCTTCGTGGTGCGGACCGTGCAGCCAGTGCTCGAGGATCTGCCCAGCGAAATCGACGAGGCCGCCATGAGCCTGGGAGCAAGAGATGGCGTCGCCTTTCGTCGGGTGATCCTGCCGCACCTGTGGCCCGCCCTGGTGACCGGTACCGGCCTTGCCTTTGTGCGCTCGCTCGGCGAATTCGGCGCCGTTATCTTTATCGCCGGCAACATGCCTTACGAGACGGAAATCACCTCACTGATGATCTTCGTCAAGCTGCAGGAATATGACTACGTCGGTGCCTCCGCGATTGCCTCCGTGGTGCTGCTGACCTCGCTGCTGCTGCTGCTGGCGATCAACCTGTGGCAAGGCCGCTTTATCCGCCGCCTGCATGGAGGACGTGGCTGATGCAACGTATCGGTGATGCGCCATGGCTCAGACGTAGCCTCATTGCGGTGGCCGTGGGCCTGTCGGCACTGTTCCTGCTGCTGCCCCTGGTCGCCATCTTTGCCCAGGCACTGGCCGAGGGGGTCGGTCCCTTCATCGCCAACCTGACAGACCAGTACACCCTGGCAGCGATCGGCCTGACGCTGTTCGTCACCCTGCTGACGATTCCGATCAACCTCGTCTTCGGGGTGATGCTGGCGTGGCTGGTCACCCGGTTTGCCTTCCCGGGACGCCGCCTGCTGCAGACACTGATCGACATTCCCTTTGCCATTTCCCCCGTGGTGGCTGGCCTGGTCTACTTGCTACTGTACGGTCGCAACGGCTGGATCGGCGGGTGGCTGGATGCCCACGACATTCAGCTGATGTTTGCCTGGCCTGGCATCCTGATGGTCACCATCTTTGTCACCTGCCCCTTCGTCGCGAGGGAGCTGATTCCGCTGATGCAGGCACAGGGTTCCCGTGAGGAAGAAGCCGCCGTCACACTGGGCGCGAGAGGCTTCACCCTGTTCCGCCGGGTGACCCTGCCCAACATTCGCTGGGCGTTGCTCTACGGCGTGATTCTGACCAATGCCAGGGCGGTCGGTGAATTCGGTGCGGTATCGGTGGTGTCTGGCGCCATCCGCGGTGAAACCAACACCCTGCCGCTTCACGTAGAGCTGTTGTACCAGGATTACAACACGGTAGGCGCCTTCGCCAGCGCCGCCCTGCTAGCCCTGATTGCCCTTCTCACCCTGGCCGCCAAGGCCATGCTTGAATGGCGCGCCACGCGCCGGGAGGCCCTGACATGAGCATTCATCTGCGCCACATCCAGAAGCACTTTGGACGCTCCCAGGCGCTGTCTCCTATCGACCTGGAGATCCGCAGCGGTGAGCTGATCGGCCTGCTCGGCCCGTCTGGCTCCGGCAAGACCACGTTGCTTCGGATCATTGCCGGCCTCGAGACCCCCGATGACCATCGAGACTGCCGCATCCTGTTCGGCGAGCGCGATGTCACCCAGGTCCATGTGCGCGATCGCCGCATCGGCTTCGTGTTCCAGCACTACGCGCTGTTCCGCCACATGAGCGTTTTCGACAACGTCGCCTTCGGCCTGACCGTTCTGCCCCGCGCCGAGCGCCCCTCCAGTGCCGAGATTCGCTCCCGGGTGATGCAGCTGCTGGAGATGGTCCAGCTGTCGCACCTGGCAGAGCGGTTTCCCGCGCAGCTGTCCGGTGGCCAGCAGCAGCGTGTCTCTCTGGCTCGCGCCCTGGCGCTCAAGCCGGAAGTCCTGCTGCTGGACGAACCCTTCGGTGCGCTGGATGCCAAAGTTCGTCAGGAGTTGCGCCGCTGGCTGAGGCACCTGCACGATGAGCTCGGCTTTACCAGCGTCTTCGTGACCCATGACCAGGAAGAAGCGCTGGAGTTGTCCGACCGCGTGGTGGTGATGAGCAATGGGCGTATCGAGCAGGTCGACACGCCGGATACGCTCTATCGGGCGCCCCGCAATCGTTTCGTGTTCGAATTCCTCGGCGACGTCAATCATCTGGAGGGAGTCGTCCAGGACGGCGTGCTGACCTGCGGTGATGCCCGCCTGGCGGTCGACCTCGAGGACGGACGCCAGGAATTGCTGCTGCGCCCCCACGAGGTTCAGGTGGCCCTGCAGGCACAGGCGGATGCCCACCTGCCTGCCAGCGTGATGTCGATAGTGCCGGTGGGTGCAGAAGTCCGTGTAGAGCTCAGTGCCGATTGGATGAGCGAGCCGTGGATGGCCACACTAAGCCACCAGGACGCCGAGCGCCTGTCCCTCAAGCGCGGCATGCGCGTGCACGCCCTGCCCAGACGCTGGCATCACTATCCCGACGCCCAGGAGGCCCCTGGCACCCAGGTGCGCCCGCAGCAGGTTAGCGCCTGACGCCATCAGGCGCCTTAAAGGAACTTTTCCCTGCGCTTGCCCTTCTGATAGGCGTATCATCGCGCAGCCCGGACACACGCTGCTGCTGCAGCGGCGTGACCGGCCGACGCGTTTTTGCGACTTTCAGATACCATGACAAGGAGTTCACCCCTATGCTTCGTCGCCTGTTGAAGGGCGCAGCTGGCATGGCCATGCTGCTTGCCCTCGCCGCCTGCTCCAGCCCCCACCAGCTTCAGCCTGATCCCCAGCGCAGCGTGGCCGTTCCCGCGTCCGGCTCTGGCCAGGCAGTCACCGTAATTGCCGCCGATGACCGTCCTTCCGACGTGCTCGGCACGCGAACCGGCAGCGCCAGCTCGACGGCGACCATCACCGTCAGCCCCCATGAGATCGTGCCGCGGCTGCAAGCCGAGGCGGAGCGCGCCGTGCGCGACATGGGCTTCGCCCCTACCGCTGAACCGGCCCCGGGACGTCCCACCCTGACCCTGACGCTGAAGCAGCTCAGCTACCAGCGCGGCCAGAGCCAGCCACTGGTAGACGAAGCTCGCCTGGAGAGCGTGATCGAAGCGGTGGCCACCAACGATGGTCAAACCTACACCGGCACCTACACCTCACGACGCGTGCAGAGCTACGCGGTAAAACCTGACAAGGCGACTAATCAGCGCATGGTCACGGACCTGCTGTCCGACGGACTCAATCGCGCCTTCGCCGACCCCCAACTGGGCCAGCTGCTGGCTCGCTAAGCCCTCCTGTCATTGCCGGTTACCGGTCCAGGCTTGCCGGTCCAGTGGCCGGCAAGCGCCTTCGTTGTGCGCTAGCGTAACGACCTACCGATGCTGCGCTGGCTCGTCGGTGACAGGCCCCCGCCGCACCAGCGCCCACACCGACTCCTGAAACCCGTTATCCTCACGCTCACCATCTTCCAGGTGGGTGACGATGAAATTCGGGTCGAACAGGCGACGAATCTCCTCATCGCTGACGTTGTAGGGCGGCCCGTCCTCGCCATCTCGTCGCAGGCTGACCAGCAACCCTCGTGCTCCAGGCGGAATCAACTGCGCCAGGTGGAAGGCGTAGCGCTGACGCGTCGCCTCGGGTAAGGCGATCAGGGCGGCCCGGTCGTAGAAGGCACCAATCTCCGCCGCCTGGGCGATGTGAAAGTGGAAGAAATCGCCGCACCAGAGCTCGATGCTGCCCTGGCGCTGGATGGAAAATCCGTCCTGCTGATAGCGCGACACCTCACCCGGTCCTTCCTCCACAAACTGGGCCAGGGCGGCTTCGGCCAGCTCGATGCCCAGCACCGGGTGCTGATGCTCGGCTAACCAGCGCATGTCGAGGCTCTTTCCGCACAGCGGCACCAGTACCTTGGTACCCGGTGTCGCGCCGAGAAGCGGCCAGTGCCGTACCAGCGCCGGGTGCACGCTATCGCGATGAAAGCCGATCCGGCCTTCCTCCCAGCGCTTCAGCCAGTGTTGTTGCATAGGCGGTCTCGCTTAGAACCAACGATCGCGCTTGCGGCGACGACGGGGCAGGTGCGGAACGATCAAACCGACGATCAGGCCAGCACCGGCGACACCGCCACCGTACATGAAGTAGCGCATCAGCAGGTCTTCCTTGCGGGTCTCCAGACGCGCTTCCAGATCCCGATTGACCTCGCTGATCTCGTCAAAGGAGCTCTCCAGCTCGTGATTGCGCGTCTCAAGCTCGGTTATGCGCTGCTCACGCACCTTAAGCGTCTCTGTCATGGTACTGGTGCGCTCTTCCCAGCTTTCATTGATGCCGTCGAGCTCCGCTGTCAGCTCTTCCACTCGCGATTCGAGTTGAGGCAGCTGGTCGCTGGCACTGGGCGTTTCCTGCAGCTCGCTGCTGGGCACCCACACCACATCGCCACTGGAGCTGCGCACCTGTGAATAGTCACCGGAGGTGTCGAGCAGACTGACTGGTTGGCCCGCCGTCAGCGTGCCAACGATGCGGTAGCCATCGGTAGGGCCGCTGCGCACATAGGTGGTCAGTTCATCCGTGACCCACCTGGCATTGCCATCGTCCTGGGCCATCACCGGCAAGGCACTGCTGGCGAGCGCAAGGCCAAGGGTCACTGTCTTGAGAAATTGCGTTTTCATGCCGTCTTTCCTGACTAATCTGGGCTCGGTTACGACGCTTGTGGCGCTGCACTGGCATCCTGCCAGCTCAACAGCGCGCAATGAGAATAGGGTCGCTCGCTGTGCGGCGCGGCCGGCGTGCCGGCGCGTGCCATGCTTGCCAAGGAGGCTCTCAAGGGCTTTCTTGGCAACTCGACACAGGACCGCGACGAGGTGAAAAACGTTCCACAACAGCTGTGGACAACTGTCGGGAAAACCGCTGGACATCGCCGCGCCCGGGGCGCGTCGCCTGGGTTTGACTCAAAACGGTCACAAAATAATCACCCGCCTGTCTGGCTCGCAGGCAAGACTACCACATCGCAGGGCTCTCGCCTCCCGTGAGCAGCCCCTGCCACAGCGCGGCCCAAGCCGTGCCGGCAGACAGGGGCCCACTGGCCCCATCCCCGGTCGGTGCGTATAATATGCCCCCATGCGCCACGGCCGTTCGGCCGCCAGTCTCGCGCCCGATTACCCACATTCACGTAACCAGGCCTGCCTGATGCACTTCGGGCCGGGAGCCCGACCACCGTTATGACGAAGAAGCTCTTCATCAAGACCCACGGCTGCCAGATGAACGAGTATGACTCCGCCCGCATGGCGGACCTGCTCGGCGAATCTCATCAGATGGAGCTGACCGACAACGAGCAAGACGCAGACGTGATCCTGCTCAACACCTGCTCGATTCGCGAGAAGGCCCAGGAAAAGGTCTTCCACCAGCTCGGCCGCTGGAAAAAGCTCAAGCAGTCGAACCCCGACCTGGTCATCGGCGTCGGCGGCTGTGTGGCGAGCCAGGAAGGCGATGCCATCCGCAAGCGTGCTCCCCACGTGGATATGGTGTTTGGTCCACAGACCCTGCACCGCGTGCCGGGCATGCTGGATGCCAGCCGCTCCAACCAGATCTCGGTGGTGGACGTCACCTTCCCCGAGATCGAGAAGTTCGATCACCTGCCCAAGCCAAGCTCCGATGGTGCCAGTGCCTTCGTCTCGGTGATGGAGGGATGCTCCAAGTACTGCACCTTCTGCGTGGTGCCCTACACCCGCGGCGAAGAGGTCTCGCGGCCCTTCGAGGCCGTCATGGATGAGGTCTTCCACCTGGCCGACCAGGGCGTTCGCGAAATCAACCTGCTGGGGCAGAACGTCAATGCCTACCGTGGTATCAACGACGATGGCGACGAGATTGACCTGGCCGAGCTGATTGCCTGCGTGGCGGCAGTGGATGGCATCGACCGCATCCGCTTCACCACCTCCCACCCGGTGGAATTCAGTGACAGCCTGATCGAGGCATACGCCGACATCCCGGAACTGGTCAGCCACCTGCACCTGCCGGTGCAAGCAGGCTCCGACCGTGTGTTGGCGGCCATGAAGCGCGGTCACACGGTCGAGGAGTACGTCGACAAGATGGAGCGCATTCGCGCGCTGCGTCCCGACATCAGCTTCTCCTCCGACTTCATCATCGGCTTCCCCGGTGAAACCGAAGAAGACTTCGAAGCCACCATGGACCTGATTCACCGGATCGGCTTCGACGTCTCATTCAGCTTTGTCTATTCCGCACGTCCGGGTACCCCGGCAGCGGCGCTGGAGGACGACACACCTGAAGAGGTCAAGAAGCAGCGCCTGGCCATCCTGCAGGAGCGTATCAACCAGCAGGCCATGCAGATCAGTCGTCGCATGGTAGGCACTACCCAGCGCGTGCTGGTATCCGGTTTCTCGCCGCGTGACCCGGGACAGCTGTCCGGCCGCACCGAGAACAACCGTGTCGTCAACTTCCGCGCGGCCAATCCGACCGAGTTGATTGGCTACTTTGTCGACGTGGAAATCACCGAAGCGCTGCCCAATTCACTGCGCGGCGAACTCGCCTCTGGCGAGCGCTACTGATACACAGCCGACCCGAGGTGGCTGTCCAACACGCATCGACACCGCCTCGGATCATTGCCCTGGCCTACGCCGGGGCAGTAAGCTGACGGAACTGTTTACACCCTCTAGTCATCAACCACGGATTTTTCTCGCCTTGAGCCAGCCATCGACCCAGGCCAATCGCATCATCACGCTCAACCTTGAACCCAACGAGCCGCGCCGTCTCGCCAATCTGTGCGGCCAGCGCGACGAGCACCTGAAGCTGATCGAAAGCCGGCTCGGCGTCACCCTGCGCAACCGCGGCAACATGTTCCAGCTGGCGGGTCCCGGCCCCCGGGTCAAGGCAGCCTCCAACCTGGTGGAGCATCTCTATCGCGAGACCGCGTCTACCGAACTGACCCCTGACAGCGTTCACCTGTTCCTGCAGGAATCCGGTATCGAAGCCCTTGAGGAAGAGACCGAAGAAGATATCGGCGACGGCGAAGTGCTGATCCGTACGCCGCGTACGCTGATCAAGCCTCGCGGCTTGAACCAGCAGGGCTACGTCACCAGCATCCGCCAGCACGACATCAACTTCGGCATCGGCCCGGCGGGCACCGGCAAGACGTATCTTGCCGTGGCGGCCGCGGTAGAGGCCCTCAATCAGCAGCAGGTGCGCCGCATCCTGCTGGTACGCCCAGCCGTGGAAGCCGGCGAGAAACTCGGCTTCCTGCCTGGCGACCTGGCCCAGAAGATCGATCCTTACCTGCGTCCGCTGTACGACGCCCTGTATGAAATGATCGGCTTTGAGCAGGTTGCCAAGCTGATCGAGCGCCAGGTGATCGAGATCGCCCCGCTGGCCTACATGCGTGGACGAACCCTCAACAACGCCTTCATCATCCTCGACGAGAGCCAGAACACCACTCGCGAACAGATGAAGATGTTCCTCACCCGTATCGGCTTTGGCTCGACCGCGGTGATCACCGGTGACGTGACCCAGGTCGACCTGCCGCGCGGGCAGAGCTCAGGCCTGATTCAGGTGCTCGACGTGCTGAAGGACACCGCCGGCATTGGCGTGACACACTTCGCCGCCAAGGATGTGGTCCGCCACCCGATGGTCCAGCGCATCATCGAGGCCTATGACCTGTTCGAGGCCAACCAGGAAGCCGAGGAACGCGCACGCCGCGAGGCCCGCGCCGAAGAACGCCGCCAGGAACGTGCCGATCGCCTCCAGTTCAGCAATGGCAGCAACGGAGACGCCCACTGATGAGCGCCTGCGTCGATCGTCAGATCGCCAGCCACGCCGAAGCGCTGCCCGACTCGGCCCAGCTTCAACGCTGGGTCGATGCCGTGCTGGAACACTTTCCCGGCCGTGAAGATGCCGAACTGACGATACGCCTGGTCGATAGCGACGAAAGCCAGGCCCTCAATCGTGACTATCGTGGCAAGGATGCCCCGACCAACGTTCTGTCCTTTCCTTTCGAGGCCCCACCCGGCCTCGACCTGCCGCTACTGGGAGACCTGGTGGTCTGTCACCCGGTGGTCGAGCGCGAAGCGATGGAGCAGGACAAGCGGCTGATCGATCACTACGCTCATATGGTCGTCCATGGCACCTTGCATTTGCTCGGCCACGACCATATCGAGGACGATGAAGCCGAGGTCATGGAAAACCTCGAGCGCAGTATCCTTGCCGGCCTGGGTATTTCTGATCCCTACGCCCCGCCGGCCCCATCTCCAGATCCCGATAGCGAGGACGAGAGAGCCGACGCATGAGCGAAGACCGATCGAGTAGCCAGGCCAACAAGTCCTGGTTCGACAAACTCTTCAGCGCGCTGTCCAACGACAGCGACGAGCCCAGTTCGCGGGAAGAACTCCGTGAATTCCTGCGCCAGGCAGGCAGCCGTCTACGGCTGGAACAGGACGCCATGACGATCATCGAGGGCGCCCTGAACATCAGCGATCAGCAGGTCAGGGAGGTGCTGATTCCGCGCTCTCAGGTCACTGCGCTTGAGCTCGAACAACCGCTGGAAGACTACCTGCCCATCATTCTGGAAACCGGCCACTCGCGCTATCCGGTCATCGGCGAGAACCTCGATGAGGTCAAGGGCATCCTGCTGGTCAAGGATCTGCTGCCCCTGCTGCAGAACAACAGCGAGGAACGCCCCTTTCAGCTTGAAGAAGTGCTGCGTCCGGCCATGTTCGTCCCGGAGTCGAAGCGCCTCAACAGCCTGCTCAAGGAATTCCGCGATACCCACAATCACATGGCCATCGTGGTGGATGAATACGGCGGCACCGCGGGTATCGTCACCATCGAGGACATCCTCGAGGAAATCGTCGGCGACATCGAAGACGAACACGATACCGACGAGGAAGAGGACATTCGTCAGCTGGGTGAAGATCGCTACGCCGTCAGAGCCCTGACCCCCATCGAAGACTTCAACGAGCGCTTCGATACCCGCTTTTCCGATGATGAATTCGACACCCTTGGCGGCCTGGTCATGCAACGCTTCGGCCACCTTCCGGCTCGCGGTGAACATACCCAGATCGGCGGTTGGCGCTTCACCGTGCTCAACGCCGATAACCGACGCATTCGCTTGCTGGAAGTCGAGCCCGCCAACGCCGAAAGCGAATGATCCCCGATGCCCCGCAAGGGGCATCGCCCCTCCCCTATCTCTCGTGACCCAAGGATGGACGTTCCATGCTCGAGCGACTGTTCGGTGGCCGACTCGGTTACCTTGCTGCCCTGCTTGCCGGTGGCCTGACCACCCTGGCGGCTGCCCCCTTTGGTTGGTGGTGGCTGGCCCTCCTTTCCCCCGCGCTGGTCTACGCCGGCCTTTACCTCATGTCGCCGCGTCAGGCGCTGCTGCGCGGCTGGAGCTATGGCCTGGGGCTATTTGGCAGCGGCGCCTCCTGGGTCTATGTGTCCATCCACGACTATGGCTACACCAGCGCTCCACTGGCCTTCTTTCTGACCGCGCTGTTCGTTGCCAGCATGGCCCTGTTCGTCGCCATACCTCTGGGCCTGTTCCGGCGCCTGATGCCAGCACGCCCTACCGTCGTCGCGGGGCTTGCGGGCTTTATCGGCTTCTGGGTGCTGATGGAGTGGATTCGCACCTGGCTATTCACCGGCTTTCCCTGGCTGCTGCTGGGCAGCACCCAGGTCGACTCGCCGCTGTCGACGCTGGCTCCCCTGGGCGGCGTCTATCTGCTGTCGTTAGCCGTTGCCGCCAGTGGTGCCCTGTTGGTAGAGCTGCTGCAAAGGCGTTATCTGGCAGCACTGCCACTGGTCCTGATCTGGGCCGTGGCCGTCGTCCTGCCAAGCCACTGGACGACACCTGCTGGCGAGCCGCTCAAGGTCAGCCTGTTGCAGGGTAACCTGCCCCAGGAGATCAAGTGGCTGCCTGAAGGTCAGCGTCAAGCCGTCAACACCTATCTCGGCATGACGGGAGAACTGGAGGCCAGCCGTCCCGCCGAGCCGGATATCGTCATCTGGCCGGAGGCTGCCCTGCCGATGTTCGAAGACCAGGCAGAACCCATCATGGCCCGCGCACAGGCTGCCCTGGCACCCGAAACGGCACTGCTGACGGGCATCCTGCAGCGGGATGAAGACGGCCGCTTCTACAACGCCGTATCCGCCTACGGCAACGCCAGCGGCGGCTATCGCAAGGCGCATCTTGTGCCCTTCGGTGAATATCTGCCGTTGGAAAGCGTGCTGCGCGGCGCCATCGCCTTCTTCGACCTGCCGATGCCGGCCATGACACCGGGTCCCGATCAGCAGGACCCGATGGTGGCCGCGGGGCATACCATCGGCAACGCGATCTGCTACGAAATCATCTATGCCGACCTGGTGGCCCAGCGAGCTCGCCACGCCGAACTGCTGCTGACCGTGTCCAACGATAGCTGGTTTGGCAACTCCATCGGCCCGCACCAGCATCTGGAGATGGCCCGCCTGCGAGCCCTGGAGAATGGCCGCTACGTGATCCGCGCCACCAGCAACGGGATTACGGCGATCATCGACGACCAGGGCGAGATCCTCGACCAGCTGCCCCAATTCACCACCGCCAGGCTGGATGGCGAGGTGCAACCGATGCAAGGCCTGACGCCTTTCACGCGCACCGGCAGCTGGCCCACCTGGGCCCTGGCCGCCCTGCTGCTGCTGATCGGGTTCGGCTGGCGCCGCCGCACCGCCTGACGAAAGGGTAATGCGCAGCTGACCTGGCATCAGCCGCTAAAGGCCTATCGCCCCAGCAAGCGCCAATCGCTACCACAGACCGGCAGACAGAGCACCCGCAAGCAAAACGCCGCAAGGGCCAAGGCCCTTGCGGCGTTGTCGTGACAGCCCTCGTCAGAGCGCGTCTCAGGAGGACGGATCGTCTTCAGGAGACTCGCCCAGTACCTCCGGAATCGAGATCTTCACGAAACGTCCTGGCGCAGGCTCCAGCAAGGCCAGCTCTCCCCCTCCGGGCTGACGGGCCTCGACCATCTTGTCTGCATCCACATAGCCACCGTCCAACATCCACTGCTGCCAATGCGGCCACCAGGATCCTTCGTGGGCCTCGGCGCCAGCCAGCCAGTCGTCATGGTTGTCGGGCAGTTCGCTATTGGTCCAGTAACCGTACTTGTTCTTGTGGGGCGGGTTGACGATCCCGGCAATATGCCCGGAGCCACCAAGTACGAAGGTGACGGGCCCCTTGGGCAGCAAGGCCCCGTAGTAGCTGCTGTTCCACTTGGCGATGTGGTCTTCACGGGTGGCGACGAAGTAGCTGGGGGTCGATACCTTGCGCAGATCAATCTTGACGTCGTCCAGCTCGATCCCGCCCGGCTCAACCAGCAGGTTTTCCTGGTACAGGTGGCGCAGATACCAGCCGTGAGTGCCCGCCGGAAGATTGGTACCGTCCGTGTTCCAGTACAGCAGATCAAAGGCGGCAGGGTCCTCGCCCTTGAGGTAGTTGTTGACGTAGAACGACCAGAACAGGTCATTCTCGCGCAGCAGGTTGAAGGAATACGCCATCACCCGGCCATCAAGATAACCGTCCTGCTCGAGCTTGGCTTCAATCCCTTGCAGCACCGGCTCGCTGAGGAACACGCCGATTTCCCCAGGATCACGAAAGTCCTGCAGCGTCGCCATGTAGGTGACCGACTTGGCCTTGCGCCCGCGCCGGGTGCTGGTCAGGTACGCCATGGTCGACGCGGTCAGGGTGCCGCCAATGCAGTAGGAGAGGAAATTGGCCGACTTCTCTCCGGTAGCCTGCTCGATGCCATCCAGCGCCGCGATGGGCCCCAGCTGCATGTAGTCCGCCCAGGTCAGGTCGCGCTGCTCGGGGCCTGGGTTGCGCCAGGAAATCAGGAAGACGGTATGCCCTTGGTCCACCAGCCACTTGACCAGCGAGTTTTCCGGGCGCAGGTCCAGCACGTAATACTTGTTGATCCAGGGAGGAACGATCAGCAGCGGTGTCTTGAACACCTTTTCCGTGGTGGGCGCATACTGAATCAGCTGGATCAGCTCGTTTTCCATGACCACGGCGCCTTCGGACACCGCGATGTTGCGGCCGACCTCAAAGGCACTGCGATCGGTCATGGTCACGTTCAGACCTTCGGCAGAGTTGGCCAGGTCTTCGCGCAGTCGCGCCAGACCATCCACCAGATTCTGACCGCGGGTTTCCAGGGTCTTGCGCATGACCTCCGGGTTGGTCGAGACGAAGTTGGTCGGTGACATGGCATTGACCATCTGGCGAGCGTAGAACGACAGATTGCGCTTCTCGCCAGGGGTCAGGTCGTCCAGCCGATCCACCAGGTTCTCCACGGTGCTGGAGAACAGCAGATACTGCTGCATGATGGCGTTGTAGGCCGGGTCGCTGGTCCAGGCCTCATCCTTGAACCGGCGATCCCCCCGCGAGGGAGACACCAAGGGCTCCAGGGCGCCGCCGCTGGCGGCAGACATGGCTTGCTGCCACAGCGCCAGCTGATCCTGCATCAACTTCGTCTGGGTCTCCCACAGCAAGGTGGGGTTACGCATCAGCGATTCCGCACCTGCCTGGAAGCTGTTGCGAATATCTTCCATCACCGAGTCGGCTGCATCACTCGGTACCATGCGTGAAAGAAAGTCCTCCATCAGTGCCTGGTACTCTGCGCTCAGCACTGACAACTGGCTGCCCCACTCTTCAGGGTTGTCCATTACCTGCTCACCTGCCACCATGGCGACCTCCTCTCCACTGCCCCGCACACAGGATGGCTCACCGTTCGCCGGCCGGCATCGCGGTATCCACCCTCATCTTGTCATGGTTGTTTGATGCGTAAGGGCAAGGGCCCACAGGACCCCTGCCCTTTGCTGGCTGTCGCTTGACCGACCGCCAGGGTGACACCGCGGTCAGGACGTGCGCTTGCGACTCGAGGTCGCCCTGGCGGTGCCTGTCGACTTGGTAGATGCAGTAGCACTGGAGGCTGCCTGCGACGCTTGCTGGGCGGTCTTTTCAGCCGCTTCGGTCACCTGCTGGGTGGCCTTTTCCACGGCAGCCGTCGCCTGGTCCCGTGCCTGGGTGGCCTGTTCGGCAAGCTGCTGGCCGGACTCGGCGAACAACGTCTCCAGTTCTGTCTTGAACTCAAGGCTGAGCTGGCTCATGGCGCGGGCATCTTCCAGCATCTGCGCCGACAGCTCGTTGAGCATCTCGGCCTGACGGGTGGAGAAGTCGCGCAGCCCCTCGGCATCGTTGATCTCGGTGGCATCACGCATGCGCTCGGTGCCCATCTGGCTATAGCGCTTCATCGATTCCATCTGGTACTGGGACATCTTTTCCATGTTGTCCAGCATCAGGGAATTGAGCTTGCGCATCGGCTCGAAGAACTGACGAGTCTGCTCGCTGAAGTTGTCGAACATCTTGTCTTGCATGACCAAACCTCCTGGAAGTCCTGTCGATGAACCCTGTCCAAACAGCCTGTTCATTCAGCATTTCATGGCAATGACGCCGTCGCGTCAGCGCACCGGATGTTCTTCATGCAGGCTCTTCATGCGGACTCCTCATGGGGGCATTGCGCCCCTTTGGAGTCACATGACGCCTGTCGTTCCAGGCGACCGCCATGGCTCTGCACGGCAACTGCGGACCAGCCTGACGTTGCTCCTGGCGTGCGCCATCAGCATCATTGTTGCAACGCAACAAAGGTCAGTCTGGCACACACAGGATGACAGCGCCATGACATCCCCTCGAGCTGCGCGAATATGCATGGGACACTCGTCACCGGCATCGCCGCGCCTGTTGCCATGGCCAAGCCGTCAGCCCTTGTCCTTGCTGCCGGACCTGGCGCTGGCACTGCCTGTCCGACGAGACGCACTGCTCGACCGAGCGGTGCTGCTGGACCGCGACGCCGATCCCGACTCCTGCTCCGACTCGCCCGAGGAGCTCGATGTACTGCGCGCACTCTGAGCCGCCTGAGTCAGCATATCCATCATCATTTTCTGATAGTTGCCAAAGCTCGCCAGACCCTGGGACAAGCCCTGTTGCAGAGCAGGCTGCTGCAGAAAGGGCTGCATCAGACTCATGGGGTCATAGCCCTCGACACCGGATTCCATCTGCCGCTGAATGCGATCAAGCAGGTCCTGCTGGAAGGCCTCGATATTGGGAAGCCCCAGTGCCTGACGGAATTCTTCTGGCGTCAGATCGAACTCGACGTTGATTTTCATGCTGGCCTCTTACTCCCTGGTCGATATGTCGACGTTGCGTCAGCGCTAGGGGAATATCACATCAGCGATATCGACGGCGACTGTCCTGACCAGCGCCACCCTGCGCAGCAAGCACAAGACGCAATAAGCAAAAGATGCCTTGCTTCGTCATCTTCCTTTCACGCCATCTTGAGTGTAGCAGTCCTGTCACGCTCCGCGATTCAGCGTAACCGTGGGGTGCTGACGGAAACCTCGCTATTCTGTGCGCGATGGCGCAACAGGTGGTCCACCAGCGTCAACGCCATCATCGCTTCGGCAATCGGCGTCGCACGAATGCCGACGCAGGGGTCATGACGTCCCTTGGTCACCACCTCTACCGGATTGCCGTCCACATCGATGGAGCGTCCTGGAATGGTGATGCTCGAGGTCGGCTTGAGCGCGAGATGAGCGATCAAGGTCTGACCACTGGAAATCCCCCCCAGCACACCGCCCGCATGATTGGACAGGAAGCCTTCGGGGGTCATCTCGTCGCGATGCTCACTGCCACGCTGTGACACGCTGGCAAAGCCATCACCGATTTCTACGCCCTTCACCGCATTGATGCTCATCAAGCCGTGGGCCAGGTCAGCGTCGAGACGGTCGAACACCGGCTCGCCCAAGCCAGGCGGCAGGCCTTCCGCGGTCACGGTGATCTTGGCACCGACCGAGTCCTGATCACGACGCAGCTGGTCCATGTAGGCCTCGAGCTCCGGCACGCGCTCCGGGTCAGGGCAGAAGAACGGATTGTCGTTTACCGAGGCCCAGTCGCGAAATTCGATGGCCAGCTCACCCAGCTGACTCATGTAGCCCCTCACCACAATGCCCTGACTGGCCAGGTACTTCTTGGCAATCGCGCCAGCAGCGACGCGCATCGCGGTCTCGCGGGCGCTGGAGCGACCGCCACCGCGATAGTCGCGCACGCCGTACTTGTGGTGATAGGTGTAGTCCGCGTGGGCGGGCCGGAACTGGTCCTTGATCTTGGAGTAGTCCTTCGAGCGCTGATCGGTATTCTCGATCAACAGACCGATCGATGTGCCGGTGGTCTTTCCCTCGAACACGCCGGACAGGATCTTGACCTGGTCCGGCTCGCGCCGCTGGGTGGTATGACGGGACGTGCCGGGACGCCGGCGGTCGAGGTCCGCCTGCAGGTCGGCTTCACTCAGCTCGATGCCAGGAGGACAACCATCGACGATGGCGCCCAGCGCGATCCCGTGGCTCTCGCCGAAGGTGGTGACGGTAAACAGTTTGCCGAAGGTATTGCCGGACATGGGCGCTCCTCTGTGTGTATCGCGAAAGTGTTAGGCGAACTCAGGCAAAGGACGCCGCATGGGCGTCGAGTTCATCGGCCGTCAAGGCAAACACGCCCTGACCGCCGCGCTCGAAGTCGAGCCACAGGAACGGCACCTCGGGGAAGGCCGCTTCAAGGTGATGGTCAGAATTGCCCACCTCGACAATCAGCACGCCCTGGTCCGTCAGGTGTGCTCTCGCCTCGCGCAGGATGCGCCGGACGATATCCAGGCCGTCGCTGCCGGCACCCAGTGCCAGCGCAGGTTCATGGCGAAACTCTTCAGGCATGGTGGTCAGGTCCCGCAGATCCACATAGGGCGGATTCGATACGATCAGGTCGTAGCGCTGCCCCTCCAGGCCATCGAAGACATCGCTTTGCACCGCGCGCACCCGACGCCCTACATCATGGCGATTGATGTTCGCCCGCGCCACGGCCAAGGCATCCTGGCTGATATCCGACAGATCGACCTCTGCAGTGGGCAGATATTCGGCACTGGCGATACCGATGCAGCCAGAGCCGGTACACAGGTCCAGAATGCGTCGCGGCGGCTCTTCCGGGAACCACGCCTGGTAGCCGCTCTCGATCAGTTCAGCGATGGGCGAGCGCGGAATCAGCACGCGTTCATCCACGGCAAAGGTCAGCCCGGCGAAAAATGCCTCGCCCAGCAGATAGGGCAGCGGCCGGCGATCGGTAATACGCGCGCGGACCAATGCGACGATGCGCTCGCGCTCCATCGGCAGCAAGCGGGCCTCCTGCACGCTGGGATCAACGTCCCAGGGTAGATGCAGCGCGCCCAGCACCAGCGCTACCGCCTCATCCCAGGCGCTATCGGTACCGTGGCTGTAGGTCAATCCGGCCAGATGAAACTCGCTGGTGGCCCAGCGCAGGCAGTCGCGCAGGGTGATCAGACCATCGGCAAGTTCGCCGTCGGCGAGCACCAGCGTGGAGGAAGCGTCGCGCCCTTGGGCAGGAAGGCGCGTGGATGAGGGGGCAGAAGAAGAATCAGCCAAGGGGGAATCCTGTCGAGCGGGTTCGCGATGGGGCTATCCGGCCTTGCAGCACGCGCTGCAACAGGCAATCGGCGTAGCGAAATGGACTGTCCGGCATTGTATCCGCGCCAGCGGTTCACTGCCACGACGAGCGCGGTATACTGACCGCCCCATTCACGCACTCGAGGCCCCGATGAGCCACCGCCAGCCACCGCCCGACGACGACATCAACGCGTTTCGCCAGGCCCTGGAACAGGCGGGAGTCCGTCGCATCCGGTACAATCGCGCTGATACCGGCAAGCCGCGCACCACATCGCATCCACAGCGGGACCAGGCCGCGGCCGCGAGACGCGCGGCCGCGGTCAGTGCCGGGGATGACGTGGCGACGGGGCGCACCTCCGACGGTCGGGTAGAGCCGGTACGTCCTTCCGAGTATCTCGATTTCGCATTGCCTGACCTGCCCTACCGGACGCGCAGCCAGCTGAAGCGCGGATTGATCCAGTGGGAGGGTGGGCTCGACCTGCACGGCTACAGCCTGGAAGAAGCCCGGGCTGAACTTGAGAGCTTTCTGCGCGATTCCGTCGCCAGCGGCCATCGCTGCGTGATTGTCGTCCATGGCAAGGCCTGGGGCGCCACCGCGGATTACCCGGTGATCAAGAGCCACGTCAATGCCTGGCTCAGGGAGTGGCCAAGCGTGCTGGCGTTCTGCTCCGCCACCGATGCCGAGGGCGGCACCGGCGCGGTGTACGTGCTCCTGCGAAGACGTGGCCACACGCCGTAGGAAAACGCCGCATAAATTGCTGCGCTCGACATCTCGACGGCTGGCGGTACTCAAGATCCTCATTTAACCGCTCGTAAACTCCGGACTTTCCGTTCCGGCAGTAGCCGACCTGCCATCGCTCGCTACATTTCTGCAGCGCTTCCTTAGGGGCACACCGCATCACTGCCTGCGCTGGCGATCCGCCGCAACGTAATCGCCAGTGATGCGCTTAGCGACGCACCTCGGCATGCTCCACCAGGCCACAGGTCTCGATACGATCCAGCGCCTGGCAGGTCAGGTGACGTCCCAGCCGAATCAGGTCTCTGGCCCGGTGGAACTCAAACGACCCACACACCGTCTTGGGCACCTCCACCAGAATATCGGGCGGGTATCCCGCTTCCTTGTAGCGCGCCAGGGCCGCCTGGGTGATATCGAATGAGGTGAGGATGGTGGCCAGGCGTCCCCAGTCCTTGGGACCCAGCGCCGCCGTGCCCCGCTCGGCGCGATCCGCCTCGGCCTCGGTATTGGCGCTGTCCAGCAGCCGACGTACCAGCGGCGTCCCTTTCGCCTCGTGTCTTCGATCCCCCTTGCGTCGTTCGTCCTTCGAGGGGGAAGACGCAGGGGACGCCGACCCACCGCGTGACTCGTCACAGCTGGGACAATGGGTCGGCAACAGTTCTTCCAGGGTGACCAGCTGGGGACTGTTGGCCGTGACGTTGACGGCCATGACCAGGTCCGCGTGTACCGAGACATTGGAAATGATCGGCAAGGGATTCAGCAGACCGCCATCCACCAGCAGGCGTGGCCCGTCCTCCACCGGGGTAAACACCCCCGGGATGGCAATGGAGGCGCGGATAGCCTTCAGCAACGAACCGCGCTGAAACCATACCTCGCGCTGGCGCACCAGGTCGGTGGCCACCGCAGTGAACGGTATCGGCAGATCTTCAATGGCCACATCACCGATGAAGGACTCGATCTTGCTCATGACCTTCTTGCCCTGCATGGCGCCCATGGAAGTGAACGACATGTCGAGCAGTCGCAGCACCCCGAACGAGCCCAGCTCCTCCACCCACTGCCGATAGTCCTCCAGCTTGCCCGCGGCATAGATGCCGCCGATCAGAGCGCCCATGGAACATCCCGAGATAGCGACGATCTCGTACTCGCGCGCGGCCAGCTCCTGCAGAACACCGATGTGGGCGTAGCCTCTGGCTCCGCCGCTGCCCAAGGTCAGAGCGATGCGCTTGCCGGGCAAGCCCGGCGGACAGTCGTGGCGATAGGTCGTCATGGCGTGGCCCTCCTGCCGCTTGATGTCGGCGGGTCGTCCCCGAGTCCACGGCAAGGTCGAGGGCTGGGCAATGACCGTCCTGCCGACGCACGATGATCTGACAGGCTCTGGCGAATACGGCTGCCTCGAACCTGTCTATCAGGTTAGTCCACCCCTGCGTGGAAACACTTACACCGCTGATCACGGCGTAGCCGCTTCGAGGCCGGCATCTGGTACGAGCGCCTGACGTCCCACGCCATGCCCATGCCGGAGCTTGTTGGGCTGCAGGGCTACTGGGCCAGCTAGGCTGAAGCGGCAGGCGCCCCCGGGCCGCCAGTCAAGGCGTTGACGATGGTGTCTGCCACCGCCTGCACATGGCTGGGCGAAGCATGCAGATGATGCCCGCCCTCAAGCACGTGCCGTGTCAGCTGGCGAACCCGTGCCCGCGCCGCAATGCCGCGGGGGCTGTCGCCGAGGATACCGTCGCGTCCCTCGATCAGCAGTACCTCGCAGGCGATAGCATCGAGCAGGTGGGCGACCTGCTCGTCGGTCAGCCTGACGGGAGAGGGTCGCAGCAAGCGTGGATCAGTGCGCAGCTGCAGCTGCCCATCGTCCCCTGGTGCCAGATTGCGTGCCACAATGTCACGAACCGTCTCGGCATCCACGGGCGTCGCACCACCAACGACGCGTGCCTCCACCGCGCTGTCGAGATCCGCATAGCGGGGGGAGCGGGACCGCCGGCGACGGTGCGCCTTGAGCGACCGTCCGAGTTGCTGGGCCGTCTCTTGCGGTGCGGTCGTGAGAGCTCCCAGGCCGTCGATCAATACCAGGCGTTCGACCCGCTCGGGCAACGCAGCGGCCAGCAGACAGGCGACCCCAGCCCCCAGCGAATGCGCCAGCAGCGGTGCGCGCTCCAGCCCCAGATCGTCCATGGCGTCCAGCAGGTCATGGCAGTAGTCCCAGATGGCGTAATCGAGATTCCCGGCCAGTGGCCGTGACAACCCGTGGCCCGCCATATCGATGGCCACGATGCGTATGCCAAGGCGACGTGCCAGCAGCGGCGCGAGACGACTGAAGCTGGCCGCGTTGTCGAGCCACCCGTGCAGCGCCAGCCAGGTAGGCGCCCCCTCTTCCCCCCAGACCAGCGCAGCCAAACGCCCTTCAGCCAGGCGCCTTTCAGCCAAGCCCAGAGCAGCGCCTGTCGGGGTCATGGCGGTTGCCGTCGTCGGAATCCGGGTCATTTACGCGCCCCCTCTGGTGCCAGCAGGCGATCGATCATGGACAGCAAGGCCTCTCGCGTCGCATCCGGCTGCTCCATGGGGAACATATGCGTCCCCGGCACCGTCTCCAGCACGATACCGCGGCGGCTCAGCCGCCTGCAGCGCGACGGCGTCAGCAGATCCGACGACGCTCCCGCCAACACTCCGATAGGCACCGACACCTCGCGGGGCAGACGATCCAGGTGGTGAGGAAGGTGACGAAATATCTCGACCTCGATATCCGGGTCATAGCTCAGTACGGCACTACCGTCTTCCAATACCGTCGTGCCTGCCTCGATATAGTCGTCCAGGGCTTCCGGCGTAAAGGCCCGAAACAGCCCCTTGCGCCGCAGTTGGGCACGCATGGCATCGCGGCTTTCCCAGCGCGCGCGCCGCCCTTTGCTCTTGCCCGCCGGGGTCACCCGATCCACCATGCCCAGCCATTTGCTGAGGCGCATGGCCATTGCGTCCAACCCCAGCATCAGCGGCGGGTCGAGCATCACCACTGCCTGGAACCGCTCAGGAGCCTGGCGCGCTGCCATGGCGGTGATGACGCCGCCCATGGAATGCCCCACGCCGATAAAGGGGCCCGGCAGATCACGCGTACTGTCCAGATATTCGTCGCGCAAGGCCAGCCAGTTGTGACCGACAGGAAAGTCAGGATGATGCCCCAGCCGGTCCAGTGGCTGGATGTCAAAACGCTCCTTCAGTGGAGCCAACAGACTGCGATAGCTGCCCCCGGGAAACCCGTTGGCGTGGGCAAACAGCAAGGTCGGGCGGTGTGACTCGGTCATTGTCCTTCGCTCATCATCATAGGGGCAGCGGCAATCCGGCCGCCGGTAGCGTCAGCAGGCTAACGAGTTTACCCTATGGCGAGTCAGCGCCGTGCTCAAGTGGCTTGCCGGCAGTGGGACGTAGGCCTTCGGTCGCCTCCGTGGAGTCTCGTCCTCTTTGCACCTGTCTCATGGCAACCACCGGCGCTTCTGACGCCTCGTCATTCGCTTTCATCAGCCAGGTATTTCACGTGTCCTCCAAGCCCCGTCGTGATACGCGTCAGCGCAACCGCATTTTCTTCCTCACCGTCGCCATCGCAGTGATCATTGGGCTTTGGCTGGCCCGGTAACTCATCGGTGACGACACCAGAAGCCCGCATGCCAGTCTCATTGCAATGGGCTGCAATCGTCAGACTATCCGCAGGGCGGCTGCGGCCCCGCTCACTCCAGCATGTCTGCCAAACGAGCACGCAGGCGATCGCGGGCAAAATCCACAAAGCTACGCACCTTCGCTGGCGCACGCCGGCCCTCGACATGCACCAGATGAATCGGCCAAGGAGCGGGCTCGTGATCCTGCAGCACCACGCGCAGACGGCCCGAAGCCAGCTCATCCGCGATCTGATACGACAGCACACGCGTCAGCCCCCAGCCGTGACACGCTGCCTCGATCCCCGCAGCCACGCTACTCAGACGTAGCCGAGGACTTATCCTCACGGTGTCCTTTTCGTCACGTCCAAAGCGCCATTCGACGATTGGACTCAAGGCAGAGACCGCGGCAATGCGATGATCCTTTAGCTCTTGAGGCTTTTGAGGCTCGCCCCAGCGCTCTAGATAATCAGGTGCTGCACAGATCACTCGTCGCACGTCCCCCACCCTGACTGCGACCAGTTCTGATGACGGAAGAGGACCGATACGTAGTGCCACATCAAAGCCCTCTTCCACCATGTTGACCACTCGGTCGAGCATCACGACATCCACTGACACATCCGGATAGGCGTCGAGAAAGTCCACCAGCATGGGCGTCATATATCGCCGGCCGAACTCATTGGGACAGGTGAGTCGCAACTCGCCGAGCGGACGAATGGCCGCGCCGGAAGCGGCATCGTCAGCGGCCTGCAGCTGCGCCAGCACGTGACGGGCATCCTCCAGATAGGCGCGACCTACTTCTGTCAATCGCACTCGACGGGTGGTGCGGATCAGTAACCGCGTACCTAGACGAGCCTCAAGGGCATTCACCCCTCGCGTCACCGAGGGCGCACTCATGCCAAGTCGGCGAGCGGCTTCCGCGAAGCTCTCGGCTTCTGCCACCGCAATGAAGACCTTTAGGCTTTGCAGCCGATCCATTCGCAGACTACCTCCATTTCATAAAACAATGCCTTTCTTTTTTTCCATATTAATTCATTAAACGAAGAGAGATAAGCTCATCAAGCAGTGAGGCCCGCCACAGTGGCCGTCCAATGCTCGTCATTACCGAGGCTTAAGCTCACACTTCCACAGCAGGCACCCATCATGTCGCACCCCATCACCCTATACCGCACGCCAAAGTCTGGTCACTGCCACCGGGTAGAGCTAATGCTCTCTTTGCTCGGGTTGCCCTATCGGACAGTCGATCTTGATATGGCCAATCGCGCGCACAAAGCACCCGAATTCCTGGCGATCAGCCCCTTCGGTCTCGTCCCGGCCATCGACGACAACGGCTATACACTCTCGGACAGCAACGCCATTCTCGTTTATCTGGTCAAGAACTATGCAGCGGACAGCGACTGGCTTCCCGCCTCACCCAAGGACGCGGCCGAAGTGCAGCGTTGGCTGACCATTGCTGCCGACAACCTGTTTGCAGGCCCCTGCGCCGCTCGCCTCGTCAAGGTATTCGATGTCCCGCTGGATCACTCGGCAGCAGTAGAAAAGGCTCACGACCTGCTAGGTATCCTGGACACTCACCTATCCACTCGAGCATGGCTCGCCACTGGGCGACCGACGCTCGCAGACGTAGCGCTCTTCAGCTATATCGCCCATGCCCCAGAAGGCGGCGTCGACTTGAGGCCTTATCCGAGCGTGCATACGTGGCTGCAGCGCGTGCGCGCACTTCCTGGCTTCGTGGCCATGGCATCGTCACCGGTTGTGGCCCCAGAGCTGCGCCCGGCCTAACCGTCATATTTCAGAGCTCATCGACGACCCTAAATACAGTTCCATCAATCAGTTCCCCTCCAAGATCCTGCGAGGATATCCATGACGCAAGTGCCCACCACTCCCTTCCATCAGGGCGAACGCGAGGCCCAGCATCGTGCGGGTGTCGGCGACGTTGCCAGTTGGGCAGGCGGTTTTATTCGAGACTTTCTGCCCGACCAGCATCGAGATTTCCACACTGCTCTGCCCTTTCTGGTCATGGCAGGTAGCGACCTGAACGGTCGTACCTGGGTCACTGTGCTGGAGGGGGCCGACGGATTTCTGCACTCTCCCACGCCCTATCAGCTGAGCCTCCGTACCGAGCCAGAGCCGAGTGATCCGCTAGCCGAGCGCTTATTCTCAGGCGGTGACGTGGGAGTGCTGGGCATCGATCTCGCCAGCCGACGCAGGAATCGCTTCAACGGGCGAATTTCACGGTCCTCCGATGGCTACGTCATCGACGTTCAGCAGTCCTTTGGCAACTGCCCCCAGTACATTCAACAGCGCACACTATCGCGTACCCAAGCCGACGCGCCGGGCACGCTCAAGCGCTTCAGCCAGCTGACACGCGACCACATTCACTGGATTGAACGCGCCGACACGATGTTTATGGGGTCTGGCCATCACGATCACTCCGAAGCACGTCACAACGGCTTCGACGCTTCGCATCGTGGGGGCGCGCCGGGCTTCGTCAAGGTAGAGAGCGAGCAAGAGCTGGTCATTCCGGACTATGCGGGTAACAACTTCTTCAACACCATCGGCAATCTGCTCAAGGATCCACGGGTGGGTCTGGTCTTCGTGGACTTCAACCAAGGCAGCCTGCTGCACATCAGTGGCACCGCACGAATCGACTGGAGCCCGGGGGCGTCCTCCGACCCACAAGCCAGGCGATTTATACACGTCACTATCGAACGCATACTGGAACGCCGCCATGTGCTGTCACTTCGCTGGCAGCGAGATCTTCAATACAGACGAGACCTCACGATCAAGCGCAAGGTACGCGAGAGCAAGGACGTCACCTCCTTCTACCTCGCACCTGTCGACGCACATCCCCTAGAACCGGCCACCGCAGGCCAGCACCTCAACGTGGACATGCAGATTCCAGGACAGCTTGGCACCACCTCGCGTAGCTACTCGCTGTCAGGTGATCCTGCCGATAGCCAACACTACCGTCTCAGTATCAAGCGCGAGGCCTACGGCCTGGTATCACGCTACCTGCACGACGTTCTTGGCGAAGGAGCAATCATCAAGGCAGGCAGGCCCTCCGGAGACTTCGTGTTGCCTGGCAAAGAGACACCGGTGGCATTGATCAGTGCGGGTATTGGTCTCACCCCTATGGTCGCCATGCTTCACGCGGCGGCCAGACAAGGACGCCCCGCCTGGTACCTTCACGGAGCTCGCCGAGGCGATCAACATCCCCTGCGCCAGGAAGTCAACGAACTGGTGGCTCGTCATGCCCACTTACACCAGCGCATCTTCTACAGTCAGCCGGCCCCGGAAGATCGCCTCGGACATGACTTCCACGTTGCTGGACGCCTCAGCGCCGCTGCCGTGCTCGAGACCGCTGGTCATCCCGAAATACACTATCTTGTGTGCGGCCCCTCTGCTTTCGTAGCGAACTTGACCGATGATTTCATCAGCTACGGCGTCCCCGCCGCTCGCCTCCATAGCGAGTCCTTTTAACCTCCCAGGGTGCCTGGTGTAGCGGGGGCTCGCCTCCCTCTCGCTTCCCTCTCGCTTCCCTCTCGCCTCCCCCTCTCCTCTATCTCGCGCTAAACACCACACTAAGCATCGCGCTATTCGACTTTGTCCCCCCATGTGTACTTCGACCGTCTCGGCCCTGCTTCGCAACCTCTTTTTGTTATGTTATAACTTTGCACCCACAGCTTGGGCGCGACGAGCTGTGGTAGCTCGAATCCACACCGTGGCGCCAACGCCTGGCGGTCGGTACGGATGATCAGCCAGTGATCACGACGCAAGCCAAGCCAACGCGTGCTGCCAACACACCGTGATTCACCCCTATCGCTGGAGAACACCGCGATGTCGTCTCCTGAAGAGACCCGTCTTCTGGCCATGTCGGACGACGACTACATGAATGAAGAGCAGCTCGCATTTTTCCGCCAGCGGCTGCTGTCGGAGAGGGCCCAGATCGAGACCCACCTGAGGGAAATACGGACCAATATGGCGTCCCACGAGCGGGATAGCGACGAACTTGACCAAGCCGCCTTTGAAGAGGAGCTGAGGCTGCAGCTGCGTCAGGCCGATCGCGAAACCCGCCTGATCGCCAATATCGACTCAGCCATTCGTCGGATCGATGCCGGAGACTACGGCTACTGCATCGAAACCGGCGAACCCATCGGCATTCCCAGGCTGCTGCTGCGCCCTACCGCCAAGCTGACCCTTGAGGCCAAGGAACGCCAGGAGCAACGGGAACACCACTATCGCAAGATGCGAGGAGAAAGCGCATGACCCCCTCAGCCGCCCCCCTTCCGGTGACCGTTCTGTCCGGCTTTCTCGGCGCCGGCAAGACCACCCTGCTCAACCATATCCTGGCCAATCGCGAAGGACGCCGAGTGGCGGTCATCGTCAATGACATGAGTGAGGTCAACATCGACGCGGCCCTGGTCAGGGGTGCACCAGACCAGGCAGGCGAGGTCACTCTCAACCGGGCCGAAGAACAGCTGGTCGAGATGAGCAACGGCTGCATCTGCTGCACGCTGCGCGAGGATCTGCTGATCGAAGTACGACGACTGGCCGAGGAAGGGCGCTTCGACACGCTGGTGATCGAGTCCACCGGCATTTCCGAACCACTTCCCGTCGCTGAAACGTTCACCTTCGCCGACGAGCAAGGTCGTAGCCTGTCCGACGTCGCCCGCCTGGATACTCTGGTGACCGTGGTCGATGGCGCCAACTTCCTCAGCCAGTATCGCGAGGCCCAATCCCTGGCAGAGGCCGGGGAAAGCCTGGGAGAAGACGACGAGCGCAATGTGGCCGACCTGCTGGTCGACCAGATCGAATTCTGCGATGTGCTGCTGATCAGCAAGACTGACCTTCTTAGCCAGGCCGAACTTGAAGAGCTGACGAGCGTGCTGCGCGCCCTCAACCCCGAGGCCGAATTGCTGCCCATCGCCCATGGCAAGGTATCCCTGGACAAGGTGCTGGATACCGGGCGCTTCAGCTTCGAGCGGGCCCAGCAAGCGCCGGGATGGCTCAAGGAACTGCGCGGTGAGCACGTGCCAGAGACCGAGGAATACGGCATCTCCAGCTTTGCCTACCACGCACGACGTCCTTTCCATCCACAGCGCTTCTTCGAGCTGCTGCACAGCAACTGGTTTGGCGGCAAGCTATTGCGCTCCAAGGGGTTCTTCTGGCTGGCCACGCGGCCGACCTTTGCCGGCCAGTGGAGCCAGGCTGGGGGTATCGCCCACTACGGCTTTGCCGGCATGTTCTGGAAGGCGATCCCTGAGATCAACTGGCCCGAAGACCCCGACTATCGCGCCTCCATCATGGAACGCTGGGAAGAGCCCTTCGGCGACATGCGACAGGAGCTGGTCTTCATCGGCCAGAACCTCGACGAAGCGCGTATCCGCCAAGCGCTGGATGACTGCCTGATCAGCGAGTCATTGCTGCTGGAGGGCAAGGACGCCTGGGCAACGCTGCCCGACCCCTTCCCCGCCTGGAAGTAAACCATGCAGAATGCCGAACCTATCCCGGTGACCGTGCTGACCGGCTTTCTTGGCAGCGGCAAGACGACACTGCTCAATCATCTGGTGCGCCAGCCGGCCATGAGCGATGCGCTGGTGGTGATCAACGAGTTCGGTGACATAGGCCTGGATCACCGGCTGGTGGCAGAGGGCGATGAGCACACCGTCGTCGAAATGAGCAGTGGCTGTCTGTGTTGCACGATTCGCGGCGACCTCAGTCGCAGCGTGCAGCAAGCCGTGGAGCAGCTGAACCAAAGCGAGGCGCGCCCGGTGTCCCGAATGATCATCGAGACTACCGGGCTTGCCGATCCTGCGCCGATTCTCCAGACCTTGATGACCGATCACTGGCTGGCCCAGCGCTTCCGTCTAGACGGCGTTGTTTGCCTGGTCGATGCGGCCAATGGTCTCTCTACCCTTCATGCCCATGGCGAGTCACAGCGCCAGGCTGCGGTCGCTGACTGCCTGCTGCTGACCAAGACCGATCTGGTGGGTGGGATACGCCTGAACGATCTCTCGAGGCAGCTGGCCGAGATCAACCCTGCCGCCGAGCAGATCGAGGTCCTGAATGGCGAAATCGATGCTGCACGCCTCACCGCCCGGCGCCTGCCAGCGTCGGCCAAGGATGCGCCGCAGGTTCAGGGCTGGCTCGGGGCCGGCGCCTATCTACAGGTCAGCTCGTTCTCCAGCGTCTCTGTCGGGACTGGCGCCAGCGTCTCTATCGGGACTGGCGCCTGCGGCGCGCCGACGCCCATGCTCAGCGTCTCCAACGACGCTCCCGTGAGCCGCCACGGCGAGCAGATTCGCTCGTTCTGCTTCACTGTCGAGACGCCGATTGCCGCCGAAGTACTAGAGGACTGGCTGGACCTTCTACTGAGCCTGCTGGGCGACAGAATGCTGCGGATCAAGGCCATCGTTAACGTGGCCAACCGAGACCAGCCGCTGGCGCTGCATGGCGTCCAGCATATCTTTCACCCTCCCGTCCCGTTGCCGCCAGACGCCTGTCCAGACGGCGTTTCTCGCTTTGTATTCATCACCAGTGGTGTGGCCGCCGATACGGTGACGCAGCTGTTCACCTACTTCGATAGCTAGCCCAGCTGCACCACCCGCAGATGCACGAGGCCATGGCCCACGCCACCTAGTCACACATTGAGTTTTCTATGACATCGCACCCTCTGGAAGATATCGCCGCCGCCCCTGCAACTCACTCAGTTCCCCTGGACTGGGTCGGCATGGAGGGCATCGCCCTGCCACTGCAGGTCGCCGGCAAGACCATTGCGGGCCGCGCATCGGCCGGTGTCAGCCTTGATGATCCCGCGGTTCGCGGCATCCACATGTCACGCCTGTACCTTGCACTGGCTGAGCTTGAGGACGTGCCGCTGACGTTGCCCCGCGTCAACGACGTCCTCAACAACTTTCTGGACAGCCACCAACAGCTCTCGCAGCAGGCCTATCTGGACCTGGAGGGCGAGGCCTTGCTGCGACGCCCCGCCTTGATCAGCCCGCTGTCAGGGTGGAAGACCTATCCCTTCGCGCTGCGCATGCGACGTAGCGCAAGTGGCCAGGTCAGCGCCGTGCTCGACGTCAGCATCGGCTATTCATCGACCTGTCCCTGCTCGGCGGCGCTGGCACGCCAGTTGATTCAGCAGGCGTTCGATGAAGACTTCACCGATACCCCCGTCACCCGAGAGGCGGTACACGCCTGGCTCGGCAGTGAGCAAGGCATCCTGGCCACCCCCCATAGCCAGCGCAGTCAGGCGCACCTGTCGCTGCGCCTGTCGACAGAGCTTACGGAACTGCCGCTGGAGACCATCGTCGATCGGGTGGAAAAGGCCCTCGGCACTGCCCTGCAGACCGCCGTCAAACGGGTTGACGAGCAGGCCTTTGCCCTCGCTAACGGACAGAACCTGATGTTCTGCGAAGACGCCGCTCGTCGCGTGCACCAGGTCCTGCGGGACCAGCCCGGTATCGACGGTTTTTACCTGAAGGTGGTGCACGCAGAAAGCCTGCATGCCCATGACGCCGTGGCTCGTAGCCAGTGGAATTGGCGAGAGCAAGCGTGATGTCCTCTGGGGCCAGTCCTATGCCACCCACAGGCCACCCACAGGCCGCCCCCATGCCTTCTCAGCCTCCTCCTGGGTCACCGCGCTGGCGCGATCTGAACCCGGGTTTCTCTACCGCCACGACGTTTCATCGTGAGAACCGACATGAATGACAGCGCCCCCGCGGCCGCCCCGCACGTCACCATCACACTGCCGGATGAGCGCGAGCTCACACTGCCTTCGCCTACTACAGTCGCAGATATCGCCGCCGCTATCGGTCCGGGGCTTGCTCGGCAAACCCTGGCCGGGCGCGTCAACGACGTGCTGGTGGATGCCTGCGACCCCATCGACCGGGATGCCCGGGTCCAGGTGATCACCCCCAGCGATCCCGAAGGGCTCGATATCCTGCGCCACTCCTGCGCGCACCTGCTGGGGCACGCGGTCAAACAGCTCTACCCAGACGCCCAGATGGTGATCGGGCCAGTCATCGAAGACGGCTTCTACTATGACATCGCCCACGAACGGCCCTTCACCCCTGATGACCTGCAAGCCATCGCTGAACGCATGACGTCACTGATCGCGCAGAACTACGACGTCATCAAGCGCCGCCTGCCCCGCGACCAGGCCATAGAGATCTTTCGCGAGCGCGGCGAAAGCTACAAGCTTCACCTAATCGAGGAGATGCCGCAGGAAGCCACCCTGGGCCTCTACTTCCACCAGGAATACGTGGACATGTGCCGTGGCCCCCATGTTCCCAATACCCGGTTTCTCAAGCACTTCGCGCTGACCAAGCTGTCGGGTGCCTACTGGCGCGGTGACGCTCGCAACGCCCAACTACAGCGGATTTACGGCACCGCCTGGGCGGACCGCAAGGCACTCAAGGCCTATGTCCAGCGTCTTGAGGAAGCCGAGCGTCGTGATCATCGGCGCCTGGGACGCCAGCTCGGGCTTTTCCACTTCCAGGAAGAAGCGCCCGGTGCGGTGTTCTGGCACCCAGGCGGATGGCAGGTGCTGCAGACATTGATCGCCTACATGCGTCGCCGCCAGGCCAGTAGCGGCTATGTCGAGGTCAACACACCCGACATGATGGACCGCAGTCTGTGGGAAACCTCCGGGCACTGGCAGAACTATCAGGACCACATGTTCACCACCCAGACCGAGGACGGACGGGATCTTGCGCTGAAGCCGATGAACTGCCCCGGCAGCGTGCTGCTCTATCGCCACGGACTGAAGAGCTACCGTGACCTGCCCATTCGCATGGGTGAATTCGGCAAGGTACACCGGTACGAGCCATCCGGTGCCTTGCATGGCCTGCTGCGGGTGCGCCACTTCACCCAGGACGACGCCCACATTTACTGCACGCCGGAGCAGATAAACGAGGAGTGTCAGCAGGTGGTCGCGCTGGTGCTGGATATCTATCGGGAGTTCGGCTTCGATGACGTCCACATCAAGCTGTCGACCCGCCCCGACAACCGCATGGGCAGCGATGCTGTCTGGGATCGCCTTGAACAAGCATTGACGACAGCCCTCGACGCCATGGCGCTGGACTACACCCTCAACCCGGGCGAAGGAGCCTTCTACGGACCCAAGCTGGAGTTCGTGCTGCGCGATGCCATCGGCCGCGACTGGCAGTGCGGAACCCTGCAGGTCGACATGAACCTGCCCGAGCGATTTGGCATCGACTACGTGGATGAGCAGGGCCAACGACAGCGGCCCGTCATGCTCCATCGAGCCCTGTTTGGCTCGCTCGAGCGCTTCATCGGCATCCTGATCGAACATCACGCGGGCAAGCTTCCCGCCTGGCTGATGCCACAGCAGGCCGTGGTCATGTCGATTACCGAGGCCCAGCGGGACTACGCTGAGCTGCTGGCAGATGCCTTGAAGGGAGCAGGGATACGGGCGAATGCCGACGTGCGCAACGAGAAGATCGGCTACAAGATCCGGGAGCAGACCTTGAGCCGGATCCCGTACCTGCTGATTGTCGGCAATCGCGAAGCCGCCGAGGGCAAGGTCACGGTGCGCCTGCGTGACGGCAGCGACCTTGGCAGCATGCCGGTGCAAGAAGCCATTGCCCTGCTCGAAGAACAATGTCAGGCTCCCGACCACAACGCTCAGCGCCGCGAACAGGCACTGCGCCTCGAGCGCCTGGCTTGCGCCACGCTCCCCCAGGAGGCCTGAGCATCATGCTTGCAATGGGCGCGACGCGCGACGTCGTGCCCTTGCGTTATATCTGCAGGAGCCAACATGCCACTTCTCGACAGCTTTACCGTTGACCACACCATCATGAATGCCCCGGCAGTACGCGTGGCCAAGACCATGCGCTCGCCTTCGGGTGACACCATCACGGTGTTCGACCTGCGCTTCAACCGGCCGAACGAGAGCATGATGGGGGAAAAGGGCATTCATACCCTGGAGCACCTGTTTGCCGGCTTCATGCGCCAGCACCTGAACGGCGACAGCGTCGAGATCATCGATATTTCGCCGATGGGCTGCCGCACCGGTTTCTACATGAGCCTGCTGGGCAGCCCCAGCGAGCAAGCCGTCGCCGACGCCTGGCAGGCGGCCATGAACGACGTGCTCAACGTGAAGCGCATGGAAGATATTCCTGAGCTCAACGAGCACCAGTGCGGCACCTACCTGATGCATTCCCTCGAAGAAGCTCAGGAGATCGCGCGCACCATCATCGACCAGGGCATCGGCGTCAACCGCAATGACGACCTGGCCTTGAGCCCCGAGCAACTCAAGACCCTGGGCAACGACGTTTAAGCACCCAGCGCACATGCAGCAGCGCACGCTTGGTCAACCACCAAGCGTGCGCTGCAGTGTGAGAGCCGTCGTCTGAAAGCCGTCGTCACTCGGGACCCACGGCCCTAGACCGGGAATAGCAAACACGCCCCACCACGCTGGTCACAACGAATATAAGCGCAGCAAGACTGACAATGGTGGGCCCTGTCGGCGTATCCAGCCAATAGGCGGCCTGGAGCCCGCCAGTGGTCGAACAGGCGCCAATGCTCGCCGCCACCAGCGCCATGGCTTCCGGGGTACGACACAGCGGGCGCGCGGCCGCAGCCGGAATGATCAGCAGCGCCGCAATCAGCAGCACTCCCACCACCTTCAGTGCCACCGCGACCACCACCGCCAGCGACAGCGTCAGCACCAGCTGCTCCCGCCGCGGGTCGATACCACTGGCCCTGGCGAGGTCTTCATCCAGCGTGGCGGTCAACAGCGCCGACCAGCGCCATCCCACCAGGCTAACCACCAGAATCGCGCCAGCGGCGATGATCATCAGGTCGCTCTTGCCCACCGCAAGGATATCGCCGAACAGATACGCCATCAGGTCGATGCGTACACCCGACACAAAGGACACCGCGACCAGCCCAAAGGCCAACGCCGAATGCGCCATGACGCCGAGCAGAGTGTCCATGGCATAGCCCCGTCCACTCAGCTGAGAGACCACCACCGCCATCAGCAGCGAAACGGCCAGTACGCCCGCCAACATGGAGGTGGACAGCAGCAACGACAGAGCCACCCCAAGAATCGCAGCATGCGCCGTCGCGTCGCCGAAATACGCCATCCGTCGCCAGACAACAAAGCACCCGAGCGGTGCAGCCGCCAGGGCGACTCCCAGACCGGCCAACACAGCTCGCACAAGAAAATCGTCAAACATCAGCGAGACGCCTCCATCAGCCTGTCGTTTGCCGCCTTCGCTGGAGTGGTCGGCGGCGCCTCGGCCCCCGCGTCCTCTGGGGCCAGGCACTGGGAAGACGACGGCTGTGGATGCGAATGCCGATAAAACGCCAGCGCATCACTGGTGTCAGGGCCAAACAGCTGGCGGTAAACCGGTGATGCGAGCACGCGTTCAGGGGTGCCCTGGCAGCACACGTGGCCATTGAGACACACCACTCTGTCCGACGCCCGCATGACCACATGCAGTTCATGGCTGACCATCATTACCGCACATCCAAGCTCGCTGCGAACCTTGGCGATCTGCCGATAAAAGTCCGCGGTGCCGCGGTGGTCGAGGCCTCGAGTCGCTTCATCAAGCAACAGCAGGTCAGGCTTTTCCAGCAGGGCTCGCGCCAGCAAGATTCGCTGAAACTGGCCTCCTGACAGGTCCGCGACCTGCTGTTGCCCGAGCTCCGGCACTCCCGCCTGCACCAGCGCCTGAGCCAGCGCCTGACGCGAATGCCGGCGCGGCAGATTAAGAAAGCGAAACACGGTCAACGGCAGCGTCGGGTCGATGGCCAACCGCTGTGGTACATAACCGATGACCAGCCCAGCTTCCCGGGTCACACGCCCCCGCGATGGCCTTACTGCACCGATGATGGCGCGCAACAGAGTCGACTTTCCGGAGCCATTAGGGCCCACCAGGGTCACGATTTCGCCGCGATCGACACTCAGGTCGATGCCCTCCAACACGCTATGGCCCCCTAGGGCGACAGACAAATTGTCGATGGACAGCAAGGGCATGGAGGCTCTCCAACTGGCTATTGCTGCGCCGCTCACGCGCAGAGACATGATATTCACAGCCACCGTGCGCGGCGCGCGGCATGACGGCTCTTCTGGCCACTCGCACGGACGTGCTGTCACGAGACTGGGACGCGCCGTCGTGGGAGAAGGATGAGCTGTCGCTGGCCCCGTACACGCGACCCCGAACCAGGGCGGGCGCTATTGACGAGGCTCAGGTTTACGGGGCTCTCATTGACCAGGCAGTTAATGTTATAATATAACGTTTTATTCCACAAGCGTGGCGTCACCACGTCAGCTGTCCACGTCGATACCTTCCGGGAGAACACGATGAAAAAACCGCTACTGCGTCCGCTCTGCTTGCCATGGCTGCTGACACCGGCCATTGCCGTCGCTGACGTGCCCAACGTGGCGGTGGATATCCCACCGGTGCATGCGCTGGTGGCCCAGGTCATGGGAGAGTTGGGATCGCCAGAGCTGGTCATCCAGCCCGGTGCGTCGCCCCACGGCTATTCCATGCGCCCTTCCGAAGCGCAGGCACTGGCCAGCGCCGACGCCGTGTTCTGGGTCAGTGACAGCCTGACGCCGTGGCTTGAGCGAGCCAGGACTTCCCTGGCGGATGGCGCTCGCGAAGTGGAGCTGATGGAAGCTCCCGGCACGGTGACACTGGCATATCGCCAAGGCGCTACCTTTGAAGCCCATGATCATGGCGATCACGAAGATCACGAAGATCACGAAGATCACGAAGATCACGAAGATCACGAAGATCACGAAGATCACGATCACGATGGTCACGAACATGGCGATCATGACCATGGCGAGCACGACGAACATGGCGATCACGATCACGACCATGCCGACCACGACCACGATCACGACCATGCCGACCACGATCATGACCATGCCGATCACGATCACGACCAGCATACCGATCATGATCACGAACATGGCCATGCACACGACGGCATGGACCCCCATGGCTGGCTTGATCCTGTCAATGCCAAGGCATGGCTCGATACGATTGCGACCACCCTGGCAGAACTGGACCCAGAGCACGCCGCTACGTATCGCCAGAACGCAGCGAACGGCCAGGCTGACCTGGACGAGCTGATTCAGCGGCTGGATAACCAACTGGATGACGCACGAGGGGTTCGCTTCATCGTGTTCCACGACGCCTACCAGTACTTCGAGAACCGCTTCGCTGTCCCTGCCTCCGGGGCCATCGCCCTTGGCGATGCATCAGACCCGAGCCCGGCGCGAATTCGCGAGATCCAGACCCGTGTCAGCGACGACAACATCCAATGCGTCTTCCGCGAACCCCAGTTCAACCCTGCCCTGATTGACAGCGTGTTCGAGGGAACAGAGGTCAACACCTCCATCGTGATGGACCCCCTCGGTGTCGACCTGGACCTGGGGCCCGGTCTCTATTCACAGCTGCTGCAGCGACTGGCAGACGGCATGACCGGCTGCACCAAGGGCTAGGGCTAGGGCTCGAGGAGTGAGCGTCAAACGAGCCACTCCCCTGCCCTGACGTCGCCGACACCCGCCCTGTCGGCGGCGTCTGTTCATTCCCACACTGTTATGGAGAGCCATTCACCATGCCCCACCCGACCTCCCCGCCATTGACTGAACGGGACGCGCAGTTCTGCCTTGACGCTGCCACCCGAACGCTGGAGCGATGGGCGATTGCCGTCAGTCGTGGAGAGAAGGAGACCCTGCTGGCGCTTTACGCCGAAGACGCCATTCTTGTGCCGACTGTCGCCAACGACGTGAGAGAAGACCGACTTGCCAGGCAGGCCTACTTCGATGCCTTTCTCGCCAACGAAGACCTTAGCTGCGAGCTCGGCGAATTCTCTCGCCGTGTCAGTCGCAAGTTGGGCACCGTCGTCATCGGTGGCCACTACGTCTTCAGCTATCTCATAAAGGGTGATATGGCCACCATTCCCGCGCGCTTCCTGTTCACCTTTGAAGAAATCGCAGGAGAATGGAAGATCACTGGCCACCATTCCTCGCAGCTTGTCTGAAGCGGTCTTGAGCCGCACGGTGATGTCGGCGCGCCCCAGGCTGACGTCGCGAGCGACGACGTCGGCCTGGGTCTCTAGCCACGGCATGCAGGGTGGTGGCCGTCCAAGGCCAGGTCTGGCCAGGTCAGGTCAGGTCAGGTCAGGTCAGGCAAGGTCAAACAGCAGCACCTCAGCCGCCGCGATGCCGACGACCCTGACCTCTTCTCCCGGTTCAAACGCCGCCGCATCGCCTGCGGACATAAGCTGCCCGTTGACCGCAACCTCGCCCTTGGCCACATGCAGCCATGCGTGGCGTGTTGCCGGCGTCTCGGCGCTTTCGCCCGCATCGAACAGCCCCGCATACAGGTTGACGTCCTGATTCACGCTGACGGAATCGTCCAGCCCCTGCGGTGAGACCACCAGGCGCCAGCGGCCCTGTCTATCCTCCGGCGGGAACGAGCGCTGCTCATAGCTGGGAGCGATGCCTCGCTCTCGAGGTTCTATCCAGATCTGCAGGAAGTGCAGCTCTTCACTGGGTGAAGCGTTGAATTCGCTATGCAACACTCCCGTGCCTGCCGACATCCGCTGCACGTCTCCAGGCCGCATGGTAGAGCCATTATCCATGCTGTCCTGGTGCGCCATCGTCCCCGACAGCACGTATGAAATAATTTCCATGTCCTCGTGGGGATGGGTGCCAAACCCTGCACCACCGGTCACACGATCTTCGTTGATGACTCGCAGCGATCTGAACCCCATGTGTCGTGGATCCACGTAGCTGGCAAACGAAAAAGTATGGTGAGAGCGTAACCAGCCGTGGTTAGCACGTCCGCGTTCATGGGCATGTCGAAGTCTCATATTGCCTCCTACAGGCAGCACCTGGTGAAGCGCAGCCGCCGCAAAAGGATCACGCGTGGCGACGCATCAAGGTCATGATCAAGTCGTGGATAGGTCGGGTATGGGGCGTCGAAAAGTCGGACAACGGTAATCAGGACACCTTACGAGCCATGACCGCATCCAGTGAGGCTCGTCCACCGCCGCTGATCGCGAGAGAGGTAGCAATCGCCAACAACGACAGGGCGAATTCATAGCCGTTATTGCTCATGAACAGTCCGTTTGCAGCGTGGACGCTGAAGATCGCCATCAGCATGGTGAACGCGAGCACCACCGCTGCCGGGCGCACCAGCAGCCCTATCAACAGCGCCAGACCGCCAAAGAACTCTGCGCTGCCAGCCGCCAGCGCCATCAAGTACCCCGGCTCAAGTCCGATGGAGGCCATCCACTGTCCTGTGCCTTCCAGACCATAGCCGCCAAACCAACCAAAGAGCTTCTGGGCACCATGTGCCATGAAAATGATGCCGGCGGGCACACGCAGGGCCAGGGGGGCCAGGCTGTCTGAACTGCTAATGACGCGGCTAACGACTGATGTGTTCATGATATCTCCAAGAGTGTTCGTGCGGTTGCCACAGCACGGGGGTCCGGGCGGTTGCCATAGAGAGTCGAACGCGATCCCGGCGATTCCACTCTCGGTGAGTCAGCGGATGGATGTGGCACTGACGGTGTTCGTATTGTCACGACCGAGGGAAGCACTCGGTCGATCTTGCGCAAGCCTCCAGGCCGACGCCTTTCCGGATTACTTGGTCGCGTCAAGGCTCAGCTGCAGCCCATTGCTGTCTGCAGTCGCCGAGGTGTGGCGCAGGTGGCGTGCCTGCAGGTTAGCTCGGGCCTGCGCCATGGCAGTGCTACCTTCCATGCTGACCTTAGTGGCATTCGCCTCGATGGCAGTACCGCTAAGCGGCTGCGCCTGAGAGGAGAGCGGCTCATGCAATCTCGCGGTGAGGGCAGAAGCCTGACCTGCCTGAGCGATTGCAGGAGCAGTGAGGGCTGCTGTGACAGGGGCAGTGGCGAAAAGCAGAGTGAACAGTGCGGGCTTGAGTTTCATGGTGTGTCTCTCTTCATGACCGTGTAGTGGGTGTCGCGATCAGCGTCTCTGTCGCGTTGAAGAAAGATTAAACCAACAATAATATCGAAAAAAAGCGACATAAATCTGATAGACCATTCGGTTTTATCGAATGCAAAGACGTTCCTGCACGCTGCTGTATCGCCCCCCCCTGCATGAATAAATTTGAAGTTAACAATGAGAAACTTCAGTTTGCCTCATCTTAGAAGTGTCTTGATAATCGTCATCACTATTTCGTCACGGTCAGCTCGTCACGACCAGCTCGTCACGACCAGCGCGCAAGCTACCGGTGAGCTAGCACACCTTGACGAGATCAACCGTTTGACCCGAAAGGCACCGTCGAAGGACGACTGGATCTCCAGACGCCTTGGATTCACCTCTCAGGAACCAGGATGGCACCCACGATGAACAACGACTTTGCATTCACCGTTAAGAGCCTTCGTTTCGACGAACACTACCAACCGTCGGACAGCACTCGTATCACCACCAACTTTGCCAACCTGGCCAGAGGGGAAAAGCGCGAGGACAACCTGCGCAACACCCTGCGCATGATCGACAACCGCTTTAATGCCTTGGCTGACTGGGACAACCCCAAGGGTGACCGTTACAGGCTGGAACTGGAGATCATTTCGGTAGAAATGGCCGTGGATGCGTCCACCCGTGACGGTGCCCTGCCGCTGATTGAAATCCTCAAGACCCGCATCATCGATACGCACACCAACGAGCGCATCGAAGGGATCGCGGGCAACAACTTCTCGTCCTATGTCCGGGACTACGACTTCAGCCTGGTGCTGAAGGAACACAACAAGGGGCAGGACACCTTCAGCGTTCCCGATGACTTCGGTGTCTTGCACGGCAACCTGTTCAAGGCCTTCGTGAACTCGGACACCTACAGGGAGCATTTCAACAAGCCCCCCGTCATCTGCATCAGCGTGTCGAGCACCAAGACCTATCACCGCACGGAAAATCATCATCCCGTGCTGGGTGTCGAGTATCTGCAGGAGGAGCATTCGCTGACGGATGCGTACTTCAACAAGATGGGCATGAAGGTTCGCTACTTCATGCCCCCGGGCAGCGTCGCACCGTTGGCGTTCTACTTCATGGGCGACCTGCTGGGCGACTACACCAACCTGGAGCTCATCAGCACGATCAGCACCATGGATACGTTCCAGAAGATCTATCGCCCGGAGATCTACAACGCCAACTCAGCTGCTGGGAAGTCCTACCAGCCGAGCCTGCAGCAGCAGGACTATTCATTGACCCAGATCGTCTACGACAGAGAAGAACGCAGCCAGCTCGCGACCGAGCAAGGGAAGTTTGTTGAAGAGTGCTTCATCAAACCCTACCGCGCGATTCTTGAACAATGGTCCGCCAATTACGCTCACTGATTCACTTCTGACAAGGCTATCCATCATGACAACACTGCTCCCGACATCGACGGCCGGCAGCCTTCCAAAACCCTCCTGGCTCGCACAACCTGAAGTGCTGTGGTCCCCCTGGAAACTTCAGGAAGCCGAGCTGGTGGAAGGCAAGCAGGACGCGCTGCGCCTGGCCCTGCACGAACAGCGCCATGCCGGCATCGATATCGTCAGCGATGGTGAACAGTCTCGCCAGCATTTCGTCACGACCTTCATTGAACACCTCAATGGCGTCGACTTCGAACAGCGCGAGACCGTGCGCATCCGCGATCGCTACGACGCCAGCGTGCCCTCTGTCATCGGAGACGTCTCCCGCCAGAAGCCCGTCTTCGTGGACGATGCCGCCTTCCTGCGGGCCCAGACCGATCAACCCATCAAGTGGGCACTGCCCGGCCCCATGACCATGATCGATACCCTCTACGATGGTCACTACAAGAGCCGGGAAAAACTGGCCTGGGAATTTGCCAAGATTCTGAATCAGGAAGCCAAGGAACTGGAGGCTGCCGGGGTCGATATCATTCAGTTCGATGAACCGGCCTTCAATGTCTTCTTCGATGAAGTGAATGACTGGGGCATCGCCACACTGGAAAGAGCGATCGAGGGCCTGAAGTGCGAGACGGCCGTTCACATCTGCTACGGCTACGGCATCAAGGCCAACACTGACTGGAAGAGCAGTCTGGGCTCCGAGTGGCGCCAGTACGAAGAGGTCTTCCCCAAGCTCAGGCAGTCCAACATCGATATTGTCTCTCTGGAATGCCACAACTCGCGGGTTCCGATGGAGCTGATCGAGCTGATTCGTGGCAAGAAGGTCATGGTCGGTGCCATCGACGTTGCGACCAATACCATCGAGACCCCGGAAGAGGTGGCCAACACCCTGCGCAAGGCACTTCAGTTCGTCGACGCCGACAAGCTCTACCCCTGCACCAACTGCGGCATGGCGCCGCTGTCCCGCCAGGTCGCCAGGGCCAAGATGGATGCCCTCAGTCAGGGGGCAGCGATTGTCCGCCAGGAGCTGACACGCTAAACCAGGCGCGCACCCTCCGTTCTTTCCCATGGCCGCCGTGATCGCCTCGCGGCGTCCATGCCGTCTGACGTTTCCGGAGTCACCATGTCGTTCCCTGCCCCATCTTCTGACGTTGTTTCAGGCGTTGTTTCAGACCCCGCTACACCCGCCGTCGCTGGCTCATCCGCTGTTTCTGGCTCACCCGCTGTTTCTGGCTCACCCGCTATGGCAAGGACCGGCCAAGTTCATATGCCGAGGGCTGTGATCGAGCCGGCCCGCTTCCGCGAGGCCCTTGGGCACTATGCGTCCGGAATCACCGTGATCTCTTCTCTTGCTGAGGGTGAGCCAATCGGTTTCACCTGCCAGTCCTTTTACAGCGTATCGATGGATCCGCCGCTGGTCTCCTTCAGCGTCAAATCGACCTCTTACAGCTATCCCAAGATCCGCCAGGCCGGCCGCTTCGCGGTCAACATGCTGTCCGCTGAACAGGCGCCGATCTCGAATCAGTTTGCCCGCCAGGGGGCCGACAAGTGGCAAGGTATCGAGTGGCAAGCATCACCGCTAGGCAACCCGTTGATTCCGGATACCCTGCACTGGCTCGATTGCGACATTCACGCAGAGCACGTCGCCGGGGATCACCTTATCGTGATTGGCGAGGTAAAGGCGCTCCGACTCAACCAGGGCGAGGCTTCCCCAAGCGGCCCCCTGCTGTACTTCAAGGGCCAGTATCGCCAGCTGGCGTGAGGCGCTAGCGCGAAGGATGGAAAGCCGGGCTGATGCATACGCATTTACGTCAGCTCGCCCTGATCAGGCAGCCTGCGACAGCACGCGATGATCTGTTCGCGCAGCCAGCGGTGTGCCGGGTCCTTCTGATAGCGGCGATGCCAGCTGAGATGAAAGGGAAAGGCGTCAAAGGCCACCGGCGGCGCCACCGGGGTCACCGCAAACTGTCGCTGGAAATGCTGGCAAAGCCCCGTGGGCAGGCTGGCGATCAGCGAAGACCGCTCCAATAGCGCAGGCACCGCCATGAAGTAGGTCACGGCCAACGCCACCTCACGCCTCAAGCCCTGGCCTTCGAGCTGCTTGAAGATACCGCTTTTCAAACGCGTATGGGGCTGCACCAGGACATGGGCATAGCGCTCGAAATCGTCCTTGGCCATCTGCCCACTTCCTTCCAGCCGCTCCAGCAGCGGGTGCCCATTTCCGACCAGACACTCGATCCCTTCGCGGATGACCTCGCGCACGACCAGGTTATCGGGAGGATCGACCTGGCGCCCAAACGCCAGATCGGTCGTGCCGCTCATGACCCCAGCCTCGCTCATGTCCTGTGACAGGCGACGCACCTGCAAGGTGATGCCTGGCGCCTGTTCGCGCAGGACCCCGGCCAGCGCGGGCAGAATCAACACCTCGAAATAGTCGTTGGCCGCGATCTCGAAATGGCGCTGCTCGGTGGCGGGAGAAAAGTCCCGCTCGCTGGTAATCAGGCCATCCAGATCGGTCAACGCTGCCTCGATGACGGGAAAGAGGTGGTCCGCCTTCTCTGTCGGACGCATGCGCTGGCGATCACGTATGAACAGCGGATCATTGAACAGCTCCCGCAGGCGTCCCAAGGCAGCGCTTACCGACGGCTGGCTGAGATGTAGACGTTCTCCCGCACGGGTGACGTTCTGCTCCAGGTACAACGCATGGAAGGTCCGCAGCAGGTTGAGGTCGTAGTTGAGTTTCATCCAGGGCACCCACAGCAGCGTCTGACGTGGCGGCGTTCCACCAACTATTTGTCTCGATAATAGCAGCTATCCGCACTATCGATTATGACGATGGCCGAGCAGACGTTACCGTGACACCACACGTGAACTCAGCACTCGACTCACAGGAGCCCATCATGACAGGTGGACAGATGACAGACACCGCCAGCGAAAAGATCGTACTGATTACCGGTGCATCCAGCGGCATTGGCGAGGCCACGGCGCGCACGCTGGTGGAAGCTGGCCACAAGGTGGTCGTCACGGCGCGCCGCGAAGAGCGACTTGCTGCCCTGGCCGAGGAACTGGGTCACGACAAGGTGCTGGCGATTGCCGCCGATGCCACCGACTACGATCAGATGGCTGACGTCGTGGCGCGTGCGGTGGCCCACTACGGCCACCTGGACGTTGCCTTTGCCAACGCTGGCACCGGCATCAGCCAAGCGGGTACGGAGCAGGGAGACCCGGAAGAGTGGAAGCGCGTCATCGATATCAACATCAACGCACTGCTGTGGACCGCCCACACCACTCTGCCTCACCTGAGAGCGCGTCAGGGGCATTTCATCCTCACCAGCTCGGTGGCGGGGCGTGACACCCATGCGGGGTCGATCTACAGCTCAAGCAAGTGGTTCGCCTACGGCTTTGGCCAGAACCTTGCGCTGGAAATGGCCGAGTGGCAGGGCCGTTGCACCACGATTACCCCAGGCATGGTCAACACGCCCTTCTTTGACCAGCCCAAGCCGGACAAGCTGTACCCGCAGGATGTTGCCGACGCCGTGCTGTACGCCATCCATGCAGCGCCGCGAGCCAATATCCGTGAAGTGCACCTGATGCCAACGCGCTAAACGACGTCTAGGCGTCAACCCCATCATCACGTCCTGCGGATGATTCCGCACGATCAAGGAGAGCCCCATGAGCAAAGTACTGGTTGTTGTCACATCCCACGATACCCTTGGAGACACTGGCAAGAAGACAGGCTTCTGGCTCGAAGAGCTGGCCGCCCCCTACTACGTGCTGAAAGACGCCGGTGTCGAGGTCACGCTGGCGTCTCCCAAGGGTGGTCAGCCACCGCTCGACCCGGCCAGTGAAGGCGAAGACTTCCAGACAGACGCCACTCGCCGCTTCGACCAGGACGCGCAAGCCCAGCGTGACCTGGCCAACACCGCGGTGCTGGCCGAGATGAAGGTCGATGATTTCGATGCCATCTTCTACCCGGGCGGCCATGGCCCGCTGTGGGACCTGACCAATGATGCAGACTCCATTCGCCTGATCGAGCAGTTCCACGCCGCTGGCAAGCCCGTCAGTGCGGTCTGCCACGCCCCTGCGGTGCTGCTGAAGGCGAAGAAGTCAGACGGCACCCCCTTCGTCGATGGCGTGCGCGTCACCGGCTTCACCAATGGCGAAGAAGCCGCCGTAGGCCTCACCGAGATCGTGCCGTTTCTGGTGGAAGACAGCCTGCAGCAGCAAGGTGGTCTGTACGAAAAGAAGGCCGACTTCACCGCCTTCGCGATTCAGGACGGGTTGATCATCACCGGCCAGAACCCGATGTCCTCTGAGGGCGTCGCCGAGCTGTTGCTCGACAGCCTGAAGGCATAAGATCTGATAGCTGACCCACCGGAGGCCTCCCCTGGCGACGACCTGTTGCTGCCGGGGGAGGCGCTTCAACTATCAGCCAGCGAGCTGGCCTAACAGGCGCTTACGCCACGCATCCCTCGAAGGCCGCTTCCAGCTGAGGAAGGCTCAGCTGTCCGCGCTCACCGATGACCACAACGCGCGACATGGGCTGGTCTTCCGCCCAGGGAGCACCGGGCTCAAGCTCACTGCGACTGCCCACCAGATGCAGCACTGCACGGCGATCCGGCAGCTCTGCCAGGCAACAGATACCCTTGGCGCGATAGACACTCGACGGCAGCGATTCGAGCACCCTCCGCAGCGCCGCCAATGACAGCGGCCGATCACTGCTCCAGCTCCAGCTTTCAAACTGGTGAGCGTGATCTGCGTGCGTGCAGTGCGCACCGCACTCATGCGAGGACTCCAGGCGCACAGGATCGAAGGCCCCAACGCCCAGCACCAGCTCCAGCGGCACTTCACCAAAGCGCGCTTCCAGCAGTCGCACTCCGGGATATAGCCAGCGCTGCTTCATCGCCCTCACCTGCGCAGGGCTCGCCAGGTCACACTTGTTGAGTACCACGATGTCGGCAATATCGAGCTGCTCCATCGCCAGGGCCGCCAGCTCGCCCTCGAGCTGATCAAACTGCTCTGCGTCTATCACCGTGAGGACACTGTCGATCACCAGTTGGTCCTGAAACTGTGGATAACGCAATGTCCCGGCTATCTTGCTAGGGTTGGAGACGCCGCTGGCCTCAATAAGGATGTACTCCGGACGCTGCTCCCTGAGAGCCAGCAAGCGGGACACCTGCTCCATCAAGTCGCTCTCTACGGTGCAGCAGATACAGCCATTGGCAAGGCTGACCATGGTCTGCGTCTCACTGACGATCAAGTCACGGTCGATATTGATCTCACCGAAGTCGTTGACCATCACCGCCATCCTCAACCCAATGTCACTGTTGAGAATCTTGTTGAGCAAGGTCGTCTTGCCGGCGCCCAGAAAGCCCGACACGATGGTGACCGGAACAGGGGGGAAATGCTGATGCTTCATGCGGACTCATCCCTTCAGACTGGGCGGTTCAAAATTCAGGAATATCGCGCTGCCATACGGCTTCGCGCACCGTGCCGGAAAACTCTCCCTGTGCGTCCCAGACAAACTCACCTTCCAGCATGGTGAGGTCTACCTGGGTAGCGTGAATATTGCCTCGTGGGGCAACCTCGAAGAGGTTGCGGTCCAGCACGATCAAGTCAGCCGACTTGCCGACCGAGATCGAGCCGGCTTGGTGCTCGATCCCCATCGCCCAGGCGCCATTGATGGTCATTACGCGAATAGCCTGCTCCAGGCTGATCGGCTCGCCATAGAAGCTCGCGTCCGTCTCCTCCCAGGGATTCTCTCGGGTCACCATTGCCTCGAAGCCGATCCAGGGGTCCAGACTCGATACCGGCCAGTCGGTGCCCATGACCGCCACGCCGCCGGCATCCAACACGCCCTTGAAGTTGTAGGCACGCTGCATGCGCTCCTCGCCAAACACAGCACGAGCATAGGCAAACGAAGAGGGGAACCACCCCACCGGGGAAAACTCGGCAATGACATCCAGTTCGCTGAAGCGCTGCAAGTTGGCATCCAGCAAGGTGGTGCTGTGGGCACACTGATGGCGCATGCCCTGGCCACCGTTCCGACGCCGAGCCTCGGCCACCGCATCAAGAAACAGATCAGAAGCGCCATCGCCGGTGCAATGCGCAATCACGCGAATGCCCTTGCGATCCATATCCGCGACCATGTCGTTGATATGCTCAGGCGTCAGGTTGAGGTGACCGCGCCAGGCGCTGCCCTCGGCCCAGGGGGTCGACAAGTACGACGACCGCGACTCATGCGTCCCGTCAAAGTGAAATTTGACAGCGTTGGCATTAAGCCGAGCACTGCGATAGAAGTGCCGCTCCCCTGCTATCAGCTCCCAGCGGCGCTTCACGGGGAAGATGTCATCCTGCCAGCTGATCGCCGCCTCGACCCTCACTGTCAGCTGTCCTTGCTGGTCGATGGTGCGCAACGCATCGAGACGGTGTTCGCACACATGAACAAACTTGGTGCCGACCACCCCACGTCCGCTTTGGAACTGCACGCCCTCACGATAGGCTCGCTGCAGGGCATGCGCCGGAGTGGGCGGCATGGCGGCATGAATCATCGCGTAGGCACCATCGACCAGGATGCCCGTGGGCTCCCCAGTGATACCGTCACGTTCGATGTAACCATGGCGAGGGTCCGGAGTGTTGACATCGATAGCGGCTAGTTCCAGCGCCATCGAGTTGACCAACATACATCCCCAGGAGCGGTCGAGAATGGCCACCGGGCGATCCGACACGATACTGTCGAGCCAGGCTCGATCCGGAACGATGCCCGCCTGCTTGAAGGTATACCGCACAAAATAGGCGCCATAGATCCAGCCATCCCCCGGATGTTGGTCGGCGTAACTCAAGATCGCCTGGCTAACCTGCTCTGGCGTCGGGTCCTCGAGTCCGACATCCAGGTATCCTGCGTAGCCAGGTGCCAGCGCCAGGTCAGGATGGGTGTGCATGTCGTACAGGCCAGGCATGACAAAGCGACCACCTAGATCCACCACACGAGTATGCTCACCGATATGGGCGGCAACCTGGTCGGCACTGCCGACGGCGATGAAGCGCCCCTGGGAGATCGCTACAGCATCAGCCCAGGGCGTCGCGTCATCCACCGTGTAGAACCGGCCATTGGTCAAGACCAGCTCGGCAGTTGCTGCAGAAGGACGGGTATTGGAAGACAGATAATGACGAGAAACGTCCATGATGTAGCCCTTTCAAACCGGAAGATGCCTCCAGCGACTAGCGCAGTGACATGACACAGGCTAGCCGCAGGCGTTGGCAGATTTATCCCAGGATCAGGTGGCCCAGGAGAGACAGTATCGGCAAGGAGATCAGTACGCGGAGCAGATAAATCACGATGAGATCCCTCAGCTTCAAACCAATCCCTGCTCGAATCAGGACGATCGCGGCCTCGGTGAAGAAGATGATCTGGTTGACCGCGACACCTGCCAGCACGAACCGGGTAACCTCACTTTCAATACCGGCGCCGAGCAACGGCGGCATGATGCTATCCACAATGCCGGCAAGCAGCGCAGGAGCGGCCTTGTCAGCTTCTGGCAGCTGCAGCAGTTCGAGAAATGGCACCAGAGGCAGTGACAGCACGTGGAAGAACTGGGTGAACTCGATCAACGCCAATCCGGTACAGCCAATGATCATCATCGTGGGATATACGGAGATCGCCACATCGAGACTGACATGCACACTGCGCTTGAACAGTTCCAACGGTGGCGCAGCCGAGTCCGCACGTTCTACTGCTCGACGCAGCCCCATCGCAAACAGCCCTTCCCCTGCCTGCTTGTCCATCACCAGTTGCTGACCCACAACGGGATGGTACGCATCGGGCTTACCCCGCAACGGCGGTAACTTTGGCACGATGATGGCGCACACAATGCCGGTGAAAGCGACGGCGGCATACCACGGTAGAAATACATGCTGCATTCCGATCAAACTCAGCAACAGGTATGAGTAAGCGATCGATACGATCGAAAAATTGGTCGAGATGACACAGGCTTCTCGACTGGTATAGAAGCCCTGTCGGTACTGCTGCGTGGTCAGGATAATGCCCACAGCGGACGCTGACAGCCAGGAGGCAAGACTATCGATAGCGGCACGCCCCGGCAGCCCGAACAGCTTGACGAAAACCCTAGACAGAAGGCTACCGACGAACTCCATCAGCCCATAATCGGTCAGCAGCGGCAGCAGCAAGGCCGACAGGAAATAGATGGCCAGTACCACGGGCCCGACGTCGTAAAGCAGTACGCCCCCGGTGTTGCGATGCCATACCCACTCTGGCCCCCACTGGAAGTAGGTCATCAGCATCAGTGTGGCTCCTACCACCCTGATAAGCGTCCATCCGACTCCAGGATTCAGCAGCTGCACGAAGCGATTGGGATGCTCCTTTAGCGAGCTGAACGTGACCAGCACCGTCAGTGCGCTGGGAATGACCGCAACGGCAACGGTTACCGGCACCATCAATGGCTTTATCACGTCATTGATATAGTCGATAACGAAAGCAATCAATACCGTCAGGCGGCCATCGACGCTGATGGGAGTAAGGAACAACAGCACGCCAAGAAGAGTGGGCAGCAGGAACTTGGCAAGTTGCGCAGCGCTATAGCGATGGGAGCGATGCGTTGTCTCATCGGTCACGGCCGATGATTCGGATTTATGTTGCATGGGTGCCACCTTGTTATAGTTATCCAGCTTCAGGATTCCATTGTGGTATCAGGCCAACGTCCCGGTACGGCCTGTCTGGCACTGTCGTCCGGAACGACGTGCCGCGGTTCGCCAGGGACTATTGCCGGTAGCTCGGATCCATGCGGTCCAGCTTGCGCCGCAGCGCCTTCCAGACCAGGTCAACACCTTCCTGATGATAGTCGGGGTGCTCGAACTGTCGGGCGGTAAACTCACAGGCATCATGCGAGGGCAGGACCAGCGGACGACCGCTTTTCATCGCCTCGAGCTGGATTTCGCAGGCCTGGTTCAGGTAATACATGTAGAAAAAGGCCTCGGGAATACTGCGACCCACGGTAAGAAGGCCATGATTTCGCAAGATCATCGCCTGGTGACTGCCAAGCGCTTCGACGATGCGCTGCCGAACGGACAGGTCCAACGGAATGCCTTCGTAGTCGTAGTATCCCAAGCGCTGATAAAAGGCCATATTCGTCTGATTGATCGGCAGCAGGCCCTCTTCCAACGCCGACACGGCCATTCCGGCCATGGTATGGGTATGCATCACGCATGCTGCATCATGCCGGTGGAGATGGATAGCGCTATGTATGGTGAACCCGGCGGGATTGACCTCACTATCCACCTCTCCAACTTTATTACCGTAAGCATCGATCTCCACCAGGTTGGATGCGCTTACCTCTTCAGGTAACAGACCATAGGCATTGATCAGAAATGTCGGCTCGTCACCTGGAACCCGAACTGACAGATGGGTAAAGATCTGATCACTCCAGCCGTAGTAATCCAAAAGTCGATAGGCCGCCGCCAGATCGGTTCGCAGCGCCGCGCGCGTGTCCTGATGTCCCATGTCTTGTTCCTGTTCTACCGTTGGACGAGCCCCAATTCGGGCCGACTCGGGTAGAGTAAGGAACTTGTCAGATACGTGATATCGATCTATTTTCCATAGATCATTCCAAAACGGAATGACCCTTCAGGACCGCGCCGATGAGTCGTCAGCTGCCCACCATGATCTCGCTCAGTTGCTTCGAGACGACGGCCCGTCATCTCAGCATCACCAAGGCGGCGGAAGAGCTCAACCTGACCCTGAGCGCTGTCAGCAAGCAGATCAAGAAGTTGGAACGCGAGCTTGGCTGCGCGCTGTTTCACCGGGAGAAGCAGCGCTTGAGCCTGACAGACAGTGGCCAGCAGTACCTGAGCGTGGTATCGAAAGCATTGCACCAGATCGACGGCGTGACACGCTCGCTCAGCAGTGGAACGTCTGACCTGGTCACCGTCGGCGCGGAGCCTTCCTTTACCTCTCGCTGGCTACTGCCCAGACTCGGGGACTTCAAGCTTAAGCACCCTGAGGTGACTACCGACATCATGAATGATCTTCGCCACCTCTACGACGGTAGCGAAGACTTTGACGTGGGTATTCTCTACGGGGACGGACAATGGCCAGAGTTCGAGAGCCACTTCCTGATTCAAGGCGAGCTGGTGGTCGTATGCACCCCGGCCCTGTTCGAGCGGTATGGCCCGATAGACGACCCCAGAGACCTGCTGCGCTACCCGGTGTTGCACCACGGCAGCTATGCTCCCACCCCTCAGCTATCTTCCACATACCTTTGGCTACAAGGCGCCGGGCTCGATGGCGAGGCCATAAAGTCGATTCCAGGCCAGCACTTCGAGCACTTCCGGTTCTTGCTCGATGCCGCCGAACATGGCCTCGGCGCGACAGTACTTCCCGCCTACTTTGTCGAAGCCGAGCTATCCAAGGGCCAATTGGTACAGGCCTCCCGCACAGCGATGGTGTGTGGCGCCTACTACGTTGCCATCCGCCGGCAGCGCCTGACCCATCGCCCAACGCAGCTGTTCGCCCGGTGGTTACTGGAGGAAACGACGTAGACAATGATGAAAAGCAGCAGCAGATCTACTCGCCACTGGCGATGAAAGAACGCGGGTGACTCGGCTCTGTCCGAAAAGTCGACGAGCGAAGGTTAGACAAGGAAAAAATCGGTGAGAAAGCGCAGTTTACGTGGTGTAAATGAGCATTTTGACCGGGCTGGCGTACCAGACGATTTTTAACGCCGTATTACCGAGCGCAGGCACCTTTCAGACAAGCCCTAGAAGGCAACTGGGGAAAAGACGAAGAGCACCTGTCACTGCCTGCCCCTGGACCACTTCAGCAACCGACCACACCACGGCACCCACTAGACCACGACAGCGCCTCCACCGTGGTCTCATCTGAATCACAACCACTCGTCAGCCGGAACGACAGGAGCAAGCTCCAACCCCGTAACGTGCTACTGGTCTTGCCTACGCGCCCTACGACGCTTGAGTTCAGCGCGCATCCAGGCCGACGACTCGGCCATATCACGACGTAAGTCGGCTAGCTCATCAGGCGTTAGCCAGCGCACCGCAGGCTCGCGGGGGCGGAGTGTCTTAGCGGGAATCTGCTCAACGGCATGGCCTTCCAGCGCAGTGCCACCGGCCTCGGGCTTGGGGCGTTGTTCGCTCATTGTGTTCTCCGGGTGGCTACGCGGACGCCCGCCGCATGGCCTGCCCTATAGCCCGCTCAGCTCGACGGGAGGGGCGCGGCATTTCATGGCCGCTAACGCCATTGCCAGCGGCCAGCTTGTGCGTGATGGCAAGTATAGCGACAACACCAGCCTTGCTGAGTACATCGTGCGCGACCGCAGTCGCCCGCTTGCTAGCGCCCCGCCCCTGTTCAGGGACTGGCTGATCGCGGCTGCCCTTGGGGAAAAGACAACAACCATGCTGTCGTAAAGAGAACAGCTCGCCAGGCGCAGGGCTCGTATCCTGCCTGGGACGTTGTGACATCGTCGCCATCACCCCAGACTGACCCCAGGACCAACGCACACCCCAGCAGGAGCCCACTGAATGTTCTTCCCTATACATGGCCACGGACGCGGCCTTGCCATGGCTGCGGCAGGCGTCACCGTTCTAAGCTTCGACAGTCTGCTGGTCCGCCTGGCGGCGACGGATGGATGGAACATCATTTTCTGGAGAGGCGCCTTGATGGCACTCTCGCTCGGCTTGCTGTGCCTAAGCGGCCGACGGCTGGCAACACTGAAAGAGAATCCCGCCGCGGCCCTGTGCTCCGCCATCACGCTGGCGATCACGTCCAGTCTGTTTGTCCTCGCCGTCATGAACACCAAGGTCGCCAATGTTGTCGTCATACTGAGTGCCGCCCCGCTGTTTGCTGCCATCTTCACGCGTTACTTTCTGCGTGAGGCGGTTGCCATGCGGACCTGGTTAGCGATTTTGGCGGCCATGGCCGGCATGCTGATCGTTTTCGCGGGGTCGCTTTCCAGCGAAGGACTGCTGGGAGATATGTATGCGGTGATCGCGGCGGCGGCTGTCGGGGGCAACCTCACCCTGCTGCGCCGTCACCCGAAGCTCGACAGACTCCCCCTTATCGCCATAGGCGGCGGCCTATCGGCACTGACTGCCTGGCCGATGGCAACCCCATTTGCCCTGACAACTCAAAGCTACGGCGTATTGGCGCTGATGGGGTTATTGCAGATGCCATTGGCCACCGCACTGATCAACAACGCAACCCGCCACCTGCCATCGGCGGAAGTGGCACTGTTCTATTTGATTGAAGCAGTCTTTGGCACGCTGTGGGTCTGGTACTGGCTGGATGAGCAGCCACCACAGGCGACCCTGCTCGGCGGCTCATTGATTCTGTTGACCCTCTTCATCAATGCCTGGTTGGGCTTGCGAGGCACAGCCCGGCGCCTACCTTCTCATCCCTTGTAGCTTGGGACCGGCCACTTGAACGATGGAGTTCGCAAGAGGGGGCTTTGCGAGTCTCAGGCAAAGGTAATCTTTCTCCAAGGACCCGGACCACCGGAAAAGTGAGATTTCGGCCCCGTTACCCCTGATAGCAGGTAATCACCCGATTAAGCGTATTCGGCATGCGGAAAGCAGGCACTCCTCCTGAAGCCTGTTGAGACGATAGCGAAGCTATCCAGCCAACTGAGGTACTCCCAGTCGCCGGTAAACAAGGCCTTGATGATGTCACACTGGAACTGAGCTCCCCTGCTGGTCGTCGCGTTATACCCTGCGCTTGGAGTAATGATGCGTCATAGGCTAGCGCTTAAACACTTCAGAAAAGTGCTTCAAGATACAAGCGTCTACTCGCTGCTGGCAGGCGTCGACAAGCCTGTTCGTTCACCTTATGTGATTGTGGTACTTGGCAGGAAGCCTCTTAAACATGTAAAGAGCTTCAAGCGGCATCAGGAAGGCCCTGCCATGCGGCGCCTAGTCCGAGACACTAACGGCGAGCTAAGCGGCTGCCACTTTCAGTAGCCATGGGCCTCCGTGGCCTGAGGTTTATACCAACGGCCAGCCCGTCCTTGCCCCCGCTTGAGCCTCACGCCATCTGCTGCCGGATGGCGGGGAGGCGCTCTTCGACCAGTGCGACGAAGGCGTCGATCACCGGTCGTCCCGGTGTCGTCGGATAGTGCAACTCCAGCGGCACTGCCCCGAGTGCCGGGCGCAATGGGATAAACCGGCAGCCATCACATTGCAATCGTCGAATGCAGCCGGGCGCGATGGCGATTCCCACCCCAGCCGCGACCTCACTGAGCAGTGTCTGCATCAAGGCTGGCTGGCGCTGGATACGCGGCGAGAAGCCTGCATCGCCGCAGGCACTGATGATCTGGTCGAACAACCCGGTCGCATGCTTGCGCTGAAATAGCACGAAGTCTTCCTGCTCCAGCTCGCTGAGGGCGAGCCTCTTGCGGTGCGCCAGACGATGCCCCTCCGGAACAACCACCATCAGACGATCCTCGTAGACAGGCAGGGCAGCCAAGGCGTTTCGGTGCTCGACGGGGAGCGGACGCGACAGTCCGATGTCAATCTCGTCACGTCCGAATGCATCCAGCTGCTGCTGAGCGCTCTTCTCATTCAAGGTCAGACTCACCTCTGGGTGGGTGGCGGCGAAATCGCGCATCAACCCGGGCACGAAGCTCGCGCAGGCCGAGCTCATATAGCCGATACGCAGCGTGCCGGTCTGGCCGCTGGCTGCCATCGCCACGCGCTTGCGTGCCTGCGCCTCCAATGCCAGCATGCGCTGCGCCTCCTCCAGCAATGCCTCTCCCGGCGCCGTGACACGCACTTCCCGGGTATTGCGCCACAGCAGACTCACGTTCAACTCGGCTTCGAGGTCGGCTATCTGGCGGCTGATAGCGGGCTGCACGGTATGCAGCTCACGTGCAGCGGCCGAGAAGCTTCTGTGCGTCGCCACCGAGACGAAGGTTTTCAGAGCGCGGAGTTCCATGACTGCCCTCGAGGATTACTGATGCTCAGATAGTATAAGTCATATCGACTATCGTCATTTCTACTATAAGTCTGTACTCGTTAATCTGAGGGCCTGCTAAGCCTTCCTCCATCAGCTGTTGCCTTTCGCGTCCCTCATTGCCTCTTACTTGGGTAGGCCGATGCCGCGCATCCGCTGATACGGAAGCCCTGAACACGAGTGGAGCCTATATGACGACATCAACCACTGGACTCGTCGCGCAGGGTGGACGCGAGTCCTCGCCAACTCTCTCTGCCGGTGGCCGTTTCACACTGCTGGCCATTGCCTGCCTGACCATCATGGTCGGAACCGTAGTAGCCCCCGGGCTTCTGAACATCGCCTCTGCCCTGCAGGTGGAAAGTCATGCCAGCTGGCTGATCACCTTGCCATCGTTGGGTGCCGTGATGTTCGCGCCGATTGCCGGGCGCATGATAGATCGCATCGGTGCCTATCCCTCGCTTGTGGGTGGTCTGCTGCTGTATGGGCTGCTGGGAGCGGGCGGGGCGCTGCTGGAGGGCACCGTCGCCGTGTTTGCCGATCGCATCCTGTTGGGTGGCGTGACGGCGGTGGTGATGGCAGGCGGCACCACCCTGATCTCAGAGTGGTATCACGGTCATGCCCGTCTGGCGATGATCGCCCAGCAGGGCATGTCCATCGAGCTTGGTGGGGTGATCTTCTTGCTCGTCAGTGGCGTACTGGCGGGTATCGCCTGGCAGATGCCATTCCTACTCTACCTGCTGGCCTGGGGGCTACTGGCCATGCTGTGGATAATGGTGCCGAGACAGTCCCCATCCGCCCCTGAGGCAGAGCCCGGGCAGAATCAGGCCGCCGCGCCATCATCCTCGCTTCATGGCACCTACCTGGCAGCAGCCATCTCGATGACGCTATTCTTCACGGCCATCGTCATGCTGCCCATGCGCTTGAATCTTCTCGGGCTGGATGAGGCAGCCACCGGTATCTTCCTGGCGGCAATCTCACTGGTCGCGGTGGTGGCCGCAATGCTGATGCCGAAGGTGTCGCGTGCGCTGGGCGAAATGCCGACTCTGGTGCTGGCCTTTCTGCTTTATACCGCCAGCCTGTTCATCTTCCAGCAGGCCGAGAGCATGCCCCTGATGAATGTCGGGGCCTTGCTAGCCGGCTTGGGCTTCGGTTTCTCCATCCCGCTGCTCAATCATATGACGGTGGAACGCAGCCATCCCTCGGTTCGCGGTCGCAATCTCTCCTACCTGACGATGGCGATCTTCCTGGGACAGTTCCTGACGTCCTTCCTGGAACTTGTTCCGGGCGATGGCCGCAATGTCTTCGGAACCGCGGCCGCTCTAGGGCTAGTCTTCACGGTGCTCTACCTAGCCGACAATCTTCTCAAGCGCGACAATCGCAGCGCCTGAGCTATCACAGGTAACACCAGCCCGCTCATGACGAAAGGCATGATGCAAAAGCCCCGCCACCTGACGGCCAGGTGGCGGGGAATTCGGGCCAGCGTCGTGCTCAGCGGTCAAACAGCACCAACAGGCGAAGACACATCACGTCAATCCTGATAGTGCGTGTACTTTTTCGCACTTCCCTTCACCTGGTCAGCGGGGTATTTCTCCGCATTCTTCTCCATCTTCGCCCGGCATGCCGTTTCGATATCCACGTTCAACTTGCCCGCCAGCCGGATCAGATAGAGCTGCACATCGGCAATTTCGTCACGCACTGCGGCCAGTTGCTGCTCGTCCAGCTCCCGGGACTGCGCCTCGGTCAGCCACTGGAAGCACTCCTGTAGCTCAGCCGCCTCTACCGTCAGCGCCATGGCCAGGTTCTTGGGCGAGTGGAACTGGTCCCAGTCGCGCTCGGTGGCGAACTGGTCCATGGCTTCACGGAGCTGCTTGAACGGCTCTGACATCTAGGGCTCACCTGGTTCTGCGGTATCGGATAGCGGTGCGCAGGCCTGCTCTCGAGTTAAGGCATCGGTAACTAGTAGTCCGGTCGTACAGCCCCCTACGAAAGCTACCTGATCGCGTGGTTCATCCCTAAGGGCCTTGGCTATCTGGCGAAACGTGGCGCAGCATGGCTCACAGATCGTCGAACAAGCTCATCGCTTACTCAAGATACTCTGCCAGCCGTTTCACAGCGACCTTGCTCTCACGGGGATGACCAAGTCGAGTGGCATCGACCAGAGCCAACATGGCATACAACTCGCGATCGCAACGCACAGCGTAGGGCGCGCTCTTGAACAGCGGGTCCACGGCCTGACCTTTGCTTTTGCCTCGGGCGTCTGGCCATACCATCGGCAGCTCACCTGAGCTATATAACTGGCCTTCCAGCACTAGCGCGGCAAAGGTCGTCGCAATCCCACGGGTAATTTCACCTGGCTTAGCCGGGAATACGTAGCGCACACCATGCATGATGAAGTTGAACAGAGCCCGGACGTTAGCGCGCGGCACGCCGGTTCGGTGATCCTTGCGAATCAGACCTACCTCCAGACACCTATGAAGGGCAAGGCTAACCTGACTTTTGCTGATGCCGGTTTCCTCGGCTAAGGCCCGCACGCTGTAGCGTGCCTGCAACAGGTCGTCCTCGAGTCCAGGCAAGCTCTCGCGTACTCCGACAAAGTCATCGAGTGCCCAGTCCCTCCAGTCGTCTGGAAGCGCCTTCTCTCCCTTGCCAGCGTGAGTATCGGGGCCGCGGCCATCCTTACGTCTCAAGGCCACCAGCTTCAAAAGCAGACCAATATCTTGACTTTTCATAGTGCCACCACCCTCCACTGTCCCGCGTCCTAGGACATGGGACATGGCTCGAAGAATGGCTACCTAACTGTCAAGGAAAATCGTCCGCTACAGAGGGATGCGCTTGTAAACCGGGGTAGCGTCGGCAAGCCCGAGCTTGACCCCTCGAGAGAACGTTCGGCCTCTAAGTTGCTCTCCAGCCCCTTACATCGTTACAGATAGGCACAGGGCACCAAACGGATCGACTCGGTGGGTACCGTCTCAACGAAGCGCTGGCCTCGCTACCCAAAGGACCCATTCGCATCTCCTGATGGAGGTTGAGCTCTATTAGCCAAGATCGCTCGCGCAGCCAAACGGCGAACGGCATCTGGACCAAAATCCTGACTACCAGCCCACTCGCCTTCCTGCTGTGGGCTCTCCTCCTCCATGAACGAGACAGCTTGTTGGGTCCAGGACGTCATGCTCTGCAACGTTTCAGCGGTCCGTGATCTGACACCAAGCAGAAAAACCCTATACCCTAAGCACGCCATCGTTTTTTTAAATACTAGACCATGACCCTAAAGCAAATACGCTACTTCATCGCCATCGCTGAACTGGGATCCATCTCAGCGGCAGCCCAGGCAGTATTCGTCTCTCAATCGACTCTGACGCTGGCCATCCAGCAGCTCGAGGAAGAGCTCGAAGTGTCGCTATTTTCCCGCAGCGCGAAGGGCATGACGCTAACCCATCAAGGTCATCAGTTCCTGCGCCAGTCGCATCTGATTCAGAGCACTGTAGAAAATGCCAAGAGGAATCTACAGGAAGCGACGCATCAAGAGTCCGGCCAACTGGTCATCGGCGTGACGAGTCTCGTCGCCGGGTACTTCCTGGCCGACCTGTTAACGCGCTTTCAGCTGGCCTACCCGCGCGTCGAGATCACCGTGGTCGAAGACGAGCGGCATTACGTTGAACACCTGCTTGTCAGCGGGGAAATTGACGTCGGTGTGCTGATACTCTCCAACCTGTCCAATCGCCAGGCACTGCAAACCGAAGTACTGGTGCATTCTCCTTACCGTCTCTGGCTACCCGCAAGACACCCTCTTCTAGAGCATGACAGCATCTCTCTCGCTGACGTCGCGGCAGAGGCGCTAATTCAATTGAACGTGGATGAAATGGAGCATAGCGCCCGTGCCTTCTGGCAACGCCTTAGCACGCCCCCGAACATCACCATGCGAACCAGCTCTACCGAGGCAGTACGTAGCCTGGTCGCTGCCGGCCTTGGACTATCGATACAGCCCGATATGACATACCGTCCCTGGTCGCTTGAGGGCGACATCATCGAGGCACGTTCACTGCATGACTTGAACGACACCCTGGACGTTGGCCTTACCTGGCGCAGGGGATCACAGCGTCCAGCCCTCGTTGATGCCTTCCTGTCCGTCGTTCGCGGCGGTCACGGTGACACCAGACGCTGAGTGCACCGGTAACTTCCTCAAGTCCTTCTTGATCCTCGAGCCCACAGAAAAATCGATACCTACCCTCGAAAATAAGAAATTGTCGATACTTTGCTTCCCGCTTAGTCTTGCCGAACTGCGCAAAAGAGCGCGTCGCTGGACTCGGCTCCCATCCTTGCAAGCGAGAATCTCATGACCTCAGTCCCATGCCCTTCGTTCACTACAAAGCTCCTTATCGATGGCTGTCTCGTCGAAGGTGAGGGCCGAGCTGAAAGCATCCATGATCCCACGTCTGGGAAGGTGATCGCTGAGGTCCGGGAAGCCAGCATGGAACAAGTCGAGCAGGCCATCGCCGCTGCAGGTCGCGCCCAGGCAACTTGGTCACGCACGACGCCACAGCAGCGCTCGACAGCTCTACTCGATATTGCCAGCTTGATTCAGGAAAGGGCCTCTTCCCTGGCCCAAATAGAATCACTGAACTGCGGCAAGCCTCTGCATCAGGCACTGAACGACGACCTGAACGCAGCCATCGACGTCTTTCGTTTCTTCGCAGGGGCCGTCCGCTGTCAATATGGGCAACTCAGTGCTGAGTACGTTCCCGGCTATACCAGCATGGTTCAGCGAGCACCACTTGGTGTCGTCGCATCCATCGCCCCATGGAACTATCCACTGATGATGGCGGCGTGGAAGATCGCTCCTGCGCTTGCAGCGGGTAATACCCTAGTGTTCAAGCCATCTGAGCACACGCCACTCTCGATTCTTGAACTGGCCACCCATCTAGAAGGCATACTCCCCGCGGGGTGTCTCAATATCGTCTGTGGTGGTGGTGAAAACGTAGGCAGCCTGCTAGCCCGACACTCCGATATTCGGATGATTTCCCTCACCGGAGACATCGTCACGGGCCAAAAGGTGTTGAAAGAGGCGGTCAATTCACTCAAGCGCACCCACCTTGAGCTTGGTGGCAAAGCTCCCGTCATCGTCTGCGATGATGCTGACCTGGACCTCGTGGTCGAAGGCATCACCCGACACGGCTACTACAATGCCGGGCAGGACTGCACTGCAGCGTGCCGCATCTACGTCCAATCAGGTATTCATGACCGCCTGGTAGAGCGGCTGGGCGACGCCGTCTCACGGCTCCGATTTGCCCAGCGCAACGATCAAGACAACGATATGGGCCCCTTGATCAGCCTACGCCAGCGTGATCGCGTCGCCAGCTTCGTCGAACGGGCATTGACAGAACCCCACGTGGAACGCATTACGGGCGCGGCAATTCCTTCCGGGAGCGGTTTCTTTTACCAGCCAACATTGCTTGCTGGCTGTCTTCAGTCGGATGAAATTGTACAGCGTGAAGTCTTTGGCCCGGTCGTAACAGTCACACGCTTTGATGAAATATCTCAGGCCCTGGATTGGTCGAACGATACCGAATATGGACTTGCCTCCTCCGTCTGGACCACAAACATGGATAAGGCAATGCATCTTGCCAGCCGACTCGAATACGGCTGCACGTGGATCAATACCCATTTCATGCTAGCTACCGAAATGCCTCACGGCGGACTGAAGCGATCCGGCTATGGAAAGGAGCTTTCGAGTGATTCGCTCCAAGACTACAGCGTGGTAAGGCACATCATGGCTAGACATTCCCCACTTGACTGACAACTTCATGGCATGCAAATGCCCGTCCATGCCCCTCGTATAATAACAGCTCTGGAGACACCATGAACTTTCCCTTTGTGCTACCCACTAAAATCGTGATGGAACCGGGCCTGCGCTCACAGGTAGGTCAACACCTTCAGGAAATTCAGTTGACACGCATCCTGATTGTCACTGATCCGGGCATCGAAGCCGCAGGGCTTCTCTCTCCTATTTATGCAAGCCTTGAACATGCGGGAATCAGCTTTAAGGTAACGACTGAGGTTAAGCCCAATCCTCGCAGCGATGATTGTAATCGCATAGCAAACGAGTATCGGGGTGCAGATATCGAAGGCCTTGTGGCGGTAGGGGGTGGCAGCGCTATTGACGCCGCCAAGGCCATCGCGGTCTTGATGACTCATGAAGGAGTTATCGAGGACTATGAAGGCGAGAATACCCTTGTCACCGACCCTCTTCCTCTAGTGGCTATTCCGACTACAGCGGGTACGGGGAGCGAAGTCACCTTTTTCTCGGTGATCACCGATTCTGCACGACAGTATAAAATGAGCCTGCTAGACGTCAGGCTAGCTCCTGAGTTAGCACTACTCGATACGGAGGTCACTGCCCAACTACCTCCGGCAATCGCGGCAGCTACGGGAATGGACGCGTTAACACATGCGATAGAAGCCTACACCGGAAAGATGGCTAACCCCATCAGTGACGCTCTAGCGCTGCACGCCATTCGCCTGATCAGTTCAAACCTTCTCCCTGCGGTAGAAGAACGCGATAACCATGGCGCGCGCGAGCAAATGATGGTCGCCAGCCTGATCGCAGGTATGGCTTTTGGCAATGCAGACATCGCCAGCGTGCACTGCATTTCAGAAGCCATCGGAGGCATGTACGACACTCCTCACGGAGTTGCGAACTCCATTTTCCTGCCCTTTGTCTTCAGACATAACTGTGACGCGGATCTGGAACGGCATTCTCAAGTAGCCTTTGCCCTGGGGGTAGACCCGCAACTCGGCGAAGCAGATGCCGCCAGGGCTGCCGTCGACGTGCTTTTCAACATGAGCCAACGGCTCGGCATCCCGAAATTCTCTGAAGTAGCCGGCGTCCAGGAAGCGGACTTTCATAGCATTGCTGAAAAATCAAAACAGAATATCTCAGACGCTAGTAATGCCAAAGAAATGACGGTCGACAGTTACTTAGACATCATCCGCCAGGCATATAACTACTAGGACGCTTTACTACTGATCAATTAAACGTACACGAAAACACGCTATCTCTCGTCTACCGCTACGAAAAATCGTTGGCGTCCGCTCAGATATTGACCACCAAGATTCCAACATCACTATTTGACGCGGGCGTCACATCTTGAGCTCCTGAATGCAGTGTTTCAATAAAACAACGAGCCCTTCCTTATAATATCCATCACAGTGGAACGACAAAAATGAGCAACGAACTTGTAAGAACTCTCGGCTTCTGGAGAGCTTTCTCCACCTGTACGGGGCTGGTCGTGGCTGGCACCACCATGGTGACACTTGGTTATAGCATGGGCCTGGTGGGCCCAGCGTTTATCGTCAGTGCCTTTATCGCGATGATCGTGAGTATCCTTGTATCTTTTTCCTACTCTGAGCTTTCATCTTTCATGCCCGGAGCGGGGATGATCGGCGACTATACGATGGTAGCCATGGGCCCTTTCATGGCAATTGTCAGCGTTCTTGGCGGCTACATTGTACTGGTGTCGGCTGCCGGAGCCATGGAGTCGATCACTGCAGGGCTCGCGGCACAAAGCTTGGTCCCTGGCATCAGTGCTACGTTCGTCGCGGTCGTTCTCCTGGTGCTCTTCCTTGCCGTGAACCTGGTGGGAGTCGGGGTATTCGGCTCCGTCCAGGTATTCACAACCGGCTCCATGATCATAGGTACATCAGTCATGGGTGTACTGGGTTTGATGGAATGGGGTACTCACACAGATCCCACTCAGGTTCCGTTCAACCCTAAAGGGTGGGAAGTCGTACTTCAGTCATTAGCACTCGGTATCTGGCTATTCGTTGGCATCGAGTACGTCGCTCCCATGGCGGAAGAAGTCAAAGAGCCGGAAAAGACGATTCCCAAGGCCATGTTGTTTGGCCTTCTGACCATCTTTGTCGCTGATATGTTGTTCGGCCAAGCTATCGCACGTTACGTTCCCCTCGACGTGCTCGAATCTTCTACTGCTCCTCAGGTAGATGGGGCCGGGGCGCTGTTCGGGCAGGCTGGAAAGATCTTTATGGTCATGATTACGGTGCTCGCCAGTGCCAGCTCCATCAACTCGCACATGGCTGCTGTACCTCGCATGCTCTACGGCCTTGCCAGAGAGGGCTTACTGCCTCGAGCTTTCACCTATGTCCACCCCCGCTTCCGTACTCCTTGGGTAGGCATTTTTAGCGTATTTCTTCTACTGTGCATCCCCTTCATGCTGAGCATCAGCATGGACCTTATCGCTACCATGATTTTGGCGTCCTGCGTGACATGGCTGCTCTCCTACGTTATTGCCCAGATCAACGTCATGATCCTGCGTAAGCGGTATCCCAATGTACATCGGCCCTTCTCGACCCCCTTCTTTCCGATTCCCCAAATAGTGGGTATCGCGGCCTGTATCTACATGATCGTTACCATTCATCCCGAAGGAGCGATGAAAGCCCAGATCTACGCGATCGCAGGGGGCTTCATGACCATTATCATTGTCTACGCAGTGGCTTGGTTAAAGTTCAAGAAGATTCCATTGTTCACACCGACGCCTTTGGGATCACTATACGCCCAACACAATACCACCAGTCCCGAAGACAGCGCTCCAGTGACTGAGGCTTCCGCTCGATGAGACTCTTCTCCAACATCGAAACGCGCGCAAACATGGCGTTCGAACTCATGGCCAAGCAACTAGGTTGCAGCGAACGTATCGGCCCTATGAGCCGATCGGGAAGCTTCGATGGTGGCGATATGATCTTGCGCTACGTCGAGAAGCGCCGTTTCTTTTCTAGAATCTACAAGCTAGGCATCACCCTGAAGATTGACAACCTTGAGGCGCCTCTCGGTGAAGCGTACTGGAGAAAGGGAACGCAATGGTCTGGTGAGCAGGCTGCCAGTGACTGGCTTGCTCAGCATCCCCAGCTGTCAACGCTGTCATCGCTGATTGATATTGAAATGGCAACTTACCGGCGGGGAGTCTCTGACTCCAGTGCAACCGTGCATTTAGTCACACTACCAGGTTGCTTTATTTGGACGCTCGTCCCGCCCATGCACTACTTCGTTAAACTCAATGGCAAAGAGATCGAAGGGCTTAGCCGCTTGCTTGGTCAACGCCTTGATACCACTCTCGCGTAAGGATATTCCATGGATTACTCGCTATTGATCAACGGCACTTTATGTCAAGGTAAAGGCGCTCCTCTGGACGTTCTTGATCCTACCAATCATGAAGTCCTGTGCACGCTTAATGAGGCAACTGCTGAGCAGGTTGAGGAAGCCGTAACAGCTGCTGATGCAGCATTCACCAGCTGGTCGCTGACGACACCAGCATTTCGCGCTACCAAGCTGCTGGCACTGGCTGACTGGATTGATTCTCACCAAGAAATGCTAGCCCGATTGGAGTCAGACAACTGCGGAAAGCCTTATCGGCAGGCTCTTGAAGACGAGATTCCAGGTGCCTCTGATGTCTTTCGTTTCTTCGCCGGCGCGGTAAGGTGCATGAGTGCGTCTGCTGCAGGTGAGTACATGGAGGGGCATACCTCCATGATCCGCAGAGACCCACTGGGAGTAGTGGCATCCATCGCACCTTGGAACTATCCGCTGATGATGGCGTCATGGAAGCTTGCTCCGGCCCTTGCTGCGGGTAATACCGTAGTACTCAAGCCGTCCGAGCACACTCCTTTGACGAGCCTGGCACTCGCCAGTGCCATGGCCGACATCTTTCCACCAGGGGTCGTCAATGTGGTCCATGGACGAGGCAACACGGTCGGCGAACCCCTGACAGGTCATCCTAAGGTACGCATGGTATCTCTGACCGGCTCAGTAGGTACGGGCAGTGCTATCGTTTCGTCTACTGCAGACAGCGTGAAGCGCATGCATATGGAGCTAGGGGGCAAAGCGCCGGTACTGATCTTTGACGACGCTGACCTTGATGATGCAGTGGAAGGCATCCGCAACTTCGCCTTCTATAATGCTGGCCAGGACTGTACCGCCGCCTGCCGCCTATATGTCCAACGAAACGTCTATGAAGACTTTGTGTCCCGCTTGAAAGACGCGGTGGGCCAGATCAAGGTCGGTTCCCAGGATGAAGAAGACGTCGAAATGGGCCCCCTGATCACTGCAGACCACCTGAAGCGCGTACAAGGTTTTGTAGAGCGAGCTGCAGCCGTGCCGCATATTGAAGTGGTCAGCGGCGGGACGGCCCTCGACCGATCTGGCAATTTCTTCGCCCCAACCATTATCGCGGGTGCACGCCAAGACGACGAAATTGTACAGCGCGAAGTATTCGGCCCAGTGGTCTCCGTGACCCCGTTCGAAGAAGAAGAGCAGGTGCTAGCCTGGGCCAATGATTCCGACTATGGCCTCGCCTCTTCTGTATGGACCCAGGACATCGGGCGCGCCCATCGCCTCTCGAGCCGGCTGCAATACGGCTGCACTTGGGTGAATACGCACTTCATGCTGGTCAGCGAAATGCCGCACGGCGGCCAGAAGCTATCTGGATATGGCAAGGATATGTCGATGTACGGTCTTGAAGACTACACCTGTGTCAGACATGTCATGATCAAGCACTGACGGAGCTATTCGAATCACGTCAGGCGGAGTGATCATCCGCCTGACGTCTTCTCCGCTGTAAAGCACAGCAGCACTAGACGATGCGACAGGGAGCAACACCTTTCGCCCCGCCCTCCCTTCGCAAGCCGCACCGTCGCCTGCACCTGGCTGCCCACTCAGCGGATCTCGGGCACGTCCTCTACGTACCCTCTGAAGGTGGCCGTAACAACCTTGTCGCCAAACCGTCCCATCTATCGCGAAACGGGGCTCTCGACCGTCATCGAAAGCAGCAGGGAAGAGAGTGTCTTACCGTGGCCATCCAGGTTGAGCGAGCCATTTACGCCGCCTTGAAGGACGTCTTCCAGGACAAGATTGATCCCGGCAAGGTTTGGCATGGGATAGCGTTTCACCCCGGTGACACCACGATGAGCGAAGAGCTGATACACCCCCTCCTCCGTTACCTGATCCAGTAGCCAGCGGTAGTGCTCGTCCTTGTAGACGAAAACGGCCAGGTTCAGTCGGTCGCCCTTATCGCCAGCGCGAGCATGGGCAAAGTGATAAAGAGACCGTCGTTCACTAGACATATCCTCAACTCCCATTGCGGATGCTGACGCTGGGTGTGACATCTTGGCGGCGAACCAGGTACGAGGCCGTCTTGAGCCGGCGGTTCAGGTGTCGACGCACACCGCCACCTGCAGCGGGGCCGCAGCAATACAGCGCCAGCAACTCCTGTGTCGCGAGCTCAACCGCCGCACGTTGTTTATGCTCCACCGCCAGACGCAGCCGAATATCCTCGGAGGAGCTTCCTGGACTGTCTCGCCACACTGCCGCATCACCGTCGAACACGCTGGAAATACCAATGACATCGAAGCGAGTCCTCATGTCAGCGGGGCAGCGCGTTGCCAACCGCCGCTGCAACGTATCCTGGGCGAGCTTTGCTCGAGCCATTGCGTTAGGCCCGGCATAGGAAATTTCCGCTTCCCCTTGATAACCATCCAGAAAGCTGACGGTCGTCTTGAGCCTATCCGGGGCTGGATGCCCTCGCACCCCTTTGACCGATACCCGATCACGGCCCACTTGCCGCACCTCAACGCCCGTCAAGTCCACCACCACATCCGGTGTCACATAGCCGGCGGGATCATGAATTTCGTAAAGAAGCTGCTCCTTGACCGTCTGCTCCGTCACTAAGCCTCCGGTACCTGGAGGTTTCGTCACTATCAGACTGCCATCACGTTCTACCTCGACGATGGGATATCCCAGGCAGTGCATGCCTTGAACATCCTTGACCCCGGGATCGGCAAAGTACCCTCCTGTCACCTGTGCACCACACTCAATCAGGTGGCCCGCCAAGGTCCCGGCGGCGATCCGGTCCCAGTCATCACGCGCCCATCCGTGGTGGTAGCGCAGAGGGGCCAGGGCCAAGGCGGGATCGGCAACACGTCCAGTGACCACCACCTGTGCCTCCTGCGCCAGTGCCTCGACCAAAGCATCCGCCCCCAGGTACACATTGGCCGCCACCACGTCGTTGCTGTCTGGCAGCTCGCGGTGCTCGCCCTCCCACGGCTGCCAGTCAAGCGAGTGAATCTGCTGGCGAACGTCATCCCCCTGAATCACCGCGATGCGGGCATCCTTGACGCCAGCCCGTTGCGCCATCGCTGCCACTTGGTCACCTGCGGCTTCCGGGTTTGCCGCACCGAAGTTTCCCAGCACGGTGATGGCATTGCGCAAACAATCACCCAGCACGGGGGCAAGAAATGCCTCCAGCAAAGGCTCTACCCCTCTGCTGGGGTCTTGCAGACGCGCCAACTGAGCGGCCGCCAGGGTTCGCTCTCCCAGCGTTTCGAACATCAGGGCACGCGGCGCATCATAGTGCAGCAGAGCTTCCACCAGTGGCCCCGCCGCGTCGGTACGGTCACCCGAGAAACCCGCCCCACAGCCTACGACAACGGTCATGCGAGCCTCCCGTATCTCACCAAGGGCAAACCAAGGAATTCTCTCACCTGACGAGGCTTCATGATGCTGCGGCCGCTGGCTTCAATCCGCTCGCGCGTCAAGCGCACCAACTCCGCATTGTCTTTCACCAGCGTGCCATCGGGGCGCCAGAGGTTGTTCTCGAAACCCACACGGGCATGCCCACCGTGCGCTGCTGCCAACCCCATGCACTCGGCTTCCGTCGGCCCAAAGGCGCAGACGGCCCACCTATCACCCGGTGTCAGGGCTTTCAGGAATTCGGGCAGGCGAGCCGGATCCGCCACCGGCGGTGTCTCATAACGTCCCAGGACAAATAGCAGAAAGCTCTTGCCGGATGGCAAGACCCCAGTATCGCGAAGCTGGTTGAAGTGGAGCAGGTCCTCAACGGAGTAGAGGATGTATTGCACACTGCCCCCCTCGGCCTGAAGGTTACGGCAAACGGCGCCACTCGCTGCGACCTCCTGAGGGTCGCCAAACAGCTCGCGTACGGCTACCGAGACGGATTCAGGACGAAGCTCTTCCAGCAGTTTCCTCTGGGCCTGTGGTTCATAACGCCCACCCGCCTCGCTGGTGACTTGCAGCACCATGTCATCGCCGACAGCTGCACGGATCATGCCCAGCGCGTCTCGATAGGCAGCCACATCCAATAGATGACGGCCATCAGGTTCACGCACGTGCAAGTGCACCATGGCCGCCCCCGCATCACGGCAGGCAAGCGCATCGGCGGCCAGCGCCTCTGGCGTCAGCGGGATTTGCGGGTGATCGACCCGGGTACGTCGAGCGCCGTTGGGGGCGACCATCAACAAGCAAGGTGATGTCATGACTTCACCTCCGCGGGCTGATCTGCGGGCTGGTGTGCGGGCGGTTGTGCAGACTGAGGTGCAGCCTCGATGGCTTGCTGCAGCGCCACCAACTGGGCATCACGCTGAGCAGAAAGTTCGCTCAGTGACTGACCGCAAGCCGCCTGTTCGACACCAGCGACGACACGACTCTTGAGCGCCTCATCCACCGTCGGGGAGCCAAGACTGGCCCAGCGATATTGCTGACTCGGGCCCAGGTGCTCTAAGTAGTGCTTGATCCCACCCTTTCCCCCCCCCAGGTGATATGTCAGAAAAGGGCCCTGTATCGCCCAGCGCATTCCCGGGCCCGCGGTCACCGCCCGGTCGATGTCTTCGACACTGGCGACCCCTTCCTGCAGCAGGTATAGCGCCTCGCGCCACACCGCAGACGTCAGACGGTTAGCGATGTGCCCCACCATTTCCTTCTTCATCACCACGGGCTGCTTGCCGATGCCTCGGTAAAAGGTGGCGAGCCTGTCGACAACCTCTGCATCCGTCCCGTAGAGCTCGACAAGCGGCACCAGATGGGGAGGGTTGAAGGGATGAGCAATCGCGATTCGCGACGGTTCCGGTGCATCCAAGGCAATATCGGAGTGCTGCATCGACGACGTGCTGCTGACGATCAACGCCGACGGGGGGGCCAGCCGTTGAATGTCCGCCAGCAGCCTACGCTTCATCTCTGCCGACTCCGGCGCATTCTCCACCACCAGGTCCGCTTGCTCGACGGCCTCAGCTATAACGCCACATACCTTGGGCTCACGTGGAGCGCACCCCAGTATTTCCATGTCGGCAGCCACAAGATCTGCAAAAGCGGCTCTTGCAGAAGCGTCCGGGTCATACGCACTGACCTCTAACCCACGCGAAAGGAAATAGGCGGCCCAACAGATGCCAATCGTGCCGCATCCCACTATCGCAATGCGCGTTATCACAGACTCGGAATCGTTCATCATGATGCTCCCTGCAGCTGGTTACGACGTGCCACATTCCAAGCCCAGCCATACAGGGCAAACAGCCCGATGACGCCAACCAAGCCCGGAGCCAGGCCCGGCAAGACCGCTAGAATGCCGACGATGAGGAGAATGGCGGCATCCAGCCAGCGACGCCCTGTCAATCGGGCTCCACCCAAGGCTCCGGCGAAGGCCAGGACAAACGCCAGGGCTCGCAGGGCTGCGGTGGTGATTTCCCACGCACCGCCCATGCCAATCAATGCGGGGTAGGCCAGAATCAGGAAGGGAATAATGTAGGTGGCGGCGCCAAGGCGTACGGCATGACCGGCCACATTCAACCATCCCGCCTGAGCGATGCCTGCCGCGACGAAAACCGCGATACACACCGGCGGGGTAATCACCGAGATCGTCGCAAAATAGAAGACAAAGAGATGGGCGACCAGCGGCTCAACGCCCATACGCGTCAAGGCCGGCGCCAGAACAGCGGCCACCAGGACATACGCCGCGGTGGTGGGAATACCCATCCCCATGATGAGACAGATAACGGCAACGATCAGCGCCACGAGGAAAAGCTGCTCGCCGGCCACGCTCACCACCAGGGTGGATAGCGTCACTCCGATACCGGTCATGTTGAGCATGGCGACGAGGATCTGAGCCCCTGCCAGCAGGACACCGATGATGACCATGCCCTTGCCAGCGTCTTCGAGCCCAGTCATGAGCATCCGCATCATCTGCGCGGGGGGTGTGCGGTCCAGCATGCCGAAGGTCACATAGCACAGCAGTAGCGACGCTATGCCCAGAAATGCGGAGTACTGGATGGAGTAGCCCGTCAGTACGCCACCAAACAGGCCGCCCAAGGCCGCCAGAATGGGCACAATTCGTCTGAACTGCAGTACATCCGGCCAGCGTGGCAAGTCGGCCTCGGGCACCAACGGCAGCGCACGCCGCACCGCCACCACGTGAATGGTAAAAAACACTGCCACATAGAAGAGAGCGGCAGGCAGCAGCGCCGCCAGAGCGATAGTGACGTAGCTTACGCCCAGGATCTCGGCCATGATGAATGCGGCGGCTCCCAGAATGGGCGGTGCAATTTGACCACCCGTCGAGGCCACCGACTCGACGCCTCCGGCGAAAGCGGCGGGATACTTCAAGCGCTTCATCATCGGAATCGTGAAGTTGCCTGTGGTCGCGACATTGGCCACTGCACTACCACTCACCATGGCAAACAGGCTCGACGCGACCGTGGCAATCTTGGCTGCTCCGCCTTGGCTTCGGCCTCCGATGCGCATCGACAGATCAATGAAGGTCTGGCCCCCTCCCGTATGCAGCAGCAATGATCCGAACAAGACGAACGCAGCGATCGTGGTCGCCGCGACACCAAGCAGCATGCCCCAGACTCCCAAGTCACCAAGGAAAAGCGTTTCGGTCACAAAAGCGGTGTCGAAACCTCGATGACTCAATGGGCCAGACAGCAGATTGCCGAACAGCGCATAGGCAATGCCAAGCGCTACCAGCATGGGAAAAATCCAGCCGATGGCACGCCGTGCGACTTCCAGGATGGTGAGCACCAGCGTCGCTGCCATGAGCTTGTCCTGGGTGGTCGCCCAGGGCAGCGTCGACAGGATCTCGTCTGCCTTTACCGTGACGTAGAGACAGGAAGTGATGGCACCAATGGCAAGCATGACATCAACGATGATCCCTACTGGACGCCATGACTTGCCTGCGCCCAGAGGGAAGCTGAGAAGGCCCAGTCCAATCACCAGCGCAAGAAAAACGCTTCGATGTACCAGGCTATCGAATGGCCCTGTTGCCGAGGTGTAGAAAATGAAGCCACCGAGAACCAGGGCGACCAACATCAAGCTTTTATTACGCATGGGACCGGGCTCCTGAGATTATTCCACCGGCTGCAGGTGGTCAGGAATCTCGTAGCCCTGCTCTTCGAAATAGCGAGCGGCGCCTGGATGGAAGGGAACCGTGCCGCTTTCCAACGTGAGTTCGGCGATGTCCACATTCGCCAGGTTGGCCAATGCGCTCACCTGCGGATCTGGGTTCTCCATGACCGCCTTGACGATGTCATACGCCATCTGCTCATCCAGGTCCGGCGACGAATGCATGGCGAGGCCGAAGCTCCAGGTGGTGTAGGCAGGCATACCTTCGGCCGCGCCCTCTGGAATATCTACCACGGAGATGTCAGGCATCTGCTCCCGCAGGGTGTTCGCCTGATCCTCGTCCAGTGACAACACCTGAATCGGCGTAAAGGTGGCGACGTCCATGGAGGATCCGTCGAGCTTGTTGCCAACCCCGGACTTGACGTAACCGGCAATGCGGTTGTCCTTCACACCGGCCACGACGTCGGTGGTGGAGCCTCGCACGTAGTCGGGTGAGATGCCCAAGGTCTCCATGACGGCCAGTGTTGTCGCCTCGGTAGCCGACCCGGTAATGCCTGGGTTGAGCCCCACCCCGTTCAGGTCGGTCAACGACGACACCCCGGCGTCCTCGCGCATGACCACATTCTGCGGGGCTGCTGAATACACCCACAGCAGACGGTTATCTACCGGCCGATCAGCAAACTCACCTTCGCCCGAGTAGGCGTGATAGCCCACATTGGTGGTGACAAGCCCCATATCGAGCTGGCCGCGAAGAATCCGGCGGAGATTGTCGACGGTGGCTCCCGTTTCGACGACCGATGCGCGAACCCCTTCGACTTTCTGGTTGATGATCTGGCCGACGGCCACGAAATAGCCGTACTGGCTGGAGGAGGTAGAGGTGGAGCCGATAAGCAGCTGATCTTCTGCCTGGGCAGCAGCGGACATCAGGCCGGCACTGAGGATGGCAGCCAGCAGCGGCGTCTTGTATGAGGACATGGCGTAGCTCTCTCTGGTGTTATCTATTATTGGCGTCCAGTAGACGAGTGTCTTGCGACCTCCACACCTTGGAAAGAATGCCGGTATTTGTCTAATATATTTAACCGAACGAGACTTTTACTTTTTTTATGCAACCATCCATCCGTCAGTTGAAGGCATTTGTGGCCGTCGCAGAACACGGCAGTTTCATAGAGGCCTCCGAACGCCTGCACCTCTCTCAACCGGCCTTGAGCATTGCCATCCGCAAGCTTGAGGAGTCGGTCGGGGGCATGCTCTTCAACCGCTCGCCCAGGGGGATCCAGCTGACCCCGGAAGGTCGCTATTTTCTGCCTACCGCAAGGCGCCTGATCAGTGACTGGGACGAAGCCCTGGGAGATATCGGCGAACTCTTCAACAAGGAACGCGGCAAGGTGACGCTAGCCGCCCTTCCGACCCTCGCGGCCGGCTTCCTCCCTGCCGTCTTGGCGGACTACCGGCGGCAGTACCCAAACATCGCCATCAACGTCCATGATGTCCTGGCCAACCAGGTGGATGAACTCGTCAGGGACCAGCGAGCGGATATCGGCTTTTCGGTGAAGCCCAGCGGGGCGGAGGCCATACATTTCGAATCGCTGGTGGACGACCACTTCGTTGCGGTCTGCCCCCATGGACATCCCCTGCTGAACCAGGACGAGGTGAAGTGGGAGGAGTTGATCGCCTATCCGGTCATCGCCCTTAGCCGGCTTTCGAGCACCCGGCAGGCCATCGACGAGGTGTTGCAACACCTCGATGCGGAGATGGACGTCATGTGCGAAGTCAGTCAGATCGGCACAGCAGGACGCATGGTCGCAGCCGGACAAGGCGTCGCCGCCCTACCCTCCCTCAGCTTTAAACAAATCTCGTCTGAGGGGCTCGAGTGGCGCCCACTGACCCACCCCACCGTTCCACGCACGCTGGGAATCATCACACCGGCGCGCTCGTTACAGTCCGCCGCTGCCACCGCCATGCTGGAAGTCGTGAGAAAGCACGCGCTGACGCTTAATCCGCTGGAAATTCAATAGTCGAGACGAAGGCTTCCCCCATCTCGCCACATCGCTAATAGCCAATAGCCACAGGTAGGGGAACTGCCCCAGGCCAGCTTTCACCCGCAATGCCAGACGGTGTTGATGGCGCACCGCCGTGGCCTATCGAGGAATTCTCATCGACTCTAGGTAGAAGAAACGACGCATGTCGTGGCTTCACCCTAGCGTCGATCCACAGCACCACGCCCAGCATCAGCGCCAGATTGTCCTGTTCTGACGAATAGTGTTTCCCCCCTTTGCCGCTTTATCACGCCGCCTGTGCCTTCCAAAATTCACCGCGTCGATTGCCAGCGCATCGGCGATGCGCCTTTCCTTTCAACGCTCAGACAGACAGGCAGCCATCATGAAACGTCCTTTCTCCCTTGCTCTACTTGGCCTCTCGATCGCCGTTACCAGCATCACCGCCCACGCCGATGGCCAGTCCTCGCTCACGCCAACCAGCGAAGTCGTCCAGCAATCCGATATCGACTGGGGCTATCTCAATCCGCTGCGCGGTGACCAGAGCCCGGCCGCAGGTGACCTGTGGGGTGACCGCACCAAGGATGGCGCTTCCGGCTTCCTGGTGAAGTTCAATGAAGGTTTCTCCTCACCGCCTCACATCCACAACATCACCTATCGTGGTGTGGTCATCCAGGGCGAGGTTCACAACGATGACAAGAACGCCGACGAGCAGTGGCTGCCCGCAGGCTCGTTCTGGATCCAGCCGGCGGGGGAGTCTCATATCACCGCGGCCCGTGACGAGGTCAACATGGCCTACATCGAGATCGATGAAGGGCCCTATCTGGTACAGCCAGAGTCCGAGGCCTTCCCCAACGATGAAGAGCCGCTGAATGTCGCCGAAAACAACCTGGTATGGTTGGATGCCAATGACATTCGCTGGATCAGCCTTCCGGGCAGCGACGACGCCATACAAGGCCCGAAGACCGCTTTCCTGTGGGGCAACCCGGACGCCGGACAGATGAGTGGCCGTCTGGTGAAACTGCCAGCCGATGTCTCGGTTGAGATCACAAGCCACGCCGACGAATTCCGCGCCGTGGTCATCAAGGGCGGCCTGACCCACGAGACCGAAGGCAAGAACGACAGCCAGCACCTGACGACCGGCAGCTACTTCGGTTCACAGGGCGAGATCACCCATGACATCGCCACCAGTGCCGACGGCGAGACACTGCTCTACGTGCGTACCAATGGCGATTTCGACATCGTTGAGCAATGATCTCCGAGCGCTGAACCAGCAACCATAAAGCGCTGCAGAAAACGCGAACGGCCACCCGGTTTCAAGACCGAGGTGACCGTTCGTGTTCAGGGCTATGGCTGTGACACCTTCGTCAAGGCTCACCGGTAAGGGTATGAGCTTCCCCTTTTTCACCGGGGCGGATGGCAAAAGAAAGCCACGTCATCGAAAACGACGTCTTACGATCGCGCTGCCGACCAGGCCTTTAGTGCATCATCCTGGTGTCTATTTCCTCTTCTTCCGTCCAGCGGGATTATGGCGGGTGCCCCAGAAAGTGGCGGTTCTCGAACCGCCACGCGTGGGTCAGGATGTCACGCAAGTCATAGGTCGGTGCCCAGCCGAGCACTTCCTGGGCCTTGCAGATACTGGCCACCAGCCGGGCTGGATCGCCAGGGCGCCTGGGGCAGATCGATGTCTCGATCTTGCGACCACTGACCTCCTCTGCGGTCCGAATCAGCTCGAATACGCTGTAGCCAACACCACAGCCAAGATTGAAGGTCTCACTGCTCCCTCCCGCAAGCAGACGCTCCAGGGCCAACTCATGGGCACGACAGAGGTCTTCTACGTGCACAAAATCGCGTATGCAGGACCCGTCAGCGGTCGGATAGTCGTCGCCGAATACCTGGATCTGCGAGCGTCTCCCCGAGGCTGCCTGGAGTACCAGAGGAATCAGGTGAGTCTCCGGATCGTGCCTCTCCCCCAACACACCCTCGGGATCCGCGCCGGCAGCATTGAAGTAGCGCAGACAGATGGACTGCATGCCATAGGCAAGCCGATAATCCTCGAGTGCCCTTTCGACGAGGTGCTTGGTATTGCCATAGGGGTTGATCGGGTTGCAGTCACGACTCTCGTCGAGATCTCCCTCTCCGGGCACACCATAGACTGCGGCGGTCGAGGAAAAGACGAGGCGCGAAATGTCGTGCCTGACCATGGCATCCAATAGTACTAGGCTCTTCATAACGTTGTTGTGGTAGAAGGCGGCGGGATCGCGCACAGACTCACCAACCTCGATCAACGCTGCAAAGTGCATCACAACATCAAAGGCCTGCGATGCAAGAAGACGGTCGAGGAGCGCACTGTCGCCGAGGTCTCCAACCATCAGTTCGGCGTCCATCACGGCATCGCGATGGCCTCTGGAGAGATTGTCGAGCACGGTGACAGCGTACCCCGAACGCCTCAGCCGTTTGACCATGTGCGAGCCGATGTAGCCGGCTCCTCCCACCACCAGCACTCTGGCCTTGCTGCTATGCTCCGTCGTCATGCATCACTCCCCCCGTCTGCGCCGAAGGTTTACTGCCCGCGCCACTCAACCATCCACGGTCGCCTCGCTCGACCAGCGTTCAAGCTTGCGATACAGGGTGGAAGGACTGACAGCCAAGGCGCGTGCAGCGCCGGGCACGCTACCGTGGTTTAGCGAAATCGCCCGCTCGATCACCAGCCGTTCGATCTGGGCCAGAGTCATGCCATCGAAGGAGGCCTCGACGTCAACGGGCTTCGCGCCTGGGGAAGGAGGTTCGGCAGCCTGCGCGGCGCCATACCCAACCGAACTAGGGGGGGAGGCCTGAGGAGCAGAGCTGACTTCCTGAGGCAACAGTGGTGCCAGCGAGAGGTCCGGCCCAGAACTCATGACCACTGCACGCCGCATCATGTTCTGCAGCTCCCGCACGTTGCCAGGCCAGCCGTAGCGCTGGAGTCGTCGAATGGCGGCAGCCTCCAGAGGATCAAACGTCTTGCCCTCCTCGGCGGCAAAACGATCAAGAAACACCTGTGCCAACAGCACGACGTCATCGCCACGCTCGCGCAGGGGTGGCAGCTCGATCGGCAACACGGATAACCGATAGAACAGATCTTCACGAAAGCGGCCGGCCTGCACCTCAGCGATGGGGTCGCGGTTGGTGGCACAAATGACTCGCACGTTGACTGCCTCGGGACGGCTACTCCCAACCCGCTGGATCATGCCCGTCTGCAGGAAGCGCAATAGCTTGACCTGAAGCTTCAGCTCCATTTCGCAAATTTCGTCGAGAAACAGCGTGCCGCCATCAGCTTCCTTGGCCGCCCCTACGCGGTTGTCCAGGGCTCCGGTAAAGGCTCCCTTCACATGGCCGAAGAGCTCTGACTCAAGCAAGTTTTCAGGAATGGCACCGCAATTGATCGCCACAAAGTGGCCTTTGCTGCGCTGGCTGATGGCATGGATCGCCTCCGCCGTTACTTCCTTGCCGGTGCCACTTTCCCCGGTGACGAATACCGTGGCCTTGGAGTTCGCCACGTTTTCAATGGCGCGATACACCACCTGCATGGCATCGGAGCCGCCAACAAAGCCCTGGAAGCGATCACGCTTCTTGATCCGCCGAGCCACCTGAACTTCACGCTCAAGCATTCGGTGCTGGCCTGCGCGAACCACCGTTGTGGTAAGACGCTCCGGTGCCACCGGTTTCACCAGGAAATCATAGGCGCCTGAGCGCATGGCCTGAATCGCGCGACTGATGGAACCATCAGCAGTGATTACAACAACACTGGAGTCTCGCGCCATCTGCGGCGTCGATTCCAGCAGCTCCAATCCATCCCCATCTGGCAAGTTAAGATCCAACAGAATAACGTCGAAAGGCCGATGCGATCGCGTCAGCTGCTGACGTGCCTCGGCCCCTGAGTCGGCCATTTCCACCGTGCATCCTGCTGCTTCAAGCTGCCCCGCAAACGTCAGCGCCAGCGACACAGTATCCTCGATGATCAGCACATACGTACCTTCACTCATATCGCATCGCTGCCTGTCCCTGGACGAATGATGAAGCGAGCCTGATTCAACACGTTGTCAGCACACCACTCCACGCGACTGTTCTCACTATAGAAAACAATACACTGCTGAACCAGGCCGAAGGCGATGTGTGCGAAGGCGCGGTGGGAGCGATACGCCACGATAAATCCATCCTCGCACTCATGGGTTGTGACCGATGGAGGCGTCGCGCCTGGATAAATGACCTTTACCTCCTCATGGATATGGCTTTGAACGTGATCAAGCAATTCCCGAGCAGAGGCGTAACGATTAAGCAGGTGCGGGAAGCGCACCTCGAAGCGTTGGAACAGGTAACGTCCAAACGCCTCACAGATGCCGGCGGCGTCTGCATCAGCGAGGGTGGAGGCTGCGCCAACGAGGGCTCCTGCGTATTCGCTTGGATAGTTGCCCACTGTTGTGAAGGCAGCTTCATTGGGCAAGTCGGCCTGCTCTACGACGCGCTCGGTGAAGTCTGGACCGAAGCTCTCATCCATAAAGTTCATCAGCTCGACAAAGATCATTCCTTTCATGGCAGTCGCTCGCTTAACAGGTAAACCGACCGGGAAAAACTGGAGTACACACCGCGCCTCTGCGGCACTCGACGCCCCGCTTGTCTCCGGTGACGTGATACATGTCATTAACTAAGCAAGAAAGATGCCAGGCCATATTACCCCTCCATGCCGGAATATCGCCTTCAGTTATCGCAAACTGCAACGAAAAGAATGCATTCTGCAACGAGCTTTATTGCAAAATGCAATGGCACAGCGAACAGACCCACTTGGCGCTTCATGTTCCTGTCACTCTGCAGACCATGCCACCGCCCCTCTCCATCCACCGCGCTTTCACTGCGTCGATAACTACACAAGAGGAGAAACTTCTTCACTCTTGGCCCGAATCTTGTATTCAATCTACTACAGTATTCTTCTAATGGAGGGAGAAAGCTCATGGACAATAGCGTCTGCCAAGCTAGAGCGATCCTCGGCACGATCATCCTCGGTCTTGTCCTCACCGGCTGTACCTCGGCGCCGACCCCTGACAACCAAGCAGAGGCTCGCTGGATGCCTCAGCAGGCGGAGCTTGAGGCGTCACAGCAACAGTGCGTGCCCGACAGCGCTACCCTGGCAGAGCCGGCAATTAACTACGTTTCGGCCGCTGAACTTCGCCAGGAACGGGACCAGCTTGGTCCCGGGGATAGACTGCGTATTCAAGTGGTGGGCGATGACGGTCACCTGTCACAGGTTTACGTGATTGATGACTACTTCCAGCTTACGCTTCCAGGCCTCGCACCACTGGACACCCAAGGTAAGGCCCTCCGCCAGGTCGAGACGGCACTGGGAGACAGGCTGGTAACGGCGGGACTGGTTCGCCCGCTGCCCAGGGTCGTCGACGTGTCGCTGTTAGAAAGCGCCGGCATCTCGGTACCGGTCAGCGGCGCTGTCTTCCAGGCTGGTACGGTGCGCATTGGCGAGCGCGAGAGGGAAACGCTGGTCGGCCAGCGTGAAGGCCCCGCCAGCGGCGATGCCAACAGAGAGCGAAGCTTAGCAGCTGCCATTCGCGCCGCCGGTGGCGTGCGGCCCGATGCCGACCTGACGCGTATCCAAGTGGTGCGAGGCCAGCGCTGGACCGAACTTGACCTCAGTGGACTGCTCGACGGAACGCGGCAGGGAGACTTTCGGCTCTCTCAGGGCGACAACGTTATCGTGCCAAGTACGAAGTGCTTCGATGAGCGACTGGTGCGCCCGAGCCCCCTTACGCCCCCCGGCATACGTGTCTACCTGTCAAACCTATCTCGACCCGCTGCCAATAATGCCAGTTCCGCTATCGGCAAAGAGGCCAGCAGCCTACCTTACGGGACGCGACTGCTGCAGGGGCTCGCTTCTGCCAACTGTGTGGGAGGCTCAGCGATGAACGCGCATCGTCAGGCCGTGCTGATTTCCGAGAACCCCTTGAACGGTCGCAGCGTCGTGATTCAACGCGATATCGAGGCGATGCTGGAAAATGCCCAGCGCGACAGAATCAACCCTTACCTTATGCCCAATGACGCCGTTGCCTGCTACGACAGTCGAGCCATGAACGCTCGCGACGCCATCACCTTGTTCGGCGAAGCACTTGGCTCCGCTGCGACGGCCATCCTCATTGATGATCTAGCACAATGAGCGTAGATACCTCGACACAGCCTCGTCGGCTGCAGCGCTTCTGGTACCTGGTGCGGGATGGTCTGCCCTCCGCTGGCCGATATCGGCGCTATACCTGCTCTCTGCTACCCTGCTTGGTGGTCATCTGGGGTCTGGTAGCGCTTTACCTCATACTCGCGCCCGTCAGCTACAAAAGCTCCATGACGCTGGTTCTGCCTGGCTCCGGTGCGGGTGGTTCCATCAATCTCGAATCCATCGGCCAGGCAACGTCGCAGACCACCTCGGCCTTCTCGAGCCCCTCTCTGAGCCCGACACAGAACTATAAGCGTCTGTTAGGCGCAGACCTGATCCTGCGCCAGGGTGCGGCCGGTCTGGATGATGAGATTCTGCCCGATCCGACCGTGAAGCTGGTCGATCAGACCAACCTGATCATGGTGTCAATGCGCGGGGCCAGTCCAGAGCAGGCACAGGCTCGCCTGGAAGCCCTCAGGCTCGCCTTTCTGTCCGGACTAGAGCGCTTGCGTCAAGACGAGGCCGAAAAGCGAGAGGCCGCCGATCTGGCGCGACTGGATGAGCTGGAGCAGAAACTCAAGCAGGCTCAACGCCGGGTCCTCGAGTTTCAGGGCACGACCGGGCTTGCGACTCTGGACCAGTTCCATCAGCGCCTGAGCGTGGTCGACGATCTGCAGGGCAGTGAGCGCGAGTTTCGCCAAGCAGTAAGGCGCAGTGAGGCCCAGGCCTACAGGCTCGGCGAGATGCTCGATATTACTCTTGACGACGCCCGCAGCGCCCAGCTGCTGCGCGCTGATCCGCTGTTCCAGTCATTGCTGCAACGCTATGCCAGCGTGCTGGCCGACTGGACCCAAGCTCGCGCCACCCTGGGCGAGCAGCACCTGACGCTGACCGAACTGAGTGCCCAGCGCCAAACCTTGCGCCAGTCGCTGGTGCAGCGTGGAACGGCCCTGACTCCGCTGTCGGCGGAGATCCTGCTCGGCTTCGCCGACCTCTCGGTGAGCGACGGCCGCGAGCGGCTGCTCGACGAGCTAATGCGCACAGCGGGCAACGGTGCAGGCGCCCAGGCAGCTCTTGCAGAGGTCCGGGAGCAGATCTCTCAACAGAGCAACGAAACCGATACTCTGGTCGAACAGGCCGCAGATCTGACGGACCTGCTGCGCGAACTGCGTGTTGCCGAGGCCGTCTTCTCATCCGCATTGGCGCGCCTGGACACCAACAAGGCAGATCCCTTCGCCTCCTATCCTCTGGTGCAAACCTTCGAGTATCCCTCACTGCCGCGGTCTCCCTCCTCGCCATCCACCCTGCTGGCCGTGGCCGGCGCGGTGGTAGCCTCGATCCTTGTCATCATGGGCTTCCTCCTGCTATGGCTTCGCCAACCCCTTATCCAGCTAATGCTGCCGAAAAGCTGATCTCGGTAGCCATCCAGAGCACCTGGTTGCTCTGGGCACTCGGCGGTCTTTACATCGCCGGGCCCGCTCTGGCCTGGATCCTGGGGTTGATGGCCGCTATCACCCTCTATCTCGGGCCCGCCTTACCCCAGCACCAACGTCCCCCGCCGTTGCATCCTGCCATCGTCCTGTGGCTGATTGGCATGCTCGCCATGCTGCTGATCCTGGTCATCGGCCATGTGCTCAACGGGCTGGGGCTTGGCAAGACGATCAAGTCTTCCATCGGCTGGGCCAAGGGCTGGGCATTGATCGCCCTGTTTCCCTTTGCCGGCGCGGTACTCGCCATCCGCCCAGAGATCATCTACCGAGCAGTGTGTCGGCTAGGACTACAGACCCTCATTCTGCTCCCGCTATTTTTCGTGGCGCCATTCATCGGTCTGCCGGGCCTGCTGTACGTGTCGCCGCTGAAGATCGTGGGCGGCTCGGGCCCTGAGTACTTCGCCGTGATCCTCTACACTCTGGAGCCTGGCACCGGTGTGCCGCGCTGGCAGTTCTTCGCCCCCTGGGCCCCGGCTGCAGGCATGGTCGCGGTGGTACACATTCTCTGTGCCATGGAAGACAAGCATCTGGGATGGAAAATGACAGGGGTCGGAGCAGGGTTGATGATGGCGCTGCTCTGTCAGTCTCGGCTGGCATTGGTCGCGCTTGCCATTGTCTGGCCGCTGGCCTTCGGCATCAGCCAGCTGCGCAGGCCTTGGACCTGGTTTACCGCCGCCCCTGCAGTGCTTGGCCTGGGGCTGTTCGCACCGCAGCTGCAAATGTTGCTGGATCAGGCAATTGCCCGTTTCGTGGGTGCGCGGGCCGACTCGAGTCGGGTGCGCGCTGCATTGGGAAGAATCGCGGTTGACCGTTGGCGCAACGAGGCGCCCTGGTTCGGTCACGGCGTAGTGGAAAATGGCCCACATCTCGTCGAGTACATGCCTATTGGCAGCCACCACAGTTGGTTCGGCCTGCTTTTTGTCAAGGGCATCACCGGCCTGTTCACTCTCCTCCTTCCCTTGCTGGCAAGCCTTTGGATGGCGGCGCGACTCTCGCTGACTCACCCCATTGGTCGTGTCGCCCTATCGATGCTACTACTGTTGACGCTCTACAGCTTCGGCGAAAACCTCGAAATCCTGAGTTACCTCTACTGGCCGGCCTTGCTGCTGGTCGGCACTGCCGCCCGCGCCGCCTCCCGCAAACGCCAACTCGCCGCTACCGCCCAGGCAGATTCAACACCGGTGTCCTGACGTCGTGTCATCGAGCATCACCGCTCAACAGGTGGCGCCATGCCTCTAGACGTGCCTCGGTTAGCCCGACAACCGAGGCGCGAGCCTTCTTGCCCAGCTCCGTCAAGGACCCTTCATCCAATGCAGCCAGGCTATCCCTTAGCCCGTATGGAGAGGAAAAGTCTACCCGCACTCCCGCCTCGCCAAGCTGTTCGGGGAGGCCATCCACATTAGCCACCAGCAGGGCCCGCGCGGCCTGGCGTGCTTCGGTAGCCACCAGCCCGAAGGCCTCCCACCGCGACGGCACTGCGATGACGTCGCACTGGGCGAGGAAGGCCGCACGATCTGATACTGCGCCGACAAAGCAAACGTGGGGCAAATCCGCCGCTGCAGCCCTCAGCGCAGCTTCCTGGGGACCAAAGCCACCCAACCGCAGCGTGTAGCGCTGTGGATCAAGCTCGCGAAAGGCTTCGATCAACCGATCGAAGCCTTTTTGCTCGGCAAAACGCCCGTAAGCTCCTACCACCAGAGGCCGACGACAAGCCCCATCCGACGGTGCGATGGTCGCCAGGTCAGGTACATCGCTCCAGGGGGAGATCACCCTGAGACGATGACGCGAGATGCCCACCGCCTGCTCCAGCCACTCTCGCTGTCCGTGGGAGACCGCTACCACATCGTCGAACAGCCGATAGGCCTGTCGCAACATGGTTCGAAAGCGCCGACGATGTGGCACACAATGTGCCTCCCAGGCCCCTGTATAGCTGTGTTCGACGTGGATCAAACGCGCTTGGGGGTTGCGGGCTCGCAGCACAGCGAGAAACGGCAGAGCGCGCCAGCGCGGCGGAAAGTGGGTCAGAATGACGTCAGCCTCAAGTCGCGGTGCCCAGGGCCGGTCAGGCATGACCTGAACAACTCGCGATGTCTGTAGATCGGTGAGTCCCGGATGATCGTAGATCGCCAGCGCCTGCATGACCCCACCTGGGGCGACATCATCCAGCAGGTGTATCACCCTGAGCGGCTTCATGCGACCGCTCCCGCACCCAGGCGCCGCGCCGCCAGCGCCTTGAAGGCGCGGCGCGGCAGCCAGCGCGCTGCCAAAGACCCAAGAGTGGTTTCCAGCGTCTTGCGCGGCTCCCGCAGCAAAATCGAGGGACTGGCGGCGAAGGCCTGGCCGATCAACGATACGGCGAAGCCGCCATCGCCCAGCTGCACGGCGCGGCGTGCCAGATAACGCAGCTGGTAGGCTCTGGCGCGACGGCCGTAACGTGACAACAGGGCTGGCGCATAGACGCGCGCCTTGTCGATGGCCCGCTCCCAGCTTTCGAACTGGCGCACCATGTTGGCCGACAGACCTCCACCAAGAATGCGGTAGTCGGTCAGACATCCCTCGATACCCTCGAATGTGCACCCTGCGCCAGCGCTCATCCGCAGCCATAGTTCGATATCCTCGGACTGCCGGAAACTCTCGTCGAACCAGCAGGTACGCTCAGGCTCGCTGGGATGCGGGAACGCAACGCGCTCCAGCGCTGAGCGCCGAATCACCGCCGCCGAGCCGTTGCCCACAGGATTTCTCATCAACACATGGTGAGGCTTGACCGCGGTCAGGCGCGGCTTTTGCTCAACTCCCAGGAAGCATCCCGCCGCATCGATCAATCGCGAGCCAGCGTAACTGACGTCGACATCGCTACTGGCTCTGAGATGGATAAAGTGCAACGCGAGCTTGGCGGGATGCCAGCGATCGTCTGAGTCCAGCAGGGCGATGAAGTCACCACGGGAGGCAGCGATGCCCGTGTTGCGTGCACCCGCAAGCCCACGGTTCTTCTGGGTGACGATACGGATCCGCTCATCGCTGAAACCGCGGCAGATATCCATGCTGCCATCGCTTCCTCCGTCGTCGACAATGATGAGCTCAAAATCACCAAAGGTTTGTTCCAGTACGGAAGAGATGGCCTCACCGACGAAGGCTTCAACCTGATAGACCGGCATCACTACGGAGAAGATGGGATGGCTCATGGGAAGGCTCCTGAAAAGGGAAAAACTGGGAGATTCTCCTTCTTTATTCCAAAAACTGTGCCAACTTTACTTTAATATTAAAATCAATATCTTAAGATTGACCATGACCGCTAATTGCCTGGGTTTTCAGCACAATGCAATGCAAACTGCAATCAGCCGAGTCACGTCTTTGCAAAGTGCAACGGTCGTCCGCGTCCAGACCTGAAGAGGTCACGAGCTAGGCGAACAAACGCATGCGCGCCGCCCTGGGAAGCACTGGGCTGACCAGCGCTCCCATTACGGTCAAAGCGCCCCGCCGTCGATCTTTCAGGAAAGCTCCAGGAGAACTCTTGAGCCCCTCAAGCGCGAAGTGTAAAGCCTGGGCGGAGGAGCCTCCTGCGCGCAGTGCGCGGCGCGCAAGATAGCGGCAGTAAAGCGCCCGAGCCCCCGCTACGTCAAAGCTCTCTGCGTACTCGCGGCTCAATTGCTGCCAGCCGGCATACATGGCAGGAAGATCTGCCGATAGCCCATCTATGGAAAGCCGATACCCCACCAGCACACGCTCCAGTCCCGATGCGCGCGCACCACCGGCCACTGCGCGCGCGATCCATTCCTGATCCTCGGCGTGCTGCATGCCCTCGCGAAAGCCCCCGCACGTATTCCAGAAGGCGCGGGTGACGACCAGATTGGACGTGGTGCAGACCGGGTTTTCTCCCAACGCCTGCTCAAGCGCTAGCGCTCCGGCCGGAATCGTCGAATGGGTCTGGGCGGCGTCCAGGCAGTGGTCATCCGGATGCAGGAAAGCGATTCGGGCATAGCTGATATCAGCTCCGCTATGCGTTTGATGGAAGGCTGCGTGCGCCTCAAGCTTATCGGGCGCCCACAGATCATCCGCATCAAGAAAGGCGATCAACTCGCCACGGGCGTGCGCGGCACCGACATTGCGGGCGCGGGCCACACCGCCGTTGGGCTGATGGATAACCTGTATCCGCGCGTCGCTCCGCTGCCAGCGAGTGAGTCTTTCGAGGGTGTCATCTGTCGAGCCGTCGTTGACTAGCCACACCTCAAAGTCTGTCTCGCTCTGATTCACTACGCTGACCAAGGTGGCCTCTATTGCCTCCCCCCCATTAAAAACAGGAATGATCACGGAAAACCTTGGCGTTTTCATGCGGATACCCTCTGGAAATCAGCCAGGGTCGCGATGCCCTCACGACCCGAAAGGAGATGGATCGATGCGGGTATCAGCGCCAGCGCCAAGCCGGCAACGTAGGCCCACGCCGCAGCCATGAGCCCGAGTCCCGCAAACAGCGTCAACCCTCCCAGCGCCGCAGCCGTCGCGATGCTGTTAAGCAGCGCCTCGACAGCGGGACGGTTGTGAGCACGGAGCCAGGCGCTGGCCACAGCGGCGAAGATCATCGGCACCGCCCCCAGCGCCAGCACTGACACCAGGGGGGCTGCTCCTCGCCACTGTTCCCCAAAGACCAGCGGCACATACCAGGGCGCAAGGCCTACCTGTAGCACCAGCACGGGAAGGAAAGCCCCCAGCCCAAGCCAAAGTCCCTGGCGGCATCGGCAGGCGCGGCTCGAGGCGGACGTTGCCGCGCTGATGTAGGGGAACAGCACTTGCCCCAGGGCCGTGATAAAGGATGTGGTTATGCCAAGCCCAGCGTTAAATGCAAAGTAGTAGATACCCAGCGCCTGCACACCGAACAGGGCTCCGACCAGCAGCTTGTCCAGCTGCGTGCGAGCAACATTCACTAGCTCGGAAATGAGCACGCCAGCGGCGAAACCGAGAAACGATTGCCACGGCGTCAACCCCGCCACCGGCGCAGGTCGCCAGGCCTTGGCCCTGCGCACCAGCAGCAGCCACAGTGGAGCAGTGACGAGCTTCGGCAGGACAATGGCCCAGGCGCTGGGCCACAGCAGCACAAAGATTAGCGTCAGCAGCTGATCGGCGATGGCTTGAGTGGCGGTGATCCGCGCGATGATGCCAAAGCAGCCGCCCCGCATCAGCAGGAACACCTGGACCAGTCCGGCTGGCATGAAAAGATAGACCCCGGAGAGCACGGCCAGCATCGCGGCAATCTCTCCCATACCGAGGAAGTGTAGTAAGGCCGCCAATGCCAGCTGAATAAGGCTCACCCCACAACACCAGAACCAGAAGAGGCGATGGGCGGTGTTACAGGTCGCCGCCAGTTGGTCTTCGGACTCAGCGATGATGCGCTGACCAATACCGGCGTTGGCCAGCACCCGCACCACCTCGAACAGACTAAGCGCCAAAGCCGCTACGCCCATGATGGTTGGCGATACCTGCCGCGCGATGACCACAACGCTGAGGATACGGATAAGCCGCGTTGCCACCTCGGCGCCGCCGAAAGCGGCGAGTCCTCTCAACAGCTGCCCTACATCGGCACGGCGCCAGCGAGATATCAGGTGAGCAAGGTTCATGGTTCTCTCCAGGGAGTCAGGGGCCTAACCTACCTATCAATTTTCGGGCCAACCTCTCCTTTTTCTCTTTAATCAATACGTTAATAAAAAACCACAGCAACTTGCCGGATGGCATCTCTGCGAAGGTCGCGTATTGCGACGTGACATCGCATTCTTTGTTGCAAATTGCAAAAACCCTTCAATCGAGAACACAAGAAAAATTATAAATATCTGATAATAAGGGGATAAAAAAATTGGCACGGTTCTTGACATGGATTAGGCATTCCACACCACGACGCGCTGGAGCCCATCATGAGCCTTCTGACCGACACCATCCGCCATCTCGATATCCGTACGGCTCACACTGGAGTTGATGACTTTGCCTGCCCCACACCGGAGGCCCTTGCCACTACTACTCTCTTCGGGCTGCCATTGGTGAACGCTACTCGCGCTCAGGTGGTGTCTCGCATCATCGCGCTCGCCACCCAACCGAGTCGCGCCATCGTCAACTTCGTCAACGCCCACTGTGTCAACGTCGCCCGAGCCGACGCCCAGTACCGCGCTCACCTGCAGCAGTCCGATCTGTTGCTCCCCGATGGGGCGGGTATACGCATGGCTTCCCGGCTGACAGGTGCCACCCTCGGCGATAATCTCAATGGCACGGACCTCTTCCCGCTGCTGTGCGAACAGGCTGCAAAACACGGGCTTCCCATCTACCTCCTGGGAGGCCGTCCCGGAACCGCCCGCCGCGCTGCCGAGGAAATGCAGCGGCGCCATCCCGGGTTGATCATCGCAGGCACCCAGCACGGGTACTTCGGCGCCTCAGAGACCTCGCGCGTCCTAGACCAGATCAACTCAGCCCGACCCGCCTTGCTGTTCGTCGGCTTCGGTGTGCCTCTTCAAGAGCAGTGGATCGCCAAGCATCGCGCGACCCTCGCTGTTCCCGTGGCGCTAGGCGTCGGTGGTCTGTTCGACTACTTCGCGGGCAACGTCTCTCGCGCTCCCGCCCTGTTTCGCCGCCTGGGCTGCGAGTGGACCTGGCGGCTGGCACAAGAGCCGCGACGACTCGCAAGGCGCTACCTCCTCGGCAACGTCGCCTTCATAGCCCACGCCATCAGCCAAGGACTCGCGGCGCACCGTCCTACCCACGTCGCCCATGCTGCCGGCAAGCGCGTGCTGGACATCGCTATCTCCGGCAGCGCCCTGCTACTGCTCTCGCCCCTATTGGCCCTGATCGCTATGGCTATCCGTGGCGAAGATGGTGGCCCGGCTCTGTTTACGCAACAGCGCATCGGCGCCCAAGGCAAACCGTTCACGATGCTAAAATTCCGGTCCATGGTGCTGGACGCCGAGGCCCGCCGTGCTGAGTTACTGACCAAGAGCGAGCGAGATGGCGTATGTTTCAAGATGAAACGCGACCCACGTATCACGCGAATCGGCGCATGGCTGCGCAAGACGTCGCTGGATGAACTGCCGCAACTGGTCAACGTACTGCGCGGCGACATGTCTCTCGTCGGCCCCCGCCCCGCACTGCCCGACGAGGTAGTGACGTATGCTGGCAGTAGCTGGCAGCGTCTGGCGGGCAAGCCGGGCATCACTTGCACGTGGCAGGTATCGGGACGCGCCGACATCCCCTTCGAACGCCAAGTGACCATGGACATCGAGTATCTGGGCCGAAAATCTCTCTTTCACGATCTGGCGCTGATGCTGCGCACGATTCCGGCGGTATTGACGAGTCGCGGCGCCTACTGACGCTTACGTCGACAGGGACTGAAACAGTTCGCGGGCGCTGGTGACAGCGTCCGTGCTCTGCTGCTGGAGGGTCTTCAACAAGTCGTCGGTCCGCTCATCCTCAGCATGGCGAAGCGCGTTGACCGTTGCCATCAAAGGGAAAGCGCCGAAATTTCCAGCGACCCCCTTGAGGCTATGGGCCGCGCGCTGAAGCGGCTCTCGCTCGCCACGACGATGAGCCGACACCACCTCCGCCACGAGGCGCTCAATATCGTCGACCGCCGCCTGAAGTAACATCTGCCGCCGCGCCGGGGAAAGTGACGCGAAGATCGCCCGAAAATGTTCCTCGTTCACGGCCGGGGCTGAGGATGGCATGGCTTCGACGCCAGGCGGCGATAGGCTGGTCACTGAGGAGCCAGTGACAGCCGGGGAGTGTTCTTCGGCTCGCCTGCGCTCGCCGTCCAGCAACTCCAGCAGAATCGCGGCCAGCTGCTGGCGATTCACCGGCTTGGCCAGGGCCGCGGAAAATCCCTGGCGCGTCAGTTCGCCGAGCTCTTCTCGATTGGTGTGTGCGGTGATCGCGACGACGGGCAAGGCGGCAACTGCCGGCTGCCGCCTCAGTTCGGCAACAGCCTCGAGACCCGACATCCGCGGCATCAGGATATCCATCAGCACGCCATCGAAGCGCTCGCTGAGCGCCTTGTCAACGGCTTCGCGGCCATCACACGCGATATCACTGTCACAGCCAATCACCTCCAACATCTGGCACAGCACGACCCGGTTTGTCTCGATGTCATCCACTACCAGTAAGCGCGGTCTGTTCTCCTCATTGAACACCCTGTCAGGAAGTTGCTGCTCAGCCGCTGGCACACAGTAGTGGGCGTCAGATACCTCCTGGCGTAGAGGAAGACGCAGCGTGAACCCTGACACACCCTCAGCCTGGCAGGGCGTGATGTCTGCCTCGATAGCGGCAGCCCAGCGCTGGAGCAGCGCTCGGCGGCGATCCCTGCGTTCGCGTAGCACCTGCCCTGTAGCGGTGCTGACGATGTCGATGCAGAGGCAGTCGCCTTGGACCGTGACGCGCAGGCTGATTGGTGCCTCACCCTCACCGAGTCGCTCGATAAAAGCGTCCATCAGTTGGCGCAGGCGGGTCGGGTCGGTCGTCAGCACTTCCGGAACCGACCCATCAAGCTCAAGCCGCAGGCGCCGACCAATACGCTCATGACCGTAGCGCCAGAACTGGAGGAGCGTGTCGAAATAACGCCGCAGCTCGACCGGCTGGGCCGATGCCACGGGCCCACCGTCATCCGCGTGAGCCATGTCGACGATCTGCTCGATATGACGTTGCAGCTGATGAGCGGCCTCTCGGGCCATGCCAAGGCGCTCGGCCTGAGCCTCGTTCAGCTCGCCCAACGACAGCAGATCGATCATGCCTAAAAGCCCGTTGAGCGGCGTACGGATATCGTGACTCATAGCCGCCAGGAAGTCGGCCTTGGCGTAGAACGCCTCCTCCACGGCCTGCCGACTTGCCTGAAGCTCTTTGCTCAGGCGCACCAGCTGACGAACCCGACGGTCAGCAATCAGCGCCAAGGCGCGAGCCCGTCGATCCGATGCGCGCTGCTCGGTAATGTCCTGCACCGTGCCAAGCAGTGACTTGAAGCGCCCATGTTCATCATCTTCACGAATGATGTTCCAACGCATCCAGCGCGTCTCTCCATGGCGCAGGATGCGAAATTCATATCCATGCTCAATGCCAGGTTCGGCCGACCCATGAAATTCGGCTTCCTGACGTCTAACCCGGTCGCGATCCAGAGGATGAATATGGCTGATAAGCGTCTGCTCGTCGGGCTTGATCCCGGGAGCTAGCCCCAGCAGGTGGTGAAATTCTGGCGAGGTCGCGAGGCGACGGCCACGATCTCGGTGAAAGCTGGCAATGCGAGCCGTACGCTGTGCGCGCAGCAGGAACTGGCTATCTCGATCCAGGCGACGCTGCAGCTCGCTTTCGCGCAGCATCAGCTGCTCGTTGGCCTGGAGAAGCTCGCGGCTGCGACGTTCGAGTATTGCCTCGGCCTCTTCCCGCGCCGCCTCAGAGCGCCGCAAACGGCGCTCAAGTCGTCTGATTGTCTCAGCGTCTGAAGGGCAACCGGTCATGCGCTAACCTCTCCACTCAAGCCGCGATTTGCCTCTTGAAGGCGCACCAGAAGCTGCTCGATGGAAGGCATCAACACCTGCACCAGAGGAGCATCGAGCTCTTGCAGGCAGTGTTCAATGAACGCTACCCACTGCTGCAGCGCCACTTGTTGAGACGACTGCGACAGCTGAGCCAGCTCTGCGAGGGCTTGCTGCGACTGTTCTCTGTCTTCCTCGACCAACGCTTGGCCCAGCGCGTCCAGACACCGGCTGAAGGCCGCCGCCGCATCAAACGTAAGCCTTACATCAGCAACGCCGTGATCCCCCGCCCAACACTCGAGCAACGGAGCCAGCAGATTCAGCAGGCGCTCGCGCTCGAGTGGCTTGCCCAGTACCCCGTCGACTGCCGGGAGAACACCAACCTCTCCTTCTTCACATCCGGCGCTATACCCCAACACCGGTACATGCGCGAAGGGATGTGGCAGTCGGCGCATCAGCCGAAGACAGGTGCCACCGTCAACGAGCGGCATGGCGCTATCCATCAACACCGCATCGAAGGTCGTCGCACACAACTTCTGAAGAGCCTCGAGACCATTGCTCGCCTCCTCAGTGGTTGCGCCGATGGCCCTCAAGCACCCTTCAGCCACCAGACGGTTGGTCTGAGTGTCATCCACCACCAGCACATGCGGGGATCGTCCCGCGACGCGTGGCAGCACCTCCGCACGTGACAGATCGGGTTGTGCGACCAGGGGCAGATCTGTCCTTTCCAGTGTTACGCGCAACCAGAAGCGACTGCCAACCCCTACCTGGCTCTCCACTCCCACCGTACCGCCCATGGCTTCAGCCAGCAGGCGGCAGATAGACAAGCCTAATCCAGTACCCCCAAAGCGACCCGAGATGGAACGATCGGCCTGCTGAAACGGAGTAAACAGAGTCTCTTGAACCGAGGGAGCAATGCCTATCCCTGTGTCACTCACCTCAATCAGCAATCGGTCATCGGCCTCCTCCTTGAGCGACAGCCGGACTGAACCACTTGAGGTGAACTTGATCGCATTACTGAGAAAGTTCGAGACGATCTGCTGCAGCCTTGCGGGATCACCGATGACACCCAGAGCGCCGTGAACCTCACGCTCCAGCAACAGCTGCTTATCTTTGGCGCTGGCCTGGAACAGATCGGCTGTGGCGTGCAGCACCTCGGCCATATCGAACACCGTGCTATCGAGTTCGAATCGACCACTCGTCATCCTAGCGTGATCGAGCACATCGTTGAGTGAGACCATCAGGCTGCGCGAAGCAGCTTGCATGGCACGCAGCGACACTTCCCGGTCCTCATTGCCATCATCCGACAGCTGGGCGTCAATCATGCCGATGATGCCACTCAGAGGAGTACGGATCTCATGACTCATGGTGGCCAGCAGCATCATATTGGCCTCCGCCGCCCTGGCCGCTTCATCACGCGCATCGATCAGCCGACGAGTGGCCAGATTTTCGGCGGTACGATCATGGATAACCCCGAATAGAGCAAGGGCGCGCCCCTCGTCGTCAGCTTCGACGCTGCCCTTCACGTCGACCATACGCAGGGTGTTATCTGGTCGGCGCAGGGTAGCGCGAAAGGCAAACCCTTGGCGTCTCGCGATGGCATCTGCGATCAGCTGCTCGATATGAGGCCTGTCCTCGGCAATATAGGAATCGAGCGCCTCCTCCAGCTCGACCTGCTGATCTGGATCAAAACCGTGAATATGGTAGACCCCCGGAGACCAAGTAATCGCCTCGGACAAGAGGTCCAGTCGCCAATGACCCAATCCTGCCGCCTGCTCGGCATCGTGGAGCATACGCAAGCTGTCGTGAAGCTGCTCCTCGGCGAGGTGATGCTCACTGACATCCGTCATGGTGACCACGAAACCAGTGGAGACACCATCTTCTGCGGACAGGAATTCGATGTGCATGTCCAGCCAAAGCAACCGGCCATCACTGTGGCGTCGAGAGCGGTAATCGCTCACGGCCTTGAGGCTGAGCCTGGCCTCTTCCAGCAATGCATCGCCGTCAGGCTGGGAAACGGGCTCGCTACGCGGCAGGATTTCACTGAACTGCCGTCCGATAACGTCCGACTCGCAGACGCCGAATAGCCTCCACGCGCCCTCACTGCCACGACAGACCCGCCCTTTACCATCAAGCAGCAGCAGAGGCTGGTGTGTCACTCGACACAGCATATCGTCGGCTCTACCGGCTTCCCCGAAGTGCATGATCTTCTCCCCTACCGCAGTACGGCGATACTGCCACGAGCTACCAATCTCACATCCTGTGCACTAACAATCATGTTAACGGCATTTTGCGCACATGGCTGCACGGACATTAGTCATGTGCTCTCGTTTAGCCTACGTCAAAGAAAAGTGGTGCTGCCGCACTTCGGCACCTTCAGAGCAGCGCTGGCCAGGAACGCCACGGCGCTCCCTCTGCGAGCCCCCTTCCCAGCGACGACAGCGCGGAGCGAGAAGACAGCGACTGGCTCTACCTACCGAGAGCTTGACCTGGTTGATGGATCCATTCATAGCGTCGACGCATCCACTGCATGGGGGGAACCCAAGCGACCCGATTGAACGCTGGCGCACATTAAGGAAAAATCACAAGTTGCTGATCTGAGTGGCGAGGCCAGAAGGACTTGAACGAGGACAAAGGCATTCATTATTCGCCTATCCATCAAGATGCCACGATGACTCCGTGTATAGCCAGCATCCCCAGCGGACGTAGCGTTTAGTTCCGCCAATTATGTATGGACAATCATTGAGCAAAGCTAACAATAGAGACACAGCGGTGGAGGTGGTACACGTTGTTTCGTTTCAGGCACTCTAAAAAAATCAAAAATCAGGATACCGCATCCACAGGACTATGCCCTCTGGACGACTATCCAGCGAGCAAGCGTGAGTTGTGGGGGTCTCAATGACCAAACCCAGCCAGACAGGCGAGATGACGACATCATGGAACCAGTAATTTACCTGTCAATCCTATAACCGATTCTGGGCTGATGCCTTCATCATAAAAATTGTATTCGTAGCTAAGCCCAAGCTGAACGGGGGCTCCCCCCACATGTATTAGCTTGTTCACTTGAACGCCAAGCGGAAGGCTAACAAACTTACCGCTATCCCAATCGTAGGTCACCGACATATCGGAAGTACCCACCGACCAGTTATCGACAAGTGAGACATTCACTATGGGCTGGACGACTGATAAATTTATCGAGTCACGAGAGGCATCACCATCTATATCTACCAAGTTCTGATTAAACAGACCCCATATGCCCCAGTGAGATTGGGCGACAAAACCGACTGCAGGCCCCAGTGCCCAACGGTCTGTCGTGAGTTCATCACTTCCGGTAGGCAGAAGAGCGACAGCTCCTACACCAAAGCGCCCCCAATGCCGATTGAACGTCGTTAAATTAAAAACGGTAGCGTCTAGAAGACCCGTCTCATTTGCAGGATTATCAGTGACATAAGGCAACGTCAGCCTAAAGATATTAGACGTATCGCCCAATGTGTATGGCTTGGCTATTCGGAACTGAACCTTATTTCCATCAACACCTCCTGCCCCATGGTAACTAGCTGTATAAAAATTCTGTAAAAGATAGGCAGAAAGCGATGCGGTAGGATCACTAGCCGCTTGCGAGAGGTCTTGTTCGCCGGTTTGGGAGTATGCTTCGGACGAAATCAACAGACAGACCATTGTGATAACACTCGCAACCTTATACATACATATCCTCTCGTCAACATCGGTGGAAAACGAGAGGCATCCCTACAGACACCTCAACGCTTTAAAAAAGTGCTGTCAACTGATAGCCACCCCTTACTCTATGACTAGCTCACCTGCATGTTCGTCGATATATTCAACAGCAGACGCTCTTGAGTCTGGAAGGTAGAAGCGAAACAAGGCCGAAAAGGGAGTCGATGTCTCCAGGTTGTTCTTCGCGCCAGGACGATTGAAGTTAATCGTGTAGGTTCCGTCTTCATTCGGCTCAGCCTGGGTGTTGGATATCGCAGAGATGTCTTTCGCCAGCCAGCCCTCCTCATCGTATATCGTCACAGACCAGAAGCCACCACGTTCTTCCTGGATGTCTGGAGGAGTGAAAGTGGCTTTCGATGGCTGTATTTCTCCATCGATAATCTCGCTCTTGTTCGTGAAGGGCCAGTATGCTGCGTCAGGTAAACCTAACCCGCCCCATCCATAGGCGGTTCCATACAAGTGGTCTTGTGGGCGTGAGGTGTACGGCGTGCCATTAACGGACTTAGTATGAGTTAGCGCACCATCTTTTACATCTTGGATCAACGCTGCTCGTATTTCCTCAGTTTTTTCCAGAGGAAGAACAAACTCAGGCGACTCATATGCTTGCGCGGAGTTGGCTTCGATAGTAGCCAGTTTCTGTAAGCGCAAAGTTTCTTCTATCCCCCCTTCTTCATCACTCAGAATGGGAACGCGCATATTCAGATACACGTGCTCGCCATAAGTGACATCGTCTGGCGTGATCGTGATGCTATCTCCTGCATACGCCACTCCAGCGACATAATTTTGCATGTCGATCACTTGAATAATTTGGTAGTGACTCCCGTCCGGGACGCTAAACGTCGCGCCTTCACTGATATCCACTACAGCGCTGGCGTAGATACCGTCCTGGTTTTCACGAATCACTTGCTGGGTATCTACTCGACTAAGATCACTTTGATAGGCCCATTCGTTTATCGGTGCTTTTGCTAGGCTTCGCTTAAAGTTAAAGTCACTCTCTGAAATTTTATAAACATAGTCAGAAACACCAAAGTTCGACGGTGTCGTAACGTCAAATCCCTCGGCAATATCAGCCACGGCAGAAGAACTTAGCACGAGCACCGAGGATGACAACAGTATCAAGCAGCAATTCTTCATGTTCAGAAAACTCCCTTTTATATCTTCCCTAATCGTTTCTTTCTATTGAAGGCGGAACCCAGTCACCATTTACGATAGCGTCCTCGGGCCAATAGGCGCGTATATACAATGAAAATTCCTTATCTGGAGAAGGCAGCCAATTTGCCTCACGCTGTGGTCCTGGGTTCTCGGACTGCACATAAATCGTCAGACTGCCGTCATCTCCCATCACCAGCGATTGGTTTTTTGTCCCTAGTGAATAACGATTCAGCTCATTTGGATAGAAAAAATGTTGCTCATTATAGAGCGTCAACGACCAAAAACCGTCAACGGGAGGCAGTTCGTCGCCCTGAAACGTAACGGTATATTCATGGGTGCCATCAAGTCGCTCGCCGGAACTGTCGAAATCCGCCCCGAAGTACATCGTCTCACTCGGTACATTAGAGAACATGTTGCCTTTGGCGGTGGCAGTACGCTGGAAGTAGTCGTAACCAAAACGGGCCGCATTCAACTGGGTTCGCCATCCATTACCAGCGTCAACACCATTATTTCGAAATTCAAAAAGATGGTCGATGAGACTCGCCTCGGTCTCTTCAGCGGCCTGAGTCAACGCCAGCATTACGTCTTGGTCTCTTGCCGCAGCATCGAGCAATTGATTCACTGCTGCGTAGATAGCCTCTTCACCAGGTAGGGGTGGTGTCTCGGCCAGCACTTCTGGCAAGACCTCGAAAAACGATGTTGGGTCTACCCATTGTGTCTCTCCGTCACCGCCCTCATTCGGGTTCGGGATCGTGGGAGACTCAGACCAGTCCGTCGTCTGCTGCTCACCGGTATATTGAGACAACGGATAGGCCATCACTTGATCAATCAGGGGCTGGATGGCTTGACGGTCTTCCTCAGTATCATCCATGAAGATACGAGGGAAGACAGCGCCTAGGTTGGTTTGTGACCGATAGACCGCGTTGATCCCCTCAGGTATCTCCCCATCCCACTCTGGCCCCACCAGCAGATAGTGCCCCGCCTCGGTGCCATACTGGAGACCCAACTCTGCAAACGAGTCAGATCGCTGGTCCACAACCTGATAGACCCAGAACCGGTCTCCAAAGTCCGGTACTTGCACGACCACGGCATCCTCATCGAGAGCAAGGAAGCCCGCTCCATACACCACATCCTGATTTGGCGAGGTGACAAAGCGTTGTTCCGGACGAAGGTAGTCGGACAGCATGCTCACCTGGTTCAAAGGGGCGACCGGTAACACGCCTCCTAAAAGTCCAGGATGAGGAGCCGTTGCGAACAACGCCTGCCGGTTATGCATGTTGACAAGAGGCCAGGCCCATAGATAAGCGGTCCGCCCTATTGCTGCGGCGTACTCAGGGCTAAGCGGCGCTCCATTCACTGGTATTGGGACATCTGCAGAAGTTTGGGGCGCTGGTACTTGCCCCATTTCTTGAGCGGTGGCGGGTGAAATAGCCATCGTCATGAGAGTAGAACCGAGCAGTAGCTTCAACGTCCAAGACATTTTTCCCTTCGCTGCTTTAGCAAGACTAGTGGCACTCCGAACCTATAGGCACGAAAAGCTTATGAATAGCGATTGCTAAAACAGCGTAGTCGAGAGTTCTGATCTTGTCCTAGACCAGCCAGTTCATGGAGAGGAATGTAAGGATAAGAACCAGGCGATTCGAACTTTAATGCAACAATATCAGATGCTTAACTTGCAAGCGACACACAATATTACAGTTATTCTTTCCATCCAAAACAGAGCGGTCACCTTAATTATGGTGAAGACTACGACGCGGAAACATAAAGATCCTGCGCTACGATATACCGCCGAGCGTGCCCCATCATCACGTTTTCGCCTACCGTCGGGCAGGCGCTCGATGCCATAGAGAATTTCGGCGACTGTAATAGCGGAAATTGTCACGGAAATAGCATCCTGCCTGTCAAGCCATTCGACAACCCGTGCGTTTGGCACAGGCCGCATCAGCTCGAATAGCACGTTGATATCGAGAAAAATCATGCGCTGAAGCCCGGATCACGCGGCTCAGACCCAGGCGGCACTTCCAGTTCGATGCCTCCCGCGTCTGCGAATCGCTCACGTATGCGAGTCCCCAGCCCCTTTGCCTGAGGCTGGTTCAAGGCACTACGTAGAATGATGCGGATCTCCTCTTCCATGGAATGGCCATGCCTCGCCGCCTGTATGCGAAGCTAAACCTTCAACTGCTCATCCAAGTTGCGGATCGTGATCGAAGTCATGCCAGACTCTCTGCTCATGGCGGATGCGCGTGGATGGATAGCATACTACTTGTGCTACCCTGTAGTTACCGCGTAACACATGAGAATGGTGTCATGAGCGATGCTACCTTCACCTTTCGGGTCGACGAAAACCTGAAAGCAGAGTTTGCCAATGCGGCCAAGGCTCACGATCGTACCGGGGCACAGCTTCTACGCGACTTTATGCGCAACTATGTAGCGCAGCAGCAGGAAGCGCAGGATTATGATGCCTGGCTGATTGCCAAGGTGGAGCAATCACGGGCATCGGCAGACGCTGGCAACCTGATACCTGCCTCCGATGTTGAAGCCAAGTTTGCTGCCCGCCGTGCAGCTACCCGTGCTCGTCTGGCGAAGTCTAAATGATGGAGCTGGTCTGGACGCCAGAGGCGATCCAGGATCGTGACGACATTTACGACTACATAGAACCTCAGAACCCGCTGGCAGCCTTGACGTTGGATGAACTATTTCAGGGAAGGCGGCACAGCTGGTGGACCAGCCTGACAGTGGATGACCTGGCCGTGTTCCGGGATCCCGAGAGCTGGTTGTTCACCCCAGCTACCTATTGGTCTACGACATTGTGAGGATGCAGGTGCGTGTACTGAGTGTGGTACACACAGCTCGCCAGTGGCCACCTTCTCTAAAATAAGTCGAGTAGACCGGGCGATGCACTTCTGGGCTTTTCACTAGAGCTAAAGGCTTCTTGTGGGGGCTAACGTTTGGAGGTAGCTCTTGAGGCCTGCTTCGAGCGTTATACTCTCAGAGGCGCTGTGCTGGATGTGCGACGCAAAGATATCACGCACCATTTCGTCTTCGGTGCGGGTGCCCAGTCCTGAGCGTCTCGTCGGGCGCGAAAACGAATGCAAAGTGCGGGCAGTGGTAGGCCACCCAGTCTTGCGGATGACGGCTTTCCAACTACTGCCAGAGGATCTACCTGGCTGAAGATAGCGTGTCGGCTTTAGGCGGGGTGCCAGGGATGACACAACGGACGCCGTTACGGACACCAACTTCTCGGAAGGACTTAGCCGATTCGGCTAGGACGCTGATTTGAATGGTGGGCCCAGTAGGACTTGAACCTACGACCAAGGGATTATGAGTTCGCTTTTAAAACAACAAGTTACTGACAAACAAAGGAAAGTGACCGAAATCTGGCGAAAGGTACAGTTCTTTGGAATCAGTAGCTTAGCGAAGTTTAAGGATAGCACAGGAAGCTGATGTGCGTACCGGTTGTGTACCGTTGGGGGACCTCCCCTATCTCGAATAGAATGCCGATGAGGGCGCAAGTCTTCTTCTCTCAAAGGAATGCTGACTGCTTTCGGCCAGAAGCGGACTTTCGGAGAGGCCTCATGTGACACCCACGTTCAGCGGAGTATGGGGACCGACGGAACAAATTGTTAGGGCATTCACCATGCTTTGGCCTCAAACTCCCCAGTTTCTGCGTTCCGAGTGAACTCTACTCTGGATGGGTAATCTCTGCCTACGAGACGAAATACAGACGAAATCACCTCGATGGGCACGTAGTAAACCTTTTGATTTTTCGTTTTATCCGATGCCACAACCCCCCCTTCAATCTTGTTTTCTCCAACTAGTGTGAATACATAGCTATGGATGAAAAGATTGCATACAAAACCAATACCCTTGGATTCTTGGCTGGACTTTTCTAAGTCGTAGTGATCTTCAACAACGTGGTGATTAAGCCAATCAACTGGCTTTTTATTCGGATGCCAAATGAGTTCGAATTTTTCCTTCTTCGTGCTATCTGAGACTTTTACCGTTTCGAGTAGCTTCCGGACTGAATAGAACCCTTTGAAAAGCTCTTTCTCCACCTTTATAAGTGTTGATTCGCGTACATTTTTGCCAAGACGAACCCTTCGCGGCCATGTGGCAGTTTTAAGCAATGGTTCCTTCCAATAAGACGATTCGTAGATCATAGTAGCTTCATGCCCTAACGCCGCCAACATGCGCGGCTTTGTAATGGAGGCGAAGTCGCAACGAAAAAGCCGTCGCCGTGCCTGGCCTTGTTAGGAGACTTACTCATACCAACTTGAAATATCTACGCTGAATCTATTAAGGTTAATAGAACTGCCCAATGGTTGTGTGAATAAAACCTCCATTTCACTGCATACGGGAAACGAAGCTGGAATTTCAGCCCCATCTCCTTTACGCCGATCGGATGCTGACCCATACATTAAGGTCGCGCCAATACTCCCCTCGACACGCATTTCCAGAGAGTTTACGCCTATTTTAAAAACATAAATTTTTTCCGCTGTTATTTCCTCAATGTACTGGTGAGTCGATATTTCCATTAACTCAACAACCGATTCGCTGTTTATTCTGTCAATCAGAACGCCATCGATATCATCGAAGAGCTTATCCGCAACTTCTGTTCTCAGCTCATCAATCTTGTTAACAAAGTCAAGAGTTGCTGAAAGGCATTCAACTGCGGTTCTTTCTGTCTCTTCCATTGAGCTTTTAAATGTTGCTTCTTCTATGTGTGTAAATCCACTTAGACGATTGATGATAGCTATCAATTCGCTTGAAACCTTATCTATATCATCAATGTAAAGTTTTTTCGATACATAGAAATCAGAAAGACCACCTTGAATCGCAAATTTAATGCGATGTTTTCGAGTAATCCCGGTAGATGATGTTCTATCCGGCGCAAACCACTGGCATTGCTGAAGCTCATTATCTGGCGCTAATCGGTGCAAAACATGCCTTGTCAGTTCGCGCAGAGCATAGGCAAAGTTGTTTAATCTAAGTGGGTTTGGTGCCAAGAGGTTAACAAAGGCAGAGTCCAATAACTCTTTCTCAAAGCCATCAAGAAGGACACTGTTAATCCTTTCTTGGTATTGCTCTCTCAATCGATCCATATACCCTCCTAACGCCCGAGCTCAGGTGCGCTTGAGGCGATGCCTGTTTTGCGATAGCAAAAATGCGCAGCGGGTCAAACGTCACCTGCAGCGATTTGTTAGGCGTCATTTCGAAGCTCTTCTATCATGTATCAAGTATTTGTAATAAAAGAAACTTTTTATCACATGATGGAGGCTATGCATCTCACGAAAAGCGACAAGCAGCAGGCGCATGAACTCGAGAAATGTCATGGTTTTATCCGAGCCTGGCTCAAGGTGTCCTCCGCTTGGGGTGTAGGTGATGACCTGATCCACCCCGCTGTAATTGACATTGTTGTGGGCAATCGCATTTCGCATATCTAGGTTGTAGGCATCCATATCTACCTTGAACCAGCAGTCATCTAGGTACTTAAATTTTTCTGATAGCGCCTTTGCGGAGTATTTCTTCAGATTACTGAGTGTGCCCCCATCTATTGATTTAAAGCTATTTGCATCAGCTCTGTGCAGTAGATTGTTGATGCCGGCCACCAGCACAAGTTGTCGGCTCAGTATTTCAACCACATCCTTGTACAAGTCTTTAAGACCCGAAAAATCCTGAGATGAAACACGGGTTGCTGTCTTTTCGGCTTCGGTGTTGCCAGTAAGGTCAAGAAATAGTGCTGGCCTCAACGGCAACTCAGCGTCAAAAATCCTGGGGTAAATTTTGAGACAGTCCCGCTGGAGTTCGCTCAGAAATCTGGATGAGTCGAGATCAGCTATAAATTCGCTCAGTTTTTCTTGATCCATGGCCTGCATCAGCTTTGGCATCTCCTCTGAGATCTCCCTACTGTGGGCAAACACAGTGAACGGAGAAAATACCTTTGCAATAACACAATAAAGCCTCGCATTGACGTCCTGAGGGAGCAGCGATTTTTCCACAGGCCTTTCTAGAAAGGCCGCCGCTCGTTTCTGAAACAGCTGCTTGTTCTTGCCATGGTAAAGATTGATTAACCTCTTTATTTCGCCTGATTTCTCCGCCATTTCATTGAGTGCATTGAGGTGAAAGTTGTGAAACTGTAGCATTGCGTGTGCTTTTCCACCATCTACACCTGTAGCCACTCTCAAATCATCCATTGCCATGAAAAATGGCGTTTTACCTATCTCGTACTCGCCTGAACGTACTGGAAAATCAAGATGTAGGTCCAAAAACGGATTGCATCCCTCGAATGGCCCAGCGGGTTGAGTCTCGGCAGGCTTACAGCCATCAAATTCAAACTCGGACTGCGGCGCGTGCGAGATATCGAGAGTGATTCCAAGCTGAGAATCGCAATGCGGGCACGAAAACGCTAAAGGCTGTATGCGCCTGTTCGAGTACCCGATGCGACAGTCAATGTCGTGTTCACAAGTCTCGCAAGTAACCGCCATACAGGTATTCACTATCGCATACTCCTAAGTTTCATGACGCCTAACGCCCTGAATAAGCCGCCGTTTTGAGCGCCAGCGCAAAACGGTCGGCTTAATTCATTGGTTAGCTTGCTGAATTCTGAACCAAAGCGTAGATAGACTCACCACGTGTGATTCTGCTACTCCTATCGTTACTTGCCTGTAAGGCTGCGCTGTAATATTCCTGAGCTTCCCTGTCATCCCCAGAGTCGCCGGATGGAACCCGATCTACACGTGCATAAAAGCCATCTAACATTCCTCTCAATGTTCCAGCGTCAACAGCAAGTGAGTTTTTGATCAATGCCCTATGAAGCTCAACAAAAAGCGTAAAGAAATCAGCCTTCTTGAAGGCTCTAGAGCTGCTATTGAAATTTAACCTGTCGATAAACGAGAAAACCTCAGATATTTCTCTATCTAGCTTGTCCCGCTCGGGAAACTCTTCGTTGTATTTTTCTAGGTAATTTTCTAGCTCTTTATCTCTGTTAAAATACGTGCTCATAATCGTTACTATAAGACCTAGACAGTATCTTACATCATTCATTCGCTTTATATCGGTAGATGTAAATACGCGGTTATCTTCAAATATCTTACTTTGAGAAACCTCTTCAGCGAATTTCTTGAACTCACCACCGTAGCGCGAGTTGTGTAACTCCATAGCATTGAGGCCATAGCTCGTTGAGTTAATTCTCTTAAAGACCTCTTTAATATCGTCCATGGGCATGTTCCCCATGTCTCGAACAACTACTTTATACTCCAAAAAATCTATTTGCTTGTCTTCGTCAAGGTCAACATACGCGGGCAAATTTTTACCAAGCTTTATGTCGGGAGAACCTTTAAAGTACTGGTAGAGAGTTGTTATTCTTTGCTGCCCATCAACTAGAACTTCTGCGCCGTCCCCGGTTTTTGGGTCCACTTTTCCAGCAGCGATATATATTTCTGGAAATGGGTAACCTTCAAGTACTGTTTTTATGAATTCAATCTTATCTTTATTTGTCCAAACTAAGCGTCTCTGAAAATCAGGTTGTGGAATAAGAGTCTTGTTTCCGATTGCTGTCAACAGCACTCGAAGGCGCCTATTTGATGCTGAGGTGTCCATTAAAAAGCCTCCTGAATGCACTGATCAATACAAATAGTTTGGTATTCTTGCAAGAAAAAATGAGAATGATAGAGGCCGCCGCGGATTTTATAGGGGCCAAATCGATTGCTGCTAGTCAACTCATTGAAAAAGGTCCACCATTCGTCAGAAAAATTAAAGTAATTACTTGGCGGTAGCTTATCAGGTCTTATCCAGCCATCAGCAAGATACTTGAAAAACCTTCCCGATGACGGCCAATCTGCACCACTCTTTTTGTAGAGGTAGGCTTCTTGCCATATACGCTCAAACAATGAGGTTGAGACAATAGCGATATCAATGTCAGAGTCATCATTGAAAAAACCAAATCTTCTTGAAGGCTTTATGCTAAATCCTAACTTACCCGAGCCAACCATTAGCACATCATTAAACTCTATTTGAAACTGCTCACAGATTACCTCTCGCAACTCAAATAAATCATGATTGTCTAGTAAGTGACATTCGCCGCCAAGAACATATTTCCTATAGACTTGGAGGCTATTTAAAACTTTTAAATCAGCTTGAAAGTCTTCGATCATTATAAGCCATCCTTTTCCTCTCGTATTCTCAAAGCTAACAGGTATTAGACAGCGCGCTCGTTTATTGGCTTGAACGCGCACGCGCGTTCAATAATGTTATTGAGCATGGTGATAGGCCATTAACCTATTGAAATTACTCGTCATTAAGTATAGCTCGGCAACATAACACCAATAACCGCGCTTGCTACATAACACTCTTGAACGCACATGCGGCCTTCTTCGGACTATTCGTTCTAGGTCGTTATCAGCCATAATAGGCCTCTTCCGTAGCTTGCTACACAGCACGCGAGTCATTGCTCGACCTCCCCGCCAGCAGCTTCCGTATCACCAAAGCAAACTGCCTGCCAGTCTCTTCATCCTCCAGCAGCGGCATCCTTATCTTCTCGTGGTCGCTGAGGGCGTCAAGCATGGCGTCGGTGACCTTCTTCGGGAAAAGGCCGTGCATTACTTGGTCTCCGCTATGGTTGCGCACCTGGGCCATCACCGCTGCGTCACGCTCAATGCGGTCGACGATGCCACTGGCGAAGTGCAGCTTGTCGTCGCTGACCTCGGCGCCGTAGAGGTCGTTGAGCCGGTCGATGATCTCGGCTAGGCGCTGCTTCTCGAGATCTTGGAGCTTTCCATAGCGGACATAGCTGACCGGGATAAGGCCGTAGTCCTCCCCAGCCACATCCAGGAGCAGGCGTTTCTCCTCACGCTTGATGAGGCGATAGTGGGGCAATTCCAGCCAGCTGACGTACCCCCAGCCTCCGACAGGCATGGCCTTGGTGGTGTCCCACTGAAACGGAGCTTCCCTGCTGTTCGCCATGTCATCCCCTGCGCCTGGCGTAATTATTCGTAACAGCCTAGCGCTTTAGGGTTAGGAGGAGAAGCCTACTTAGGACGGAGCAGCTCTGGAGTATCATTCATTATTCGCGAAGCCTGCCCAAGGCCTGCTCTAAGAGCGCCAGAGACTGACGGTGCTTGTCGGGCTTCATCTTCTGGATATTGGAGAGCTTCCAGCGCACGGCAGGCAGCCGATCAACGCCCGGCAGCGGAAGCAGCGCCCAGTCAGGAGCCCCCTGCTTGAAGGCCAGCAGAAAACGAACATCTTCATCCGTCATCAGCTGCCCCAGCCGCGACAGCAGCTCATCACGGACGCTCTCCAGCTCCTGCAAAGGAAGATCAATCCTGGCCATCCCGACAAACTCCTGTCGGTAGACGTCGTCCAACGGTTTCAGCCGTGGGTTGATCACCTCGTTCAAGGGCCTGGGATGCCCCAGCAGATAGACCAGGAAGCCTTCGAATACGCTTCGATCCAGGCCGCCCTGGTTCAGCAGCAGCTTTACATCGAAAAGGTCCCGGGGGTGCTGGCGGTCCAGCGCGGCGCAGATCTTGCCGCCATACAGGTCCGGCAGCGACACCACCTGCACCGCAGCAAAGCCGTACTCGTCCTCCACGGCATCAACGATATCGCGCTCCTGAGGCGGGTGCAGGGTGCCGCGCAGTACCGGCGATACCTCTACCTTTACCTGGCTACGCCCTCGGCGCACCAGAATCCTCAGCTCATCTCGGCGATTATCCTGAAGCTCGGCCCGCACGCCTGGCAGTCGGGCACTGAAGGTCTCAGCCAATCGCTGCAGCGCCTCGCGACAGCGTCGCAGTGCCTCGTCACGGGGCTCCAGCGGCAAGTAGGCTAGGTCGATATCGACCGATAGGCGGGGTAATGGCTGCACGAAGAGGTTGATGGCCGTACCGCCCTTCAGGGCGAAGCACGGCTCGTCATTGAGGAAAGGCAGCAGCGAGACCAACAGCCTGACCTGTTCGTGGTAGCGAGCTTCAATCGGCATGCAGGAACGTCTCCGGCACCGTCACGTGGTATTCCCTATCCAGCTTGCCGCCCTGGCAGAGCTGCCGCTTGCCTTTGCCGAGGTCCAGTCGACGTGGTTCCAGGCGAGCGTACCAGGCATGCCCGGCGTGGCGAGCCAGCACCAGGAAGGCACGCTTGGTTCTCACCGAACGGCATCCCTCCAGCAATGCCTGCAACCGTCGCGGACGCAGCGTGTTAAGCCCGCCGAAGGTGTCGACCAGCTCACTGCTGAACAGCAACTCATTTGACGTAACGGCGATCCACTCCAGGACGGCTCGCTCTGGGGTCGATACCTGCAAGCTGAAGGCTCTGCCATCCGGCGCGTAGTCCGTAAAGCTGCCGGGAAGCTGCGCTGGCAGGCCCTTTTCAGAGTGGAGCACCATCCGCCCTGCCCACTCGGCATCATTCAACCACCGGGGCAGCCGAGCGGCCTCCTTGCCATACAGGTGCGTCGTGCTCTCCCCCATGGGCAGATAGTGGGCAAAGCCATGCAGTGCCAGGGCCGTCTGGCCACCCGGCCAAAATGGTGGCATCCCCGAGCCGTCGCTCGTCTGCAGGGCGAAAACAGCGCTCTCCCAGGTAAGAGGCTCCCCCGCTTGGCAGTAGGCGCCGTGCCCCACGCGTTGCAGCCAGCCACTGCTGGCCAGCTTACGCGCCTGATCCGAGGTGACGCCGTGTGACGCCAGCCAGGCGGTCGTCACCACGGCGCCATACGGGATCTTGTGCAGCAGCTGGTTTATTTTCACGTAAAAAAGCGGCCTTAAATTCCGTCTTCAGAGTGAAGAATAAACCACACTGGTTTATCTTCAAGCCCAAAATCGCCATTAAAGGCCGCTTTTAGCACAGAATTTAAACCTAAGCTGGGTCTCCAGCCCTGTTTGAGCCCAAATTTAGTGGGAGGAAGCGTGAGGGCTGAAGCCAGGCTGAGAAGGCCGCTGCTGGGGACAAAGCGGCCACGCATCACGTCAATCCTGATAGTGCGTGTATTTTTTCGCACTTCCCTTCACTTGGTCGGCGGGATATTTCTCCGCATTCTTCTCTATCTTCGCCCGGCATGCCGCTTCAATATCCACGTCCAGCTTACCCGCCAGCCGGATCAGGTAGAGCTGAACATCGGCAATTTCATCGCGCACGGCGGCCAGTTGCTGCTCATCCAGCTCCCTGGACTGCGCCTCGGTCAGCCACTGGAAGCACTCCTGTAGTTCAGCTGCCTCCACCGTCAGCGCCATGGCCAGGTTCTTGGGCGAATGGAACTGGTCCCAGTCGCGCTCGGTGGCGAACTGGTCCATGGCGTCGCGGAGCTGCTTGAACGGGTCTGACATCTAGGGCTCACCTGGTTCTGCGGTATCGGATAGCGGTGAGCATGCCTGCTCTGCCGCTCGCTATCCAGCCAGCATTAGCATAGGCGGCGATCCGGCCGCCCACTCGCTCACAGCACGGAGAGGAATTCGCCGATGACCTTCAGGTCCTCGAGCTCGTCCTCGAGCACGATGTCCTTGTAGCCGAAGGCGTTGGTCTGGGGCTTGAGCACGATGCGCTGGTTCACGAACTCGCCGTACTCCTCGACCTTCTCGCTCTGGTACAGCTTGATCGTGAAGCTGCCGCCGTGGTCGGGGTCCTCGATGGCGCGATGCTGCACCACGACGACCTTGCCTTGCCGTGTGCCACCGGGGTTGGCACGGAACAGGCACCAGGCGCCGTTGGGGATGCGCCGATTCATCGACTCCCCCACCACCCGGCTGACGAACAGGTCGGGGCTCGCGCGCATGAAGTCCGGTAGCTCGACCCAGTGCTCGGCGTCGGCGATCTGCATCTCGCTGAACTCGCCGGCGGCGATGCGCAGGTCGTACACGGGCACATGGCGCTCGAACGGTGCGGCCTCATCACGCGTCACGATGGGAAGGTGCAAGCCATCCAGCGTCTCGGCCTCTTCAGCCAGATCGGTATGCTCGGTGGCTGCCTGTGAACGAGCAAAGACCGCGAAGTACTCGCGGGTCTCGGAGTCCGTGGCATAGACGTAACAGCCCTTCTGCCCCCGCGTCATCAAGGTGCGATAGGTGTTCTTGATGATCTGGTCCGCCAGGGCACGGGCATGCTCGGGCTGCTCCTTGAGCAGTTTCTTGTAGCCATGCACCGAGCGGTCCTGCCCTGCCCGCTTGGCCGCGTCTGTCACCACGCGGCCGTCACGAATCACGAAGTCGTCGCCGATGATGACGCCGACATAGTCGAACTCGAGCCCCTGGCAGGTGTGGATGCAGCCGACCTGCTCTGCTGATCCATCGGCGATCGCCCACAGCATGCCGTCGTCATCGAGGTTCCACTGGGCGGCGAAGCCATTTTCGGGAAACACGATGTCCATGGCGTGCTTGTCCTTCTTGCTCGCCCAGGGCCAGCAGTAGCCCGCCACCATCCGTGCCTTGTTAGCCTTGCGGTTCTTCTCAAGAATCGCCTGACGCAGGGCACTCGGGTCATCGAACACCTGAAAGTCGTAGTCGATATCTTCCAGGTCAGTGTTGGCCGTGGTGCGAATCTGAAGGGCATGATCGAGCCATGCCAGATAGCCATCCGAGCCGTTGCAGCGAAACTGCGACGCCAGCTCAAGTTCGTGGACATCGGCGCCGCCCTCGGCTGCCCGCCGCCGGATCTCCTCGACCGTACCGACGTCCTTCAGCGTCACGCGCTGCGCTTCATCGATGAAGAAGATCGAGAAGCGTGACGCGGCGATCACCTCCTTGATCTGGCTCTCGCCCAGGTTCTGGTACATGCCGGACTTCTCGTTCAGGCGGTGCGCCTCATCGACGATCAACGCATGAAAGGTATCCGGCTCGGCGCTGACGTAGCTGCCCGAGCCCTTGAACAGGTTGTCGATGTGGGTCTTCTTTCGCGTGCCGGTCAGCTTCTTCTTGAAGACCTCACGCGGGGCCGAGTTGCGTGAGACGTACTGCGTCATCATCTCGCGCTTCGTCAGCTCCACCAGCAGGTTGATGGCCACCACCGACTTGCCGGTGCCCGGCCCGCCCTTGACGATCAGGCACTGCTTGTTGCCGCTGGCCGCGCGATGCGCAAGATCGATGGCGGTTTCATAGACCAGCTTCTGCTCGTCGATCATCAGGAACTCGGCGTTGCCCTGCATCATCGACGCCAGCGCATCCGCCAGGTTCTTGCTCGGCTTGATCACACCGTGCTCGATGCGATACATGATGTCGTTGCTGTCGCCGTACTTGATGTGCTGGCTGAGAAATTCCGAGAGCTTCAAGGCATCCTGCGAGATGAAGACCGGGGCACGGCGCGTGTGGTGCTCGTAGAAGGGATCATTGATGGCGTTCCCCTGCTTCATGTTGTGCAGGTAGGCACAAGGCACCAGGCGGATCGACTCGGAGCGTACCGTCTCGTTGTAGTCCTCGATCAGCGCGCCATAGGACCACGCCTGATACGACGGATGGTTAGTCTCGCGTACACCGCCGCCCAGCTGGGTGCGCACGATGGCATCCTTCTTCGTCACCTCGACGGACTGCCACTGCTTCAGTTCCACGATGACCGCTGCATCGTCCCGCTGGTGGTTCTTGCCGGTCAGGATGAAGTCCACACGGCGATTGGTCAGCGGAATGTTGTACTCGATGGCCACTCCCGCCGATGCCGGAATGCCCTCGTCGAGCAGAACGCTCATCATGAAACGCAGGGAGTTCTCCCACGACGTCACCTCACTGCGCGGCGAGTTGCGGTTCAGTCTGCGTGCCACCTCGTTCTCGATGGCGTCGGTGATGACGTTGGCTCGTACATCGTCGATGAACTGCTGCTTGGTGGCGTTGTAGACCAGCATTCCCCACACATTTCCTTTTTATAAACAATTAGTTATAGATATTTCAATATGCATGCACCGTATAATTATGCACGCTACTGACTGCTATAACATCACCTGAAGCTCATGTGCCAGCCACGGCGGACATGGGGAGCTATCCTGGTCGAGGCAGGCTGCGGTCCTGGCGCGGCACTTACCATTCATCGAGTTTGAAACTCAACTGCGTACTATCCGACTCGCTTTCTGGACGACCTCCTGAATCCCCGCCATATGCCGCGATCATCTCTTCGACCCATAGCTCTCCGGCAAACTTGGCGTTCTCGTACTCGACCCTCTTCATCCATCCAACATCGTGAGGTGCAGAAAACACCTCGTATCCTGGAATCTCCCAATCATCCTCAAAGTACCTCAGGACCCAGCCATAGCCTTCCTCCGGAGGGCACCGATCGACCTTGAAGCTATATCTCGGCATTTCCATTCTCCTATGCTCACACCAGGTTCCAACGCTTGCGCCCACTGGAGACCAGTGCCATTACGCGCTCATTAACCTCCCGCACTCTGTCTTGTAGCTCCTTGATGCTGATTTCTCCCTGGCCCTGATCCTTAATCCGCATGCGAGGCAAACCCAGCTGGGTACCGCCAGCGTTTTCAATGACGTCGGTCAGTGCGAAAGATGCTTGGATCAAGGCCGAGCGCTCTTCTTCGTTCATGACCGGCTGACGTAGCAGCGTCGCCCGAATCAGAGCCGAAGCCCAACGAGTGCGATTCGGGAACCCCTCATAGGCGGCACGCTCTGTGATCAACTCCTGCTCCTGCCGAGTCAGCCGAACCGATAACTTGCAGGACTTGGGGCCTCGCATCATATCTCGCCCCTCTTCGGCGATGCTCTCGCCACAAACGCGTTGAATCATCTCCCGCAGCACATCTGACTCCGAACGGCCAGATGCCTCACAAAGGCGTTGCCAAGCTTCCTTCTCGGCTGATGTCAGCCTGGTTTTGACCACTGCTGCTTCTGTCATCTCGTCCTCTTTCATCATGTACTTCCCATCGAGTGTGGTACCAAATGCCAGCACGCTGCCGGCAACGGCTGACACTTCGCGAATCCTGCCCTAGCCCCAAAATCACCCTCACTTTTCGTACGTAAGAAATTTCTCCAACTTGCCACGATGGCTACTACTGGCCCTTGGTACGTTTTGCTAGCACTTCGCGAATCCTGCTCTAGCCTCAAAACCACCCACACTTTTCGTACGTAAGAAAGTTTGATTCCGGGAAAACCCTCTGCGGCGCGATCAACTCAGGACGGCGGTACCATGTGCCGGCACTTCGCGAATCATGCCCTAGGCCACAGTCACGTGGATTTTTCGTACGCACGAAATTTTGCCGACTTCCCACTATGGCTCCCACAGCCAGTGGTACGTTGTGGTACCAACCCGCGAATCCTGCCCTAGCCCTAAACCCAGACTTTCTTTTCGTACGTAAGAAAAATGGTGGCTCCTCGGGCGAGGCTAGCAACCACAGGGATATGCGTTAGGCTTCGCCATTAGTAATACGCATGGACCTGTCTCAAACCTGCTCGTCGCCAGGGGCTGATCGGGAGGCTTCGCCATTAGTAATAGGGGAGGCACTTGTCTCAACCGCATCCGTCTCTCCATGCTCCCGGCGACGCTTGGCCAGCTCAGCTTTAATCCACTGCCCAGAGGCGCGCATCTCAGCTCGCAGGTCCTCGATCTCTTCGGGTGTCAAGCGTCGGTAGCTCATGAGGTCTCCTTCTGAGGTGGATCACGCCGAAGCTCGGGATATATCGTTGCGCGCCATAGCCACTGGAGAACACACACGGAAATACCGGCCACACAGACAAACAGGGTACGAGCAGCCTCGCCATCGCCAGCAAGAGCGACGCTGACCAAACCAGGCAGTTCAGGAAGCAACGCAACAGACAACAGGATACCCACCACCAGTAACAGGCCCGAGATGACCAGCCCCACCCCACGCTTTACCCGCGCCACACGGGCGCGCCAGGTATCTAACCACTTGATATTGGTATTTATGACTTAGCCTCCTGTCATCGTGTTGCCAGCACCGAAACGCTTCTGGTAGGCACGATAGGCAGACTTGGCGCCACGGTAAGGAGAGGTTGCCGCACTGCCTGCTAAGCGTGCATCACGTTGAACGCCGCGATACTGACGGCGGATTGCTGAGGGACGCATCGCGGACATAGCAGAGCCCAGAGCGCCCTGAGTTGCCAATGCCACACCACCGCCCAGTGCAGAAGCAATGGCCGGCACCTGCTTCAGCACGAGGATGCCAAGGGCAAAAAAAGCAATCAGATAGGCACTTGTGGTCATACTGGCCATGCTGCCTGCCGAGGATTCCACGATGTTCATGAACGCTTCGCTGACATCGATGACCATTCGTCCAATGGCTGAGCCCAAAAGCAGCAGCATGCCGAAATTGATCACCATGCCCAGCCAGCTCTCGAAAAAGCGTTGGGTAGCGTTAAAAAGCAGGCCGATGATGAAGAGCGGACCAATTGCCAGCAGCACTGTGGTAGCGACCTTGCTGGCTAGTAAGAGGAACGCCACTACGATGGCAACACCACCACCAAACACCATGATCAGAATTGCCACTAAATACATGCCGAAATCACCACTCATGACTCCCGCTTTATCCCAGGCCTGATCAGCTACGGCGAGAACGCGGGAGAACAGGCTATCCAAAATGGCCGCTGCGCCTCCATTGGACCCCGTGATGACTGCTGCTACCTTTTCCAGGCCGTGAGCCAGTACGTTCACCACGACGTCCATATAGGTACCGACCGTCAGCCCCAGCGTCATGATGAAGCCGATGCGAAGGATGCGAAAAACGCCCTCCTGCAAGGGCTCACTGACCTTGCCAAACATCATCAAATAGCCCCAAATGGCAATCCAGACGATCAACATGCTGGTAAACATCGGAGTGATGTAAGCGATGAGGTCAGTAGCCGTATTGATGATGTACTGGTCCAATGCCTGATCAACGACGGAGAACATGCCTTCAAACAGGTTCATGAGTCCTCCTCGCTCTTAAGGCTAGACAGGTCAAGTTCGAAGGGCTCACCGCTAGACAGTGCCCGTTCTGCCTGGAGTGCATTGATGCAATTCGGCGTCTCCTGGAGTTCGCCAGGGTTGTTGCCGCATGTCTCCAGGGTCACCTTGCGCTCATTGTCATGCGCTTTGTACCAGTCCACGGTCTGCACCGGGCCAGTATCAGGGGTGTCATCAAAGCACCCGGACTGCGCAACGCTGACCAGAACCACAATGACAATATTTCGTGCGCACGAAATTTTCCTGACATCCATAAGGCCTCCTTACCAATCAAGTTCGAACGGTTCCCCGGATGAAGCGACACGCATCTGCTGAACCTGCTGAGCGTGAAGCGCCTGGTTGGCCTCGGCCTGCGAACGGAGCATGGACAGCTTGGCCATCTCGTTTTGCAGCATGACTTGTTCGGCACCGATACGGGCCTGGAGGTCCAGAATGTCTTTCTGGTCCGGGCTGTTGTTGACCTCAGCCACCAAGCCGGTCAGCTCGCTAAAACGCTCCTGGGCCTGTTCCAGGGACTTTTGGGACTGGCCAAGCCAGGTCGCCGTGTTCAGGTTGCCGCTGTCGTACAGGTCCGCCACGTCACCGGACAGGCCGTGTTCGCTCGCACCCCTGATACCGGCGTCACTCAGCACCTGGTTAGGATCGACGTTCACGGCAGTGTCATAGGCCGAGTCGATGACGCTGCCCAGGCCACGAACACCGCTCATGCTGTCCAACTCCTTGTTGGCCGTTTCGAGCTGGCTTTTCAGTTGCTCGAGTTGGTTAAGCATGTGCTGAACCTGCAAAATCTGCTGGGTCAGGCTCGACACGTCGATAACGGGAATCCCGCCTGCCATGGCTGGCTGCGATAGTCCGATGGTGGCCGCGAGGGCGACACCGGCCATTTTTCGTGCGCACGAAATTTTGTTGCTCATGATCAAACCTCCTTTTGACGATTCTGGCGGGTCGCCTTAGCCTCCAGACGCCGCTTTGTTCTCTGGAGCGTGAGCGACCGTTGTTCAAAATCCAGGCTTTTCAGGTCGATTGACTCCATCACCTCTTTCATCTCCTCGACGCAGGTGAAGAAGTCTTCGGGAAGGATTTCCAACTCCTCGGTCAGAAAATCGCTTGCGTAGCCGGCGATGATCACCAGAGCTCGAATCTCGCTCTGGATGGCATGCTGTTCGACCGCGTGTGACCGGTACAGCCGCGACAGGCCACTGTCGGTTAAGGCGGGTGTGATACCCTGCTTGTTAGCCATGGATGCCTCCTATGCAGGCAGTCGTGGTTAGGCGTGGTCGGGGCCATCACCCCCGTTCCGCGCCGCTCGAATCCTACGTGCGAAGGGTTCTGCGCATTTCTTCTACTGCTGGGGCTCCTACCTTATTGCTGCCGTAATTTCTCGCTATGAGGTCTGCTCTTTGCTGGCCTAGCAACTCAGCCATCTCGGCCCGCGTTAATTTTGATTCGGACCCAAGATAACCCTTGGCCTTGGCCGCCTCGCTTTTATTTCTTGATGTACTCTGTGTTGTATTCTCTGTAATAGATTTGCCCTTTGGTCGAATCAAGGTTTGACCATCCTGATCGCCAGATTGGCCAGAAGGGATAGTAGAATCGACCAAAGGGAAAAACTTGGAATTACAACCACTTCCAGAAGATCCATCGTCGAGTTGGTCCGTCAAGAGCTCAAGCAGGCGCTCACAGTTCACTCGATACCAAATCTTTGCAGGAACGTCTCTTCTCTCTTCCTCAAGAACGCCAATTTCTACTAATGATTTTCTAGCATTGGCCTGCTGTTTCGGTGTCAATCCCGTTTCTGATTCCCAGCTATCTTCGCCTCGCTGATTTTTATAGAACCATCCATTACGTGCTTTCGTCGTTGAATTACGGCTCCAGTAAAAGGCTTGACTGAGAAAAACTGCACCAGGGACAGAAACACCAGGAAGGAGTGTGAAGGCAGTATAATAGCCAATCACCCTCCCCAGAATCTCCTGCACTACCGAAGGATTAATACGCGCCATATTCAGAAGGCTCCAAATTCAGGGCGTCTTTTACTTGGAGCGTCCGGAAATAGACACGGCGCCCCACCTTCACCATCGTTGGCTTCAGCTTTCGAGAGACCTCAGTATCTGAATAAAGAGAAACCCGCACACCATCGGGCGAACGACCAAGCAGGTCCGCCAGGTCAGTTATGCTCATTAGAAGGCCGAATCGCCCGACAAGATAGTCATCTACAGTCATGGTTAGCACCCATCAATCGAACGTTGACGAAACCTATGCTAGCCAATTTAAGACAAAGCTCAACCATGCCGGCTTTCTAGGGAAATCAATATAATATACTTTGATCATCAGTATATATAACTTTGACCATCTGACTTACACAGATAATAAAAAAGATAAATTATTTCAACATCATGCAGATTAACAAAAACACACAATATTTTTTATCACCTTCGCCTAAAGACTCAGACCAGCGTCACAGGCTAACTCTTTCAGGCGCCCCCGGCTTTCCCTTACGGCATGCCCAGGCGCTTATTTCGTATCGAGCACTTAATACAATACAAAATACGATACGAAATATTATACAGAATATGATATAAAGCATACCCGCCACACATCGCTGGCATAACATGGACTAGCTTTGGGCAGGAGTTGAAGGGAGATTGGCTATTCAGCGGTAGTAATAGTAATAACTTTACTATTACTACCTCAGCTTTACACCCAAGATAGTTTAGCTAGTAGTTTTGTATTCGGTCCAGCTTCGAGACAAGATCTTCTGCCCGCAAATGCGTATACCGTCTCAGCATCTGCATGGATTTATGGCCGCTGATCGCGGCGACCTCCTGGTCGGATAGTCCGGCCTCTACCAATCGACTGACGGCCTCATGGCGTAGGTCATGAAAGCGGAAGTTATCGAGCCCCGCCTGCTTCTTCGCCTGGTTCCAGAGCTTGGTGTAGGCGTAGGGGCCGCGCTTGCCGTCTCGACCAGGTTCACCGAAGAACACCAGGTCACATTCAAGCGGGCGCACTGGGTTGTTCAGCGCTTGCTTGAATACCTCGGTGGCGGCCTGGGTCAGCGGCACCAGGCGGGCTTCGTTGTTCTTGGTGTCGGTGAGGCGCACCACGCGGCGCTTCACGTCGACCTGAAAGCGAGTGAGGGTCAGGATCTCCGACGAGCGCATGCCCGTCTCCAGGGCGATTCTGGCGATCCAGGCCAGCATGGGGTTGCTGTGCTGCCGTAGCACGGCAAACAGGCGCTTCTCCTCGTCTGCGCTCAAGCGCCGGTCGCGCCCTTCTCCAGGGCTAGGCTTGCGGATGTTCTGGACGGGGTTGTAGGTCAAGCCCAGGCCCCATTCCTGGATGGCTACGGTGTAGAGATGGCCGAGCAGGGCAAGCTCCAGGCGCACGGTATTGGCGCTGATGGGCTGGCCCCGATGACCAATGCTGTTCAGGCGGGTATCACGGAAGTTGGCAATCAGCTCCGGCGTCAGGGCCGCAAGGGAATACTTGCCCAGATGCTCAATCAGCGTGTTGGCCTTGTGGCGTTCGCTCTTTTGGGTGCTGGGCTTCTTCGTAGGGGTAACGTCAGCGAGGTAGCGCTTGAGTGCCGCCTCGAGGGTCATGCGCTCAGATGCGCTGCGCTGAATAAAGACGCCACGCACCATTTCGTCTTCTGTACGGCGTGCCCAATCTTGGGCGTCACGCTTGGTGCGGAAGGTCTTGGCGGTGGTGGGCCAGCCGGTCTTGCGGATGACGGCTTTCCAACTACCAGCGGGAGTCTTGACGATGGTGGCCATGAAAGTCTCCAGGGGGCTGAAGGATCGGCACTGTACCGAAACTGTACCCTTGGACCATGGGACTCACCAGAGAGAAATCGTAAGTCGCTGATTTTAATGGTGGGCCCAGTAGGACTTGAACCTACGACCAAGGGATTATGAGTCCCCTGCTCTAACCAACTGAGCTATAGGCCCTTATCAGCGCGGACGTATGATAGCGAATGCGGCGGCCGTAGGCCAGCGGGTTTCAGGTGGACGCTTGCCACTGGTCAGTATGGCGGTCTTCGAGGCGTTTCGGCTGTGCCCTTCCTCACATCACAGCCCTGGTCGCATCATCGATCGGGCGCCTCAAGAACCGGTTTGGCGACTGGATGTACCGCTGGGGTACCCGCGGCGCCCTTCTCCTTTCACCGATTCCCCGCGCCCTTTCTTCCCGCGCCTTTTTCCCACACCTCTACTCACGCGGTATTGCTCTTCGCCCTCTATCGCTGAGTGACGCTCTCCAGGGCTCTCCGGCCGTCGCCTCAATGTCCCGCTCTGCTTCTGTGCGATTTGGCGCTGTGCGGTGCCTGGATGGCTTCGCATCTACTGCACCAGCCCGAGGATGGTGTAGGGAGCTTCGCAGCAGCGGCGTTCGTCGCGTTCGCTGACACTGTGCAGGTCGTAGTTGCGGTCGTTGTCGTAGGCGACGAACAGACGTTCGCGGTCAAGTACGGCGAGGCCTTCGGCCTTGTGTTCGAACTCGAGCACCCTGTCGTTCTCGTCGCGCACCAGGGTGGGTGTCCTGCCCTGGCGGAAGTCGTGCAGCGACATCACCCACAGATAGCCGCCGATGACCTCGTCGTCGCCCTCTTCGGTCTCGAAGCTGGTCAGCAGGTAGAGCTGGCCGTGGTAGGGATCGTACTCAAGGCTAGACAGGCCACAAACGTGGTCCACGCCGTCGTACTCGCCGGGGTCGAAGCTGAAGACGTCATGCAGGGCATCGACGAACTCCAGGTTGTCGTCGTCGTTGATGATGTAATGGGCACCGATGACCCGGCGCACGTAGTCGAAGTCATCGTGGGCCTTGCCCTGCTCGCGGATGCCGAACAACAGCAGGCCATCGCCACGCTCGCCGGGGATCGCGGCCAGACCCTCGATCTTGTAGTAGGGCTCGCCTACGGCTGCGTCCATCTTGCGCCGAAACTCGAGCGAGCCTTCCACGCCGTCGCGGGGGTCGGGGTCCACCACCTGGACCCGGTCAGGCTCGTGAAGGGGCCAGATCAGCAGGTGGTTATAGGCGTTGAGATCGTGAGTCTCGTCGTCGATGCGATCGAAGCCGGTGGTGGCGATCATGTGGCGCCCATCGGTGGTCAGGGCGAAGTCTTCATATTTCACCGCTTCCTTGATGGTCTGCTGGGTCAGGTAGTCGATGCGGTTGTCGTCGGGACCATCGGCGGTCAACGGCAGGCTGAAGGCGGCGGAACGCTCGTGACCGGGGATCGGCTTGTCGCTGGCCATCAGCAGTCGCTCGCCATCTTAGGCCACCGCAGAAATCTCGGCGTTGACCAGCTCGCCCTGGTCGTCACGCAGCCCGGGAGGAAAGCAGTGGATCGTGCCCTGCTTGAGGATCTTTACCCGTGTCATCAAGCCTCCTGATCGTCGTGTAGTAGAGGCATCCAGCCTACGCCTTGTGCCTCTGGTCGGCGAGGGGGGGGAGTTTGGCTTGCACAAACCACAAGCTTTAATACGAACGCTTCGCATTATTTCCACAATTCGTTATATTGCTTGCGCCAGCAGCGACAGCTGCCCCTTCGATGCCTGCTGGCCGGTTGCGATGAAGCCCGAAGAGGCTTTCACGCGTTGTTTCGCCGACACGCCTAATGGCGGCGGTGTTTCTTATTCAGCGATCCTTTCATGCACCCCAGACATCCTCTTTCCCACGCCATTCGCTTCCCCCTCGCCTGCGACTCAGCATCACCGCGAACGCCCTGCCGCTCCGGCTACGCAGCGCTGCTGCTGACCCTGGCAACACCTGCTACGGCCCTGGCACAAAACGACACTTCCGTTGCCGCGACCACTACGCAAGCAGAGGTTACCGCCGACACCATGGTGGTGGTCGGCTCGCGGACGCCCAAATCGATCAGTGAGATTCCCGGTGCCGTCTGGGTCGTTGACCAGCAACAGCTGAACACCCAGATCGCCACTGGCGCGGATCTGAAAACGGCCCTTGGTCGTCTGGTGCCCGGTCTGGACCTGGCCCCTCAGGGGCGCACCAACTACGGCCAAAACATGCGTGGCCGTAGCGTTCAGGTGCTGATCGACGGGGTCTCGCTGAACAGCTCTCGTGGTCTCTCGCGCCAGTTCGATGCGATTGACCCCTTCAACATAGAGCGCGTGGAGGTGCTGTCCGGCGCCAGCAGCCTGTATGGCGGAGGTGCCACCGGCGGCATCATCAACATCGTCACCAAGAAGGGGGAAGGTCCCGGGCGCCACTTTTCCACCGCCACCAGCGTGACCAGCGGCTTCAATGACAGCGACGATGCCGATTTTCGTCTCGCCCAGGACATCAGCGGCGGCAACGAGCAGATTCAAGGTCGTCTGGCGGTGGCGTATCAGGACAACGGCCGTTTCTACGACGGTCGCGGTGACGAGATCTTCCCGGATATCGCCCAGACCGACCTGCAGGACAACCGCTCCATCGACATCATGGGCAGCGTCGATGTCAGGCTGGCGCCACAACAGACACTGACGCTAGGGGCTCAGCTCTACCGCTCCGCCTATGAAGGGGATCGCGGCCTGTATTTCCCCAACCTGACCCTGGGCAACCTGGACGGTGCCGAGATCCGTGACGGCTACTCATCGGACCGGGACCCGGCGACCGACCGTCGCATGGTCAACCTGCAGTATCATCACGCTGACCTGCTGGGCCAGGACTTCTACCTGCAGGCCTTCTATCGGGAGGAGGAAGCCAGCTTCAACGCCTTCCCCTACGCGACATCTGAGGGCATCGAGTTTCGTACCTCCAAGCAGAACACCGACCTTGGCGGCATCAAGGCGTTATTTGACGCCGACCTGAGCGACAGCGTGTCACTGACCTATGGGGTCGACATGGACCGGGAGTCCTTCGACGCCAACCAGATGCTCTTTGATATCGCTGCGTCCAACGCCAGTGGCGGGCTGACTCAGCAGCGCAGTGACGTGGTCCCCCGCTACCCCAGCTATGAAGTGGATGGCTATGCAGGCTTCGCCCAGGGGGATTGGCGGGTAACCGAGGGGCTGACCCTGTCTGCGGGGATTCGTCAGCAGCACATGGATGTCGAGGTCGACGACTTCAATGGCATCCCCGGCGGCGAGAATGACTACGACGCGACGCTACTCAATGCCAGCGCGCTGTACGACTATGGCAATGGTCACCAGAACTGGATTCAGTTCAGTCAAGGCTTCGAGCTGCCCGATCCTGCCAAGTATTACGGCAAGAGCGCCGACGTCAGCGTCGACGACAACCCGCTGGATGCCATCAAGACGGATCAGGTAGAGCTGGGATGGCGCTTCAACAACGCCGACTGGAGCACCCAGGCAGCGCTTTACTATGCGTGGTCTGACAAGGCGGTGGAAAACGCCGAAGACCTGTCCGTCAGCGTGGTTGAGGAAAACAAGCGTGACTACGGTCTTGAGGCTGCTGTCACTCGCTACCTGGACGGGGGCTTCGAAGTCGGCGGCACCCTGCACCTGGTCCGCTCGGAACAGGAAGACGACGACGGACAGTGGAACAAGCGTGACGCCCGCTACGCCTCGCTGTCATCAGCGACGGCCTTCGTTGGATGGAACGATATGGCCGCGGGTCGCAGCGCGCGCCTGCAGGCCAACCATGCCCACAACCTCGAAGATGACAACGACCGTCAAATCGACGGCTATACCACGGTGGACCTGGCCCTGGCTCAGGACATCGACATCGGCCGCCTGACCCTTGGCATCGAAAACCTTCTCGACGAAGAATACTCCACGGTCTGGGGTCAGCGCGCCGCGATGTTCTACTCTCCCTACTATGGTCCAGAGTACCTGTATGACTACCAGGGTCGGGGACGCACCTTTACCCTGGGTTGGACGATGGATTTCTAAGACCTACCATCGGGCTGTGTCCTGACACCCATCCAGATCCGCTGCTGTCAGCTGCGCCAGGCCTTTGGGTCTGGCGCCTTTGTTTGCCCAACAGCGTGCGGCGCCCCCGGTTGCTGACGGCAACGCCTTATTTGATAATGAATTGCATTTGCCTTTGCGACATGGCATGATCATCGCCCCTCGATGCTCACGCTTTATCACTACGGTGAGACGCTTCATGTCCACGCTTCGCCCCTCGGCACCGTCTTCTTCTCGCTCGCCCACCGCGCTGTCCTCTCGCGCTGGCACAGCTGACGAGAACCAGGATGCCCTGGGTAATGACGCGTCACCGCCGCGGGCCACTGACGACGATACCGCCGAGGTCACGCCAGGAGGCACCTGGGTACTGGCCAGCGTGCTGCTGGGCACCTTTACCGTGAGCCTCAACAACAGTGCGCTCAACCTCGCGGTGGCAGAGCTGATGGTGACCTTCGAGGCCAGCGCCAGCCAGGTGAACTGGGTCATCACGCTGTTCATGATCAGCATGGCCATGAGCATGCCCCTCACCGGCTACCTGGCCGACCGCTTCGGCCGCCGCACGATCTACTTGCTAGGGCTGTCGGGATTTCTGGCGGGGTCCCTGCTCGGTGCCATGGCCGACAGCCTGTCGGGCATCATCATGGCGCGCGCCCTTCAGGGCACCGCTGCCGGCCTGATGATCCCGCTGTCCCTGGCGTTGATCTTTGCCGCCTACCCGCCGGAGCAGCGAGGCCGAATCAGCGGTATATGGGGCTTTGCCGTCATGATTGCGCCTGCCATCGGTCCCACGGTGGGCGGTCTCTTGCTGGAGCTGACCCACTGGCGTGCGTTGTTTCTGATGAACCTTCCCTTTGCACTGCTCGGCCTGGCTTTGGGCTGGCGCTGCCTGCGGCGTGAAGCGCCCAATCGTCAGCGCCGCTTCGACTTGCCGGGCTTCATGCTGATCACCTTGGGCATGGGCGCGGTGCTTGCTGCACTAGGACGGGTCGAGACCCTTGAAAACCTGCTGTCCATTGGTGTGGCGGTGCCGCTGACCGCGGGAATCGCCTGCCTGGTGGCCTTTGTCCTGGTGGAGCAACGTACCACGGCACCTTTGCTGGCACTGTCGTTATTTCGCCACTCGGCCTACCGCTTGAGCGTGGTGCTGGCCTGCCTGCAATCGATCATTCTGTTTGGCTGCGTCCTGCTGACGCCACTGTGGATGCAGCAGGTGCTAGGTGCCAGTCCTTTCGTCACCGGACTGGTGTTTCTGGCCACCGCCCTTACCGCCTCACTGTGCTCGCCCCAGGCCGGCCGCATGATCGACCGCTACCCGCCCCAATGGTGTCTGCTGGTGGGGCTCGGCGTGACCGCGATCAGCCTGATGGGACTCGCCCTGATGTCACCGGCTGCGTCGGTGTGGCTGGTCGGGGCCTGGATGGGACTTCGCGGAATCGGCCTTGCCTGCGGCTACCTGCCTGCCACGACTGTCGGCGTACGCGCGCTACCTGACGCCGAGATGCCCCAAGCCTCCGCCATGAACAATATGGCCCGACGCCTGGTCGCATCGTTGGGGCTGGTGGCGCTGTCGCTTTACTACGATGCCCGAGTCGACCAGCTCGCCGGCAGTGACGCCAGTGTTGGCGCCAGTGCCCAGGCCCTGAGTGAAGCCTTCACCGCGCTCGCCCTGATCGCCCTGCTGTGCCTGCCGCTGGCCTGGCGACTGGGCCGGGCAACACGCCATCACACTGCCCACATGCTTACGTGACGGATCCGCCCCATGATGCCCTCTCCCACGTTACGCCCATCATCGCACCCGCCAGCGCCATCGCCCCCAAGGCCCTTGCGCCCCCGCTCAGCGCCTTCGGCGCTGCGCGAGCTGCTAAAGCTGCTGGCGTTGCTGTCGGGCGCTCTGCTGTTTGCCGCCATCGCACTGCTGGCCGGCATGCTGCTGTTTGCTGAAACGGCGCGCGGGGACACGGCGCCACCTCCAGCCACCTCTCCGCGTCTGGTCACGCTCTACCAGGGCGCCACCGACAGTGCCGTGGCACTGGGCCTGACGCCGATTGGAGTGGTCGACGCCTGGATGGAGAAGCCCACCTACCGCTATCTGCGATCGGCGCTGAATGGGGTGGAGCATGTGGGCCTGGAAACCCAGCCCAATCTCGAGAAGATCGCCTGGCTCGACCCTGACGTCATTATTGGCACGCGTTTTCGCCACGAGCGGGTTCGCCCGCTGCTGGAACGTATCGCCCCAACCCGCTTCGCGGCCAACGTCTATGACTTCAGGTCATCCCTTGACGAGGTAGCACAAGCCACCGGCCGCGAGGCCCAGGCCCGCGAGCTGATGACCTGCTGGAATGCCCGCATCGCCGACCTGCGTCAGCGGCTGGCGCACCACCTGGGCGATGATTGGCCGCAGAAGGCGGCCGTGGTCCGCTTCAAGAGTGATCACCTGCGCCTGTACTCCACCGGCTTTGCCGGCAGCATTCTCGGCAAGATCGGCTTCGAGCAGCCCGATGCGGCCAGCGACCAGGGCTGGGGCATCAAGCTGACCAGCGAAGAGAACATCCCGACGCTGGATGCCGATGTCATCTTCGTGCTGCTGGAAGACGACCCGGCCATCCTGGCCACCTACCGTCACTGGACCGCGCATCCCCTGTGGCAGCGCCTGAAGGCAGCACAGGCGGGACGGGTGTATGAGGTCAATACGGTCAACTGGATCATGGGTGGCGGTATTCTGGCGGCCAACGCCATGCTCGATGACCTGTACCGTCACTATTTTCCCCAGCTTGCATCATCTGAGTCCGCCGCTTCCGCATCCCGCTCACTGCCGCTGGCCGCTGACTCGACGCCGCTGGCGGCTCGCATGCCCCAACAGGCGCCCGTCGGCACCGCAGACTGCCAGCTGGCCTTCGCGTCCGACGCCAGAACCGCTGCCAAAACCCACAGCTCCACTCGCGCTACTGACGACCAGCAGGATTCTTGATGCTTGACCGCACCACCACCCGTTCGGCAGGACTCGTGCTCGGCATCCTGTTGTGGCTTGCGGCCTTCGCCGCGAGCGTGACGCTGGGCACCACCGACATCACCCTGAGCGATGTCTGGCAGGCGCTGAGCGCTTACGACGGAGGCCGAATCGACCACATCATCATCGTCTCCGAGCGTCTGCCACGGGCCGTCATTGCGACCCTGACCGGTTCAAGCCTGGCCATCGCCGGGGTGCTGATGCAGACCATGACCCGCAACCCGTTGGCCTCGCCTGGCATCCTCGGCATCAATGCCGGCGCCATGTTCTTCGTGGTCGTGGCGGTATCGCTGCTGCCGCTGCATGCCCCCGGTCAGTATGTCTGGGCGGCGCTGCTGGGGGCGCTGGTAGCCGCCTTGCTGGTGCTGGCGCTCAGCCGAGGACGTCGCGGTGAACTGTCTCCGCTGCGGGTGGTGCTGGCTGGGGTGGCCGTCAGCGCCATGTTTCTGTCCTTCAGCCAGGGCCTGCTAATCCTCGACCAGCAGAGCTTCGAGAGCGTGCTGTACTGGTTGGCGGGATCCGTTTCGGGTCGCGAGCTCGATCTGGTGGTGCCCCTGTTGCCCCTGTTTATTTTGGCGCTGGCCATCACCGCGACGCTATCACGTCATGCCAATGCGCTGTTGCTGGGCGACGAGATGGTCACCGGCCTCGGCATGCGCGTAGGTACGCTAAAACTGCTGCTCGGCCTCTGCGTGATCCTGCTGGCGGGAAGCTCCGTTGCCCTGGCCGGCATGATCGGCTTCGTCGGACTGATCGTGCCGCACATGGCTCGCGGTCTGATTGGCATCGACCATCGCTGGCTGTTGCCCGCCTGTGGCGTGCTGGGTGCGACCCTGCTGCTGGCCGCCGATATCGCCTCGCGGTTTCTGATGCCGCCCCAGGAGGTGCCGGTCGGGGTGATGACGGCACTGCTCGGCACGCCCTTCTTCATCTATCTGGCGCGCAGACGGCAGGTGGCGACATGACCCAGGGACGCAACACCTTGTCGACACCCGCCGCCAATCATCGCGCGAACGCCAGCGTCAACAGCAGCAGCTCCCTGACCTCACCGGGCTGCTCTTCGCCGCGGGAGCGCACAGCGCGATATCGCTTCCTGTGGGTGGTCACCCTGCTCGGGCTGGCGCTGCTCGCCAGCATGGGGCTGTCGTTGTCCCTGGGCAGTTTCCCCACGTCGCCGCCCAAGGTGCTCGGCGCCCTGGTGGCACCGGCAGACAGCGACGTCGGCTTTATCATCTGGGAGCTTCGGCTGCCACGCATCCTGCTGGCGGTGCTGGCGGGCGCCGCGCTGGCCTGCGCCGGCGCGATCCTCCAAGGCATCGTCAGAAACCCCTTGGCCTCACCGGACGTGATCGGCATAACCAGCGGCGCAGCGCTGGCGGCCGTGATCTTCCTGGCAGGCCTTCTCGGTTCGCTGAGCATCAACCTGCTGCCGCTGGCGGCACTCGCAGGGGCCGTGTTGGCCACCCTGCTGGTGGTGTCCCTGGCCTGGCGAGCGGGGCTTGAACCTTCTCGCGTCGTCTTAGTGGGCATTGGCCTTTCAGCGGCCATGGGCGCTGCCACTACGCTGTTGATTGTGATCAGCGACGATGCCTCGGCGCTGCACGCCTACGTCTGGCTGACCGGCAGCCTGTACGCCGCCCAATGGCAGGACGTGCTGTCGCTGCTGCCGTGGCTGTTGATCGCCCTACCGGCCAGTCTCGCGTTGGCTCGACATATGGATGCCCTGGCGCTGGGTGACAGCGTCGCCCTGGGGCTTGGGGTCAACGTGCAACAGAGCCGCCTGATCCTGCTGGCGCTGAGCGTGGCCCTGGCCGGTGCCGCGGTCGCCTTCGTCGGCGGACTCAGCTTTGTCGGGCTGGTCGCCCCACACCTGGCGGCTCGCCTGGTAGGACGCAGCCTGGCGCGCCTGGTACCAACGGCCGCGCTGTGTGGCGCCCTGATCGTGCTGCATGCCGACCTGCTGGGACGGGTGGCCTTTCTGCCCAAGGACCTGCCGGCCGGTATCTTCGTTTCTGCCGTCGGCGCCCCGTTCTTCGTCTATCTGCTCTATCGCCACCGGCAGTAGCCTGAGGTGCTGCTTGAAGTGCTGATCAAGCCCAGCGGGACTGCCGGGTCGAGGCGTAATCACGTCAGCACTGGTGTCTTGCTGATACCGTCTTGTTCAAACAGCCTCGTCTTTCAATAAGGATACCAGCATGTTTTACATCGCGCCGCGACAGCAGCGCTTCAGTGACGAACAGATCGAACGCCTGGGCAGCCTGTCGACCTCCACCCTGGGCCACTTCAGCGACCTCGGCGCTATCGCGTCGCTGCAGCCGATTCAACGTCCCATTCGCCTGTTAGGCACGGCGCTGACGGTCAAGATCCCGCATATCGATGGCAGCATCATCCGCGAAGCATTGATCCAGGCAGAGCCCGGCGACGTGCTGGTGATCGACGTGGGCAGCGACCACCAGCGCGCCTGCTGGGGGGAGTTTCGCGCCTATGCGGCGCTCAAGAAGGGACTTGCCGGGGTCGTCACCAATGGCGCCATTACCGACTGGGACGCCCTCTCCCGCCTATCGCTGCCGGTCTACGCCAGGGGGACCAGCCCGCTGACCACCCGCTCGCTGTCGTTGGAGGGTGAGATCAACACCACCGTCGCCATTGACGGCGTCACCATCGAACCCGGCGACCTGATTCTCGGCGATGACGACGGCCTGTTCGTGCTGCCGCCCCATCGCGCCGACGCACTGGCGGAGCGCGCCCTGGCCAAGCAAGCCGAAGAAGCCAGCCGCCGCGAGGCGATGTTGCGCGAGCACCCCGACTGGCTGCGCTGAATATCCCCTGTCACAGCCCCTGTCCCTGTCATAGCCCCTGCCATAGTCCCTGTCTTGCGCACAAAAAACGGCGGCATCGGTATTCACCGATGCCGCCGCGTACTTTCTTACGCTAGATCAGGCTTGCTGCAGCGTCCTCTGGCGGTCGGCGTTGGCAGCGGTACTGACACCCTGTTCGACACTGGCGTTGGCCTCGGCTGTCTGATGCGTCGGCTCCCCCTGGTAGGCCCGTAGCGGGTTGACGGTCTCGCTGACACCGAAGGGCATGCTGCCGGGGCCGCCGGCGCGCTCGATGATCGGTGCGATCAGGCGCTTGTAGGGCCAGCTTTCGCGCTCGAACAGCACCGCCTTCAATCGACGACGCTCACCGTCTTCGAAGGGAACGACGTCGAGCACGCCGTCCAGCACCGCGCAGAGATCCTGCCACAGGGCCCGACTCGACAGGCCGAAATGCCCCGCCACGGTGTCGATGATGGCGCGCAGGTTCACCTGGATGGCCAGGGTCTGAAGCCAGAACACCAGGGCCTCCTGACTATCGTGGTAGAGAGTATTGGCGTGTCCCTTCTTGATCCGGTAGCACGGGTCCTGCATGCCGTGACACTCGAGCTGACCGACGTGGATGCGCAGCGAGTCATGGTCCCTGAGCAGCAGCCCTTCGACCTGGCCATCACGCAATACCAGCACGGCATTCTGACCATGGACCTCCGCCAGCATCCCGAGCCTCAGCATACGCAGGTTGATCTCGAAAAAGCGCGAACACAGCTCGCCAAACAGAGCTCTGGCGCTTTCGGCCCCATGTTCCATGCCTCGCTGGTCCATCCAGTCGCTGAACAGGTGGTGGGCGCTTGCCATGTTCTCGCTCGGCAGTGGCGTCCCCAGGGTCGCCATGGGCACCAGCTGCACATCACGCTGGGTCAGCAGCTCCCGCGGATAGCTGCGCACCATGGCGCTGAGATGACGCGGGGCTTCGTCAAACAGGCTGGCATCTTCGGGCATGTAGGCCCACCACTTGCCCTCGTCACACAGGTGCAGGGCACTCGCCAGCACCGGGTCACGCTGCCTGGCCTGGGCCAGCAGCCTGGCGCTGAGATCACCATTGATCATCTTCACGGCGGGCAGGTAGCGCGATGCGCCCAGGGAATGAATGGCCATAGGCAGCTTCAGGCTGTGCTCGGAGCAGCGGGTGGACAGCAGCGAGCGCAGTGATGACGTCGGCCACCAGCCCCCGGTAACCGTCTTGAGGGTCACGCAATGCCCCTCCTGAAGGTCCGTGGCTAGCCACGTCGGCAGCGCATGCTCGTGCTGCCATGGATGCACCGGCAAGGCCACGTGGGTCTGGTCGATACCCTTGCTTCTAAGCTCATCCTGAAGCGCCTGGCGCTCATCATGGGCCAGCACCCAGTCGGCGGGCACGCTGTCCACGTCACCGCCGTCTGCCGCCTCAAGACCGGCGCCGGTGCATAGCCGATGGCGCGCCACGGCGACCCAGACGAGCCCCACCGGACGAGCGAACTCCGCCATGTAGGCCTGGTACTCATCGGCACTCATGCCCTGCTTGGCCTTGGCCGTCGGATGGTAGGGGCGATCCAGCAGCGATGCCCATTGCTCCATCCGCACAAAGTGGGCGTGGGTATCCAGCGCCTCAAGGTCATCGGTGCGCACGCCGTGATGCATCGACGCCTCGGCTTGCCACAGGCTGTCCTCCAGCGCACGCAGAAACACCTGCTGGCCCTTGGTCAAGCCGCTGTGGGGCTGGTCGGCCTCGGCTGGGCCTGTCTCTGGCGCTTGCTCCGGCTCCCCCTTCGCCTGGCATAAAAGGCGCATCAGCGCTGGTGCATCCAGCTCGATGGCGCTGGCATCAGCGTCCGGCACGACCAGCACAGGGGTCGCCGGCACCTTCTGCCAGGCCTGGACAATGCCTGGCTCCAGCAGCATGACCAGGCGCTCGCCCTGGGGTATCTGCCAGTCCCACAGACGGGTCTGGCCCTGCACCGCTGCCGCGCCAAACCAGGCGGTGGCCTGACGCCGCGCAGCATCGTCGTCTTCACGCAGCTTGGCGCTGTCCAGCAGCTCCTCGACCAGCAGGCCGTCTACGAGAAACGCCAGAATCTGCTCGCCGGCGCCATATGTTTCGACAAACGAACCCGCGCCAGCCGAATCAGTGACAGGCACATCAGTGCCGCGAAAGGATGAGGAACCGTCAATGGACGCCATACTTGGGGCCTCCTGTTGGATAGTTGGGCGATCGGGGGTGGGTGATGACGCCAGGCCTTCAGCGTCTGGGGATGGCCGGGTCATGACGCGGCCTCCTGCAATGCCTGGCTGAGGGCGCGAAAGGCAATACCGCGTTCATCGCCCAGCATGAAGGTATGCACGCCGCGTTCGCGCCACTCGGCCTTGGCACCGGCATGACGCAGGAAGGCGGCGTAAGGGATGCCGTGCTCGGCGGCGCTGCGCTGCACCCTGGCCAGGGCATCGGTCACCTCGGGATGAGCGGTCTGCCAGGTGACACCCAGAGATTGCGACAGGTCGGCGGCGCCCTCGAGGATCAGGTCCACCCCAGGGACCGCACACAGCGCGTCGATGCTCTCCACGCCGGTGCGACTCTCGATCATCGCCACCACCAGAATCTCGTCGTTGGCCTTGTGCACGTATTCGGCCAGGGAGTGCTTGCCGAAGGCGCCGGGACGCCCTGCATTAAGGCTGCGGGTGCCCTGGGGGGCATAGCGGCACGCCTGGGCCGCCATTCCCAGGCGCTCGGGATCTTCGACACTGGGCAACACGATGCCCTGGGCGCCGCCATCCAGCAGGCGCAGCAGGGTCTTGGGATCGTCATCGGCGACCCGCACCAGCGGCGTCAGCGCGTAGCTTTCTGCGGTGCGAATCATGTGCTCGATGGTTTCCGGGTTGATCAGCACGTGTTCGCAGTCGATCACCACGAAGTCAAAGCCAGCCTCGGCGATCAGCTCGATCGACGCCGCCGTAGGCAGCGACGCCAGCACGCCAAACACCTCGCGCCTTTGCGCCAGGGCGAGCTTGAGTTGATTGGTTCTCAGCATGGCATCGGCTCCCCGCCCAGGTGCTGGCGCGGCGTTGCACCGCCCGGTGCGTGCTCAGCCAGGGGATTGGGCACGCGCTTGACCTGGGGAATGTCATCGCCAAACAGCCGCCGGCGGGTAAGCGCTTCCACTTCCCATTCGGGGACGAAGACGTCGAAGCTGCGGTAGCGCTCGGCATGCTCCGGGTGGGCTTCTTGATAGGCCACGATGACGTCGGCGACCATCGCCCAGAAGGTCTTCTCCTCCAGGCCAAAGTGACGCTTCAGGAAGATCGCCATCTCGGCCAGGGCAATGAAGAAGAAGGCGTCACAGGAGTAATCCCGCACCGCATCCAGGTCATCGGTGACGATGAAGGAGTTGCGGTTGCGAGCGGCATGAGCCACGGGCAGTGGCTCCAGCCTGGGGGCCAGCTCCGGGCGGGCCAGGGCGGCCTCGCTGTAGCGCACGCCATCGTGGAAGTCCTTGAGCGCGATTCTCACCGGCCAGCCATCGCGGTGAATCACCACGATGTTCTGCCCGTGGGACTCAAGCCCGACACCTTCGGCAAACAGCAGGTGGATGATCGGCAAGGTCGCCACCATCACCAGCTGACGCGTCCAGGCGTCGCGGCCGTGGCGCTCGATCCAGTCGGCGATGAACGGTGCATCGGGTTCGCCGTCGGGCTGGCGAGTGAACTGACTGAGCCCATTGAAGGGCACCGCCTGCTCTCCGGGCGCCAGGAACTCGTCGATGTGCTCTCGCCACAGCGCGCCTACCTGGCCATATACCTGGTCATGGCGCAGTCCGGGGAAGGCGCGCTCGTCCAGGGCAACGCCCGCCACCTCACCAAGGATGACCATGCCCGATGCCTTGGCCGTCGGATGGCTGTCCACCAGGGTCTTGAGCCAAGCGGTGATGATGGGCCCATTGGTGATGGTGTGACGGGCCAGGATGCGGGTGCTGGACGTATTGGTGATACCCAGCGCCAGCTTGAGGTAGGGGCGCGGCGCATCGCGCTCGGCGTTCCCCACCGGCGACAAGGTGCGGATCGACTGCTGGGGCCGGTAGCTTAGCTGGCCTTCCCCCAGCAGAGCGATCTCGCCGCGGGCAAGTTCCGGGTACAGCGCCGCGACCAGCACGTTGTCCCACTGCCAGGGATGGACCGGCATCAGTACCACCTTATCGCGCGTCAACCCCTGCTGCTGCAGCCAGCGAGACAGCGCCGATTCGACCTCGGCGCCCGCCTCGGCCTCGACCATGGCCGCTACCCGATAGCCGCAGGAAGCCCCTTGATGGGCCAGCCGCCGCGGTACGCCAAGCCACAGCACGCGAAGGTCCTGGCCGAACTCCGGGCCATAGCGGCGGTTGTCGTCGAGGCTGAACCCCAGGCGTGACTTGTAGCTGGGGTGATAGCTGTGGGCATCGGTGAAGGCCTGCTCCAGGGCATCGGCATCCAGCTGGCGCGGGTCAACCCCGTTACCCGGGCTTGCGACGGTGGACGACTGCAGGTCCTTGATCAGGGTTTCGGTCAGCTCACGAATAAAGCCCGCACCGAGTTTTCCATCGCCACCAAGGGCATGGTCGAGGTCATCCAGCACCTCGAACAGGGTCGGCGATACATCGCCATCTGCGGCTTCCTTCACCAGGCTCGAATGATCCAGGCGCACCAGCGCAAAGCTGTGGCAGCGAAACCCTTCGACCCGGTAGCGACCCGGCCCCACCCTCAACCGGAACAGCGATCTGTCGGCGGCGTCGGGGGACGCCGACGAAGCCTCCAGGCGGGTTTCGCTGATGGGTTCGAGCACGTCCTCGTACAGCAATGTCTGCAGCAGCTGGCCAATGACGCGGCGTTCGATGCGTTGGCGATGCTGCCAGTCGGCAGCCACGGCAAAGGGCCGCGTGGCGGCTGCCGCGGGGGAAAGTGATGTCATGGGATTCCTCGACGTCAATAGATAGCCACGCGGCCGGGCGCGCTGATAAAGCACTGCTCGGGCCTTGGATGACACAGAAAGTCGGCGTGGGAAATGTTGTAGCCATAGGCCCCGGCCAGGGGCAGCACCAGCAGATCCCCTGGCGCCGGGTCGTTGAGCCAGGCGGCGCGTGTCAGTACATCCTTGGGCGTGCACAGCTGGCCGACCACGCTCCAGCGCTTTGTGGCAGCGAGCTTGGCATCTGCCTGCGCGCCAGAGCGGCCCTCGGCCGGTGATCGGCACAGCGCAACCACCGGGTGGTCATGGCCCTGGGCGGCGGGAAGGCGAAATTGGTGGGTGCCGCCACGGCAGATCACGAAGTTCTCGCCGTGGCTCGACTTGGTGTCGATCACTTCCATGACGTAATAGCCGCAGAAGGCTGAGACGAAGCGTCCGATCTCGAAGCGCAGGCGTGGCGCATCGTCCATGTGCTCAAGGCGCTGTCCCAGATGAGCGCACAGCGCCGGCCAGTCGAACTGCTCGCCCGGGGCAGATGGCGCTTGGTAGTCAACGCCGATGCCGCCCCCCACATTGAGCTGGGTGACCGACGCCGGATGTTCGGCCAGTGCTCGCCAACGCGGCCAGCGATCCAGATAGCTATCGAGCAGTGTCCTGTGCTTGTGCACGCTGCGCTGGTGGGACATGGCGTGCACGTGAAAGCCTACCAGCCTGAGGTGGGACGCTGCCTCCACCGCCGCGACCGCCGCGCCGAGTTCCGCCTCGTCGATGCCGAACGGTGTGGCGGTGCCCGCCATACGCAAGCGACTGGACAGCGACTCGGGCAGACTCGGATTGATACGCAGCAGCACGCACTGCGGCTCACCTCGCGCTGCCGCCAGGCGCTCAAGACGCGCAATTTCACCGAGACTTTCCACATGGAAGGCCTCGATACCCTCGTCCATGGCGCGCTGCATCTCGCTATCCAGCTTGCCGGGGCCAGACAGCACCCAGGGCAACGCCTGGGTCGCCTGGCGCATCCGCGCTATCTCACCGCCGGAGGACAGCTCGAAACCATCGACCAGCGGCGCCAGGGTCTTGAGCATCGGAGCCTCGCTGTTGGCCTTGATGGCATAGAACAGCTCGACGCCCTTGGGCAACGTCGACATCATCCAGCGCGCCCGCTCTGCCAGTGCCTCCAGGTCGTAGAAGAAGGCCGCGACCGGGTCCTGGGCGTCTGCCTGATGGGCCAATATGGCCTGGCGCACCGCCTCGGGGATGGCGTGAGCGGAACCAGCGGCTACTGCTGCAGAACGCTCCGCCACCACTGGCGTATCAGGGGCGTCGCCCCTCGGCACAGCGTCAGCCAACGGGCGGTTCAGGGTGACATCAACCATGGGCCACCTCCCGGCGCGGGCTCGACACCGCGCGCCAGGGGCTCGGCAAGCGCACGTATTCTGCATGCCGATCCGCCTGGGCCATCAGCCTGAGCTTGAGGTTGGTCTTGCATGGCAGCGCGTCACCGGCAAGCAGCGCATCAAGCTCAGGGGTAGCCCTCCCGGGAGATGCCTGTGACATCTCGCTCAAGCGGTCCCTTACTCGCGCCAGCTCGTCGGCGGTGGCGTCCCACAGGTCATCGGCAAGGGCAGGACGCTGCCAGCTCAATGCCAGGATGGCCTCCGCCAGATGATTCAGCAGCAGGCAGTAGGCGATGCGATTCCAGCCTTTCTCGCGGCTGTAGACCATCGACTGGCGGACACGGGGATCCAGCGTCTCGCCGGCCAGCCAGTCCACGCCCAGGTCAGCGGTCAACTTGGTGCCTTCGAAGTCGCGCAGCAGCATCCGCTGCGGGCGTCCTTGCTGATGCACCAGCACACAATTCTGCAGATGGGGCTCGACCACGATGCCGTGCCGGAAGTACAGCGCGAGCACCGGCTCCACCAGGGTCTTCAAGTAGGCACGGAACCAGTCGAGTCGCTGGTCGTCGCTGCTGTCCGCGGGACCGACGCCATAGCTGCGCCCGACCAGATCGAGCACCATCGGCGTCAGTTGGGTATCCCGGGCAAACACCGTGGCGGACAACAGGCAGCGCTCGGCACCAAAGCGACGGCAGAAGTTGTCGCGCAGGATGATGCCGGTCTGTTCACAGAACCAGCGCCGCACCTCGGGATCCTGGCCATCGGCGTCACCGTCGCTCGGCGTCCAGTGCAGCGTGGCGGGCTCGCGGGCGACCTCCAGTCGCTTAAGCGCCGGATCCCCCGCCTCAACCAGTTGCGCCATGATGCGGTCGATCACCAGCGTGCTGGCCAGTTCGTACCAGGCGTTCTTGCGCACGCAGTTGGTGATGCGCACGTTCAACGAGCCCTTGATGAACCAGGGGTGATCCTCCAGGTACCAGGTGCGCATGGACGCCGTGGGCACCGCCTCGAAGCCGCTGGCGCCAAGATCGCGAATCCGCCCGTCGGCCAGATAGGGGGCGACCTGGGGCGAGCGGCGGAACAGCTCGGCCTGGATCGGGTGCATGGCCAGTACCACGCGGTCGTCGGCGCTGTCGGCTGCCTGATCCGCGGCCTGCTGCAGCAGCTCCTGCGGCGACGGGCCATTGCTGTTGATGCGCAGGCCCTCTGCCGGGAACGAGAACTGGTGCAAACGTGTTGCGATACCCGACTCCGGCGAACAGGCAACGCCGGCATCGGGAAGATCCTCAGGCCATTGCCGCGCCTTGGGGGTCGGGTGGTTGGGATGTCCGAACCATAGCCCCTGTTCGCTGGACGCATAGTCGCCAAGGGGGTGCCGCTCAGGACGCTCGCTGCGACGATCAGATTGGTCGGCGCGTGACAGGATATCTTCCATCACGCGCTGACTCAGCAGAACCTGGTCGCGGAATTCCGGATTGGGGAAGGCGTCACGCCAGGGCCCGTCCTCCAGCAATGCCGCTACCAGCTCAGCCGTCTGCGCCGGGCGCCAACGCGGGTCCGTAGGACGCCGCAGGTACAGCTCCGATACATAGGCATGAACGCCCAACGCCGAATGCCGGTCGACCAGCACAAACAAGCTCAGCGTCGGTGACCACGCAATCTGCAGCGGCCATCCTTTATCGGTGTGGGGCAGGCCCTGCCGATGGGCAGGCCAGTGGTGGCTCAGCAAGTCCTGGGGAATACCCACTTCCTTGATGATGCCGTTGAGCAGGGCATGCTGCGAGGCATGCCGAGCAATCTCGCCAGGGGTGCGAGTCTGTAAGGGGAATTGCATATGCAACCTCCGCAAGGATTCCATCCTTTGTTGCCCTCTCTGGCTACGGCGCACGACCGCAGGCCTGAGAAAGTCGCGCTTTCCTGGCTAGTCACTAGGCGAAGGGGTGTTGTTGTTGCGTTGTTGTGATGGTGTTGCTGTAGCGGTTGTTATGACGATTGATCGGAAGATGGTCGTGATGACCGTGGTGAAGGTGTGCTGTGCTGCGTCAGCGAGCTATTGGCCAGGGCCGCTCAAGTGGCCCGCCGCCGTCCTGACGGCGGGCCTTGATCAAGCGCTCCAGAACGTTCGCGCCTAGAACTCCACGCTATAGCCCAGGGTCAGGGTGCGACCACGGCCAGCAAAGTAGCGGTCGTCGTTGACCAGCGCACTCTGGGAGTAGTAGGTGATGTAGTCCTCGTCGAGCAGGTTGGAAACACCGACGTTGATCTTGCCGGTCGGCAGGCGATAGCCCACCGCGGCATCGACCAGCAGGTAGCCATCGAACTCACGCTCTTCTTCATCGTAGGACTCGTCGAAGGCGTAGTTGGCCTGAAGGAAGGTGGACAGCTTGTCGGTCCAGTTGGCGGACCAGCTGCCGACCAGACGGTCCGGCGACACATCCAGGCCGGACAGCTCGGCGTCGAGATCACCATCGTTGTCGCTGTCGTACAGCCCCGTCATATGGGAGTAGGCCAGGCGACCGGAGTGGCGCTCGGTAAAGGCATAGTCCACCGAGGCCTCGATGCCGGTGATCTGGGTTTCCTGACGGTTCATGATGAAGACACCGTCCTGCTCGGTCAGACGACTGCCGAAGTCGGACGTCGACTCGTAGTAGCTCAACTCAGCCGCCAGCCGATCGTTCTCGTAGCGCACACCGGTCTCGATGTTTTCAGTGACGATGGGGCGCAGGTTGTCGATGCTGTCGACCGATTGTCCCGGCGTATCGATCCCTCGCAGCGCTCGTCCCACATCGGGAATGGAGAAGCCTTCTGAGTAGTTGGTGAACAGGCTTACACCCTGTACCGGCTTCCATACGGCGCCCACGTTGTAGAGCGTTTCATCGAAGTCGGGGTTGCCGCCTTCCACGTCCACACCGTTGTTGGCCCATACCGTCTGGTAGTCATCGATATCCAGCTCAGCGTACTCGTAGCGCACGCCGGCGGACAGCAGCAGGGAGTCGACAGGGGCGAACTCGGCCTGGAGGAACGGTGACAGGTCGGTGTAGTCGGTGGGCGGCACGTAGGTGCGGCCGCTGCCGTACAGGTACTGTTCGGTCTCGTCGAACAGGGTATCGAAGCCACCGGTCAGCTTCAGTCGGTCATCCCACAGGTCGTCCTTGGTCAGCGAGACCTTGGTACCGAACTTCTCGGTCTTGGCAGAGCTCTGGTCGTAGTAGGTGCCCACCGGCGCCAGCGACGGGTCCTGGAAGGTACCGGAATCGGTGGCTCCGAACAGTGCCTCGTAATCCTGATAGTACGCCTGGGCGCTCAGCTGCATGCCAGCCAGGTCGTAGTTGTCATAGCTCAGGCCCGTCGTCCACACCTCGTTGTAGGGCGCATCGCCCTCGGGCGTGCCACGCTCGGAGGTGGTCGGGATGCCCGCATCGCGGTCGCCGGTCACGCTGACGTAGTCGTTGTGGCCTTCGATGTCGTAGTGGTTCAGGGTGAACTGCACGCGCTGGTTGTCGTCGATCCAGTAGGCCAGCTTGCCCAGCAGGTCATAGCTGCGCGAATCCATCAGATCGCCCTGGGTGTTATCGACCCCGACAGGATCGCCCTTGCCATCCAGATAGAGCCCCTGGTCCTCATAGCTGAGGCCAAACACATAGTCCACGGCACCCTCATTGCCGCTGAAGCCGTAGTCGGTCTTGTAGCTCAGAGTGTCGCCGTCCAGTTCACTGGTGGGCGTGGTCAGCTGCGCGCTGAAGTGCTGGTTGAAGCTACCCGGCTCCGGTCGCTTGGTGATGATGTTGATCACCCCGCCAGCAGCCCCCACACCGTTGGTCGCGTTGGCCCCTTGAATGACCTCGATCTGCTCGACCTGGGAAAAGTCGATGGTGTGCGATTCACGGCCGGTGGGACGCAGCGGGTTCGACTGGGGAATACCGTCGATCAGAAACAGCGGCGTGCGGCCCCTCAGGGTCTCGCCACTGCCGGTCATTTTCTGGCGGTTGGGGGAGTAGGACGGCAGCAGGTTGCTCAGGATCTGCGACGAGTCCGTGGTCACATCGAGCTGCTGAGCGATCTCTTCCTCGGTGATGATGCGCACCGTCTGGGGCGAGTCTTCCTTGGTGGTATTGGTCCGCGAGGCGGTCACCACCATGGTCGGCCCTTGATCTGCACGGGCTGCATCGGAGGAAGACGAGGAAGCGCTGGTCTGCGCCGCGGCGTGCTGAGCAATGGCGAGGCTCAGTAGTGAGACGGTGGGCCATAGAGCATGACGATTCATGTCGTGCGTTATTCCTTGTGGAGCTATCGTTCGAATGATCTGCGCAGCGACTGATTCAGGCCTGTCGCCCCCTTCGCCCGTGGCGGAGGCGGTGACTCCAGCGCGAGAGACGACATCGGCCGACATGACGGTCAAGCCTTCCCTGTTCCCAATGGGTCTCCGCAAGCGGAGGTCCTGCTGCACGCCTCTCATCTGATATCGTGCTGCGTCGTTGTTACTACCGCATCTCTAAATGAGAACGATTATCCTAATTAATCAAATTTGCGCTGTCCATGATGTTCGAACGAACCGTTCGTCATAACCTCACAAGATTTTGTGCTTAAACGACTAGTCAAAAGCGCACGAACAGTGCTGCAAGCTGTTTCTCCAGATTGAAAATGAGAATGTTTTGTCATACCGTCGACAGCCATTTCGCCCTCAGCAGAGACGCGCCCCATGTCGTCGTCCCCCTCTTTTCCGCCAAAGCCTTCGCGCCCGGCCCCTCGCCAGGCAGCGTCACATCGACTTCAGGGGACAGCCCTGACAGTGGGATACGAAGACCGGGTGGTGCTGGATGGCGTCGACATCACCATCGCACCGGGCAAGTTGACGGTATTGCTTGGGCCCAACGGCAGTGGCAAGTCGACGCTGCTCAAGACATTGGCGAGAACGCTTAGCCCGCAGTCGGGACAAGTGCTGCTGGATGGCCAGGCGATCCACCATCAGTCGACCCGTGAGGTGGCCAAACGGCTGGGGTTGCTGCCCCAGGGACCGACCGCCCCGGAAGGCCTCAGCGTGCGCCAACTGGTGGCCATGGGGCGCTTCCCGCACCAGAGACTGTGGCAGCGTGACGCTCGTCGTGACGCCGAGGTCATCGCCGAAGCCATGGCCTACACCCACGTGACCGAGTTCGCCGATCGTCACGTGGACGCCCTCTCCGGAGGTCAGCGCCAGCGCTGCTGGATCGCCATGGTCCTGGCCCAGCAGACCGATTTGATTCTGCTCGATGAGCCCACGACGTTTCTCGACCTCAAGGTTCAGGTCGATCTGCTCGAGCTCTTGACCGGCCTTGCCCACGACCAGGGTCGCACCCTGCTGCTGGTGCTCCACGACTTGAACCTGGCGGCCGCCTACGCCGACGAACTGGTAATGTTGCGGGACGGCCGCATCATCACCAGCGGCACGCCGGCTGAGGTGTTTACCCGCGCCAACCTCAAGCAGGTCTTCGACCTGGACGCCCAGGTGATTCACGACCCGGCCAGCGGCAGGCCGCTGTGCGTGCCGCTCAAGCGACGCTCGGACAGGGCCGGCAGCCCACTGCTGGAAGACCGCGACCAAGCCGCCGCCTGCACGCGGCCGGTGCCCCACGCACCGTGAAATCCCGCCTCGTGAAAACCAGTATCGTGACAGCAATTCCCGTGCCGATATGAACAGCGCCAGCCACACCACCATCAATACCGCCGTGATCAACAAGACCTTCTGCACCGACCTCAGCCGCCAGCTGGACGATCCCTTGCCCGGTAGCGGCGCCCACGCCGAGCGCAACCTGCTGATCAGCTGGCCCCGGGCCAAATGGCAGCGCAACCTGCGCCACGCCAGCGACATGCCACAGCGCCTGAAAGACAGCCTGGATGGGTTGGCCGCAAGCGGTCGCCGGGTCAATCTGATTCACCGGCGCGACCAGCCAGACGGCCTCCACGAGGTCATGCTGATGCCAGAGCGCCAGCGCCTGCGTCTGGATCTCGATGCCCTGCTGGCGTTCGCCGACGCACTGGCCTCGGGTTCCGACCTGTCCGCCTGGCCATCGCTCCCACAACGCGACGATGTGGTGCTGTGCTGTACCCATGGCAAGAAGGACAAGTGCTGCGCACGCTATGGCTTTCGCAGTTACAAGGCCCTGGCGCACGCGGTCGAGCAGCAGCGCTTGCCGTTTGACGTGTGGGAAAGCAGCCACCTGGGTGGCTGCCGCTTCGCCGCCAGCATCATCGTGCTGTCTCCGGTGCGCAAGTACGGCCGTATCGATCCCGAGCACGCGCTACCCATGCTGCAGGCCGAAGCTCAGGGCAGGCGCTATCTACCCGGCTACCGTGGCGCGTCCGCGCTGACACCGGTACAGCAGTGTGCCGAGGTCGCCCTGCTCGGCTGGCTCGATGAGCACGACGCCACCAGCGCCGCCGGTGGCGTGCAGCTGACACTGGTCGAGGACGTGGCTGGCGCCGACGCTGGAACCACCGCCGATGCCGATAGCGTCAGCATTCACTGGCATTGGAGATCGACTGACCATGAAGGCGTCGTCCATGAGGGCCATGCGCAAGTGCTATGTCGCTCGATGACCCTTGATCGTGTGGACATGTGCTCGGATCTGGCAGAAGGGCCGAGCGCAAGCCAGGTGTGGCGAGCCATCAAGGTGATGCCAGCTAGGGCTTTTACGAAAAGTGCCTGCGCTCGGTGATACGGCGTTAAAAATCGCCTCAAAATGCTCATTTACACCACGTAAACTGCGCTTTCTCACCGATTTTTGCCTTGTCTAACCTTCGCTCGTCGACGTTTCGGACAAAGCCTAACGAGAATCACTGCCCTTGATAACAATTCGCATTTAATCTACTGTAGTCGCCGTTGGTCTTTTCGACCTCAAGCCTCCGGCCTGCAGGACGCCCCATGACATCAGCGCTTTCCCGTCTGTATTGCGGTCCCCTGGAACACCTCACGGTGCCTACTGTGGCAGCGACCTTGCCCGACGACGCCATGCCAGCAGAGACACTGCTCGAGCCTGGCGTGCTGGACGAGCTGATCGAGCGCTACACCACGCAGTTCAAGGGAGAGGATCTCAAGGCCGTTGCCTCACTGTGGTCGAAATGGCACTTCAGCCAGCTTGCCGCCCACACGCTGGCGTCCAACCTGCTGCTGGAGCGGGACCTGCCGGTGGCACTGGACGAAATGGGGATCTATCTCAACGCATCAGGCTGCACCCACGGTATTGCCTTACGGCATGAGGGCACCCCGCTGCCATCACTGGATGCTTTCGAGCGCTTCGAGCGCTTGCTGCAAGGCCATATTGCTCCTTTGATCGACATGCTGGGTTGCGTTTCCGGCGCCTCGCCCAAGGTGTTCTGGAGCAACTTCGGCGGCTACTTCGACTACTTTGCCCGTGGGGCTCACACACACCCCATGGGCTCACCCGACGCCGCCGAGCAAGCGCTGCGGCTGCTCGATCACCGGGTGTATCCCGATGGCCGGCGCAACCCTCTGTTCATGCCGGTTCGCTACCTCCAGGACGATCAAGGCGAGACGCAGCGCATTCGCCGCGTATGCTGTCTACGCTACCGCCTGGATGACCTGGCCTACTGCGGCACCTGCCCGCTGGATGACAATGCCCTGGCAGCCCGAGCCGCGGCCAAGTGCCAGAACCAGAACCAGAACCAGCGCCAATCTGGCGACACCTCCAGCGTGGTGCAGTCCTTCCCTGCGGCCAAGGACGAAGGCGAGCGCCAGGCGCGTCGGCCCTCCTTGCGCAAAGCCACGTCTCGCGTTGCCGCCGGCTGACCATGCCCCCAGCCCGATCCCGCCCTCTCGTCGGCGCGCCTGCCGAAGGCATCCAGCCACGCCTCATTCGCGCCGGTGACTTTCTTGGCTTTGCACAACGCCACGGCATCGACTATCGCTTCGCCGGCATGCGCTCGCCCCAGGTGGCCCGCGACCTGGCCGTGCTCAGGGGGCGTGTGATCGAGGAGCAGGTACGCCCTGGCTGGCATCTGACGTTTTCCGACGTCGAGGTGCTGACGCCGTATGACTCTTGCTCCACCATGGCCTCCCCCCTGTTCGTCTGCGTCGTCCTGGAGGGCGCCATTCAGGTAGATCAGGGCGGGCGTCGCCAGCGCCTCTCCGCCGGCAGCGCGCTCAGCGCCAGGCTCGCCGACCAGGTGGCCCTGCGTGTGCACCAGGACGCCGGCCAGCGCCTGCGCACGCTGAACCTGTCCCTCGACGAAGCGGCCATCCACGCACTCAGCCAACGTCCTGAGATCACCGAGCTTCTCGACTCGCCGCGCCCTCACCTGCATGTCTGGCCGCTGCCCGGCTATCTGGCACCGATGCTTGAGCAGGCGGTCACGCCGCAACCCTCGGCAGGACAGCGACAGCTGCTGCTGGAGGCGATCGGACTGCAGCTGCTGGCCCATGGCCTGCGTCATCCCGGAGCGCACCAAAGCGGTCTGCAGCTAGCAGAACGCCAGCGCCTGGAGCGGGTACGCCAGACCCTGCACGATGCCCCTGCTCACCCTTACAGCCTCGAGCAACTCGCCGAGCTCGCCTCCATGAGCCAATCCGGTCTACGCGCAAAGTTCCAGCGCCTGTTCGGTGTCTCGGTCTTCGACTACCTGCGCGAACGCCGCCTGATGCTGGCCTATGAGCTGCTGTCTCGTGGCGCCAGCGTACAGCAGGCCGCCTTCGACAGCGGCTACGGCCATGCTTCCAATTTTTCCACCGCCTTCCGCCGTCGCTTCGGGGTATCTCCCAGGGATATCGGCTAGGCGGTGGCTCACGCATAGCCGCAGCACTCCCACCAGCTTGGCACGGCAATCGTTCAACAGCCTGTCACCGCGCATAAGGATCTTGGCGATACGCATAGGAAGATGGCGCCATTAAAATGGAATAATTCGCATTACCGAAAAACACGCTTCCAACGCCATCTCCTGGCTCGACTCATACGGTAAGCCCTTCCATGAACACACTGACCTCCCCGCGCCTGCGCCGCCAATGGGCGTCGACGCCACTTGCGACCGCCATCTCTCGTGCATCGCTGGCGATGCTTGGCCTGTCGTCGCTGATGCTCTCTGCTAACGCCCTGGCACAAGCCGCCGACAACAGCGCGGCCGACAGCGCAGAACTCAGCACCATGACGGTCACCGGTGAAGCCGCCACCAAGACCGACACGCCGTTTCTGGAGACCCCGCAGGCCACCTCCAGCGTCAGCGCCGAGGACATCGAGCGACGCGGTGCCCAGTCCGTGCAGCGGGCTCTGGATTACACCCCAGGGGTCTATACCAATCAGATCGGTGCATCCAACCGCTACGACTACATCGTTCTGCGCGGCTTCTCTGACGGCAGCGTGAGCAATACCTTCCTCGACGGCCTGAAACTGATGGGCGACAGCAACAGCTACAGCTCACTGAAGATTGACCCGTGGATGCTGGAAAGTGTCGAGGTGGTCAAGGGCCCGGCCTCGGTGCTCTACGGTCGAGCCTCCCCCGGTGGCCTGGTGGCCTTGACCAGCAAGCGGCCGACCTTCACCGATACCCCCACCGGAGAGGTCCAGGTCGGCTTTGGCAACAACGACCAGCGCCGTGCGGCCTTCGATATCACCGGTAGCGTCGACGAAGGACAGCGCGCCGCCTTCCGCCTGACCGGCGTCGCCCGCGCCGCCGATACCCAGTTCGACCCGGTGGAGGAAGAAAGCTATGCCATCGCACCGTCACTGACCTGGGACATCACCGACGCGACCACCCTGAACCTCAACGCCTACCTGTCTCGTGAACCCGAAGGCGGCTATCACGCGGGCTTGCCCTACGAGGGCACCGTTACCAGCCACGCCGGCCAGCACATCGACAACACCTTCTTCGAAGGCGAAGACGACTACGACAACTTCGAGCGTGACCAGAACCTCTTCGGCTATGAGCTGGAGCATCGCTTCGGCAACGGGCTTATCGCTCGCCAGAAGCTCAGGTACCTGGAGTCGGATGTCACCATGGACCAGGTCTATGCCTATGGCTGGGCCAACGACACTGAGCTCTATCGCTACTATTCAGGCGCCGATGAGGACCTGGAAGCCTGGACGGTAGACAACCAGCTCGAGGCCAGCTTCACCACCGGCGGGCTCAACCACCGCGTGCTGACGGGGGTCGACTATCAGACACGGGAAAACGAGGTGACCTGGTCCAGTGGCGCCTTCCCGCAGATCAATGCCTTCAACCCCAGCTACGGTGCAGGCCCCGTCGGCGACATCGCGGTGACCACCCGCGAGACCCACGAGCTCGAGCAGACCGGCGTCTATCTGCAGGACCAGATCAGCTGGGACCGCTGGCATCTGACCCTGGGTGGCCGTTACGACTGGGTCGACATCGAGAATACCAATCGCGATAGCGGTGACAGCTCCGAACTGGATGAAACTCAGTTCAGTGGACGGGCCGGCCTTCTTTACGCCTTCGATAACGGAGTCTCGCCCTACGTCAGCTACTCCACGGCGTTCACTCCGACCAGCTTCGTCGATGCATCAGGAGATCTGCTTGAGCCCATGGAAGGCGAGCAGGTGGAAACCGGCCTGAAATATCAGCCGCTGGGCACCCAGGACCAATACTCCATCGCCCTGTTCCACATCACTCAAGACAACGTGGCGACCAAGGAGCAGCCCACGGATCCTTACCGCGCCATTGGTGAGATCGAGTCCCAAGGCATTGAGCTTGAAGCCCGCACCCAATTCACCGACGAGTTGAGCATGCAGGCGAGCTACGCCTACACCGACATTACCTACGAGGAGAGCGATGTCCCCGGTGAAGAGGGCAACGACGCCATCTACTCACCCAAGCATATCGCTTCGGTGTGGGGCTACTACGATGTCGCCCGCGGACCTTTGGCCGGCCTGAACACCGGCCTGGGGGTGCGTTACCACGCCGATATCCAGGCAGATCGCGCCAACACCAAGTCGGTTCCGGACTACACCCTGGTCGATGCCACCCTTGGCTACGACTTCAGCCGCGTCGGACTTGAGGGCGTGAGCGCTCGACTCAACGTCAACAACCTGCTGGACGAAGACTACGTCGCCTCCTGCAACTCCCTCGAGTTCTGCTACTTCGGTGCCGAACGCAGCGTCAGTGCTACCGTGAGCTATCAGTTCTGAGTCTGACGGCGATCACTCAGTACGCCATGCATGCAGGCACTGCAGATGGTCCCGCTGTGCCTGTTCGGGAGACACCGGCTTGAAGCGGACCCGTGTCCCGGGCAGGCACTGGGCCAGGCGTGCACAGGCAAGCGGCGTCAGCGCACCCAGACGCGGGTAGCCGCCGATGGTCTGACGATCGTTCATCAGGATGATCGGCTGGCCGTCGGGGGGCACCTGCACTGCACCCAGCGGAATACCCTCCGACACCATGCCCTTCATGCGGCCTTCAAGGCGCGCCCCGGTCAGGCGAATGCCCATGCGGTCGGCACGCTGATCGATGGTCCAGTCCTGGTTGAAGGCACGGTAAAGGCTGTGTCCGTCGAAGCTTGCGAGCTGAGCGCCCGTTACCAGCGCCAGCTCGAGCGGCTCCGATGAGGCAGTCAGCGTTGCCGCGCTTGGGGCCAGCTCTCGCGAGTTCACACGCTGGTGTGGCGCTTTCGCCTCCACGCGGTCACCCGCCACCAGGGGACGTCCCAGGCCATCCAGACCGCCCAGGCCCTCCCGCACGGTGCTCGAAAGACTCCCCATCACCGCTTCTCCGGCCACGCCCCCCGGGAGAGCCAGATAGGCGCGCAGGCCCTTGCTGGGACGCTCGAAGACCAGTCGCTGTCCTTGCTTCAGCGTCAGTGCCTGACCGGGAGCGATGGCCTCGCCGTCACGTCGCGCAGCGAGATCCGCCCCCGCCAGCGCCACGCAGATATCGGCCTCGGCGACCAGCTCAAGCCCCCCCACCATGACTTCGAGACCAGCGGCGTCCGGAGCATTGCCGAGCAGCCAGTTGGCCCATCCCAGCGCCACCCAGTCCATGGCGCCGCCCTGGGTCACGCCAAGATGACGCACCCCACCACGTCCACCATCGACCACCAGTGCCATGGGTCCCGCACGTTCCACCTTGAGACTCATGCGCCGCTCTCCTCGGCCGGGGGTTGGGGGGTGGTGTCGCCGCCCTGCGCCTCGAAGGTAGCGCGGTCGATGGCCACAAAGCGCACGCGATCACCGGGCTTGAACAGGGTGTAGCCCTCGCGCTCGCGATCAAACAGCTTCACCGCGGTTCGCCCGATCAGGTTCCAGCCACCGGGAGAAGGAGCCGGGTAAACCGCCGTCTGGCGATCCGCGATACCCACGCTGCCCGCGGCCACCTTCTGGCGCGGGGTCTTCAACCGCGGCGTCGCCAGAGCGTCCTCGACCAGCCCCATAAAGCCGTAGCCAGGCGCAAAGCCCAGCGCGAACACGCTGTAGTCACGCGCACAGTGACGGCGGACGACCTCCTCGACCGTCATCCCGGAGCGGCGCGCCATCAGCGTTAGCTCAGGACCGACGGAGGGGTCGTACCAGACAGGAATCTCATGCAGGGTGCCTTGTTCCGCCGCCTGGGGTGACAGTCCATCAAGTGCCGCCATGAGGCGTGTCCGGGCCTCCGCCAACGACAGTCGCTGGATATCGATCTGGACCAGTACCGTGGTGTAGGACGGCACCACCTCCAGGGCAGCGTCGCCAAGGCGCTGGCGAATCGCGTTGGTGGCCGCCAGCACCCAGGGCATATGCGCTTCGTCGATGGCATCAAACAGCCTGACGATCAGGCTATCGAAGGCGACTGTCTCCAGTCGTGGGCGTGGCGTCATGCCTCCTCCAGTCGGTCGAAGGCCTCACGAATGGCCCGGACGGCGGCCACGGAGCTTTCGTTGTCACCGTGCACGCACAGCGTATCCGCAGGCAGTTGCAGCGGGGTCCCGTCTCGGGCCGCCAGAGGCTCCCCCTTGGCCAGCGTGACCGCCTGGGCGACGATGGTCGACTCATCATGATGCACCGCTCCCGGTTCACGCCGAGACACCAGCCGCCCCTGCTGGTCGTAGGCTCGATCGGCGAACACTTCGAACCACAGGGAAACGCCCTCCTCCGCCGCCAACGCCCGGACGTCATCGGTATCGGCGGTGGACATCACCAGCAGCGGCAGGCTGGCATCGTAGGCACGCACGGCGCGCATGGTCGCGCGCAGCAGGTCCTGGCCCGCCGGGCTGTTCACCGCCATATCGTTGTACAGGGCACCATGGGGCTTGATATAGCGGACTCGAGAGCCTTCCGCTCGACACACACCATCCAGCGCGCCGATCTGATACAGCAACAGGTTCTCCGCTTCGGACGGCGATACCGCCAGGCTGCGCCGTCCAAACCCTACCAGGTCCGGGTAGCCGGGGTGCGCACCGATGGCCACGTTGTTGGCCACCGCCAGGCCGACGGTGCGACGCATCACGTCGGGATCGCCCGCATGGAAGCCGCAGGCAATATTGGCGCAGTCGATATACGCCATCACGTCGGTATCGCGGCCTATCTTCCAGGCGCCGAAACTCTCGCCGACATCGCAGTTGAGGAGGGGGATCGGCATAGGGCCACCTTATTGTTGTCGATGAAGTGTCATTGAATGATGTCGCTGTCTGAATTCTCGATCAAGCCGCCGGGCAGCGTACCGGCATCGCCCCGAGACTCGCGTCATCACTGCGCAGCAACAAATTCAGCGTCAAGATTGACGACAGCAGCTCACCCGGCCAAGAATCACTGACACTACCCTGTCAATAACGCCCCATCCAACCGGAGACTCCCCATGGCTGTCAGTGATCCTTTCCATCTGGCCATCCAGGTCCGCGATATCGACGAAGCCCGCGAATTCTACGGTAATTTTCTCGGCTGCCCCGAAGGCCGCAGCTCCGAGTCCTGGGTCGACTTCGACCTCTACGGCCATCAGTTCGTCTGCCATCTGAATCCAGCGCTCAAGGATGCCGCCAGCGCTGCCCACAAGAATCCGGTGGATGGTCATGGGGTGCCGGTACCGCACTTCGGCGTGGTCCTCGAGATGCCAGCCTGGGAAGCCCTGGCCGACAAGCTCAAGTCCCACGGCGTGGAGTTCGAGATCGAACCCTATATTCGCTTCAAGGGCGAGCCGGGCGAGCAGGCGACCATGTTCTTCAAGGACCCTTCCGGCAACGCGCTAGAATTCAAGGCATTCAAGGATCGCGACAGCCAGCTGTTCAAGAAGGCCTGACCACCGGGCCGGGCTGCGTCAGTGGTGTCGGTTGATCTTCAACGCCGCCTTCACTGACGCTGACGCAAGCATCGCCTCATCGGTAGGTTCGACAACAGACTCAACGACTCACTCGACGACAAACTCAACAACACACTCAACAACACACTCAACAACACACTCAACAACACACTCAACAACAACAAGGTTCGCCATCATGCCCTGTCTCCGCTCTCTTCGTCTGGCGGTTGCCGTTGCCTCACTGACGGGCCTGGCATCCGCCGCCCAGGCCGCCGATTGGAACCTGGCCACGCCCTATGGCGACGCCAGCTTTCACACCGTCAACACCAAACAGTTCGCTGACGATGTCCGCGAGGCCACCGATGGTGAGCTGGATATCACCGTGCACTCGGGTGGCTCGCTGATCAGCCATGGCGAGATCAAGCCATCGGTCAGGCGTGGCACCGTCCAGGCCGGCGAGATCTTCTTGTCGATCCTGTCCAACGAATCCCCCGTCTTTGAACTCGACACCCTGCCGGGCCTCGCCGGCAGCTACGACGAGGCATGGGCGCTGTGGCAGGCAAGCAAGCCCGTCATTGAAGAATTGTTCGCTGAACAGGGCATGAAACCGCTGTACGCGGTGCCCTGGCCCTCCCAAGGCATCTACACCGACATCGCGCTCGACGATCCAGCCCAGTTTGAAGGGCTCAGGGTGCGTGCTCCCAACATCAATACCCAGCGCCTGACCGAGAATCTCGGCGGCCTACCCACCGAAACCGAGGAGTCGGATATTCCGACGGCCTTCTCCACGGGACGCGTCGACGCCATGATCACCTCGGTGTCGACCGGTGAGTCCATGGCCGCGTGGGACTACGTGTCCCACTTCACCGATGCCAACCTGTGGATCCCGAAGAACATCATCTTCGTCAATCAGAAGGCCTTCGACCGTCTCGACCAGGCCTCTCAGGACGCACTGCTGGAGGCCGCCGCCCAGGCCGAACAGCGTGGCTGGGAAGCCAGCAAGGCCGACATGGAAGGCAGCGCCCAGGCCCTTGAGGAGAATGGCATCACGATTTCCGAGCCCAATGAGGCGATCGCTGCCGCGCTCGCCGAGGCCGGTGACGCCCTCTTTAAGGACTGGGAGAGCCGCGCGGATGATCGCGCCAAGGCGCTGATCGAGGAATACCGCAGCAACATCGAGTGAGCCAAGGCAGCGCGGATTGCCGATCGCTGGAGGCCATCCGCGCTGATTGATCCTGTCCGCCCTCCGGTGGGAGCATACTCATGACATTTCGCCTGATGCCCATCTACCGCCTGGGCGGATGGGGAGCGGCCGCCTCGATGGTCGCCATCTGCACGCTGATCACCCTGCAGGTACTGTTTCGTCTATTGGACGCCGTACTGGTCATGGCCGGCAGCTCGCGCCTGGGCCTCGAAATCACCGGGGTATCGGAGCTGGCCTCCTTCCTGCTGGTGGGCGCGACCTTCCTCGGCATGGCCTACACCTTCACCCATCATGCCCATATCCGCATGTCGCTGGTGATTCAGCGTCTTCCTGCGGCGGTGCGGGCCTTTACCGAACTTGCCTGTCTGCTGATCGCCTCGGCGCTCAATGCGCTGTTGTGCGTGTCGCTGTGGCAGCTGATGCAGGAGAGCCTGGAATACGACGACGTCTCGTCGGGGCTGCTGGCCATCCCCCTGTGGATTCCACAGCTGGTGCTATTGATCGGCATGGTCATGATGAGCCTCGCTCTGGCCGAGGCCTTGATCGATACCGCACGCCAGGCGCTGCAGGCACCACAACGCTTCCAGGCCCCGGATGATGAGGCTGGCCATGACTGACATCCCCTGCCCTGTCGCACGGCCCCCTTGCTACCCCTGCGTGGAGAGCCCGTCGCTATGCTGATCATCAGTCTGGTTACCCTGCTGGCCCTGGCACTGCTGCTGGGCAGCGGCGTATGGATCGCCTACGCCCTGCTTGGCACCGGTTTTATCGTGCTGACGCTGTTCTTTCCCCTGGCGCCCGGACCTATCCTGGCGTCCGACTTCTGGGGCGCGAGCTACGGTTGGGACCTGACCGCCCTGCCGATGTTCGTGTGGATGGGCGAAATCCTGTTCCGTTCGGGGCTTGCCAATAACATGTTCCAGGCGCTGTCGCCCTGGCTCGGCCGACTTCCTGGACGCCTGCTGCACTCCAACATCATCGGCAGTGGGCTATTCGCGGCAGTGTGCGGTTCTTCTGCGGCGACCTGCGCCACCGTCGGCAAGATGACCCTGCCTGAGCTCAAGAGCCGAGGATATGACGACGATCTGGCCATCGGCACACTGGCCAGCGCCTCGACCCTGGGCCTGTTGATTCCGCCATCGATCATGATGATCGTCTATGGCGTCGTCACCGAGCAGTCGATCTCGCGACTGTTCATCGCAGGCGTCGGACCCGGTCTACTGTTGCTGGGGCTGTTCATGGCCTATGTCATCGGCTGGTCACTGCTGGTAGGCAATCGGCGGGGCGCGGTGGGTCGTCGTGACAGCGCAATACCGCTGCGCCAGAAGCTCGCCGGCAGCCTGCAGCTGCTACCGTTGCTGGCACTGATCGGCGGTATTCTTGGCAGCATCTACGGCGGGCTTGCCTCACCCACCGAGGCCGCTGCGTCCGGCGTCGTACTGTCCATGCTGATCGCCAGGGCCAACGGCCACTTCAACGCCGCCATCTTCAAGGAGGCGCTGTTTGCCGCGGTGCGGACCTCCTGCATGATCGCCTTCATCATTGCCGGGGCCTCCTTCCTGGCATCCGCCATGAGCTTTACCCAGCTGCCGATGGACCTGGCCGAGAAGATCGGCGCCATGGGCCTGTCACCGGCCTGGTTACTGGTGGTCCTGACCCTGTTCCTGCTGGTGCTGGGTTGCTTCCTCGACGGTATCTCGCTGATCCTGCTGGTGACCTCGATCATCATGCCGGTGATCGAGGTGGCCGGCTTCGACCTGATCTGGTTCGGCATCTACCTGGTTATCGTCGTCGAGATGTCACAGATCACCCCGCCGGTAGGGTTCAACCTGTTTGTGATCCAGGGACTCACCGGCCGCGACATCATGTCGATCACCCGTGCCACGGTGCCGTTCTTCCTGCTGATGATCGTGGCCATCGTGATCATGAGCCTGTTCCCCGGCATCGCTACCTACCTGCCCCAGGCGATGAGCGGATAGCCGCCGTTTTCAGACTCGCTGGCGCTGTCTCAGCGTCTCGATGATGCCTTCAAGCCGGCGCCGGGTCTCGGCGTCGGTCTGCTGGCTCATCAACTCATCCAGGGTTTCCACCACATCGGCGTCACGCCTTGCCCTTGCAGCACGATTGGCACTGTCGGTGCTGCCATCGGACAGCAAGGCGCGAATCATTCGGTCCAGCGTGCCGAACAGAAAGTCGATACTGTAGCCGGCGAGAAATCCGAGGGCGGCGCCGCTGAGCGCGACCTCTGCGTCCTTGTCGCTGGGAATCTGAGAAACGAACAGCACGATCGCCCCTCCCGACAGGGTGCCGAGCACGATGCGATTGACGTGCTCGCCAATACGCGCCGGGTCGAAGGTACGGCTGTAGAGTCGGCTGGCGGTGACCCGCAGCACAAAGGCAAAGGCCCCGAGCGCTCCATACAGAAACGCCTCGGTGTGACGCAGACCTTCGTAGAGAAATCCGAGGAGAGTGGCCTGCGCACCAGCGCCAACCGTCATGCCTGCCTCCGCGCCGATCGCTGACATCATCACATTGGAGATGATGGCCAGCATCACCACCGCCGCGGTGCACTGCCACAGCCGCATCAGGTAGCGCCCGGTGCGGCTATCGCGAAGTCTGCCGCTTTCCCGGCTGGGACGTGTCGCCGCCAAGGTGCGTGGGGAGATGCCCGGGTAGCGGCGCGACAGCTCACGGTAACAGGCGACCAGACCGTCGATGTCGGCGCCACTTAACGGCACGTTCTGCCTCTGCTGCTGGCGCGCCCGATAATACGCGGAAAGATCCACATCCAGCGGCACGCCTTCCGCTTCCAGCGCAAAGTCCAGCAACGCCGCCATGTCATCCAGCAACTGATCCACCCGGTCACCGCAAGGATCGACGCCGCGACTGTCGTCGGACCTCGACGGCTCTCGGCTTGGCTGAGTAGGTCCTTGCTCATCCGCCAAGGCCGATGCACTCGAGCGTTCTCGCGCCACACCCTCTGACACCCGGTGTTCCGATACGTCGAGGCCGCCAGCATTGAGGCGATTCGCATCGCAGCGCTTGCTGTCGTGGCGACCCGTATCGAGCGCGCCCGTATCATGGCTGGCCGTATCCTGTCTGCCTGTCTCAGGGCATTCCGTCTCAGGGCATTCCGTCTCAGGGCATTGTGTCTCGAGCGGCTCTGATTGAGCGGCCTTAGGACGCTGCTTGGCCGATATGCCCATGGCAGTTCCTCCCGCGAGCGCGATGTGCTCGCTGCTGTACCGGGAGCTGGCCTGGTCATCAGGCTCCGTCACTACACCCTGCCGTCCCGGCGCAGCAAAGTGTGTAGTGACTTACTCACCCTAGACGCCCCGGGCCCGCTTGGCGACTTTTGCCGCCAAGCGCGATGGGCCTTTTCTCTGCCGCAGGCACGGCTTCTGCTACAGGCACGGCTACTGCCGCTGACACTGAGGCTGGCGCTGGCGTGGAGCTGATGGCGCCAGCGGACAGCCTAGATGACCTGAGCCGACTGGGCGGCCTCACCGGTCTGTACCTGCCACTGGGCGGAGTAGCGTCCGCCGCGTTCGATCAGCTGCTGGTGGGTCCCGCGCTCGACCACTCGCCCAAGCTCCATCACCACGATGTCGTCGGCGTGAACGATGGTGGACAGGCGGTGGGCGATCATGATCACGGTGCGCTCGCTGCCAATCCGCGCCAGCGAGCGCTGGATGGCGGCCTCGGTCTCGTTGTCCACTGCACTGGTGGCTTCATCCAGCACCAGCACTGGCGGGTCCTTGAGCAGCGCCCTGGCCAGGGACAGGCGCTGACGCTGGCCACCTGACAGCCGTACGCCGCGTTCACCGACGCGGGTATCGAGGCCGTCGGGCAGGCGTTCGATAAACTCCCAGGCCTCGGCAGTGCGTGCAGCACGGACGACCTCGTCGAGACTTGCCTCGGGTCGTGCGTAGGCGATGTTGTCTCGCACGCTGCCCTCGAACAGGTAGACGTCCTGACTGACGAGTCCGATGGCATCGCGCAGTGCATTCTGGCGAAGCTCCGTTACCGGGATGCCATCCAGGACGACCTGCCCCTGGTCTGGATCGTGAAAGCGCAGCAGCAGCTTGATCAGGGTGGACTTGCCGGAACCCGTGGGGCCAACCAGCGCCAGGGTGCGTCCGGCGGGCACCATCAGATCCACATCATCGATACCCGCGTGGCTCTCGGCGTAGTGAAAGCTTACTTTGTCGAACCGCACCTCCCCCCTGACCGGGGTCGGCAACGTGGTCTGACCGTCATCGCGCACACGAATGGGTGTAGCAATCAGATCAAGGATACGACGCGTGCTGGCCATGGCCCGCTCGAACAGGTCGATGACCTGGGCCAACCCTGTCAGCGGCCACAACAGGCGCTGGGTCAGGAACACCAATACACCGTAGGCTCCCACGTTCAGTTCGCCGGAAAGCGCCTGCATGCCGCCGACGATGAAGGTCGCCAGGAAGCCGGTCAGGATCGCCATGCGAATCACCGGAATAAAGGCCGAGCTGATGCGAATGGCACGACTGTTGGCGTCCACATAGGCTTCACTGTCGGCCTTCAGCCGCTCGGCCTCGCGGGCCTCGGCGGTAAAGCTCTTGATGGTGGCCATGCCCTGAATATTGTTCGACAGCCGACTGGAGAGCACGCTCACCTTTTCGCGCACGTCGGCATACAAGGGGCCCGCCTTGCGCTGAAACACGAAGGCCCCCCACAGGATCAATGGCACCGGGGTAAACGCCAGCAGCGCAATCAACGGGGACAGCACGAAGAACACGGCCCCCACCGCTACGACGGTCACCCCAACCTGGATCAGCGAGTTGGCTCCGCCATCCAGGAAGCGTTCGAGCTGGTTGACATCATCGTTCATGGTGGCCACCAGCTCGCCGGATGAACGCGATTCGAAGAAGCCCATGTCCAGGCGCTGCACGTGTTCGTAGGCGTCCTGTCGCAGGTCCGCCTGCAGGCGCTGGGCGAGATTGCGCCAGAGGATCTGAAACAGATACTCGAACAGCGATTCTCCCGCCCAGATAAAGAAGGTCAGCACCCCCAGCACAATGATCTGGGACGACGCCGAGACGAAGCCCAACCGGGCGACGAAGCTCTGCTCCTGATTGACCACGACGTCGATGGCGACACCGATCAGAATCTCGGGCGCGATATCAAACAACTTGTTGATAATCGAGCACAGGGTCGCGGCGACGATTCGCCGACGATAGCCTCGGGCATAGCGCAACAGGCGACCCAAGGCCTGCAGGCTGGAGGAAGTGGACACAGTGGTGGCTCCTTGCGGCTTACATCGGCGCCAGCGCTTCGCGTCCTCGGCACGGGGCGAAGACACGGGTGCTGAGAATGCGAAGCCGTTGATGACGTGCAACATGAACACGCTGGCGCAGGGCGAGACCCGGCCGCCGACACCAGCAATACGCGGCAACTACACAGCAACTGCACAGCAAAACGCCGCGGCCCTGGGGCCGCGGCGCGTGACCTGCTAACAGGTCGGACGACGTCGTGATGACGTCATGCCGGTGTCGATCAGGCAGTGGCTGCCTGGTAACGACGCTCGACTTCGTCCCAATCCACCACGTTGAAGAAGGCGGCGATGTAGTCAGGACGCTTGTTCTGATACTTCAGGTAGTAGGCGTGCTCCCACACGTCCAGACCCAGTACCGGGGTGTTGCCGTGCATCAGCGGGCTGTCCTGGTTGAGGGTGTTTTCCACCACCAGGGCACCGTCCGGAGTCACGGACAGCCACGCCCAACCAGAACCGAAACGGCCCAGAGCGGCCTTGGTAAAGGCATCCTTGAAGGCATCAAAGCCGCCAAGTTCCTTTTCGATGGCGTCAGCCACCTTGCCTTTCGGGTTGCCACCGCCGTTCGGGGACATCACCGTCCAGAACAGGGAGTGGTTGGCATGACCACCGCCGTTGTTGATGACCGGCTGGCGCTTGTCTTCGGGCAGACGCTCAAGGTTGGCAACCAGCTCGTCCACCGGCAGGTCTTCAAGACCAGTACCTTCCAGCGCACCATTCAGGTTGGTGACGTAGGTGTTGTGGTGACGAGAATGGTGGATCTCCATGGTCTGCGCATCGATGGAGGGTTCCAGTGCGTCGTAGGCGTAGGGCAGTTCCGGCAGAGTATGTGCCATGGTGATACCTCCTTCCTTGTAAAGTTGGGCTGATTCAGGGGGATAATCCTATCCCACTCACCAGCTTGCGTCATCGTGGGCCTCATACTATAGGCAAGTCGCGACGGTCTCGCTAGCGCCTGCAGCGCTGGAAAAGTTCTCGTCCAGCGGCGTCGCTTCAGCGACCTTGGCTCACCTCGGCAAGGCCCGATGCCGTAGGCCACAGGGTGGCATCTTTTACGCCTCTTCTACAAGGGTTAGCCAACGGCGACTGCCCGATGTTCCCTGATGACACATCGGATTGACAACAGCAAACAAATTGATAACCATTCCTATCCATTAAGAGTGTATTTCCGATCGCCCGGACGACCCAGCGGAGCCCTTGTTCATGTTCGACCTTCAGTCCGCCTCTTTCACGATTCCGGGCAAGACGCTGCTGGCCCCCACCAGCCTAACCTTCGACGCGGGCCGCGTGCATGGCTTGATCGGCCACAATGGCTCGGGCAAGTCCACCCTGCTCAAGCTGATGGCGCAGCAGCAACCGGTCAGCGCAGGACGCATCCTGTTCAACGGCCAGCCCCTTGAAAGCTGGGGGCGCCGTGCCTTCGCCAGGGAGGTGGCCTACCTCCCCCAGCACCTGCCTGGGGCCGAAAACCTGACCTGCCGCGAGCTTATCGCCTTTGGCCGCTACCCCTGGAAGGGACTGCTTGGGCGTTCGCGCCGAGACGACCAGGAACACGTCAGCAGGGCCATGGCACTGACCCACACCGAGGCCTTTGCCGAGCGCCTGGTGGACACCCTGTCCGGGGGCGAGCGTACTCGCGTGTGGCTCGCCATGCTGCTGGCCCAGGGCAGCCGTCTGCTGCTGCTCGATGAGCCATTGGCAGCCCTGGATATCGCTCACCAGGTGGAGGTGATGACCCTGGTGAAGAAGCTCAGCCGTGAGCTCGACCTGGGCGTGGTAATCGTGCTTCACGACATCAATATGGCCTCACGCTTCTGTGACCGCCTGGTGGCCCTGCACAGCGGCCAGGTCATCGCCGAGGGAAGCCCGGAGACACTGATGACCGGAGACGTCCTTGAGGATATCTACGGCATCCCGATGCAGGTCATGCCCCACCCCAGTGGCGAGCACGCCGTGGCCCTGGTGCAATGATGCTCCGTCGGCTTCCACTGCCAGCCCGCCCGCTTTTTCGACGATTGCCGCGACCCTTGCGTTCATGCTGGCTGACAGCACTGGCGCTGGGCGTGTTGTCACTGTCCGCCAGTTGCCTGGCCTCACCACGCATCGCGAGCCTCGACTGGACCCTGGCAGAAACGCTGGTCGCCCTAGAGGCACCGCCCATGGCACTGGCCCAGACCGATGACTATGAAAGCTGGGTGGGGCTCGAGGCACCCGCGCAGAGTGTCGATATTGGCCTGCGCACCCAGCCCAACCTGGAATTGCTGGCCGACCTGAACCCGGACGCGATCGTCATCTCTCCCATGTTTGCGAATCTGGCACCGCGACTGTCGGCCATTGCCGAGGTGAAGCAATTCTCGATGTACAGCGGGGACGGTGACTTCTGGAACGAAGCACTGACCCTGACCCGCGAACTGGGCGAACTGGTCGGCCGCCAGGTGGAGGCGGAGCGCCTTATTGCCAGCAGCGAGGCGCATATCGCGCAGATTGCCGATCGCCTGCCCGAGGACACGCGCCCGCTGCTGCTGATCCAGTTCATGGATGAGCGTCACGTGCGCCTGTTTGGTGACCACAGCCTGTATCAGGCCGTGATCGAGCGGATGGGCCTGACCAACGCCTGGACCGGCACCACCAATGTCTGGGGCTTCAGCTTGATCGGCATCGAACAGCTGGCCAACTACCCCCAGGCGCGGATCGTGGTGGTCGAACCTTATGTTGCGGGAGTACGCGAGGCGCTGGCCGACAGCGGGCTATGGCGCCATCTGGGCAGCGTCAAACGAAACGACGTCGTGACCTTGCCACCGGTGTGGAGCTTTGGTGCCTTGCCTTCTGCCAACCGCTTCGCCAGCAAGCTGGGTGAGGCTCTGGGTGCAGACAGCCCCGCAGCCACCACGCCAACGACGCGCTCCGCCCAGCGCGAAACGACGATGCTCCTCCCCTCCTCCCGTGATAGCGAGACCCTTCATGCAGGCCGTTGACACCCGCTGCTGGCGATCACACCGACTGAGTGCAACCGCCGCGGTGCTAGTCGTCCTTTGCCTGCTGGCGGCGTGGCAGTCCCTTGAAGGCCTGGGTGGCGCAAGCTCTGCCCTGGCCGCACTGTCCTCGCTTGACGTGACCACCCCCTCGTCACTGGTACTGCACTACAGCTGGTGGCCGCGACTGACCATTGCCTTGACCGCCGGCGCAGCCCTGGGCTTGGCTGGGGTGTTGATGCAGCAGGTGCTACGCAACCCCCTGGCAGCACCCACCACCCTGGGCGTCGCCAGCGGGGCCAACCTGGCCCTGATGATCGCCACCCTGGTCGCGCCGGGCCTGCTCGCCCTTGGACGGGAGTGGGTCGCCCTGTCCGGCGGTGCCCTGGCCATGGGCCTGGTATTTGCGCTGGGCTGGCGGCGCGGCCTGTCGCCTGGCGTGGTGGTGCTCGGTGGTCTGGTAGTGAATCTGTACTTCGGCGCCCTGGCCATCGTGCTACTGCTGTTTAACCAGGAGGCGCTCAAGGGGGTGCTGGTATGGGGTGCAGGATCATTGGCCCAGAATGGCTGGGACGGGGTGTTCTACCTGCTGCCTCGCGTGCTGGTCGCTGGCGCCCTGGCCATCTGGCTGATTCGCCCGCTGGCACTGCTCGAACTCGATGATGCCAGCGCCAAGAGCCTCGGCGTGTCACTCAAGTGGCTGCGCCTGGGCGGCCTCGGCCTGGCGGTCTTCCTGACAGGCTGCGTGGTGGCTACTGTCGGCATCATCGGTTTTATCGGTCTGGCGGCCCCCAACATCGCACGTATGGCCGGTGCCCGACGGCTGCCGGCGCGGGTGGGCTGGTCGATGCTGTTTGGCGCGCTGCTGCTGACCGTCACCGACCTGGTGCTGCAAGGCGGCATCGACGCACTGCCGACACTGCTTCCCACAGGGGCTACCACGGCGATGCTGGGTGCTCCTCTGCTGTTGTGGCTGATCCCCCGGCTCAAGCTGACGCCCCGTCGGCCACCACCGGCATCGGCTCCCCTGGTGCTGCGAACCTCGACGCCTGTCCCGCTGCTGGCAGGACTCGCAGCGGCACTGGTGATCGCCATGCTGGTCGGCATACTCGCCGGGCAAACCAGCACGGGCTGGTCACTGAGCACAGAGGTCCAGGTACTCGACTGGCGCTGGCCACGGATCATGGCGGCCGCTGGCAGCGGCGCCCTGCTGGCCATCGCCGGTACCCTGATCCAGCGCGTCACCGCCAACCCGATGGCAAGCCCCGAACTGCTGGGCATCAGTGGTGGCACAGCCATCGCGCTGATTATCACCATCTTTGTGGTGCCCGGACCCAGCCACTTGCTGCTGCTGGGAACCGGCACCCTGGGGGCGCTGGTGACACTGGCGCTGCTGGTTGCACTCAACCGCGCCAGCGGCTTCCAGCCCGAGCGCCTGCTGCTCAGCGGCGTGGCCATCACGGCGCTGTTCGACGCGGTGCGCTCCATCATCATGGTGGGAGGCGACCCCCGCGGGCAACAGGTCATGGCCTGGCTGTCTGGCTCGACCTACTATGTCGACCCGACCTCGGCGCTGGTGGTGCTGATGGCCGGTGCGGCCGTCGCCCTGGCTGCCCAGCTACTGGCCCGCTGGCTGGATATCCTGCCGCTGGGAAGCGCCACCTCCAAGGCCCTTGGCATCCATGTGGAGAATGCTCGCCTGGGATTGTTGGCAACTGTGGCGGTGCTGACTGCCGCGGCCACGCTGATCGTCGGGCCACTGTCCTTCGTCGGCCTGCTGGCTCCTCATATGGCGCGGCTGATGGGGTTCTCTCGCGCTCGCCTGCATCTGGCCGGTGCGGCGCTGATCGGCGCCCTGTTGATGGTGCTGGCCGACTGGGTCGGGCGACAGCTGCTGTTCCCCCAGGAGATACCTGCCGGTCTGGTGGCCTCGATTCTTGGCGGCAGCTACTTCATGTGGGGGCTGAAGAGACTGTAAGGCTCGGGCATGATGGTCGACCAAGCCGACACTTCCTCTCGGGGTGCCCGACATGCCAGACCAGCCCTGCAACAGCTTGCCCCTGCTTGCGCCCTGCAAAGCACGCTTGGCCCTGGGAGGCAGTTGCTATTGGTGCCTGGAAGCGGTCTATCAGTCGCTCAAGGGCGTCGACGCCGTTCACCAGGGCTGGGTCGCCGCCGAGCCCCCTGACAGTGACTTTCATGAAGCGGTGGTGGTGGACTACGACCCCTCGCGGCTACCCATGGACGTGCTGATCGAGATTCACCTGCACACCCACCACGCCACCTCTGGCCATGCCCTGCGCCAGCGCTACCGCTCAGCGGTCTATGTCCAGAACCAGGTTCACGCCCAGCTGGCCCGCCAGGTGCTGACCCAGCTGCAGGATGACTTCGATTCCCCCCTGGTGACCCAGGTGCTGCCTCTGGCCGCCTTTCGCGATTCCAAGCTGGCCTATCACGACTACTTCTACAGCGATCCGTCACGGCCCTTCTGCGAGCGCTGGATTACCCCCAAGCTGAAGCTCTTGCTGGACCGCTTTAGCGAGGTCGCAGACGGCGAGCGACTGGCCCAGGCAGGGGTCAACAAGGCGCCGATACCTTCACAGCGTTGTTCTTGAGACGCCAAGGCAGCTTAGCCATGACGTCCTCCCGGCAGACACACAAACGCCCGACCGGCAGAGCCTGGTCGGGCGTTCTCACTTAGACTACGTGCCGTGGTCAGAAACGGTACTTGATGCTGCCTACCACGCTGCGCTCTTCACCGTAGTAGCACCAGTAGTCACAACCGGACACGTACTCTTCGTCGGTCAGGTTGTTGACGTTGACCTGGGCGGTCCACTGCGGAGTGATGTCATAGCTGACCTTGGCGTCCCACAAGGTGTAGGAGTCCACCTGAGTATCCGAGTAACGAGGATTGTCCTTGGTCTCGCCCACATAGCGCACGCCACCGCCCAGGTTAAGTCCATGCAGGGCTCCTGGCACTGCATAGTCCAGCCACAGCGACGCCTGATTGCGCGGAATCAGACCCGCGCGCAGATCTTGCTCTTCGCGACTCAAGTCTACCCGTACATCGGTATAGGTGTACGCGGCGGTGACCTTGAGGTCATCGGTCACGTAGCCCACCCCCTCGATCTCGAAGCCCTGGGACTCCCGCTCTCCCCCCTGGCGATTGGCCGACTCACCGCTGGTGTAGAGGGTATCGCTTTCCTTGAGGTCGAATACTGCCGCGGTGACATAACCATCCAGCCAGTCAGGTGCATACTTCACCCCCAGCTCCCACTGTTCGCCATCGCTGGGTCGGTAGGCGCGGCCGTCCGGATCGGTGCCGATCTGCGGTGAGAAGGACTCGCTGTAGCTCAGATATGGCGAGATACCGTAGTCGCCGAGGTACATGATACCGCCGGAGAAGCTCGTCTCATCCTCGGTACCACCGCCATTATCTTCACCGTTGATGCGATTGGTCACATCCACGCTGTCATGGCGCAGGCCGGCAAGGAATATCCAGCGGTCGTCCAGACGCAGCTGGTTCTGAGCGTAGAAGCCAAGCTGCTCCTTGCCCTCATCATGGTCGCTACCTGTCCGCGATGACGGTGTGAAGTTACCGTACTCGGGATCAAAGATATCGAAGGGCAATCCGAAGGCGAAGTCATCGTAGTTGTCGTAGTCGATATCCAGGTCTTGATAGTCGACGCCAAGCAACAGGGTGTTCTCGGTACGATCGCTGTACCAGCGGCCGATAGCACGGGTGTCTACCGTGACCGCATCGAAGTCACCATCGCGATAGGTCAGGCCACGTTGGGCATTGCGATCATCCAGCAGATAAGACACATAGACGTCGCGCTCCAGCAGGTCCAGATGGCTGTAACGGAAGTTCTGCTCGATGTCCCAGGTGTCATTCAGACGATGGGACAGCTCGTAGCCCAGCGCCCACTGCTCATGCTCCTGACGCTCGTAGCCCGGCTCCCCGAGGTTGTCTTCGGGATCGAGCCGACCGAAAGGCGTGCTGTCGACGGTGCCGTAAGGCAGCTTGAAGCCGTTGGTGGGCGTCCCGTGGTCCTTCAGGTAGCTTGCCAGGAAGGTAATGCTGGTATCGTCGGACAAATCCACCGCCAGACTCGGCGCCAGATAGACGCGCTGGTTGTCCGCGTGGTCGATCTGCGCATCGTTCTCGCGGAACAGTCCCACCATGCGATAGCGAACATCGTCGCGGCCGGCCACAGGGCCGGAGACGTCGACGCCGACCTGCTCGTGGTTATCGCTACCGTACTGCAGCTCGATAAGCCCCTGCGGGTCTTCCGTCGGGCGTTTGCTGATGGCATTGATGACCCCTCCGGGAGGCGCCTCTCCGTAAAGGATAGAGGCAGGCCCCTTGAGCAACTCAACGCTTTCCAGACCAAAGGTCTCGGTGCTCCACCAGAAGTAGCCACCCTCGCGGAACTGACGCAGGCCATCCTGATAGAGCGAATCTTCACCGTTGAAGCCGCGAATATAGAACCAATCTGCCTTGTTGTCCTGGCCGAACGGCTGCGATACCACGCCGCTGCGGTAACGCAGCACTTCGTCGTACTTGTTGACCTGGCGGTTATCGAGCTCTTCTCGGGAGACCTGGGAGGTTGACCTAGGTGTCTCCAGCACCGGCGTATCGACCTTCAGGGTAGACGTCGTCACGACCATGGTGTCACTGGAGACCTCGGTGACCGCTTCCTCCTGCGCCATCGCCAGCGAGGCCATCGGAACCCACCCGACGATCAGGGGCACGGTGGCATAGTGAACCGCCCGTGCAAGCGGGTGACGGGATAGTGACTGGTGCTGGGGGAGCATGGAGAACCTCGGAGGCAGCGTCAGAGCGAACGACCAGGCAGGAACGCCAATGGGACTCCTGCCTAAGAAAACAACATCTACATGTTAATTGTTTTCATTACGTCTCGCAATTTTGCGTACACGAGGAATCAACGATACATCACTGGCGTTCAAGCCGTCCCACGGCATCCCGACTGGCGGCCTCGCGATTTTCCCCGGTGAGTTCGATCAACTGTCCGGCGCGCATTTCCAGCAGTCGATCAGCGTGCTGAAAATAGTGATCGTCATGGCTGATGGCGAAAACCGTCTTGCCCATGCTCCGCAGCTTGGGTAGCAACTCTTGATAGAACACACGCCGGAACTGCGGATCCTGATCCGCCGCCCACTCGTCGAGTAGCAGAATGTCGCGCTCCTCCGCCACCGCCATCAGCAGTGCAAGGCGTTTGCGCTGTCCCTGAGACAGTTCTGGATTGGTCACCCTTTGCCCATCGAAGTGCAGTTTGTCCCGCATCTTGAGCACATCGAGCCAGCGTTCCATCAGTACCGGGTCAGGCGAGGCCCCGTCGGGTCCGACCAGGGTGTCGAACTGATGAAAGTCGGTATACACCGCGGAAAAGCGCTGGCGAAACCCTTCTCGATCGCTGTCATTCAACACCTTGCCATCGAGCGTCATGCTGCCCTCGTGAGGGCGATACAGTCCGGTCAACAGCTTTGCCAGCGTGGATTTGCCGCTGCCGTTGCCACCGATCAAAAACACCAGCTCACCTCGCTTAAGCGATAGATCGAGGGGGCCGACCACGAATCCACCAGAGTCCCCTGCAGAGGTATGCGACGATGAATAGCGGAAGCTGACGCCCTCCAGCCGTAGCTCTTGCCATGCTCCGCTCACCGCCGCTCGACTGCCAAATTCCTGACGGGGCTCAGCCAGATCCAGCCCACGAATCTTATCGAAGGCAACCTGAGCGCTCAGCAGCGTGGGCAAGGCGCCCACCGCAGAGATCAGGGGAGTGCGCAGGAACAACAGGGTCAGCGAAAAGGTGGCCGCGACTTCGGTAGACGCCCAGCCCAGCCCGTTGGCCAGATAGAACACCACACCGATGGCGCCCAACATCATGATGTTGGACACATTGACAGCGCTCAGGTGATAGGTATCGGCGCGGATGATGTGATGGCGATAGCGCCGGGCATCGCGGTCGTAGGTGTCTTCAAAGAGTGCCTGGGCTCGGTCACGATTGAGCGCCAGCTCCTTGCGACCATCGATCACCGCCTGATAGTCGCGGTACAGCGCGTCCTCGGTCTCGCGCACCTGGGACAGGTGGCGATACACGCGCCTGACCAACCAGGCTCCGGCTGCCATGGTCGCCCCGACCCAAAGGCTGGTCACGATCAACAGCCCTGGCGACAACCAGCCGAGATAAAGCGCTGAGCCTAGCGTCAATACAATGCCTTGAACCAGCTCGGGAAGACGCACGAAAGCGATCGTGATATTGCGCACATCGCTGGACAGGCTGGCCAACAATTCGGCACTGCCTAGACGTTCCAGGCGCTCGATATCGGTGTCCAGAATCTGCTTGACCAGACGCGAGCGAAGCCCATAGACGAAGTGATGTCCCAGCGTGGTCAGCGCCAGTTGTGAAGCCAGCGTCACGGCCAGCAGCGCCACCACAATGCCCAGGAACTGGGGCAGAATACTGCCGACGTCTCCCGACACTTCGATCAGGCGGCGGTTGATGAAGGCGATCGCTCCAATCCCCAGGGCCGCGCTGACGAGGCTCAGCAGCATCACCCCGACAAAGGGCCAACGATAGTAGCGGTAGACGACACTTAATAGTTCCAATGACTCACGCCTCTCAGGGGGAATTTAGCTCGCTGAATGCTGCTCTACGCCGCAGGACTTCTCCACGCTCACAGACCACCACTGGGCGCAGCATCTTTGGCAACGTGTGACCAGATCCATGGTTGTCGGCGTGTCACGGTTGGCTTGTGACGACAGGCTTGTCATGGCTGGCTTGCCACACCAGGGCGTGCATTGTCCCAGAGCGAACCGTCGACGCAAGGGAAACACTGCACAAATGCCTGCGCCGCCGATTCGCAGCGTTACGCGCGGCTCAACCGCCGTGCCTTTTCCCCATGGTGTCGGGCTATACGCTTCCCTGAACCTGTCATGAAGCAGCAACACGGGCTTACATATTTCTTTCACAACGCGCCCTTGAAATCTTGTACATAACCTCCACAATAGATATCACAGCGTCGCGATGAGCATCCTTGCGTCGCTGCAAGCAAGACAGGTTGCTGCACTGGAACACGCCGCAACCGAGAGGATCGCAAGAACCACTCGCCAGAAGGAGAAAAGGAATGATCCGCAAGAATCTGCTGACTACCGCTATCGCAAGCACTGTCTTCGCCGGCTCCATGGCCGTGGGCACCACCGCCCTTGCCGATCATCACAACGAGGGCGCGAATCAGGCCGCACACAGCGAGCCGCAAGGCCTCTACTCCGCTGAAGAGCTGCTCGATGCCGATGTCTTTGCCAAAGGCTCAAGCCAGGACGAGGTGGGCGAAGTCGAGGACATCCTGCTCGACAATGACATGAAAATCCGCGCCATCGTGGTGGAAGCAGGCGACCTGCTCGACCTGGGCGAAAACCAGTACGTGGTCGAGACCGGCGACTTTACCGTTCAGACCACCAACGGCGACAGCCTGGACAACATCGAATACTCCGTTCACCTGAACATCACTCAGGATGAAATCTCCGCACAGCCTGAGTACACCAACACCTGGTGGAATCAGACCAAGACCAACGTGCAACAGGCTTGGATGGACACCAAGGAAGGCGCTCAGAGTGCCTGGCAGACCACCAAGTCCGCCACTGCCAACGCCTTGACCAGCGCCGGTAATGCCATCGAAAACGCTGGCGACAATGCCGAAGACGCTGCACAAGATGCCGCCAATTAATGGGGTAGCTTGAACGTCACAGGCTAATATCCTCTGACGCCATCACACACCCGGTCATCGACCGGGTGTGTTGCGTTTTAGGCCCGCACTATATGTCTAACGTCCCTAGATAGGTCTAACATCCCTGGATAGGTCTAACGCCCCTGGGCTCAGCATCGCGTCAGCCCTGCTCGGACCGCCTCAAGCCTGCCAGCAGCGGCTTGCCCGTCAGCGGATCTTCCACCAGTGAACAGTCAACGTCATAGAGCTGCCTGACCAGGGCCGGTGTCACCACCTCCTGCGGCTTTCCCTCCGCGACCAGCTTACCGTCCCGCATCGCCACCAGGTGGTCGGCATAACGGCATGCGCTGGTCAGGTCGTGCACCACCATGATAATGGTGCGACCCTTGAGCACCAGCCGATGCAATAGCTCGAAGACCTCCAGCTGGTGGCCAAGATCCAGCGCCGACGTCGGCTCGTCCAGCAGAATAATGGGCGTCTGCTGGGCGATGGTCATGGCAATCCACGCTCGTTGGCGCTGTCCTCCGGAGAGCGTCTCCAGACCACGCTCGGCAAGCGTCTGTAGTCCCGCGCTGGCGATGGCCTGGGCGACCACGGCCTGATCTTCCTCACTCCACTGGCGATACCAGGACTGGTGAGGCTGGCGACCGAAGCGGATCAGATCATTGACGCTAAGCCCCTCGGGGGCGGAGGCCTCCTGGGGCAGCAAGGCAATGCGGCGCGCCAGGTCTCTTGCACTCAGGCGCTTGAGCTCCTGGCCTTGCAGCCAGACCTTGCCCTGTGTCGGCGTGTGCAGCCGTGAAAGTCCCGCCAGCAGCGTCGACTTGCCGCAGCCATTGGGCCCCACGATGGCCGTGAGCTGGCCTTGAGGAATGGTCAGGTTCAAGCCGTCGATGACGCGCAGGCGGCCATGGCTGAGCACCAGATCTTCCACCACGTAGGGGGCGGGCTCAGGGGCCATCGGCCTAGGCTGTTGCGATGACGATGATGGGAGTGACATCAAGACTCTCTCAACTATCTAAATTTTCTAAATAGGCTCTAGACGTGCGCCCAACCATGGGCAACCGCTCAACCGAAGCTCCATCAGCGGCGCACCAGAATCCAGATCAGCCAGGGGCCACCGACCACCGCGGTGACGATACCCACGGGCAGCTCAAGCGGAGACAGCAACAGCCGTCCCACCAGATCGGCCACCACCATGACCATGGCCCCGGCGAGCCCCGCCCCGAGCAGCGGTACCTGACGGTTGCCGCAGAGATGGCGCGCGACTTCAGGGCCCAGCAGCCCCACCATGCCCACCGGCCCTGCCACTGATACGGCCAAGGCAGTCAGCGCCACCGAGACCACCAGCACCTGGGCCCGACGTCGCTTGAGCGGTGCCCCCAGGCCGGTGGCCACGGCATCGGAAAAGCGCATCAATGCCAGTGACCGCGACAGCCACAGCGCCAGCGGCACCAGCACGAGCAGCCCAACACCCAACACCTGCACGGCGCCGGCAGGTCGCGCGTTCAGCGTGCCTACGGTCCAGGGGTAGGCCGCATTGGCCACATCGATGGCCGCCCGCGACAGCATCAATTGGGTCACTGCCCCAAAGATGGCACCGACCCCTATCCCAGCCACGATAAAGCGATAGCCACGGGCGCCCCCTCCCGCGGCCAGGCCGAAGGTCAGCACAGCGGCAGTCGCCGCCCCGGCCAGCGCCATGGCGGAAGGCGCCAGGCTGAGCCCCATGCCCAGTACCGAGGCCACCGCAAAGGCGGTGGCGCCGTTATCGATGCCAATGATGCCCGGCGTCGCCAGCCGATTGCGCGCCAAGGTCTGCATCAGGCAGCCGGCAAGCCCAAAGGCCAGGCCAGTGGACAGCGCCGCCAGCAGGCGAGGAAGGCGAAGCTGCTCGACCACGAAGGTATCAAGGGGCCCGGCCTGGTTGAGCATGACGTCCCACAGGGTCTGTGGAGGCAGGTGCTGCTCGCCGAGACACAGGTAGGCAAGGCTCGCCAGTCCTAGCGCAGCCAACAGTAACAGCACCCCTGACCAATGGCGCCGGTCGAGCAGCAGGCTGATCCCGCGATAACGCCATAGCCACATGCCCTGTGGCAGCGGGCCGCGATGTTCGGCGCTCTCCGGGAGCGTGGCGGGGCTATTTGAGGGGCTATGTGAGGGGCTATGCGAAGGGCTATGCGAGGGGCTATGCGAAGGGCTATGTGAGGAACAAGAAGGCATCGACATCATTACAGACTCGGCAGGCGACGGGCGCGCACAACGCTGATCAGTACCGGTGCCCCGCACAGGGCGGTCAGTACTCCCAGCGGCATTTCAGAGGGTGCCACCAGCCGTCTGGAGACGACATCGGCGGTCAACACCAGCAGCGGTCCCAGCGGCAGGCACAGCCATAGCGTGCGACGCAGCTCAGGCCCGGCGATGGCGCGGGCGACAAAGGGAACCACCAGCCCCACGAACGCTATGGGGCCGGCCACGGCGGTGGCTCCGCCCACCAGTACCGCGACGATCAGCACCGCCATCAGACGCAGCCTGCCGGGGTGATGCCCAAGCCCAGCGCTGGCGCGCTCGCCCAGGGCCAGACTGGCCATCGGTCGCACTACCACGATCAGTGCCAGTCCCGCGATCGCCATGCTCGGAAGCACCGCCAGCAAGTCCTCCAGCTGACGTCCTGACAGGCTGCCGACCACCCAGAAGCGAATCTCGTCAGCGGCGCGGCGGTCGGTCAGCAGAATAAGCGACGTCAGGGCCCCCAGCAGGCCCGAGAATGCCGCCCCCGCCAGCACCAGACGAATCGGATCACTGCCCAAGCCACGGATGCGACTGACGCCCAGCACGCACAGGCAACCGGCCAGCGCCCCCAGTTGCGCCACACCGATGCGCAGCTGAAGCAGGCTGCCTCCCGCCAGCAACATCAGCGCCACGGCAAAGGCGGCCCCCGCGCTGACGCCGAGCAGGCCAGGTTCAGCCAGCGGATTGCGGGTCATGGACTGCAGCAGGGTGCCAGACACGCCGAGGGCAATGCCCACTACCAGGCCCACCAGGGTGCGCGGCAGTCGCAGCTGCCAGACAACGAAGGACGCCTCTTCCCCCCCCTGCCCCATCAGCACTTGCAGAGAGTCGACCACACCGAGCTCACCCGCACCCACGGCAAGGCTCGCCATGACGGCGAGCCCAAGCAACACAAAGAGGGCCACCAATGGCCCTCCTGGAACATGTCGAAGTGACGTCACGGTGCGGCAGTGACCTCCAGTGCCCGCTCGATGTCATCGAGCACAGCCTGGGCGGCGATGGGACCATTGGCACTGGTCCACAGCTGACCGTTCACCGCCACGACGCGATCGTTCTCGACCACCGACAGCCGGGCAAACGCATCGCTCTGGCGCGCCTGGGCCAGCGCTTCCTGTCCCTTCTCGTCGAGCGTGGCAAGGAACAGCCAGTCACCGTCGACACGCGACAGCGACTCGAGGCTCAGCGGGTCGCTATGCGGACGGTTGTCAGGCACCAGTCCATCGTCCTGAACGTCCAGGCCAGCGGCCTCGAGCAAGCCGGTGGAAAACAGCCGAGTCGACATCACCAGCGGCCCCTGGGGCATCCAGCGGATCAGGAAAGCGCTGTCACCCGCGCTGCGCTCGGCGACCTGATCAGCCAATGAGGCGGCGCGGGTTTCCACTGCATCAATGGCTGCGTCCACCTGGTCCTGATGCCCCAGTGCGGCGCCAAACAGGCGGGCCTCATCCTTCCAGGCATTGGCATCGAAGCCCTGGGTAGTGGGCACGATCGTCGGCGCCAGCTGGGATAGCAGCGCGTAAGTCTCGTCAGACAGACGCGAGGAGGCCAGAATCAGGTCAGGCTTGAGCCCGACCACCGCCTCGACATTGACCTCACCGGAGGTACCGACGATCTGAATATCGGGAACGTCATCGCGCAGATAGTCCGCCACATCCTCGGCAGCACGCGTCGCCACCGCGCCCAGCGGCGTTACCCCGGCAGCCAGAGAAGCGTCCAACGCCCCTTCGTATAGCGTGACGACACGCGTCGGCTGCCCGTTGACCGTGACCTTGCCGTTGGCGGTCTCGAGCACACGACTATCTTGCTGGGCACTGGCACTGACAGGCGCCAACAGGGCAAGAGCGGCCAGGCCGATCGCTGCCACCACCCCTGCGGATGTTTTACGGGACATTGCTCGCATCTTCTCTATTCCTTGTCGCACGCCTCTCCTCGGTGACATGCCGAGGAGGGGCGATGTGGAACGATATAGTAATCAATCTCAGTTGCAGTTGCTTGCCCAACCTCCTCGCTCATATCGGAACGGTGCGTTCGACAGAGCGGGACGCTGACGCTCTTCCTTAGAAGTCGACGTTCAAGCCGAGCCAGACGCGGCGCCCATCTTCGACGTAGCCGTACTCGTCGTAGTCGATGTCTTCATCAAAGAGGTTGTAGATGCCGACGTTGACGCGAGCGGCGTCGGTCAGCTGATAGCCGATGCCGGTGTCGACGAAGGTGTAGTCCGGCGCCACGATGGCACTCTGCGACGGTCCGGTGGTGGGCTGACTTTCGTCGCCGCGATAGGTCACGCGTGTCCACTGGGACAGACGGTCGCTCACCTCCCAGTCGAGGTTGGCGGAGAATTCATGCTCGGGCAGCTGGGTCAGAGGCTCGCCTTCGTACTCGCCGCTCTTCTGTTCAGAGTCGGTGTAGGTGTAGCTGGCGGACAGCTCCAACGACTGGCCGATGGGGGTCGACAGCGACAGCTCGACGCCCTGCGTTTCGGCTTCATCGACATTGACTCGGTAGGTCGGGTTGCTGCCGAACTGGTTGGGGCCATCCGTACAGATATCTACCGGACAGGCGATCCGAGTGATCTTGTCGTCAAAGTCGTTGTGGAACACGGTGGCGCTGGCAGACAGACCGCTGGCATTGTTGTACAGAAGCCCCAGTTCCTTGTTGACCGACGTTTCCGGCTCGAGATCCGGGTTGCCGTAGATGTTGCCGCCGCGGCTGACCTGCCCCCAGCCAGGGGTGATCTCGCGCAGATCCGGTGCCCGGTAGCCGGTGGAGACACCGCCCTTCAGCGTCCAGTCGGAGGTCATGTGCCAGACGCTGTACAAGCGGGGGCTGACTTCAGAGCCGTAGTTCTCGTCGTGATCCATACGCACCCCGCCGGTCAGCGACCAGTCGTCGAGGAGCATCCACTCGTCTTCGGCAAACAGGGCCCACTGACTGTTGCGCACGTTGGTCAGATCGGAAATCTGATTCGAGGTCTGGTCGTCCAGCTCTTCCTCTTCGAAGCTGGCGCCGACGGTGACAATATGCGCGCCCAGCGGCATGACCAGGCTCGACTTGGCGTTGGTGTTGGTGATCTCCATCTCGCGAGTCTTGTTGCGGGCTTCTTCGCGCTGGACGTAGGTCTCTGTGGTACCGAAGGAGAAGCGACCGGTATGGGTCAAGGCCACGTATTCCTGGGTGAACTCGTCAAAGCTGTCTTCACAGCCACCACGGCAGCCGTCCGGGTCGACGCTGTTACCGAGCAAGGCTTCGCGATCCTGCTCGGTACGGCTGGCCTCGAGCGCCAGATCATGATTGTCGGAGGGCGTCAGCGACAGCCTCGCGGTCAAGCTCTGGACCTGCTTGTCTTCGTAGCCATTGATGATGTTGTCTTCATCCCGCTGGGTGGCGCGCCCGTAAACCGTCAGCCCGAGCAGTCCCTCGGACAGCGGCCCAGAGGCATAGAAGTTGGCTTGCCGGCTGTCGCCAGAATCGCTGTCCTGCTGCAGGATGGTGTCCAGCTGCAGGTTGCCGTGCCATTCATCGGCCACCTTGCGGGTGATCACGTTGATGACACCGCCGATGGCGTCGGAACCGTAAAGGGTCGCCATCGGACCACGCACCACCTCGATACGCTCGATCGCCTGCAGCGGCGGCAGCCAATCCTGCTCGAAGCCGGCGCTGCCATTGGGACGGGTCTCGCGGGTGCTGACACGACGGCCGTCGATCAGCAACAGGGTGTACTTGGCGGGCATGCCGCGCATGCTGATGTCATAGCCATTATCGCCACCGCCACCGCCGGTCACGATGACCCCCGGAACGTCGCGCAGCGCATCGGTCACGTCCTGGTAATAGCGTTTTTCCAGGTCTTCCCGGGTCACCACGCTGATCGAGGCCGGCGCATCGGCCACGCTTTGATCGAAGCCGGCGGCTGTCACCACCACGTCATCCAGGGCAACATCATCAGCGGCCAACACCGGCAAGGCCGTGCACACAGAGGCTCCCGCCAGCCCGACGGCAAGGCGGCGAATGCTGATCGACAGAGGATGACGCGGCAGGGGGTGAGACAACATCGTTTTTTGCTCCGAGTGAGGTGGCAATCCACCTGGTGGCTCTTGCTCTGGCTTCGGCCCGCTGGGTCGTGGGTCTAAAGACGAAGCCTTTATGAATGTGAATATTTATCATTTAGATTCTTCCATCAAAGTTTCATAATTGCTGCAAAACACCGCGTTGCACCCTTCGCAACAGGCCACCCGCAATCGGGATCTGTGGCTCGAACGTCGAGAGAGACACGCGAGGGCCCCGTTCTTGCCTCGGCGACGCTGCGCCGCAGCCCTAGAGAATGATTTTCATCCGCGTCAGCGCATGGCATACTGCAAGGCCTCTTCCTCTTCTTCAGCACGCCTGCGTGATGTGATGCCTGACCTCGACGAACTGCTAGCCTTCAACCGTGTCATGGAGACCGGAAGCCTGACCCAGAGTGCGATTCAGCTGGGCCTGGCCAAGTCGACCCTGAGCCGGCGGATCAGTCAGCTGGAGGCACGTCTAGGCCAGCCATTGCTCAAGCGACAGGCCAATCAGCTGTTGCCCACAGAAGCAGGACAGCGCTACTACGTCATCAGTCGCGAGATACTGAAGCTGGCCGATCAGGGACAGCGCACCCTCGACAGCCTGCGCGAAGACGTCAGTGGCGAGCTCCATGTCGAGGCACACCGCACCCTTACCCGTAGCTGGCTGGGTGGTGTGATGGAGACCTTTCTCGAGAAACATCCCGCCGTGCGTCTGACCCTGAGCACGGGGGAAGTGGCTGCCAGGGACCCCGACTTCCAGGGTGTATGCGTCTGGCTTGGCCAGGTAGAGGACGGCAACCTGCGCCAGGAGCGCCTTGGCGCTCTGGAGCGTGGCATCTATGCCCATCCCGACTACCTCGCCCACCACGGCGAGCCTGAATCCCCGGACGCCCTGGCCCACCACGCCTGGATTGACCTGATGGGGGAAAGCCAGAACGGCATCACCCTGACTCACCGCCAGGGCGGTCAGGTGCATTTTCAGCCTCCGGCCTCTCGTTTTCGGGTCGATCAGTCCATGCTGCATGTAGATGCCATTGCGCGCGGCCGGGGCATTGGCGTGTTGCCGGTGTGGATGGTTGAAGCCCGGGAGCGTCACCACCCTGGGGAACTGGTGCGCTGCCTTGATCACTGGTCGCTGACACCCCTGCCGGTGACACTGCTATATGGCTTCGGTCATCAGCCGCGCAAGGTCACTGCCCTGCTGGATCACCTGCGTGATGCGGTGCCTACCGACTGGGTCGGCCAGCGCCAGGAGCCACTTGCGCGGCGTCAAGCCGCTGGCTGATCCAAGGCCTCTGCCGTTGCGAGCTTGCTCCCCATAGGCCACCTCCCGCAGGTCAGCTCCTCCTCCACATCAACAGCCTGTACCTCACTACCAACGTCAGGCGCAAAGACGCGACATGGGACGGCAGGGCTGCCGTCAACGTCCGTTGTTTGCTAACCTTTCTCTGGCTTACTCGCTCTGGCTTACTCGATTCACGTAACGCATCCGGCACTTGGTTTGCCCAGGAGACATTCCATGGCGCTCAAGGAAGTCGCCCTGGGCGGCATCTACTTCAGTCCCCTGCTGGTCTACGCGATCCTCGGCCTGCTCATGGCCGCGACACTGCGCTGGCTGCTGCATAGCTGGCTGGGCAGCTCCCGCTACTGGCACGAGGCGTGGCTGGATACCTCATTGTTCGTCATCTGCACCGCTGCCTTCGCCTGGCTCGGTGCCCTTACCCCTGGAGCCACCTGAATGCGCAAGTCGCTACGTGCGCTGATCACCTTGATCGTGGTCGCCGTCGCCATCGCCTGCGGACTATGGCTCTGGCATTACTACCTTTATACGCCCTGGACACGGGACGCCCGTATCGGCGCCGAGATCATCACCATTGCCCCCGATGTCTCCGGCCGTGTCACCGAGCTGGCCGTGGACGACAACGTTCGCGTGGACGCCGGACAGACCCTCTTTCGTATCGACCAGGCGCGCTATCAAGCGGCCTTCGACAAGGCCTCTGCCATCGTCGCCCAGCGCGAGGCGGAACTGGCGCTGCGTGAGCATGAAGCATCTCGTCGTGCGCAACTGAGCCGCCAGGCCATCAGTGCCGAAAACCAGGAGAGCGCCAATCGCAACCGGGATGTGGCCGCCGCCACCCTGGACCAGGCCCGCAGCGACCTGGCAAGCGCGCGTCTCGATCTGGAGCGCACCGACGTCACCGCCCCGGCGGCAGGGCATGTGCTGAACCTGCAGCTTGCCCAAGGCAACTACGTCACCCGTGGAACCGCTGTCATGGCCCTGGTGGTAGAAGGGTCCTACTACGTGACCGCCTACTTCGAAGAGACCAAACGCCCAGCGTTTGCGGTCGGGGATCCCGCCACGGTGATTCTGATGAGCGGAGATATCGAGCTGGCTGGCCACGTCGAGAGCATCGGTCGCGGGATTGCCGACGACAACACGGCGCCCAACAACCAGCTGCTGCCCCAGGTCGAGCCGACCTTCAGCTGGGTACGCCTGGCACAACGCATTCCCGTGCGTATTGCCCTGGATGAGCTACCCGAAGGGCTTGAACTGAGCGCAGGCATGACCGCTACGGTACGCGTCCAGCAAGAGTCGCGCTAATGCCCTTCTCTGTGTGGTGGCACGCCTATCTGACGCCGCCGGCCAGCGCGGTCAAGTTTGCCATCAAGGCGACGCTGGCCATGTTGCTGGCTCTATATATCGCGCTCTGGTGCGACCTCGACCGCCCCTACTGGGCACTGATCTCCGCCGCCTTTCTGCAGATTCGCCCCATGAGCGGCATGGTCCTTGAAAAAGGTATCAGTCAGCTCAGCGGCACCCTCATCGGCTGTGTCGTCGGCATCGCCATCATGGCTGCCTTTGTTCAGGCCCCCACACCAGCCCTGGTGTGTCTGACGCTGTGGATTTCCGTGTGTGCCTACGCCGCCTCGTTGACCCGCAACAACGCGTCCTACGGCTGCATCATGGCGGCAGTCACCGCCATGTTGATCGTGATCATCACCGCCAGTGCCCCCGGGGGGCTGTTCGCGATTGCCGTTGCACGCCTGTCGGAACTGGCCCTGGGCGCCATTTGCGCCACCCTGGTCAGTGCCCTGTTGTGGCCGATCCAGGTACGCGACCATCTGGCCGACCTGGCTGACCAGGTGGTCAATCATGCTTTTCTCCATGGTGCCCTGCGCCTCAACAACAGCGATGACATCGGCGCCTTGCAGTCCACCCTGACCGCCACCCTGACCCCGCTGACCCAGCTTGAGACCGACAGTCAGGCGGCACGTTATGAAGGCCCGGAGGGCAGTGGTCGTATTCGCGCCAGCCATGTGCTGACACGTCGCACCTCACGCCTGCTGGCCATCCTGCATGCCCTGCAGCAGCTGCTGCGCTACCACGGCGATCGCCTGCCCACCGAGACCCGCCAGCTGGCCCGGGACATGGCGGAAGGCCTGCGTCTTAGCGCCGAGGGGCAAGGGGTGAGCCAGGCCCGTGAGCGCCTGCTGCAACTTCGCCACCGCGCCCTCAAGTGCGTCGAGCGCGGCATCGACAAAGGCGGTCCTTGTCGCGGCGCTGTTGATGGCACGTCTCTCAACACGTCTGACAGCACGTCTGGCGTCACTTCCAGCCCCCCTTCCGGACCTGCTGGTGAGCATCTCGATCCGGCTACGATCGGGGGCCGTGACGGCGCCGAGGACCTGCTACAGCTACGTCTCAACATGGGCATGCGCGAAGCCCTGGGCCATGCGCTGGTCATCCTCGATGCGCGTGAGGCCATTCATACCCCTGGCAAACGCCGACTGAAGGCACCCGCCCTGGCGTGGCACAGGGACCACCTGGCAGCAGCCCTGAATGGCCTGCGGGCAGGACTGGTGTTCGCCCTGCTGGCGACCTTCTGGCGCTACACCGCCTGGGACAATGGCCAGGTCGCGATGCTGGTCGGCACCCTGTTCTCAGCGTTCTTCGCCACTCGCGACAACCCTGCCATGGTCGCCGCGACCTTCCTCAAGGGCATGCTGGCGGCCATACCGAGTGCCTTCCTGTTCGGACACGTGCTGCTGGCCCAGGCCAACGACATCGTGACCCTGGCGCTGGTCTTCATGCCTCCGCTGTTCGTCGGGCTGCTCGGTGCCGCCAATCCGCGGCTGATGGGGTACTGCCTGGCCTTCACCATCGGCAACATCCTGTTGACGATGCCCGGCAATGGCATGGATCTCACCTTCGATGGCTTTCTCAACCGCGCCATTGCACTGGTGATCGGCCTCTCCACCGTGGTCACGGCGTTTCGCCTGTTGCCGGGCCTCCCCGTGGCGGTGCGCAAGCGCCGCCTGGTGAAAGCAACGGTCAGCGACCTGCATCGCCTGTGGCAAAGACCGCCTCACCAGGCAGAAACGCGCTTTGGTGGTACCATGGCCGACCGCCTGCTGAGTCTCGCCCGGCATGATGATGCGCTCCCGGAACAGCGGCGCTATCTGCTATCGCTGGGGCTGGTCGGCCTGGACCTGGGCTACGCCAGCCTGCACCTGAGGCGCCGCCTCGGCGAACAGGCAACCCCGATACGACAGGCGCTCGACCGCTTTGCCGCAGCCTTGGCAGACGACTACGGCGCCAGTGCCCGGGGCGAGCCACCCGAACATATGCGTGCTACCGGCGAGCAGCTGCTCGAGGCACTGGAACAGCACGGCAATGATCCCGTGGAACAACGCCTGACCGCGGGCTTGATCGAAAGACTGACCATGTCGCTTGAACGCCAGGCCGAGCGCTCGCGCCTGGCGCGTGAGCGCTGACCTCCCCAACCTCCAGGAGATTGCGCTTCCATGTTTGCCGAACTCTTTGCGGTAATGGCCCCGGTCATCACCGGAGCAGGCCTCGGGTTCTTCTGGATTCGACGCGGCTTCGACTACCCGGTGGCCTTCGTGACCAAGCTGGTGTTCAACATCGGCACCCCGTCGCTGGTCATCGCCTCTCTGGCCGGCGCCGACATCGATGCGTCGAGCTTTGGCCGAACGATGCTGGCGGCCGCGCTGGTGCTGTGCGCCATGGCCGCCCTGACCTTCCTGCTGGCCGTCATCCTGCGTCGGGACTGGCGCGTGCTGCTGGCGCCCACCATGTACCCAAATACCGGCAACATGGGGTTGCCGGTCGTGCTCTACGCCTTTGGCCAGGCAGGCTTTGCCTTCGGCATCACCGTGATGGTCACGGTCTCGCTGTTCCAATTCACCCTGGGCACGATGCTGGCCAGCCGTGGCAATCCCTTCAAGTCATTGATCAAGACCCCAACCGTCTACGCCATCCTGATCTCGATGGCCTTGCTGTTCACGGACACCCAGCTGCCGCTGTGGCTGCAGAACAGCGTTGACCTTATCTCTGGCTTCACCGTGCCATTGATGCTGATCACCCTGGGGGTATCCCTGGCCAGTATTCAGGTCAGAAGCCTGCGTTCAGGGGTCTGGTTCAGCCTGCTGCGGATTCCGATGGCGGCCGGGGTGGCCTGGGGTGTGGGTACCTGGCTATCGCTGCCCCCCACCGCCCTTGCCATTCTGGTCGTGCAGATGAGCATGCCGGTAGCAGTGTTCAACTACCTGTTTGCCCAGAAGTCCCAACGCGAACCCGCCTACGTGGCCAGCCTGGTGTTCTGCTCCACCCTGCTATCCTTGATCTATCTGCCGGCACTGCTGGCATTGCTGTTGTAGCGTCTGTCGAGGCAGCGGTGCTGTCGGAGCCAGGCATCTTGATCAACGGGAGACTGCATGATCCGCCGCCTTATCCTGACTCTGTCATTGACCGCAACGGCCCCATCCGTCTGGGCGGAACCGCCGCCGACCGAAGTGCCCGGGCTCTACCATCCGGTGGCACTGGAAGTGATCACGGACGCGCTGGATACCCCCTGGTCGCTGACGTTCCTGCCGGATGGACGCCTGCTGGTCGGCGAGCAGCACGGCTCGCTCGCCCTGATCGACGACGGCCAGGTCGACACGTTGACCGGGCTTCCCGAGGTGTCGACCCAGGGACAAGGCGGACTCTTCGACCTGGCCCTGCACCCGGACTATGGCGACGGCGTCCACGACTGGCTCTACTTTGCCTGGGCGCGTCCCGCCCTGAGTGGCGACTCCCAGGATCAAGACGCCGAGGGCGATGCCACCGCTGTGTCTCGCGTGTGGTGGGACGGTGAAAGGCTCGGCCGCGTCGAGCCGGTATTCGTGCAGAACCGATTTTCTCGACCTGGACGTCACTACGGGGGCAGGCTGCTGTTCGATCACCAGGGTCTGCTATGGCTGAGCATCGGCGACCGTGGCGATGGCGAGCGGGCACAAGATGCGCGAGACCATGCCGGCAGCCTGTTGCGCATGACGGCGGAGGGCGCACCAGCCACTGACAACCCTGCTATCGAGGGCGCGGCAGCGGAACTCTACTCTCTCGGTCATCGCAACCCCCAGGGGCTGGCCCTGGCCGCCGATGGTCGCCTGTGGGCCACCGAACATGGTCCTCGTGGCGGTGATGAGCTCAACCTCATCCAGCCTGGCGAGAACTATGGCTGGCCGGACGTCACCCGTGGCCGCGACTACGCCACCAACCTGCCACTGGGCGTGGACAGCGCACCGGGCAAGCGCGACCCGCTGCACGTGTTCGAAGGGCGCTTCGCGCCTTCGGGCCTGGCCGTGGTGAGCGGCAATGAGTTTGCGGACTGGCAAGGTGACCTGCTGGCCGGAGGCCTTCGCAGCGAACGCCTGGTGAGACTGCGTTTCGACGCCGATCAGTTGATCGAAAGAGAGGTCATTCTCGACGGCGAAGTGGGACGAATACGCGACGTCAGGGTGGGTCCCGAAGGGGCCGTCTACCTGTTGACCGACGCCAACCCGGGGCGCCTGATCCGACTCTCACGGGCTCGCTGAGGCCCCCTGCCACAAGGCCCACAGCCCGTCGCGAAAAGCCACAAAACTTCCTCGCTCCCATGCCTAAACGGCATGGGTGGCGATGGCTCTCATGCACAACCCCTTGCCCTGCGCGAGATTGCTTTCAAGCACTCCTCGCCCCCATGCTTAATTTGAATGATCTTTCAAAGACCTTTAGGGTATTGCACTTTTCTGCGCCTCAACGGTGAAAGATGGCATGCTTTCACCCAGCGTGGCTGCGGCAGGGAAAGCCGCAGCCCCGAGGCCTAGCTTCCAGCATTGGACGACGAACGCCGACGCCAACGACCGCATGACGTCGACCTTCATCGTTCGAGCGCCTGGGAGCCAACACGTCACCTGAAAAGGCATCCCGTACCCATGAGCGATAACCGATCCGTCAAGATCAAGGTTCGCGGGCTGAGCAAGGTCTTCGGCGACCAGCCAAAGAAGGCGCTCAAGCTTCGCGACGAGGGACTCAAGCGTCCCGACATCCTCGAGAAAACCGGCCAGACGCTGGGCCTGTCGAACATCGACTTCGACGTCCATGAAGGTGAGCTGCTGGTCATCATGGGCCTGTCCGGGTCCGGCAAGTCCACCTTGATTCGCTGTCTGAACCGGCTGATCGAGCCGACCGAAGGCGAGATCGTCATCGATGGCGAAGATATTCCCCAGCTGTCCGACAAGGCGCTGCTGGAATGCCGTCGCAGGCACTTTTCAATGGTGTTTCAGAACTTTGCTCTGTTTCCCCATCGCACGGTGCAGCAAAACGCCGAATTCGGCCTCGAGATTCGCGGCATCGACGCGGATACCCGAGCCAAGACGGCCCGCGACGCCCTCTCCCAGGTTGGCCTCAAGGGCTGGGAGGATGCCTATCCCAATCAGCTGTCCGGGGGTATGCAGCAGCGGGTGGGCCTGGCCAGGGCACTGGCCAACGACGCCAGCGTGCTGCTGATGGACGAGGCCTTCTCGGCGCTGGATCCGTTGATTCGCAAGGACATGCAGCAGGAGTTGCTGGAGCTTCAGCACCGCATGAAGAAGACCACCGTGTTCATCACCCATGACCTGGATGAGGCGCTGAACATCGGTGATCGCATCGTGCTGCTCAAGGACGGTGAAGTGGTGCAGATCGGCACGCCCGAGGAAATCCTGACCAAGCCCGCCGACGACTACGTGGAACGCTTTATTGAAGGCGTCGACATGTCGCGGGTATTGACGGCATCCAGCGCCATGCGTCCGGTGCGTGCCACCGCGCGAGAAGATGACGGTCCGCGTACGGCGCTGCGCAAGATGAAAGAAAATGCCATGGACTCGATCTACGTCACCAGCCGAGACCGCAAGCTGATGGGGCTGGTCGAGGCAGACGCTGCCAATACGGCCATTCAAGCCGGTCAGGATCGTCTCGATGGTGTACTCACGCAGGACTTCCGCACGGTGGGCCCCGACGAGCCGTTGCATAATCTCTTCGCCCTGTTCAACGAGAAGAGCTTCCCGATCGCCGTGATCGACGACGAACGACGCCTGCTGGGCGTCGTCGTCAAGGGCGCGGTACTGGATGAACTGGCACAGGCAGGAGATCAATAATGGCGATCGAGATTCCTCGCATTCCCCTCGGAGACTGGATCGAGACTGGGCTGAACTGGCTGACTACAGAGTATTCTGGTGTCACCCGCGGCATCTCGCGATTCACCCAGACCGGTATTGATGGTCTCAACGATGCACTGATGTGGCTTCCCGACTGGGCTCTGCTGGTGATCATCGCCGGCCTGTGCTGGAAACTGGCCAGCCCGCGACTTGCCATCGGTGCGGTGATTGGCCTGGGACTCATCTGGGACCTGGGCCTCTGGGATCCGATGATCGAGACCCTGACGCTGGTGGTGATCGCCACCCTGGTCGCCGTGATCATCGCACTACCCGTGGGCATCGCCGCAGCGCTATCGGACAGGCTGTACCGAGCGATCATGCCGATTCTGGACTTCATGCAGACGATGCCGGCCTTCGTCTACCTGATTCCGGCTATCCCCTTCTTCGGCATCGGCTCGGTGTCCGCGATCTTTGCCACTGTCATCTTCTCGATGCCCCCGGCGATCCGTTTCACCACTCTGGGTATCCGCCAGGTGCCGGTGGAGCTGATCGAAGCCGCGGACGCCTATGGCGCCACCCGAGGCCAGAAGCTGTTCAAGGTTCAGCTGCCGCTGTCCCTGCCGACCGTGATGGCCGGCATCAACCAGACCATCATGCTGGCCCTGTCCATGGTCGTCATTGCGGCCATGATCGGCGCCGACGGTCTGGGTAGCGAAGTCTGGCGCGCGATCCAGCGCCTGCGCCCGGGTGACGGCTTCGAGGCTGGCATCGCCGTGGTCATTCTGGCGATGTTGCTCGACCGTCTGACCCAGTCACTGCGCAAGGAACGCAAGCAGTAAGGGCTGGCAGCGACGGATGGGGCACGGCCGTTGACGCCCGCGCGCCCCATCCATTTGCAAGATGCCACCGCCTGCTTCAGGCTTTAACAGCTTGGAAACACGGCTGATGGAACCTGTTTCACTCATCGCAAGGAGAGTCACAGCATGTCACTGAAGGCAACCCGTACCCTCGGCCTGGCGCTAGCCGTCAGCGCCGTCGCCACTGGCGTGAACGCTCAGGACAAGGGCTCCGTGCACCTGGCCTACGTGGAGTGGTCCTCCACTGTCGCCTCTACCAACGTGGTTCGTGCCGTACTGGAACAGGCCGGCTACGAGGTCGAAACGTCCGCCCTGTCCGCCGCCGCCATGTGGCAGTCCGTCGCCAGCGGCGACGCTGATGCACTGCTGGCCGGCTGGCTGCCGACCACCCATGAGGACTACTACGCTCGCCTCAAGGACCAACTGGTCGATGCTGGGGTCAACCTCGACGGCACCAAGCTCGGCCTGGTGGTCCCGGCGGACGCGGATATCAGCTCCATTGACGAGCTGAACGACCACGCTGACGAATTCAATGGCGAGATCATTGGTATCGATCCCGGCGCGGGCCTGATGCGCCTGACCGAGGAAGTGGTCGATGCCTATGATCTCGATCTGGACCTGCGCACTGGCAGCGGCGCCACGATGACGGCGGCACTGGGCAGTGCCATCGACCGCGGCGAGCCCATCGTGGTGACCTCCTGGACACCGCACTGGATGTTCGCTCGCTGGGATCTCAAGTATCTCGACGACCCGCAGGGCGTCTACGGCGGTGCCGAGCAGATTCACACCATCGTTCGCCAGGGGCTCGAGGACGACATGCCGGAGGCCTACTCGATTCTCGAAAACTTCGAGTGGACCCCGGAAATGATGGGCGAAGTCATGCTGATGAATCAGGAAGACGACGCCGACCCCTATGAAAATGCCAAGCAGTGGGTCGAGAACCATCCGGACGTCGTCAAGGAGTGGCTGGGCGAAGCCTGAGCCCACTTTACCGTGTTGCGTCACTCCGACGCGGCCGTTTTCAGGGGTGCCCCAGGGCGCCCCTGCTGTCGTTGATGTCCTCCACGCTGTCGTCGCGGGAACGCTCTACAGCCGCGGAATGTGACATGCTTGTGGCAGCATTGGCAGCGCGTCCTCGGCCCCTGCCGTTGAAGATGCCGCTGGCAAGCGCCTTCAGACAGGCCACACTTCAGGCAGGCACGGCCAACAGACTGGCACAACAAACGAGCAACGAGTGACAGCAGCATGGCTTGACGGCAGCAACACTTTGCACCTCATCTTCAAACGCAAGGGAGATCGCACGTGGAAACAGACCCTAACCACAAGCCCTCGAGCGCCGATACCGGCAGCGAGGGGGTACCGGCCCCGGACGGGCCCGCCAATCTGATCGATACCGATTACGTCATCGGTCAGGACAATATCGTCACCAAATCCTTCGGCGTGGACGTCGACCTGCACGGCAAGGTCTTCTCCGTCTCATCGCTGCTGATTCTGGTGTTCGTTATCCTGACCCTGGCCTTCCAGACCAGCGCCGAGCCGTTCTTCAACGGCATCCGCGGTTGGCTGACCAGCAACCTGTCGTGGGTCTTCCTGCTGGGCGGCAACGTCTTCGTGCTGCTGTCGCTGGGGCTGATCTTCACCCCTCTGGGCAAGGTCCGTATCGGTGGTGCTCACGCGACACCTGACTACAGTTACATGGGCTGGTTCGCCATGCTGTTCGCCGCCGGCATGGGCATCGGCCTGATGTTCTACGGCGTGTCCGAGCCGATGTCGCACTTCTCGACGGCGCTGGGTGGCACGACCGTCGGTGACAACGGTATTCGCACTGACTGGGCGCCTCTTGGCGGCGCCGCTGGCGATGAACAGGCCGCCGTCAACCTGGGCATGGCCGCTACCATCTTCCACTGGGGGCTCCACCCCTGGGCAGCCTACGCCATTGTCGGCCTGTCCCTGGCCATCTTTTCGTTCAACAAGGGCCTGCCGCTGACCATGCGCTCCGTGTTCTACCCGATTCTGGGTGAACGCGTGTGGGGCTGGCCTGGACACCTGATCGACATCCTGGCGGTGTTCGCCACCTTGTTCGGTCTGGCGACCTCGCTGGGTCTCGGTGCCTCCCAGGCAGCCGCCGGCCTCAACGAGCTGTTTGGCACACCGAACACCGACACCACCATGGTGCTGCTGATTGTCGCGATCACTGGCGTGGCGCTCTGCTCCATCATGCTGGGCGTCGACAAGGGCGTACAGCGTCTGTCCCAGGTCAACATGGTGCTGGCGTTCCTGCTGCTGGCCTTCGTGATCATCGTTGGCCCGACCCTGGCGATTGCCACCGGCTTCTTCTCCAACCTGGGGCACTACCTGGCTGAACTGCCAGCACTGTCCAACCCCTTCGGCCGTGAAGACGCCAACTTCGTGCAGGGCTGGACTGCCTTCTACTGGGCCTGGTGGATCTCCTGGTCACCGTTCGTCGGCATGTTCATCGCCCGTGTCAGCCGTGGCCGCACCGTGCGCGAGTTCCTGACGGCCGTGCTGCTGGTACCGACCCTGGTCTCGGTGCTGTGGATGACGTCGTTCGGCGGCACCGCCATCGAGCAGTACATCACCGATGGCTTCCAGGGTGTGCAGGATGCCGCACTGGAGCTGAAGCTGTTCGCCATGTTGGGCGAGCTGCCGCTGGCGTCGATCACGTCGTTCATCGGCATCGTGCTGGTCATCGTGTTCTTCGTGACCTCGTCCGACTCCGGCTCTCTGGTCATTGACTCGATCACCGCAGGTGGCAAGGTCGATGCCCCCAAGCCGCAGCGCGTGTTCTGGGCACTGATCGAAGGCGCCATTGCCATTGCCCTGCTGCTGGGTGGTGGCCTGACAGCGCTGCAGGCGGCAGCCGTGTCGACCGGTCTGCCGTTCACGCTGGTGCTGCTGGTGGCCAGTTACGCCATCATCAAGGGCCTGATGAGCGAGCCCAAGGCCGTCTGATTCGGCCTGACAGCTTCGCATCATCTACCGTCGGCGGCCTTGTGGCCGCCGATGGTCGTTATGGCCGCCTGAAAAGCAGCACCCTCCTGCCGGATAAGCCTCTGCTAAGGTTTGTCGTCTAGGGTGACGGGCATCCGTTGATGGAGCCCTGTCATGTCCAAGCTGACGTTGCTTAAGCGATCCCTGTCTAAGCACTCCCTGTCCAAGCTACCCCTGCCCCATTTGACACCATTGACCACGGTGATGCTGGCGGCAGCGTTGCTGATCATCGTGCGCGTGGCGTCTACCCCGTTGATGCCCATCGACGAGACCCGCTATCTGGGTGTTGCCTGGGAAATGTGGCAGCGCCACCTTTGGCTGGTACCCCAGCTCAATGGCGAGCCCTATGCCCACAAGCCGCCCCTGCTGTTCTGGGTCATTCATCTGGCCTGGGCGATCTTCGGCACCGACGACCCGGTCGGGCGCCTTGCGGTGCCCTTGGTAGGTCTGCTGAGCTATCCCCTGCTGGCGGCCATTGTTCGCGTCGGATTCCCGCAAAGCGTCGCACAGGCGCGCTGGGCTCCCGGGCTACTGCTGGGCATGACGCTCTGGTCGGTCTTTTTGCCGCTATCGATGTTCGACATTCTGCTGACTACCTGCCTGCTGCTGGCAGTGCTCGGCCTGGTCGGCCTAGCGCGATACGGGGGGACAGGTTGGGTAGTGATGAGCGGCGTGGGGCTGGGACTCGGATTGCTGGCCAAGGGGCCGGTGATACTGCTGTATTGGCTGCCGCTGGCGCTGGGAATGGGCTGGTGGTCGCCGCGCTCACTTGGCGCCAGCGCGATGGCACTCTGTGGCGCTGGGACAATCGGCCTGGCCATGGGCCTGGCCTGGGCCTTGCCCGCGGCACAGGCCGGTGGAGCCGACTATGCCCATGACATCCTGTGGGGCCAGTTTGCCGGCAGGGTCAGTCATTCCTTTGCCCACGCCCGCCCCTGGTACTGGTACCTGCCGCTAATCCCGCTGGCGCTGTTTCCCTGGTCGATGACATCGTTGTGGTGGCGTCCCCGACTGACGTCCCGACTGGCCCGCCTGGCTCTGCTCGGCGTGCTGCCAGCGGTCCTTGTACTGAGCCTGATCAGCGGCAAGCAGGCGCACTACCTGATCCCGACACTGCCCTTCGCTGCGCTGTGGATCAGCCTGGGCTTGCCTAACAAGGGTCAGCCACTGCTGGCAAGCCACGGCAGATGGCTACGACAGATGCCATGGCTGGCAGTCCCGCTGCTGCTGGTCATGCCGGAGCTTTTGCAGACACTGGGAGGCGTTGCGCCTGTTCACAATGGCTATCGCGCGCTAGCGCTGGTTCCCCTGCTGCTGGCCATGATCGCTGCTCCTCAACGCTCTTCGCGCCTGGCCCTGCTGGTGTGGCCGGTCACCCTGACCTGCCTGCTGGTCAGCACCAGTCCACTGCTGACGCAGCGATATGATCTTTCGCCGCTGGCCCTGCGGCTCCATCAGCTCGAGACCAGCGATGCCCCCCTTGCCTATGCCGGGCGCTACGCGGACCAGTTCCAGTATCTTGGCCGGCTGGAACGGCCATTGATCGAACTGGCCGATGACGAGGTGGATCGCTGGTGGGCAGCCCATCCAGACGGTCTCGTCGTCACCAGTGATGACCAACTGCCGCTACCCGAGAATGCCACCGCCGTCCTCTATCAACCCTATCGAGGAAAAACCTATCGCCTGCTGAAGCTGGCACCGGACGAACGCTCAGCCAGCGAGACTGAGGCTAACCCTCCGCTGCTATCTGGCAGGAGGAGCAAGGCTCAGCTCCAGAGCATTCCGATGGGCGTTTCCGGAGCGTAGTTGCCGGCGACCTGGGCCTGCAGCAGCTCGGCCGTGGCGATGGCATCGGTCAAGGCATGATGTCCGTGGTAGTGAGGCAGGCCATAGCGCACCCGGCTGTCATGCAGGCGGATGGAGGCCGGCGGCCGCCCCATCCAGCGTCGAAAGCGCGCCATCAGTGATTGCCGATGGATTCTCGCCTCCAGGGACATGGTGTCGATGACCGGAAAACTCAGAGTCTCCTGCCACTTAGCCTGCACGGCAGCCTGCAGAAAGGCCCTTTCGATGTGGCGATAGTGCACCACCAGCAGGTGCCCGGCCATCGCCTCGAAGACCTCCTCGAGCACCTCTTCGATGCGCGGTGCTCCCTGGATATCGGCGTGGGTGATGTGATGGAAGGTGACCGATTCGGCCTTGAGCGTGCGGTGCGGCCTGACCACCCAGTAGCGTCGCTCCGACAGACGAATCCGTGACAGTGAGAACGGTACCAGGCCAATCGACACGATCTCGTCTCGCTTGGGGTCCAGCCCAGTGGTTTCCAGATCCAGGGCCATCAGCGGGGCCTCCTGCACGGGCAGGATCGGGGACAGATCCGCACCAGCAAAGAAGTCCACCAGGGCACGCTGACGACTCTGCTGGCGCCGGGCCACCAGGTAGTCGTGCCAGTCAGGGGCCGAGCGTGTCTTGGGTCGAAGGAGTGGCATGGCCGCCTACCTGTGCGTCATCGGGTAGCGAAACTTGAGAAACTTCTGGGCATTGCTGAGCGCCTGGAAGGCATCCTTCAGGTGATGGCGCTCTTCGCTGGACACGTTTTCGGGCTCGATGTTGTTATCCGGCTGCTGCTCATGCTCGAGATCGATGACCTGATGGCGAATCCGCGACATCGACAGAAACTCCAGCGCGTAGCGCAGCCGGTCACTGACGCCAGGCGCCAGCAGCTGAGTGCGGTCGATGTCATCGAGTCGATCGAAGCTGTTCTGGGCACGGGACCCACAGGCCAGGGCATGGATACGAATCAGATCGACCATGGGAGCGGTGCCCCGGCGCTTCAAGTTGATCGAGTTGTTGTGCTTGCCGTCCTTCTCCATCACAAACGTCCGAAAGAAGCCAAGTGGCGGCGTACGGTTGAGGGCATTGCGCGCCATGGCGGCCAGGAAGCGCTTGTGCTGTGATGCCTTGGTAGCCACCAGGTCCTGCAAGGCTTCCACCAGCGGGTTGTCGCCATGCACGGTATCCAGGTCGAAGAAGATGGAGCTGTGCAACAGCCCCTCCGGCGAGGGCTGCTCGATCCACTGCGTGAAATAGCGCTTCCATACCGCCAAGGGCTGACGCCACTTGGGATTGGTGGCCATCACGTCGCCCTTGCAGTAGGTGTACCCGCAGGCGGCAAGGCCATCACTGACGCGTTTGGCCATGGTGGCGAAGTACTCGTCATGTAGCGCCGGGTCGAAGTCGTCGGAGAGAACCAGGGCGTTATCCTGGTCGGTGACAATGCTCTGCTCGTTGCGCGCCATGGAACCCAGCGCCATGAAGCAGTAAGGAACCGGTGGCGGCCCCAACTCCTCTTCCGCCATTTCCAAAAGGCGCCGGGTAAAGCTGCGACCGATGGTCGACAGCGCCTTGCCCACCATCTGCGAGTCGGCGCCATCATGCACCATCCGCACGAACGCTGCCTGCACGTCGGGGGCCAGCTTGGCCAGACTCTCCACCGATGGCTGGTGAAAGATATTGCTCACCAGATATAGGCTGCTCTGGGTCTCGTAGCGAATGATATCGGACAGATGCACGATGCCCACCGGTGAGCGCCGATGCATGACCGGCAGATGATGGATGTTGTTACGCAACATGCACAGCATCGCTTCCTGCACCGACTCATCGGACTGTATCGCGATCAGCCGACGACCCGCCACCTCCCCTACCGGGGTATCCGGTGACAGCCCCTCGGCGACCACCTTGGTACGAAAATCGCTGTCGGTGAGGATCCCGGTCACTTGCCAGTAGGTGCCCTCGCTGTCCTTGAAGGTATAGCGGGGATTGTCCCCGGGCTTGTCCAGCACCAGCACGGCGGACGCCTGGAAATCGCTGATCTGGCGGGCCGCGTGTTGCACCGTTGCACGGGCCTCCACCATCACGGGATAGCGGGTCAGCAGCTTGCGGATCCGCGTCACCATCATGTCGTTGTTCTTGCGCTGGCTTTCGACCGCCGTCTCGAGCCGGGGGCGATCCACCTCGACAAAGTCAGAGAAGGCTTCATCGGCCTCGCACAGCCGATGGAACATGGCCTCGGGAATGAAGTAGATCAGACTGTCTTCCAGCGCCTTGGCGGGAAAGCGAACTCTGCTGTGGCGCAACAGGCTGAAATGGCCAAAGATATCGCCCTCGCCAAGCAGGTTGTAAAGCTCACCGTTGCGGCGCGAGACCTCCACCGCGCCACTGCGGATGTAGCAGAACTCCTCGTGCACCGCATCGAGCTCGAGAATCGTCGAGCCCGCCTTGAAATAGCTGACCTGTACCTGGCTCGCCACCTCATCCAGCAGCTCATCCGTGAGGCCATCAAAGGGCGGGAAGCGCCCCATGTGCTGGCTGATTTCCAACAGTTCCGCTTCCATGGTGTCCTCCGCGCGGTGCCGGTACAGGCGCGCTACATGCTCGGCGCTCTCATGCAGAAAGGATGCGGGCCATGGCAATGGCTGTAAAGCGTTTGCTCACTCGGCGGGAGGATGCAGCCGTGGGTCCAGGGCGAAGGGCTCGATCACGACGATCTCGACGCCCTCCTGCCCCGTCAGCGGATTCATCACGATAGTGCGACTGGACCGGAGAGGCGTGCAGTCCTCTCACTGGGTGCTAAGAGGCTGGTCACAACAGCATCTCACACAAAAGACCCGCTGACCCGGATAGTCAGCGGGGAGCGTTCACCCAGTTCGCCTGGCGTGATCCCCATGGGCAACCGACCAGGTCGGTGCCATCTCCTGAACGCGCTTCATCATGTCAGGACTTCACGGAATGGCCAGACCCCTGTCATGGAACGTCTCTACCCCGAGCCCACCGCAATACCAGCGTGCGCTGCACACTGGCCAGAGTATGGCGAGTATGGCGGATATAGCGCAGGCAGCGTGAAGCATGACGGATGCCTATCAAGTGTTTCGATCACAGCGTGTTTTCTTCACCGCACTGACATGAATAACTCAGGGCGTGACACGAGCAGAGTTCTCACTTGCAGCACATGCAAGCGGCTCGACATCAAGAACCTGACATAGTTCCCAGCACAGCTCTTACTGCAGCTCCTAACACCGCTTTTATCTACCCAGGACAATTCGTAAGTCTAAAGCGTTACCTCGTCTGGTACAGCGAGCGCTTTCCTCAGGCAGTCCTTAAAAAAACAAGTGAAAAGCCGAAATACGTAAAAAGGTCATTATGGTGAATCATCTCATATACAAGCAGTTCGTGTAGAAACAGAAGCAAATGCCTTTTCCATAGAGGAATGTCAATTTTTCATCCGAAACCGCCATGCATTTTTATTGCAAACAAGAACGCGCTATTAAAAAATATTAATCGACAACACCTCTAGCAGCTCCGCGAAAAAACGCATCGCGTATAAGCGGAAGTTAAATTCCTATCCAGAAGGCATCAGCATGACACCTTTAGAGTTTGCGAAAGAGAACGCCAGATACACCATTGATCTACGTCAGCATTTCCACGAAAACCCAGAACTGAGCCAGCAGGAATTTAAAACGGCAGAGCGTATTTGTCATGAGCTCGACAAATTAAACATCTCCTATGAAAAGGAGGTGTGTGGTACTGGAATACTGGCAACCATTGAAGGTCAACCTGGGGATGTCGTTCTTGGCCTTCGTGCAGACATTGATGCACTGCCAGTCACGGAAGCCTCTGGCGTCTCATTTTCCTCAAAAAACCAAGGGGTGATGCATGCATGCGGCCACGACGGCCATATCGCCATGCTACTGACTGCTGCCAAGTTCCTGTCGGAGAACAGAGACACGTTCAAAGGAACAGCCAAACTTATCTTCCAGCCTGATGAAGAGCTTGAGGGCGCCGCTCAGAAGATCGTGGCCGAAAGAAGCGATTTTTTTGAAGATATGACTGCCATTGCTGGACTACATGTGTGGCCAGATATTCCCGTCGGCACCATCTCTGTCGATAGCGGTCCGCGCATGGCAGAAGCCGACTTCTTCGATATCACAATCGTAGGAAGCAGCGGCCATGGATCCATGCCTCACCAGACCATCGACCCTGTATTGATTTCAGCGCATGTCATTACCAGCCTTCAGAGTATCTGCAGCAGACAGGTTGATCCCTTCCTTCCCACCGTGGTCAGCGTGTGCGCGGTCAATGGCGGAGTCGCTCACAACGCTATTCCCGATACCGTCCACCTCAAGGGCACATGTCGCTACTTCTCCAATGACACGAGAGACACCATAAAGCAGCGTATTGAAACCATCGTGCAGGGTGTTACCTCATCGTTCGGCGCAACCTACGAGATTGAATACCTCTATGGAGCACCATTCGTCGAGAATGACGAACACTTTTCATCGCTGGCACAGCAGTCCGTCATCAATACACTTGGAGCGTCCGCACTTGTCTCAGTCGCGCCCTCCATGGCGGGTGAAGACTTCTCGGAATATCTCCAGAAAGTTCCGGGGTGCTTTGGCTTCATCGGCATCGGAAAAGGTGAGGGACAGTATCCGCTACACCATTCGAAATTCGATATGCAAGAAGCCGGCCTGATCAACGGCGTGGCGTTTCTTGTCGATTATGCTTCTTCTCTCCTCAAGTAAATCCATCTGCAGAGAATACCCATGAACTCAAGGCTATTTAAGTATCTACAGATACTGGCGCTATCATCGGCCGGGGCGACCATCTATCTCATTCCCTACATCAGGTATGTATTCTACGATTACCAGATTGCGGCGATGGATATCAGCAATCAGCAAATTGGCCTACTGACCACTATCTATACGGTGGGCACCACCCTGCTGATGATCCCTGGGGGTATTCTGGCAGATAAGAGCTCCACCAAGCGCTGTATTATTTTATCGCTACTCTCGACGTCAATACTGACCTTCATCTACGCCTTCAACATGGGCTATGGCATCAGTCTGGCCATCTGGTTCCTGCTATCGTTCTCTACCGTGTTTGTTTTCTGGGGTGCCCTCATGAAAACGATTCGCCTGATCGGGGGAGAAAAAGAACAAGGGTTCATGTATGGACTTTACTACATGGGCAACGGACTCTTCGGCGCGGCCATCAATGGCATTGCTGTGTGGGTACTAGGCTTCTCGGACGACATGTCGCAGCAATTCTTCTACGTTGTCATGATTTACGGCATCAGTACCACGATTGCAGCAGCCGTCGTCTGGTTCCTCATCAAGGAGGATCGCGAGGCGTCCCGCAACCTTGTTACCAATAACTTTGATAGCTCGCAGATCGTGGTCCTGCTCAAGAGCCCAGTGCTCTGGATCTTCTCGGTCATTATCTTTGCCGCCTTCATGATTTTCTCCAGCAACGTCTACTTTACGCCTTATCTGACCGACATCTATGGGGTCTCTCCTGAGCAGTCTGGCATTCTTACCATCTTCAGAACCTACGTATTCTATATACTCGCTCCCGTCAGTGGTCTTATCGCCGACAAGGTGTTCAAGTCGACCAGCCGCTGGTTCGTGGTACTTTTCGCGATCCTTGCCCTGCTCTACACCGGCGTGATCTACATGCCAGAAAATGCCAGTTCGACCATGGTCAGCCTCTATTCCCTGCTGCCAGGCATCTTCAGCTTGTCGCTCTACGGCATCGTGTTCTCCATCGCCAGTGAAACCAAGATCCCGGCATCTCTGATGGCTACCGCTGCAGGCATTGCTTCGGTGATTGGGTTCTCTCCCGACCTGTTCTCAGCGACGCTTTTCGGCCACTGGCTAGATCTGGACAAGGCGCTTGGCTACCACAATATCTTCCTCACCCTGGCCTTGGTCAGCGTCCTGGGAATGATTGCGTCATTCACCATCAGCGCCAGAGCAAGAAAGCTGGCCCTCCAGGTCAGCCACTGACGTAAGGCTGCCCCCAAAACGAAGACGCCCCCTCCGGCGGAAAGCCGGAGGGGGCGTCTCTATGGACAGTCACCTATCAGGACTGCGCCATCTCCTGAACGCGCTTCATCATGTCAGGATTCTGCTGAATGGCCTGGCCGATGGCATTGAACTTCTCCACCTCGAGCCCGCTTTGCTGTACGGCCTCGACCATCTTCTGGTTGGCCTCGGTGCGCACATCCTGCTGGGCCTGCTGGTCCTCGGCCTCTTGCAGGCGCTGGGTGTAATCCTGAGAAATCGTGGCGATCTCCTTGGACGCATCGGCAAACTTCTGCAGTTCGGCGTCAGAGAAGTTCTGTGCCTGTACTGCTGCTTCCACGTCGGCGCTGGACGATGCCTGTGCGCTGGCGTCTTGAGCGTGGGCCGTGGCGCTCATCAGACCGGCGGAGAGCAGTGCGGCAGTAATCAGGGCAGTGAATCGTTGCATGAAGTCCTCCAGGAGGTCATTGAGAATTCGTCAATCGCTCGCCCATTGTGACGACACACGTTCGCATCGGTTCCCCACGATCGTGTTACGGAATGCAAGCCAGCTGTCTCCAGCGAGCGACATCAGCGTGAAGAGCTGACCCCATGGTACGCCAACGGTGCGTCAGGTGAAGTGCAGAATAGCGGACACTTCTCGCGGTTTCTGTCACTACGTGGTGGGGGCAGCGACTCAGCCGTGCCGGCGCGGATGTGCCGACACTCGCGCCTGCGGCTAGCAAGCCAAGCACTGTCTCCCCTGCCACCGGATGCTCCGGCGACAGGGGAGAAGCGTTGGCCTAGCCGGCGCTATCCGTAAGCCAGGTTGGGTAGCCAGGTCACCAGCGCCGGGAACAGGATGACCAGCAACAGCCCCAAGGCCTGCAGAGCCAGGAACGGGAAGGATGAGCGGAAAATCTGCCCCATGGTGATATGGGGAGGACACACGCCCTTGATGTAGAACAGCGCATAGCCAAAGGGAGGACTCAGAAATGACATCTGCATGTTGACCAGATAGATGACCCCGAACCACAGCGACACATCGGCGGGATCTACGCCAGGCAGCCCCAGCACCCCGGTAAAGTCGAGCCCCTTGATCAGCGGCACGAAGATTGGCACCGCCAACAGCAGGATACCGACCCAATCCAGGAACATGCCCAGCGCCACCAGCAACACCATCATCAACGCCAGTACCGCGTAAGGACCGAGCCCAGCGCCGGCGATCAGGTCCTGCACGAAGGTCTGGCCCCCCTGCAGGATGTAGAAGCCAACAAAGATGCTGGCGCCGAAGATGATCCACATCACCATCGCCGTGGCCACCAAAGTCGTCATGCAGGCGGCGTGCAGATTGGGCCAGGTCAGGCGCTTATGCAGTGCCGCCACCAGCAAGGCACCGAAGGTTCCGATACCGGCCGCTTCCACCGGCGTGGCGACGCCGGTGAAGATGATCCCGAGTACCAACATCACCAGCGCGATGGGCGCCAGCATATTGCGCAACAGCCTCAGCTTCTCGGCGCTGGACACGCGATCTTCCACCGGCATCGGCGGTGCCACCTTGATGTTCAAGGTACCCCGCATCCAGCAATAGAAGGCGTACATGCCCGCCAGCAGGAGACCAGGAATCAGCGAGCCGAGATAGAGCTCGCCTACGGACTGCTGGGCGATGACGCCGTAGATGATCGCCAGGATCGAGGGAGGGATCAGAATGCCCAGGGTGCCGCCGGCCATGATCGAGCCCAGCGCTATCTCGGGCTGATAGTTGCGCTTGAGCATCGCCGGCAAGGCGATCAGCCCCATCGTCACAACGGCGGCGCCTATCACACCGACCATGGCGGCCAGCAAGGTGGAGGCAATGATGGTGGCGATGGCCAGCCCGGCCTTGAGGCCCCCCATCCACTTGTAGACCACATCGAACAGCTCTTCGATGATGCCCGCTTTCTCCAGTACCGCCGCCATGAAGATAAACAGCGGGATGGCCGACAGCTGGTAATTGGTCATCATCGGGAAGATCCGCGATGGCATCAGGTTCAGCATGTGCTGATCGCCCACCAGATACAGGAAGACGACACCGAGCCCACCGGTGACGAAGGCCAGCGGCAACCCGGCCACCAGGACCACCATCAAGGTGCCGAACATCAGTAACGTCAGCTCGCCGATGCCGACGGTGGCCAGGGCATTCTCCAGGCTCATCGCCAGGCTTTCATAGTCGGTCAGAGCGATGTTGACCACTTCATACAGCGTGTAGGCACCCAGCAGCAGAGCCAGCCCCACCAGTACGGCAGCAAAGGTCCGGCTACCGGCGTGGCTCTGGCGGTGATGGGCGTAGGACTGCATATCGCGAATCAGCTGCGCGATGCCCTGCAGCAGCAACAGCAATGCCCCCAGGAACAGCATGAACTTGACCGGATAATACTGTACGGCCCATTCGGTGAAGGACACCTCATTGGCGTAACTGTCTCCAAACCACCAGACATCACTGACCGACTGTGAGAAGAAGCGCCACCCGGTGGTCAGTAGCGCCAGGGTGAAGATAAAGAAGAAAATCGAGGTGACCAGGTCCAGCGCTGCCTTGTTGAGCGGCGCCGCCCGCTGGTAGAGGATATCGACTCGTACATGCCCACCTTCACGCAGGGCGAAGGCGCCCGCCAGCAGGTATTGCATGCCGAACATCAGGGTCATCGACTCATGCGCCCAGTTGGTCGGCGAGTTGAAGGCATAGCGCATCAGCACTTCGTAGGTGAAGACAAAGGGGGCGATCAGCGACCAGTAAGCCACATAGCGACCGGCGAACCCCGAGATGCGGTCGATACCCGCCGTCAGCGCATTTCCCGGCGGCACATAGTCAGCCTGCTCCGACGACACAGGCGTCTCGGCCGTATCACTGCCGCTGACCTGACCGCCGCGGCGAAAACTTCTGTCCACCAACAGCATCACGACCAGCGGCAACCCCGCCAACACCGACCAGTACAGCCAGTGAGGCAGAACGAAATCGATCTGAAGATTCATTGACGCTCCTCCGCAGGCCGCCGGCTTACTGCAGGCGACCACGGACCATTCATCGAAGCCGATCGGGCAGTCCCGGGCGGCACGTCAGTCATTCAAAGGTACTCGCGACGCTGGCGCCCCAGCGTCGCGATTGTCCTCAAGCGTTGAGCTCGAAATCCTTGATGTCTTCTTCGGTGATCAGGGCCACCGCCGGGTCGAGCATGGTGTTGAGGTGGGCGCGGAACAGCTTCGCCGCATCCGGATCCTTGTTGGCCCATTCGAACCACAGCGGGATCGCGGCATCGCGGAAGCGGTCGGCATCCTCTTCTGACAGGTGGATGATCTCGACACCCTTCTCGCGATACTTCGGCCAGGCCTCGGCGTTGGCCTTCTGGATGGCGGCGTAGTGCTCGCGGGAGTAGGCAGCGACCAGGTCGTGCATCAGGTCCTTGGTCTGATCGGACATGCGCTCGTAGACGCGGCGGTTGACCGCGATGTCCATGAGGTCGACCGCCTGGTGCAGACAGGGCGTCGAAGGCGGGCCCATGATGATGTAGTCGGTCACCTGCCAGAAGCCCAGCTCGAAGTTGACCGCCGCACCGGTGTAATCCGCCGCATCAATCGTCCCCTTCTCGAGGGCAGGATAGACCTCTGAGCCAGGCAGCAGCGTGGTACGGGCGCCGATCTTGGCGAAGGTTTCGGCGACGATGCCACCGGGCATGCGGATCTTGACCCCAGCGAAGTCGTCGAAGCTTCTCAACGGCACCTTGGAGTGAATCAGGTTGAGGTCGTGGTGCACGTAGCCCAGCAGTTCCTGACCCTGTTTGCGGTAAAGATCCTTGGCAATACCGAAGCCGCCGTAGGCGCCGAACATCATGTCCCACTGGTGAGGCACGGACAGGCCCATGGGGTAGGCCGTCAGAAACACCCCAGCCGGCATCTTTCCTGGCCAGTAGACGGTGAACCAGTTCTGTCCATCGAGCACCCCATTGCGAACCGCATCGGCTACCTCGAAGGCGCCGGCGACGGCGCCGGCAGGAAAGGGCTCGATCGTCACTTCACCACTGGTGGCCTCGGCCACACCGTTAGCCCATTGTTCGAAGATGCGATAGCCGGTCGTCCCTGGCTGCCAGGACGATTGCATGCGGATGCGAATGCCCTGCTGAGCCTGCACATTGCCGACCCAGGGAGCCGCCACCGCAGCGGCAGAGCCCACCGCCGCAGCCTTGAGGAAGCGGCGGCGATCCGGCGTCACAGGACTGGCAGCGGCCGCATGGGTATCGAGAGGTGTCGTAGACATGCCAGGCTGATCTTGCCGGGACTTGTCGATCGGAGACATGGCAAAACTCCAGGTGGATCGGCACGCCGAGGGTCGGCGGTGCCAGGTGCGTTGTTGTTGTCGATCCATGGCGTCAGCATTGACTACCGCAGGCGTTCCCGGATGGGACCCAGGCCCTGCACGCGTCCATGCGCAGACATCCGCCACCTGACTGCAGGTATTTCCCCAGCGATGCGGCATCAGAGCTTGGGTGATGTGCGGCTCGAGCTGCTGCGCAGCCATATGCCGGCTCACCGCTTTGCTCCTAAAGCCCTGATGGAACGGAGCCCTGATTCACTAGAGCACACACCTGTCGCGGGACGGCTGTCGTCGAAAAAAAGCTAGCGAAAAGCACTAATACGGCCAACGCAGTGTTTCAACGCAAGTGCCTTCTCCGATTGGTCTGACCAGTGCCCATAGAGGCAAAAAAACCCGTAAAAACAACCCAAATCATGGTCTGACCAATCATCTGGCGACGTCTCGACCTACGACCAAAGCACGACAGCGACGGGACATCGGCAGCTCCAGCCCGGCCGTCTTTTCAGGCATCATGGGCTCTGCTTTCACGGCTCGCACCTCTGGGCCCTGGCTTATCGCAAAGGAGCCTCTCCATGGAACGGATCCTGTCTTCTCGGCAGTCGCCGGTATTGCTGCCCTTACTGACCACTGCATCCACCACTTCATGCGCCACTGAATTCGCCACCGTCGCGGCCACCGTCGCCGCCACCACAGCGCCTGACGTGTGCTCCGAGACGCACCCATGAGCAGCACGAAGACGCTGCCTGGCGGACTGACAGCAGCCATGCCGTTGGTCTTCGTACTGCTGTGGAGTACCGGCTTCATCGGTGCCAAATTCGGCCTGCCCTACGCCGAGCCCTTCACCTTTCTAACCATCCGCTTCATCGCCACCCTGGCGCTGCTGGTGCCGATTGTGTTGCTCACTCGATCGGCATGGCCACGGGGGCTGCGTCTGTGGGGGCACGTCGCCGTATCGGGGTGCCTCGTCCATGGGGCCTATCTAGGCGGCGTGTTCTATGCCATCAGTCTGGGTATGCCGGCGGGGCTAGCCTCTTTACTGGTGGGCCTGCAGCCGCTGCTGACGGCGGCACTGGCGGGCCCATTGCTTGGCGAGAGGCTCACACCGGTGCAATGGCTGGGGCTCGTGATGGGGCTGGCAGGCGTCAGCCTGGTGCTGGGCGGCAAGATGGACCTGTCGGCCCTGTCCTTCGACGGGTTCGGCTGGCCTGCGCTGGCCTGTACGCTGGTCGCGCTGCTGGGTATCGCGCTGGGAACGCTGTACCAGAAGCGCTTTTGCACCGGCATGCCTCTGCTCGGGGGCAGCGTGGTGCAATATCTGGGCGCGCTGGCGCTGCTCGGTGGGGGTTGCCTGCTGCTGGAAAGCCGCGAGGTCGAGTGGACACTGACCTTTGTCCTGACCCTTGGCTGGCTGGTGCTGGTGCTGTCGATCGCGGCCATTCTGCTGTTGATGCTGCTGATCAAGCGCGGAGAAGCTTCCCGGGTCGCCAGCCTGTTCTACCTGGTTCCGCCGGTGACCGCGGTCGAGGCCTGGTGGCTCTTCGATGAAGGCCTGCCGGCGCTATCCCTGGCCGGCATGGTCATCGCCATCGCCGGGGTGGCGCTGACGATCCGTGCCAAGCGCGGCAGGTGATGCGCCGGCACCGGGCGCATCAGTCCACCTTCACCTGTCGGAAGCGAGCATTGATCACACAGTAGGTGCCGTAATTGAGCAGTCCTCCTGCCACCGCGGCCAACCACCATGGGCCAAAGGGCTGGGCGGCCAGAGCATCCAAGGCCCCACCCAGCCCCTCGGCCTGGCCTGGGTCGGCCTGCCAGGCAGCAGCCAGCAGAAAGCCTCCGATCAGTGCGAAAACCACGCCGCGAGCGGCCAGGCCCCAGCGGCTGAGCCCTGACGCGAGGTCTTTCTGGCGCTTGCTCATGTCCTGTCGTCGCCAGCGCTCCAGGTAGCTGGCGGTCAACGCACGCCAAGACTGGCGCACGCCAACACCGATAAAGATCAGGCCCAGTGCGGCTACCAGCCAGAGACCGCCAGGGTGGGACATCAGCATCGCTGTTCGCTCCTCGGCCCCTCCCGTGGTCTCGTGAGGATCATCCAGCAGCTCAAGCCCGTACCAGCCTAGACTGGCGTAGATGAGTCCGCTGATCACCAGCGCCGCCCGTGTGCCCAGGGCCTTCAGACTACGGCCACGATTCTCCACATCGAACAGTCCCTGCAAGCCACGCCAGGCGGCATAGGCATAGAGACCCGCCACCAGTGCCGCCAGCATCAGCGAGCCAAACGGTTGCCGCGCCAGATGAGCCAGGGCTTCCTTGGTGCCGACATTGTCACCGCCCAGTCCCACCGCCCCCAGCGCGGCCAGGATTCCGATCAGCAGATAGACAACGCCCTTGGCGGTATAGCCAAGTCGCGCCAGGATGACGATCCATCTACGCCGATGACGTAGAGGCGCAGGTAGAGAGGGCATGACAGCTCCAGACACTCAAGACCCCTCTATCCTCCGCAAAAAATCTCGTTTCAGCAAAAACGATTGGCAGCGCAGCCTCCCCCAGCGTCTGGAATCGTCCTGATTCGGCCTGTTATTGGCAAACTTGGCCATCACCGCCCTGACGTTCTGGCGATGAGCCGCTAGCCCAGCCGATTCAGGGCATGGGCGGCAATGGCCGTATCCTGCACGCCCGTCCCGGTGAGGTCACACACGGTAATGGTGGCATCGGACAGGCGCAGACGATCCCCACGCGCAATGACCTGGCCCAGTTCATGCACCTTGAACGGCACCTCACGTCCATGAAACGCCTTCAGCTCGCCGTTGGACTCGCTCTGGGCGCGGGTGTCACAGACAAAGGCGTCGGCACGCGTCAGTACGCTTTCGGCCAACTCCCGCTTATCCGAACTGTCCGACCCCATGGCGGTCACATGCACCCCTTCGGGCAGGTCGGCGGCCTCCAGAATCGGTGCCTGGGAAGGCGTGGTAGTGACGATGATGTCGGCCATCGCGCAGGCCTCACGCACACTGCCATGGACGTTCACGGTAAGCCCCGCCCCACGCATGGTCTCGGCGTACTCCTCGGCAGCCGACCCACGCCGAGACCATACATCGACGATCTCGATGTCACGTACCAGCCGCAGTGCCTCGACCTGCCGGATGGCCTGCTCCCCGGCTCCCAACACGGTGACCCGGCGACTGGAGTCACGGGACAGGTACTTGGCAGCGATGGCGCCCGCCAAGGCGGTGCGCACCATCGTCAGATAGCCCTCATCGAACAGCACCGCATCGACCAGACCGGTGCGGGCCGAGAACACCATCATCAGACCATTCAGGCTCGGCAGGCCTATCTTGGGGTTGTCGAAGAACCCCGGGCTGACCTTGATCGCAAAGCGGTCGTGACCACGAATATGGGCGGTCTTGACGTCCACCTCGCCATTGGCCTCCTCAATGGCCATGGACAGGATCGGCGGCTGCACCACCTCGCCTCGCCCCAGCGCGGCGAAGCCCTCTTCGACGGCTGTCAGGGCGTGATGGTCGATAGCGACAGCCTGACGAATCTGTTCGCGGTTGAAGAGCTGCATGCATGGCTCCTTGTCATGGATAGGACACCTGTCACCTGTCGGTGCCCTGTGAAGAAAGTCCTGAGGCGGACGCTGGATCCAGCCTTGGTCTCAAGTGCGGGCCTCAAGTGCGCGCCTCAAGTGCGCGCCTCAAGTGCGCGCCTCAGCCGCGAGGGCCATCGGCCGCACACCGGCGCGCCTGGTCAAGGGTATCCAGCGAAACGCCATTGCCGGAAAGTACCAGCACAACGCGCTCTCCGCGAACGTCCAGATGGCCCTGCGCCATGGCCGCCAAACCGACAGCGGCGGCCCCTTCGACCAGGATCTTGTCGTGCTCGAGCAGGTCCACCATGGCCTGGGCGATAGCGCGCTCCGACACTTGGCAATGGTCGTCCATCACCTGTTTGACCAGCTCGAAGGTGCAGCGATTGTCCAAGCCGATACCGCCACCCAGGGAGTCTCCCAGGCTCTCGACCTCGTCCACCTCTACCGGATAGCCCGCCGTGAGGCTGGCATGCATGGCGGCCCCCTCGGCCAGGCTGACACCGCTGACGCTGGCAGCAGGACGCACGCCCTTGATAGCGGCCCCAATGCCTCCCAGCAGTCCTCCACCGGACAGCCCCACGATCACTCGGTCAAGCTCGGGCAGGTCTTCCAGCAGCTCGATCCCGATGGTGCCCTGACCCGCCGCGATAAGGGGGGCATCAAAGGGAGGGATCAGCGTCATGCCCTCTTGCTCCACCAAGCGCGCCACCTCCATGAAGGCCTCATCCTGGCTGGCTCCCACCTGTCGAACCTGGGCGCCCAGGGCCTCGATAGCGGCGACCTTGTTAGCCGGCACCAATCGCGACAGGCAGATCACGGCGGGTACCCCGAGACGCGACGCCGCATAGGCGACCGCACGCCCATGGTTGCCGGTGGAGGCAGTGGTCACGCCACGTGCCAGGGCATCGCGTCCATCTCGCTCCAGCAGCGCGGCGATCATGTTGGTGGCACCGCGCAGCTTGAACGCGCCGGTGGGCTGCAAGGTTTCGAGCTTGAGATACACCTCAGCGTCAAAGCGTTCGGACAGCGGTCGCGACAACACCAGCGGTGTACGTGTCACCTGGCCGGCAATCCGGTGTCGGGCCTTGAAGATCTCGTCCAGGCTCACGCCATGGGCAGAGCACGTGGAGGCTTGCATGGCTGTCTCCTTTTATGGCGCGCGACGAAGGCGACCGTCCTCCAGCGCCCCCGCCGCCGCGTAAAAACCGACAGGGGCCGCCTCCCTCAAGGAGACGACCCCATGTCACACACCGCAGATCAGCGCTGACGTCAGGCGGTCTGCAGAACGCCTTCCTTGACCAGCTGATCGGTGACCTTGTTCACGGCACGCTCGGCACGGGCGACAATTTCATCGACCTCGGCGCGGGTAGTGGTCAGCGGCGGCGCAAACCCGAGGATGTCACCCTGCGGCATGGCACGAGCAATCAGGTTCTCCTCGAGCGCCGCGGCGGCGATCCGTGGGCCCACCTTGTGGCTCGCGTCGAAGGCCTGGCGGGATTCAGGATCCACGGCAAATTCCAGTGCCGCCAGCATGCCCACCCCACGGGCCTCACCGACGATGGGATGATCGCCGAACACCGCCTGCATGCGGCTCTGCAGGTAGGCGCCGGTATCACGCGCGTTGCCGGTCAGGTTCTCACGCTCGATGATCGCCAGGTTGGCCAGAGCTGCAGCACACCCCAGAGCGTGGCCGGAATAGGTCCAACCGTGACCGATCGGGCCCAGCTCGCTGGTACCTTGCTCAAGCACTTGCCACACGCGATCCCCCACGATCACTCCGGACAAGGGCTGATAGGCACTGGTCAGGCCCTTGGCGATGGTGATCAGGTCGGGCTTGATGCCATAGGCGTGGCTGCCGAAATCGGCGCCGATACGGCCAAAGCCACAGACCACTTCATCGGCGATCAGCAGGATGTCGTACTTCGCCAGCACCGCCTGGATGGCGTCCCAGTATCCTTCGGGCGGAGGCACGATGCCGCCGGTGCCGAGCACCGGCTCACCAATGAAGGCCGCCACGGTGTCGGGACCTTCCGCCAGAATCATCTCCTCGAGCTTCTCGGCACAATAGGCGGAGAACTCGCGCTCGCTCATGCCGGCCTGCTCGGCACTGCGCTGGTAGTAATGGGGTGCCTCGGTGTGCAGCACTCCGGCCATGGGCAGGTCGAACTGATCATGGAACGCCTTCAGACCGGTCAGCGAGCCGGTGGCCAGGCCGGAGCCGTGATAGCCACGCTGGCGCGAGATGACCTTCTTCTTCTGCGGGCGGCCCAGAACGTTGTTGTAGTAGCGCACCAGCTTCAGCTGGGTCTCGTTGGCATCGCTGCCGCCCAGGCCATAGTAGACCTTGGACATGCCGGGACCCGCCAGCTTCAGAATCTGCTCGGACAGGGCGATCTGAGGCTCATTGGAGTGACCAACGTAGGTGTGATAGTAGGACATCTCCAGCGCCTGCTGGTAAATGGCCTCGGCGACTTCGGTGCGGCCATAGCCGATGTTGACGCAGTAGAGCCCGGCAAAACCGTCGATGAATTCGCGGCCGTCCTTGTCGACGATGTGAATGCCCTTGCCGCCGGTGATGACGCGGCCAGGCGCGTCGCCATGGGCGAAGTCACGCAGGTGCGTCGAGGCGTGAAAGGTGACCTTGCGGTCGCGATCGATCAGGTCCTGATGGGTGCTCATGTGGTTTCCTTGTTTCTTGCCCGTAGCGCTTCACGCTCTCGCCGAGAGAACGGATCAGCGGTTTCGTCATCAATGTCGGCCCGTACCTGCTAAGGGCCGACCGTCCTGCCGCGGTCATGTCGTCCATCACCGCAGGCTGTCATCTAGCTGCCAGAGACCGAGCCCAGTGCGCCGAGGCAGTAGTACTTGGTTTCCAGATATTCATCGATACCGGTGGCGCCACCTTCGCGTCCCAGGCCCGACTGCTTGACGCCCCCAAACGGCACGGGAGGACCGGTCATCTTGACCGAGTTCACCGACACCATGCCGAACTCCAGGGCGCGCAGCAGTTTCCAGATCCGCCTGATGTCATGGGTGTAGACATAGGCGGCCAGGCCGTACTCGGTGTCATTGGCCAGAGCGATCACCTCATCGTCATCGCGGTAAGCCGTCACGCCCGCCACCGGAGCAAAACACTCCTGACGCCATACTTTCATGTCCTGGGTCACGCCTGTGAGCAGCACCGGCATGAAGAAGTTCTCTCCCGGAGCATCCGTCTGATCCCCGGCGACCAGGGTGGCACCGCGGGAGACGGCGTCGTCCACGGTGGCACGGGCGTTTTCCACCGCCCGGCGGTGAATCAGCGGCCCCAGGTCCACTTCGCTGAGCATCCCGTCGCCCACGGTCAAGGCGGCCATACGCTCGCTAAAGTGCGCCACGAAGGCGTCGTGGATCGACTCGTGAACCAGGATCCGGTTGGCCGCCAGGCAGTCCTGCCCCGCGGTCTGGAACTTGGCCGCCACGGCGGCCAGGGCCGCTTCCTTGGGGTCCATGTCCGGGCCCACGATGAAGGGCGCGTTACCGCCGAGCTCCATCGACACCCGCTTGACCGTCGGCGCGGATTGCTCCAGCAACAGCCGCCCCACACGGGTGGAGCCGGTGAAGGACACCGCCTTGACCCGGTCCTCGGCGCACAGCAGCGATGACACCTGGGCGGCATCCCCCAGCACCACATTGAAGATGCCCGCCGGGATTCCGGCACGCTCGGCCAGCTCCGCCAGGGCCAACGCAGAGAACGGCGTCTCGTTGGCCGGCTTGACGATCACCGGGCACCCCGCCGCCATGGCTGCTGCTGCCTTGCGGGTGATCATCGCCAGCGGAAAATTCCATGGCGTGATCAGCAGCGCAATGCCGACCGGCTCCTTGATCGTCCCCAGCGCCGCGTTGGGAATGTGGCTGGGAATCGTCTCGCCGTAGGTTCGCTTGCCCTCCTCGGCGAACCAGCGCACGAAGCTTGCCCCGTACTCCACTTCTCCACGCGCATCGGGCAGCGGCTTGCCCTGCTCGAGCGTCATGATCGTCGCCAGATCTTCGCGATGCTGCTGCAGCAAGTCGTACCACGCCAGCAGACGTTCACAGCGCTCGTCGGCGCGCAGGGCTCGCCACTGGGCGAAGGCCTCGTCGGCCACGTCCACACTACGACGGATCTGGGCCGGCTCGAGCAGCGGGATATGACCGATCACCTCACCATTGGCGGGGTTGATCACCGCTTCTTCGCGGCCTTCATCACCGTGGGTCCACTTGCCACCGATGTAGGCATACTGACGAAACAGACGCGGATCGCTGAGCTTCATGACGCTACCTCCCTAGTCGGTTCCGTCGTCTCATCAGGGGGACGGAACACCTGTATCAATGCCATGGCAGGCGCCACGCAATGACGTCATGGTAAGGGAGATACCAGGGACGGACTTTTTGAAGCCGCCGCTGGAAGATGGCATTTTTTTTGTCCCGACTCGCTACATCGAGGTTTTTTCTGCCATGCAGGTTTGTGCAAACCGATGACCCAGGCAGGCCCCTGACGAGGCCCGGCTCGAGCCTCAAGTAGCGCTGCTGTTCAGGGCATCGATATCGACCCCCTGGCGCGGCGCCTTGACCTGCTTGGTCACGATGTAGGTGAAATAGCGCTCGATCCCGATGTCCGACGTCAGCCAGTCATCGATCAATCGCTGATAGGCGTCGATGGTCTCGGTCTCGACCTTGATCAAGTAGTCGACCCCTCCACCGACGGCCACACATTCCGTCACCTCGTCGGTCGCATGAACCAAGGCCTCGAACCGCTGGAAGCTCTCGGCGTTATGGGCCTTGAGCTCGATCTGCACCCATACGGGGGTGCGCCGAACCAATGCGGCGGCATTGATTCTGGCGCAATAGCCTTCGATGACGCCGGCCTTCTCCAGACGCCTCACCCGCTCCCAGCAGGGGCTGACCGAGAGGTTGATGGCTTCGGCCAGCCGCGACTTGGTGATGCGCCCGTCCTGGGACAGGATGGACAGTATCTTGAGATCGTAACGGTCAAGTTTCATGACTCGCCCAGGGATTCCACCACTTCCGCGATCACCGCAATGGTGTCCCCCATGTTGACCTGTGCCGGAAAGCGACGGGCCGCCAGGATGCCATCGCGTTCGGCCCGATACTCGATGGGCTTGGCACCGCTGCGCGTCATGTCATACACCCTTGCAATCACATCACCGCGTTGAACGCTGTCGCCGAGGGCGTGGGTCAGTTCGAGTAGCCCGGTGTGTTCACTCTGCACGTAGCAGCTGGCATCCGGCATATCGAGATAGACCTGGGTCTCGGGCATCGCTACCTCACCCTGCTTCAAGCCGAAGTGAATCAAGATATTGTCGATGCCGCGCTCGGTGATGGCGAGGCTCTCGGGGGTCGAGGTGCCACCGCCACCCAGCTCGGTCGCGATGAAGACCTTGCCCTGACTTTCCACCACCGTATCGAACAGGGCCGCTGCATCGAGTTCGAACATCATCATGGCGTAAGGAGCGCCAAAGGCCTTGGCGCCTTCCAGCGCCTGACGCTGCTGCTCGGGGTTGTCGAGCACATGGGATGCACCAAACGGAATGATATCGAGGGTGCGGCCGCCAGAATGCAGGTCCAGCACGATATCGGCCATCGGCACCATTTCGCGAGTGAAATAGTCGGCGATCTTTTCCGTGACGCTGCCGTCGGGGTCTCCCGGAAAGCTGCGATTGAGGTTCCCGCCATCCATCGGTGAGGTGCGTCGTCCTACCTGGGCTGCTGGCGTGTTCATCATCGGTACGATGATCACCCTCCCCTGCACCTCTTCCGGCTTGAGCGATACCGAGAGTTTCTGCAGCGCCGTAATGCCCTCGTACTCATCACCATGGTTGCCACCGGTCAACAGCGCCGTGGGACCCTCGCCATTGGCCACCACCGTCACCGGAATCATCACCGCTCCCCAGGCCGACTCGTCGTTGGAAATCGGCAGTTTGAGAAAACCGTGCTGAACGCCCTGGGCGTCGAAATCGACGGTCGCGGAAATCGGGCTCTTGCGCTTGCTCATGGGAACTCCAGAACAGAATCTGCGGAAAGCATGTCGATGCCGTCATGGGCACCGGATTATGGTGAGATCGCATCCGGCGCTGTGGTCCTGTCATGGCAACGGGACAGCAGCGCCGCAGCGGCCAGGGGAAACGCCTACTTGACGAATAGCTGACGCGGGAAGTCGGCCAGGGGCTCGGCCCCGTTTTCGGTGATCAGGATGCTTTCGGTAATCTCAAGCCCCCAGTCATCCATCCACATGCCCGGCATGAAGTGGAAGGTCATGCCCGGTTCGAGGATGGTGTCGTCAGACGGGCGCAGGCTCATGGTACGCTCGCCCCAGTCCGGGGGATAGCTGATACCGATGGGGTATCCGCAGCGGGCGCCCCCCCGGTCAAAGCCGTACTTGTCCATCGCCGCGCCGAGCGCCAGAGCAATATCGGCGGTACGATTGCCCGGCTTGGCCACCGCAAGACCGTTTTCGATACCTTCCAGCAAGGCCGACTCACCGCGCACGAACTCCTTGGGCGGCTTGCCCAGAAACACCGTGCGCGACAGCGGGCAGTGGTAGCGCTTGTAGCAGCCGGCAATCTCGAAAAAGGTGCCTTCCCCCTCGCGGAAGGGAGTGTCGTCCCAGGTCAGGTGCGGTGCCGCGGCATCACTGCCCGTCGGCAGCAGCGGGACGATGGCCGGATAGTCACCGCCATAGACCTGACCGGTGCTGTCGGTCCAGCCTTCAATGCCGACACGATAGATTTCCGACACCAGCTTGGACTTGGCCAGCCCCGGCTCGATCATCTCGAGGATGCGCGAGTGCATGCCCTCGACGATACGCGCCGCCACCCGCATGTACTCGATCTCACGCGGAGACTTGATCGCTCGGCACCAGTTGACCAGTGCATTGGCATCCTGAAAACGCGCGTGGGGCAGTTCCTTGACCAGACTCTGATAGGCCTTGGCGGAGAAGTAGTAATTGTCCATCTCCATGCCGACCACCCCTTCACACCATGCCCGGTCAGGCATGATCGACTGCGCCAGATACTCCATGGGGTGCATGTCGGGGTTCTGGACGTAATAGTCGGGGTAATAGGTGATGTTGTCCGGATCCATCCAGCAGGTGCGCAGCGCACCGTTGCTGTCCTGACGCCGGCCGTACCACACGGGCTCGCCCTCGAGCCCCAGCAAGACGCACTGATGTACGTAAAAGGACCAGCCATCGTAGCCCGTCAGCCAGGCCATGTTGGACGGGTCGCTGACGATCAGCACATCGATGCCTCGCATCGCCATCTCGGCACGCACCTTCTGCAGGCGCTGAGCGTATTCCTCACGAGTGAACGGCAGGGATACCTGAATCATGAAACCACTCGCCAAACAATGTCATCACCGAAAACCGGGCAACTAGAGGCCCGGCGCGCCCTTGCAGATGCCTTGAACGAACCGGCGTCAACCGCTGCCGAAGATGGGCCTGGGGCCTCGCCGCTTTCGTTCAATGTCTGCTTGATGCGGCATTGCTTCCCCTGTAGCGTGCGGAGGAAAGAATTGTCATGACAATCGTCATGAAGCGTCATGACAATGACTGATCAATGCCGTCTTGCTGATACTAGCACTACGTATAAGCTCCCGGTCAAAGGCTTTATTGCATCATGACAATTGATCTACTCGGCCAACTCGCTGCCCTGATCGATGGGCTTCCCGACGACGGCCAGCCAAAGTACCTGGCCATTGCTCGGGCGCTGTCCCGAGGCATACGCTCTGGTGAGCTTATGCCGGGCACTCGCTTGCCGCCCCACCGAAGATTGGCAGAGCACATTGGCGTCAGCGTACAAACGGTATCTCGCGCCTATGCACAGGCCGAAAAAATGGGCCTGGTCCAGGCCAGGGTCGGCAGCGGCACCTGGATCAATGCGCTGGACGACAATCGCGAGTCCGCCTATCTGCGCGCAGGTGAGCCCCGCTCGGAACAGGCATTGATTGACCTGTCGATTGCTCATCCGGTGTGTCCTCCCGCCCATCATCAGCGCTTTCGTGACAGCCTGCGGGAACTGGCTGACACGGCGCATCCTGACGTGTTTGCCGCGTGCCGCCCGATTGCTGGACTCCCTCATCAACGCGAGCTGGCCAGCTGGTGGCTGAACGAGCGGCTGGGGATGCCTGGCGAGCCGGACGACCGCATCCTCACCAACGGTGGCGCTCACGGCATCATGCTGGCCATTTCCAGCGTGGTGCAACACGGTGATCTGGTGCTGACCGAAGCCCTCACCGACCATGGACTGATCGCCCTGTCGCGAACACTTGGCTTCCAGCTGAGAGGCGTCGCCATCGATGGTCAGGGCATGGTGCCGGAGGCACTGGATGCCGCCTGTCGCCGCTTCAAGCCTCGCGCCGTGTGCCTGACATCAAGCCAGCTCAACCCTACCGGAGCGACTCAGGGCGAGGCCCGTCGGGACGACATTGCCGCGATCCTCGAGCGGCATGGGGTCTGGCTGATCGAAGATGACGTTCACGCGTTGCTTGAGCCCCAACCCCTGGCCCCGGTCAGCGCGCGCATCCCCACCCAAGGGTTTCATGTCACCAGCCTGACCAAGGCCACCATGCCGGGACTGCGCGCAGGATATCTGACCGTACCGCGCAGCCAGCTTCACCATACGCTGCCACGCCTGCGCGCGACCTCCTGGATGGCCACGCCACTGTGCTTTGAAGTGGCCAATGCTTGGCTGGAGGACGGCAGCGTGGATCAGATGGCGGCTCATCAACGGGATCTGCTGGCCGAACGCCAGCGCTTGGCCGCCCGCCTGCTGGCGGAGCATGGCCGCGCCTCTCGCCCCACCAGCCTGCATGTGTGGCTATCGCTACCGGGAAGCTGGCGCGCGGAGGAACTGCAGCAACTGGCCGAACAGGAAGGCGTGGCGATCACCACGGCCACGCCCTTCATGGTAGAGCAGACTCCGGCCCCGCGACGGGTGCGTCTGAGCCTTGGCGCCGAGCCGGATATCGAGCGCCTGGAGGAAGGCCTCAGGCGCCTGGCGCAGCTGCTGGATGACGCCCCGCCACCCATGATGCAGATTGTCTACTAGACCCGACCTACCGCCCGCAGAGGACTGTCCATGAAAGTTATCGTACATACCGACCAGGCAGACCAGTGGCAGCGCGCATTGAGCGAACGGCTACCCGGCGCGACCATCTGGAAGAGCCAAGACACGGATCGACAGCAGCGCGCCGAGGCCGACTACCTGGCCGCCTGGAAACCGGATGAGACGCTGATGCGGGAGTGCTCCGGCCTCAAGGGCATCATCAACCTGGGGGCTGGGGTCGATGCCTTGCTGAATAACCCGGCCCTGCCCCGAGATGTCCCGATCGTCAAGCTGCGCGATGCGGGCATGGGCGAGTTGATTGCCGACTACACCCGCTATGGCCTGCTGCATTTCCAACGGGATTTCGATCGCTATCAGCGCCAGCAGCAGCAGGCCCAGTGGCGAGAACACGCCGTCATCGACAAGCAGGAGTGGACGGTCGGCGTACTGGGATTGGGGGCCATCGGCGCCAAGGTCGCCGCCACCATCGCCGCCGACGGCTACCCGGTGCTTGGCTGGAGTCGATCGCCCAAGTCGCTGGAAGATATCGAGTGCCTGCACGGAGACGCTGGACTGGAGCAGGCGCTGCAACGCTCACGCACCCTGGTGCTGCTTCTGCCAGATACCCCTGCGACTCACCACATCATCAACCAGCGCAGCCTGGCGCTACTGCCCCAGGGTGCCAGCCTGATCAACCCCGGTCGCGGCACCTTGATTGACGAGGCAGCGCTACTGCAGGCATTGGGCCCGGCCGATGACGATCAGGAGGGTCGTCTGCGCGGGGCGCTGCTCGACGCCTTCCCGGTGGAACCCTTGCCGTCCTCCAGCCCGCTGTGGCACCACCCGAGGGTTCTGGTGACGCCTCACATGGCTGGCCCTACCCCGCTCAACGAGGCCCTCGACCAGGTCGCCGCAAGCATCGAGGCGCTTAGCCAGGGCAAGGAGATCGAGACCGTGGACCCCGAAGCAGGCTATTGATAGCAGCGCTCATCGTGGCCTGGAATCGCTGACACACCCTTGCGAACCAGCAAAAAAAGGGCACCTCATGGAGGTGCCCTTCTGCTGTCGTTGATCAACGATCTTGCATCACGTCCCTGCTCAGCTGTCACCGCCGATCTTGTCCTGGGTGCGCGTGTCGAAGTCACTGGCATCGTGCCGTTCGTGCAGCTGCTCGGCAGGCTCGCCGAAGGTGCGATTGACCATGCGCCCACGCTTGACGGCGGGGCGGGCATCGATGGCCTTGGCCCAGCGCAGCACGTGGGTGTACTCGTGCACCGACAGAAACTCGGCGGCATCGTACAGCCGGCCCAGGACCAGCTGGCCGTACCAGGCAAACGTCGCCATGTCGGCGATGCTGTAGCTGTCACCCGCCAGGAATTCATGGTCGGCCAGGTGGCGATCCAGCACATCCAGCTGGCGCTTGGTTTCCATGGTGAAGCGATTGATCGGATACTCGTACTTCTCAGGCGCGTAGGCGTAGAAATGCCCGAAGCCTCCGCCCAGATATGGCGCGGACCCCATCTGCCAGAACAGCCAGTTCATGGCCTCGGTCCGGGACTTGTGGTCAGTGGGCAGAAAGGCGCCAAATTTCTCCGCCAGATACACCAGGATTGACCCCGACTCAAACACCCGCGTCGCTGGCTGAGTGCTGTGGTCCACCAATGCCGGGATCTTCGAGTTCGGGTTGATCTCCACGAAACCGCTGGAGAACTGGTCGCCATCGCCGATGCGGATCAACCAGGCATCGTATTCCGCCTGGTCATGGCCCAGCGCCAACAACTCCTCCAGCATGATATTGACCTTCACGCCATTGGGCGTCGCCAGGGAGTAGAGCTGCAGCGGGTGTTTTCCGACCGGTAGCTCCTTGTCGTGGGTCGGTCCGGCGATCGGCCGGTTGATGCTGGCAAATTGACCGCCACTTTCGCCTTCCCACTTCCATACTTTCGGCGGCTGGTACTGTGTGTCGTTGCTCATGATGTTCCTTCACGTGATGTGGGCATCATCCCGCTCAGACCGGGATCCGCTGTCGTCATGTTCGTCGGCAAATCGAGTCGGGTGGCAACGGCGCCACCCTCCTCGCCGCAACATGACCCGACAGCTGACTCAGTGCCGATGTTCCCGCCTAGCTTACAGCTCCTGACGGGTCGGGCGCAGCACCAGCTCATTGACGTCCACGTCGGCCGGCTGCTCCACCGCAAAGGCAATCGCGCGAGCCACCGCGTCAGCGTCGATGGCCAGGGTGTAAAGCTCATTGACCCCCTTGGCCGTATCATCATCGCTGATCGATTGGGTCAATTCAGTGTCAATGGCCCCAGGGGAGATGTTGGTGGCCCGGATCTCGCCACCGGACTCCTGACGCAGCCCTTCGGTCAACGCCTTGACCGCGAACTTGGTCGCGCAGTAGACCGCAGCGGCCGGGAATACCACATGGCCCGCCACGGAGGACAGGTTGATGACGTGGCCCTCGTGCTGTTCACGCATGGTGGGTAGAACGGCGGCAATGCCGTAGAGCACGCCCTTGATGTTGACGTCCACCATCTGGTCCCACTCGTCTACCTTGAGCTTGTCCAGCGGCGACAGCGGCATCAGGCCAGCATTGTTGACCAGCACATCGATCCGCCCGAACTCGTCACGCGCCAGCTGTGCCAGGGCCTCTACCTGCTCACGATCGGTCACGTCGGTCACCCGGTAGACGGCTTGCCCACCTTCGGCCTTGATCTCCTCGCACAGGCGCTTGAGGCGGTCGTCGCGGCGAGCCCCCAGCACGAGCCTGGCGCCACCCTTGGCCAGACGCTTGGCTGTCGCCTCGCCCAGACCGCTGCTGGCACCGGTGATAATGACAACCTTGTCCTGGATGCCGTCGGTACTTACGTTCTTGATATCCATGCTGATCTCCATTATCGATCCGTGAAGACATCGACGCTCGGTAACAACACCCGTCGCCCCATGTCATGCACGAAGCACGCCCGTCTGGGGTCGCTCCGCGAAGGCCTCAGAGCGTCACCGAATGCGTCATTGAGACTGTCGTTGAGAATGTCATCTAGCGTGCCGTTAAGAGTGTCATTAACGGTGTCGTGTCTAAGCGCCACCGCACCCCCGCGGGGTGCGGGACTCGGCTCTCCGGGGGGGCCGTCTTCATCACTGTTCGTCGAGAAACGGATAGTCGGTGTAGCCCGTTTCATCGCCACCGTAGAAGGTGTCGTAGTCCGGCTCATTGAGGGGCGCATGGCGGCGGAAGCGTTCAGGCAAGTCCGGGTTCGCGATGAACGGGCGGCCGAAGGTCACCAGGTCCGTCTTGCCGGCGGCAATACGCTCGCGCGCTTCGCTGGCGGTGTAGGCACCGTTGGCAATGTACACGCCGCTGAAGCTGTCACGGATGGCGCTGATGATGGCTTCGGGACGGCCGTTCTCATGATTGCCCTGGAAGGAATCCTCGACCACCTCCAGGTAGGCAATGCCGACGTCATCCAGTGCCGCAGCGAAGGCAGGAAAGGTCTCTTCAGGCTTCTGGTCGTGCACGTCATTGAAGCTGCCCGTCGGGCTGATGCGCACGCCGACACGCCCCTTGCCCCATACGTCGACCACGGCGCGCACGACTTCCAGCGGCAGGCGCAGGCGGTTCTCGACACTGCCACCATAGGCGTCAGTGCGTGCGTTGCTGTCCGACTTGAGAAACTGATCGAGCAAATAACCGTTGGCAGCGTGGACCTGAACACCGTCGAAGCCCGCCTCACGCGCATTGATGGCGGCCTGGCGATACTGCTCGACGATACCGGGCAGCTCGTCAACGTCCAGCGCACGGGGGGTCGGCACGTCGACCATGCCTGATTCAGCGCTGATAAACGTCTTGGCCCCCTCCGGCTTGATCGCCGACGGGGCGACCGGGTCAGCCTTGCCGGGCTGTAGCTCGGGATGGGAAATCCGTCCGACATGCCACAGTTGGGCATGGATACGGCCGCCGGCCTCATGCACCGCATCGGTGACCTTGCGCCAGCCTGCGATCTGCTCCTGGCTGTGAATGCCAGGGGTGAACGCATAGCCCTTTCCCTGGGGTGAAATCTGCGTCGCCTCACTCAGGATCAGAGCGGCACCCGCGCGCTGACGGTAGTAGTCCACATTCATCTGCTGAGGGATATCCCCTGGCTGCGCGGAACGCGAGCGCGTGAGCGGAGACATCAAGACACGATGCGGCAGTTCAATATCACCCAGTGCCTGGGGGGTAAAAAGCGGATCCTGTTCAGCGCTCATACAAAGCCTCCTGATCAGTGGTCATCGTCTTGGCGTGACGATCTGGCAAGAAAATGAAAAAGGTCGCCGTTGTTGCTGGTGCAACGTTTTCACATGACGAGAGATTCCGTTGGCTGTCCTGCCAATGCCATCACGCCACCGCTAGACAGCCTAGGTGAGTAGCGCTGGCCGCCAGCACTGGAGACCCGTCCTGGTTGCTGGCAATGGAAACTAGCCCTGACGTCGAAACCTGACGCCTATCCCGGAAGGGACTCACCAGTGACGCTCTCTATCAATACACTTAATGTACAACTATTGAATAGATTTTCAACCATGCTGTACAAATTTTTAGACCAGTCTATTAGTGATTGCGTTCAAAAAAAAGCACCAGGAGCGCTGCACACGTCCAACGAGCGGAATGAGTCGCCGGACGCACTTGTCGCGAAGCCCGAAGAGCGCGAAACCCGAGGCCTAAGCGCTATCTGCGAGGCGTCAGGGCTGTGCCCAATGCAGCGGCTCATTCGTGCAGGCGCTTGTTCCGTCTTGCCGCAGTGTCGCCGCGATGCTGCCGAAGCGGTTCACGCGGTCCTACTCTTGCGGCTCAGGCCTTGATACACGCCAGCAACGTGTCCTCAAACTCCGACATGGGCGAGCAGGTCCTCATCATCTTGGCCCTGAGCATGGCACCCTGCCAGCCCGCCAGGATGAACGATGCCATCGCCTCTGCGGAGATATCGCTGCGAATCGTGCCTGCTTGCTGCCCTTCTTTCAGGCAGCTGGCAAAGTAGCTTTCCCAGCGCTTGAAAATGCCGTCAAGGGCGTCTCGCAAGCAGTCACTTTGGGACGACATCTCCTGTCCCAGGGTGCCAATCAGACAGCCGCGCAAGTGACCGCATTCCGCCATGCCTTGACGCGCTTCAGCGAAATAACGGTGCAGCCGCGCAAAGGGCTCGTCAGAAGAATGCACCAGCAAGTCCTGGAAGCGCTTGTCGTACTCTTCCGCGAAAGACTCAACGACCGCAAGGCCGAACGCCTCCTTGCTGGCGAAGTAGTGATAGAAGGACCCCTTCGGCACGCCTGCCGCCTTGAGCACCGCATTGATGCCCGTGGCCGTATAGCCGTGCTCGGCAAAGGTGGTCATGCCGACCTGAATCAACAGGTCTCTGGTGGGAGCTTTAGTCGTCATACATCGCACACTAGACCAGTCGTCTACTCACGTCAACCCCATCACTTGTGACTCCGTCGATAACCGACAGACTGACCACCAAGGCCCGAATAACGGGGCCTTGGCGTCGAGCAAACACCCACTTCATGGCCTCGCCAGCAGCACAATGAGGCACCGAACCGACCACTATAGGGATACGCTTCCTCGATGTACCTCATCGTTACCCTTCAGGGTTTCACTGCGACGCTTACTTGCGGCGTTTGCCCTGCGGCAATCGATTGGCGACGACACCCGCACGTGAGTCTCCTCCCCAGCATGGGGCTCGCCACCGCCCGCTGCTGTCTACAGCAGCGCGTTCTACAGCAGCGCGTTGAACTGGCGCAACCACTCCGGATGCGCCGGCCAGGCTGGCGCGGTCACGAACTTGCCACAGGTGATCGCATCGGTCACCTCGAGGTCGACAAATTCTCCTCCGGCCAGGCGCACTTCCGGCGCACAGGCCGGGTACGCGGAGATGCGGTGACCCGACAATGACACCGCGGCGGCCAACAGTTGGGCACCATGGCAGACGGCTGCAACCGGTTTTTCACTGTCGACGAAGTGGCGCACTACCTCCAGTACCCGCTCGTCCAGGCGCAGATACTCCGGCGCCCTGCCGCCTGGGATCACCAAACCGTTGTAGTCTGCTACAGTGATGTCGGCAAAGGTCTCGTTCAGCGCGAACAGATGCCCCGGCTTTTCGGTATAGGTCTGGTCACCTTCGAAGTCATGGATGGCCGTCTTGACCGTATCGCCTTCCTTCTTGTCAGGACAGACCGCATCGACACGGTGCCCCATGGCCTGCAAGGCCTGGAACGGCACCATGATTTCATAATCTTCGACAAAATCTCCCGCGAGCAGCAACAAACGTGCCATAAGGCAGACTCCTTGGTCGTTGGAAACGGCGCAGGGTCGAGGCATTGACCGAAAAGTCGACGAGCGCAGGCACTTTTCAGACCCGCCTCACGCTGACCATGCTGTCATGCAGCGTAACCACTGATCCGCGTCATCGCCAGCGTCGCGGAACCTTGTCGCGGAATCGGCCTCCCACAGTAAGCGACCCGACTTGCCAGCACGGATAACACCATGGCCTCTATTCTCCACTATCGCCGACTTGTCACCCACTGCCGCCAGGCGCTCGGCGCCAGTCTGCTGTGGCTGCTGATCATGCCTGTCACGGCACAGGCCGCGACGCTATCGGCCTTCGACGCTCGCTATCACCTGTCGGTGGACGGCTGGCCGGATGCCACCGTCCATCACCGTCTGCAGCCAGAGGGCGAACATTGGCTCAGTGATATGCGCGCTCGCGTCGCCGTTGCAGAAGGTCAGGAAAGCGCGAGATTCCTGAGCCAGGGGGCACAGCTTCAAGCCATTGGTTACGCCAGCGGCTACAAGCTGCTAGGTATCGGCAAGCGCTACCAGCTCAATGCACCGCAGCTGCGGCAGACCCCTGATCGGCAGACAGCGTTGATTCAGCTGTCTCGCCAGGTACAGCAGCATGGCTGCTCGCCCTCCTGTGAGCTTCGCTACCTCGACCACAAGGGCGAACAGGAACGACTGATTGCCACCCCCATGGCGTCACGCAGGATGGAAGTGCAGGGACGCTCTATCGACGCGCCCAGGGTTCGACTGGCAGACCCTGACAAAGACGACCGACACATGGTGGTGACCTTTCATCCTGAGCTTGCTGGCCTGTTGCTCGGCGTGACCTATACCAAGCGGGGCGAGCAGGTCAGCGAGCTGGCACTCACCTCACTCACCCTCCCGTGACCCACCCCCCATCCCAACCGAGGTCGCGGACCACCGCTCAGCGGCGCTTCCCCCTCTCTTGCACCGACGACGCTCTGCCGCTTTGGTCGCCTTTCCCGGCCGACCAAATTTGCATAGAGTAGTGCGCTTTATGTTGGCACTGCGGGTAGCGAGGGACATGTCCCAGCGCTCTACCTGCGCCCGCGGCTATCACCCGGGCGCTTCGTGCTGCGAGTGGATCACCCATGGGAGCGATCCAGCCACCCCTTATACCGGCCGACCATCTCCTTTTCTCCCTGCGCTCTGGGAAGCGCCGACGAGCACTCTATCAAGCAAGGATGCACTTTCATGTTTAGCGGTCTGTTGATCGTTCTGCTGCCCCTGGTACTGGGCTACCTGATCCCCGTTCGCAGCGCTGCGGTGCTTGGCTGGATCAATCGAGGCGTCAGCGCCTCCATCTATCTCATCCTGCTGCTGATGGGCATCAGCCTTGCGGGTTTGCCAGATCTCGGCAACCAGCTGTCGCGCATGGGCGGCCAAGCGCTGACGCTGTTCAGCGTGATTTCGCTGTTCAATCTGGCAGCCCTATGGTGGCTGTCGCGGCGACTGCGCCTGGATCTGGGGGAAAGGCAGGTCGTTGAAGGTGCACCCACCAGCAAACTGGCCGCCATGGCTGGCTCACTGGCGCTGGTCGGGGTGGTCGTTGCAGGCCTGGTCCTCGGCCTGCTGCTGGTCGGCCGCTGGGGGTCGACCCCTTTCCAGCTGGCGGAGCACCTCGCCGAGTGGGTGCTGTACCTGCTGCTGGCGTTGATCGGCTGCCAGCTGCGCAATTCCGGCATGCCACTCAAGCAGATCCTGTTGAACCGACATGGTCTCTACATCGCCTTGACGCTGGCAACGAGCTCGCTGCTGGGTGGGCTGGCGGCGGCCCCGCTGCTCGACCTTGAGTGGAACGAGGGGCTGGCCATGGCCTCGGGATTTGGCTGGTACTCGCTGTCGGGCATTCTGATCGGTGAGCACCTAGGCCCCGCGCTCGGGGGCGTCGCCTTCTTCAACGACTTGACGCGAGAGCTGCTGGCCTTCGTACTGATTCCTCTGGTCATGCGCCGCTATGCGCCATTGGCCATCGGCTACGGCGGCGCCACCTCGATGGACTTCACCCTGCCGGTCATTCAGCAGCACGGTGGCGTTCGCTGCGTGCCCATTGCGGTGGTCAGTGGCTTTCTGCTGTCGCTACTGTCACCACCGCTGATTCTCTTTCTGGTGTCACTGTAGCTTCAAGCGTCAGCGCCTGGCAGCGGACCAGGCTTACTGTCGGCACGACATCATCCATCGCAGCCCTGCTGGCGACTGCATCGGAGGACATCCCACCGTGAGCACGTCCGATCGCCCTATCACGCTGAAGGATCTGGCCCAGCGCCTCAAGGTCTCGACGGCCACGGTGTCCAATGCCTTCAACCGTCCCGATCAGCTGTCGCGCGCGCTGCGCGAACATATCCTGGCCGAGGCACGCCGCCTGGGATACCCCGGCCCGGATGCCCGGGCGCGCAGCTTGCGCACCGGGCAGTCACGCATCGTCGCGGTGGTACTGGCAGAAACCCTTACCTATAGCCTCAATGACGCCGTCTCCAGCGAGCTGCTCAGCGGTGTCACCGAGGTCCTCGACGCCCACGGCCACACCTTGTTGCTGCTGTCGGGGCGTCAGGCGGGCTCACCGCGCCAGGCCGACGCGCTGTGCCACCCGGGTTCCGCCAGCATGGCCGACGGCTTTATCGTCTACGGATTGATGCCCGGTGACCGCCTGATCAACGAACTTCCCGCCCAACGACCTCTGGTTGGCGTCGATTTCCATATCGACGCTCGACCTACCGTGCACGTCGACAATGAACAGGCGTGCTACGCCATTGCGCGCCACGCTCTGACCCACGCGCCCCAACGCGCGGCCATTGTGAGTCTGCGTCTGACCGTGGAGCCCCATACTGGTCGGGTCAGCCAGGAACAGGACTATTTAAGCGCCGACCACACCATCACCCGGGCCAGACTGGATGGCTTCCAGCGCGCGCTGTCCGAGCAAGGCATAGCCCCTGACGACGTGCCGGTGTGGAACATCGATGAAAACGTTCACGCTGTATGTGCCCCCGTGATCGCGGAGATTCTTGACCTTCCCGCCGAACAGCGTCCCGATCTGCTCTTGTGCATGTCAGACCGAATTGCCCTGACCGCGCTAACCCTGGCCGAGCAACGCGGCATCCGGGTGCCGCAGGACCTGCGCCTGACGGGCTTTGACGGCATCGAAGAGGGACAGTACCGCGCACCTCGGCTGACTACAGTACGTCAGAACAGCATCGAGAAAGGACGCGTCGCAGCACGCATGGTACTCGGCCTGGAGCCCGCTCAGCACCAGCGCCTTTCCACCCAGTTGGTGCTGGGCGATACCTGCCCCTGAACCACCGCCGGCGGCAAGCTGCACAAAGGTTTCACCGTTAATGACGCCTTTTCATGCCGAGCAATGGCATGCTGTGCAGGAACCACTGTCATCACGGTCAAGGAACTCGCGCATGTCCGCGAAACGTCTGTTTCGCCCAGCCTTCTCACGCCTGGGACTGAAGCTTTTCGCCATTATTCTGGTCGTCAACGTGGCCATTGCTGGCCTGGTCTTCGTGGCCATTTCTCGTAGTCTCGATCAGGGCTTCATCGAATACCTGGATCGTTCCCAGACCCGGCGTGCCGAAACCCTGGCGGAGGGGCTGGGCGAAGCCTGGGCGCGGCGACAGAACTGGCAATGGCTACGCCAGTCACCGCGGGCCTGGCATCATCTGGTGCGGCGACAGCTATGGCCCGGCGACAACCTGCCACCGCTGTCGATTGAAGGAGACCTGGGGGATCCACGGGATTTCGTACTGCACGACGAGAACGGACTGCCGGTCATCGGCCTGCCACCGGACAAGGATGACATGGCGGCAGAGCTTCGCTGGCTGCCGGTCATGAGTGCCGGGCGCCAGGTCGGGACCCTGGGGTATCGGCCTCCAGAACAGCTGATGGCCCGCATGGATCGACTGTTTCTGGCCCAGCAGCAGCGCAACCTGACGATCATCGTGATCGCACTGGCGCTGACGTCGCTGCTGCTGGCAGCCGCGCTGTCGTGGTGGATGGGACGCCGCGCCCGTGGCATGGCGCTGGCCACCCGGCGCCTGACCGAAGGCGACTACAGCATTCGCCTGCCCGAGCGGGGCCGCGATGAGCTGTCGAGCCTGTCACATGACTTCAACGTGCTGGCAGAAACCCTGGAGGCCAGTCGTGAGGCAAGAAGCCGCTGGGTATCGGACATTGCCCACGAGCTGCGCACGCCCCTGGCGGTGCTGCGTGGGGAGATCGAGGCGATGCAGGACGGCATTCGCGCCCTCGATCAGGACAATCTGCACTCACTGTCCCAGGAAGTGGGCCAGCTGGAACGACTGGTCGCCGACCTGCGCCTGCTGTCACAGAGTGACGCTGGTGCGCTCGAAGTGCAGCTAGCCCCGCTGGATCTGGGCGAGCAGCTGTCCTCTCGCCTGGATGAGGCGGAGGGCTGGCTGAGTGACCACGGCATCAGCCTGGAGCATGATATCCAGCAGCCGGCCTGGATTCGTGGTGACATCCAGCGCCTGCGCCAGCTTTGGAATAACCTGATCGACAACACTTGCGCCTATACTCAGGCTCCTGGGCAGCTCAGGGTCCGACTCGAACGCGACGCCGACGACTGGCTGCTGCGCTGGGAAGATAGCGCCCCTGGCGTCCCGGCCAGCGAGCTGCCCCGCCTGACCGAGCGGCTATACCGCGTTGAAGGCTCCCGCAACCGCGCCAGCGGAGGCAGTGGCCTTGGCCTGTCCATCGCCACCGCCCTGGCACGGGCCCACGACGCCGAGATGACTCCCTCTCCTTCCGCTCTCGGAGGGTTATGCTGGACCTTGCGTTTTCCGGCCCTGCCCGACCACCTGCAGCAGCACGAGGACACCGAATGACTGATAACGACGCCGCCACCGACACGATCCTGATCGTCGAGGACGAGCCCAAGATTGCACGCCTGGTGGCGGACTATCTGCAGGGCAGTGGCTATGCCACCCACCACATTGACCACGGCGATCAGGTCGTGGGCTACCTGAGCGAGGTCGAGTCACGCCCCAGCCTGGTACTGCTGGACCTGATGCTGCCGGGCACCGATGGCCTGACCCTGTGTCGCGAGATCCGCCAGCGCTGGCCCGATATTGCCGTGGTCATGCTCACCGCCCGCGTCGAGGAAGTCGACCGACTGCTGGGGCTGGAGCTGGGTGCCGATGACTATATCTGCAAGCCCTTCAGCCCACGAGAGGTGGTGGCCAGGGTCAAGGCCGTGCTGCGTCGCAGCCAAGCCCGGCACACTGACAGCCAGGCCAATCACGACCTTATCCTGGATGAGAGCGGCTGGCGCGCCCTGGCCAACGGCCAGGATCTCGGCCTCACCGCGGTGGAGTTCCAGCTGCTCAAGGTCATGATGCATTCGCCGGGCCGCATCTTTGCCCGCGAGCAGCTGATGGATCACATGTACCGCGACCATCGCATCGTCTCGGAGCGCACGGTGGACAGCCACATCAAGAAGCTACGCAAGAAGATCGCGGACATCTGGCCAGAACGAGAAATCATCCGCTCGGTCTACGGCGTCGGCTACAAGTACCAGCCGGAAGAGTGACAGCGATCACCCGCCGACAACGCAAGAGGCCGCCCAAGGGCGGCCTCTTGCGTCTGGCACGTGCGCTCGATCTAGAACAGCGCGGGAATCCCGTACTGTCCCTCGAACATGCCCACCGCCAGCATGGCGAACAGACAGATACCGAGCACCGCGGCGGGAATGACCAGCCGATCCGCCAGCGACAGCCGCCCGGAACGCTCGCGGTCACCGATCCAGCCATTATTGTCGAGCAGCATGGTCGCAGCCCAGGCAAGAACAGGGTTGGTCACCGCAGCGGCAAACAGGCATACCCCGGCCGCCTGGGCGTCCTTCCCTTCCTTGATCATCTGTACGCCGGCCTCGAGCATCGGCAGGAACACCCCCACCAACAGCGCCACGCACATGACCGGTGGCCACACCGCGATGTCCATGGGGAACCCTAGAATGGCAATGGTGATGGTCAGCAGGCCCAGCAGGATCGCCCCCGCCGGAATCGGTCGTTTGGCAATCGCTGCCGGGATCATGTAAGTGCCCCAGGAAGAGGTGATATTGCCTCCTCCAAGGGCAGTGCCGACCACCTGGCGGATGGAGCACATGGTCATGGTGTCATCGACGTCCATCAGCACCCTGTCGGCCCCCTTGGGATAGTTCATCTCCTGAAAGATGCGATGGCCGAGAAAGTCGGGGGACCACATGGCCACCGCCAGAATGGCAAACGGCAGTGAGGCGATAAAGTGCTGCACATTGGGCAGCCCCATCATCCAGCCTTGTTCGGTGCTGCCCCACCAGTAGCTTGGGCTCAAGGGCGGAAGGCCTACTTCGGTGGTCAACTCAAGGTCACCACCTGCGCCCAGGGCGAGCGCCACCAGCAGTCCAGTGACCGCACAGGCAGGAATGGCCAGCCAGCGCTTGCCCAGGCGAGCCAGCACCGCATACAGCACAATGTTCACCGCCAGCACGATCAGAGCGACGTACCCCATGTCGCCGGAGAGGCCCAGGCCCCAAGATTTAAGATTGCTGATCTGGCCGATGGCCCCGGAAAATCCGAGGAAGATCAGCAGCCCCCCAGCGGTCCCTTGAGACGTCAGGTTGACCAGCCGCGACCCGCCCTTGATCCACGACAGCCCCAGACCAAAGGCGCCGATCCAAAGCGCCAGCGCCAGGGGATGCGCCCCGGCCAACGCCATGCTGCCGATCAGCGGAATCATCGGTCCATGGTTGCCGGCCAGGTTGGCACGGGGATTGAAGATCCCCGAACCCAGCACGCAGAACAGCAGCACCGGGAGCAGCATCTCGAGCCGTGACACGGCGATGGCGAAATCCTTGCCCAGCTGGACACCTGGCCAGGCGGCCGACAGCCCATCCGCCCAGGACATCATCACCGCCGAGTACATCGCGATGATACCGATGGTGCCTGCGATCGCCGGCACCAGATCCTCGATCTCGAAATTGAAGTCACGTCCGATCAAGTTAAGGCTGAAGCGCCTGGGACGCATGATCTTGAGTTCGTGCTCCAGATAGTCGGAGCGGCTGGCAAACTCGCTGGCATCCCGATGCAGCTCACGATAGCTGAGCGCCTCGGGCGATTGCGCCCGGGACGTGGCAGTGTCCGTCATGGTGATCTCACTTGTCAGAGGAAATCGACCCACTGCTCTTGCCACGCAGCGTCGTGTCCGACGGCCTTGTCAGCCAATGGATCGTTTCAGCAAAAAAGGTAAGTCACCTTATCCATCTGAGTGGCGATGCTCGTTGATCGCCGTCAGCCTTTTCCCCGCCCCTGGCGGCCAAGCTGTGCTCAGGGTGCATCCCTTGACCCAGCTCAGGCTCCACGGCACTTGCCTGCCGCGGGAAGATGGATAACAGTAGCTATCGTTGCTCTCCCTTGCGGCTCATCAACGAGACGTCCTTGTTAACTACAGAGCCCTTATTGATAGAGAGCCCGTCAGCGAGATCCGTCATGCGCACTATTCCGGCCACCCTGTCCCGCTATCTGCGCGCCCCTGACCTGCCACAGCTCGAGGCCAGGCGGGTGAGAGGGGGGCATCGCCTCAGTCACGCCGCCCACAGCCATGACACCCTGTCACTGGGTGCCATCGTTCAAGGACACTCCCAGTTCCGCCATCGCCACCGCTCCCTTGAAGTCACCCAAGGCGACGTGGTGATGATAGAGCCCGGCGCCATGCATGCCTGCAATGCCCTGAGCGACGCTGACTGGGGCTACGATATGGTCTATCTCGACAGCGCCTGGCTGGCCGTCCAGTTGGATGTAACGACGGACGACCTGCCGCCTCTGATTCGGCAGATCAGTCGCGATCCCGTGCTGCACCGCTCCATCATGGTCCTGACTGACACCCTTGCCTCCGCCGATGCCGACCGGTTGGAGCGGGACGCCGCCTTGGCCTTGCTGGTGGCTGAGCTGGCCAAGCAGATGGCACGAGCCGAGCCTCTGCGCAATGCTCCGCCCGACGCCCTGGCCCGTGCCTGGCAGCGTCTGAACGATGACTGGCAACATGACCTGAGCCTCGCCGACCTGTGCCAGGAGGCGGGCTGTCGCACCACCAGCCTGATCGCAGGCTTTCGGCGCCACTATGCCACCACGCCCCATGCGGCCCTGATCGATCTGCGAGTGCGCGAAGCTCGCGATCGGCTGCGCCAGGGCCAGCCGATTGCGCAAGTCGCCAGCGATTGCGGCTTCGCCGACCAGGCGCATCTGCAGCGAACCTTCAAGAAACTGCTGGCGACCACACCGGGGCACTACGCCGAGGGTTCCCTCCCCCGCCACGCATAGTCGGCTTATCTCCCGCCGGATTGTTGCCGCCCTCGGGGCGGCTCTGGGCGTGTTGATGGCCAAGGGCGAGCAACGTCCGCGGATGATAGAGGGGCCACCCCGTTCAAGGCAGAAGCATCAATACGCCACTGCACATCAGCGTCACCGCCAAGCCGCGCTGCAGCAGCTGGCGACGTCCCGCATCGGCCAGCCACTGCCCCGCATGCGACCCGCACCATGCCCATACGCAGGCACTGGCAAAGCAGACCGTCCCCCACGTCAGGGTAAACACGGCCATATCTAGCCCTCCTCGCCCCGCAGTAAAGATCCCGAGCCCCGCCATGGAGGCGATCCACGCCTTGGGATTGAGCCACTGCATCAGTGCCGCCGTCATCAACCCTGGCGCTGTGCCATGGGCCTCTGCTCCCCAGTCGCCGCGGTCCTGCAGCAGTTTCCAGGACAGCCACGCCACGAACCCTCCACCCGCCGCCTTCAACACACACTGCAATACCGGCAGCGCCTGCCAGACGCTGCCAAGTCCGGCCGCCAATACGCCTAGCAAGAGCGTGAAGCCAGCACATGAGCCTACCGCAAGGCGCATCGCTCGGGCGCCACCGTGGCCGATCCCGGCGGTCAGTATCAGCAGGTTCACGGGACCCGGCGAAAGCGACGCCACCAAGGCAAATCCCAATATCGCCAACAGTTCATCAGCAGAAAACGTCATGTCGTACTCCACACCCAGGGGAAAGCCTCAGCCTGAGGCTTCTGCTGGTGCGGGTATTGAAGAAAATTTCACCCACTGTCCCGCCAGCCTCCTGACCCAGTCTTGTTCCCTGTCTCGCCACCCGCCTCTTCTCACCACCAGCCACGTCCACCGCCTTGGAGCCTTCCGCCTGCCACGGAGGCTCTGACTGGAACAGCGTGTTGCATAACGTCGGCTGCGCTTGCCGCTTCTCTGCACATTGGCTGCATGTCAGTTGCACGACACCCCGCCAAGATGAATCACGTCAACAAGGGCATCGCCCGGACAACATCACCCTTGGTAAAGGGTCATCAACGCTGAAGGAGTCACACATGAAAACCACGTTTGCTCGCAAGGCCCTGCTGTCTGCCGCCATCTCCGCTGCCCTGCTGCCGATCGCGATGAGCGCTAGCGCGGCTCCGGATCGCCACGAAGGACCGCGTCACGCTGGCCCTGATATGCGCGCGGAGCTGTATGAGCGTGCCGGCATCGACGCCGACACCCGCGAAGCACTCAAGCAGGCAGGTATCGAGCATCACGAGGCCATCGAGGAACTGAACGCCGATTTCCGCGAACAGCGCCAGGAGATCCTCGGGGAAGATGGCATGGCCGCGCTGGAGCGCGCCCGTCATGAACTGCGCGAAGAGCGCGTCAATGCGCTGGTCGACAAGTGGGAGCTGTCCGCTGAAGACCGCGAGGCCTTTAATGCTGCCCGTGAGTCCTTCAAGGAAGGTGCCGAGGCTCTCAAGGCCCAGGACTTCGAGAGTGACGAACAGCGACACGATGCATGGCGCGAGCTGATGACGTCCTCCAGGGACCAGATGGCCAACATCCTCGACGAGCAGCAGATGCGAGAGCTCAAGCACGCCCTGATGCCGGGCCATGATCAAGGTCCTCGCGGCCACGGCGAGCGTCATCCTCACGAGCATGGCAAGCGCCACGCTCCCGAGGCCTGATCCCCGCCCACAAGGAAACACTGGCAGCCTGTTGCAGCTGATGACGCTACCGCAGCAGGCGGCCTCGGAATGACTGACGGTCACCAGGATCGTATCGCTGCAGTCACCGTAGCCTCTTGAGCGTCATCATCGATGCCGTGTTTCCCTAGGCGCCGGAATCGCTTTCCGGCAGCCCGTCGTAAGCCCCATGCCGCCCGGTATGGGGCTTTTTCATGGGTATCGCCCCCTCGTGGCGTGGATTTCTCGGCCGCGCTTCTCGTCTTCGTTTTTCTTTCCCATTCCTTGGCCCCGCTACTTAGTCCCGTTCTCTGGCCCCGTTCGTCGGCCCCGCTCCTTGGCCCCACCCTTCGTCCCCGTTCTCTGACCCGGTTCCTGCGCACCATGCCCAACGCTTTCTCCACGGTCTTTTGGTGACGACCTTGAAAGATGCATCGGGACTCTGTATTTTATTGAACGTTCAATCAATAAAATGTAAGCCTCCAACGGCTGGATAGGATCGTCAGCGACCCCATCCAAGAGCCGCCGCTGGGGTCGCGCTTGCTGTCTCGCGAACACTCGCTGTGCTGGCGACCTGCCCTATCGGCAGCAGCACAATGAGCCTTCGGCCAGACGGCATTGATCGCGACACTCCGTCACCACCATTTCGTTAATTGCTCATCCAATTAACGAAATGGCGTAGCAGCAAGGAATGCCCGCTGGGAGATGCCAGGACGGCGCTACGGAGACCGGCACAGCAGGGCCTCGGTCAGCAAGTTGCCGGATCGGCTCAGTCTCATTTCATCCTCTAGGGAGCACGTGCATGTCACAACATGAAAACGCCTCCCGCGATCGTCTCAACCCCGTCGTCTTTCATGGCGCCGTGGCAGGCATCGTGGTCTTTCTCATCTTCACCATGACCTTGACCGAGCAGGCAGGCGCCTTGTTCGATGCAGGGCTCGCCTGGGTCAACGATACCTTTGGCTGGTACTACATGCTGGCCGCCGTGGCCTATCTGGTATTCGTGCTGGTGATCAGCCTGTCCCGCGTCGGCAACATTCGGCTAGGCCCGGATCACTCCCGCCCAGAGTTCTCGCTACTCTCCTGGGCGTCCATGCTGTTCGCTGCAGGCATTGGCATCGACCTGCTGTTCTTCTGCGTGGCAGAGCCGCTGTCGCACTACCTGACCCCTCCGGACATGGCACCGGAAAGTGCCGCTGCGCTGCGCCAGGCCGTCCCCCAGACCTTCCTGCACTGGGGCCTGACCGGGTGGGGCATGTACGTCCTGATGGGCATGGCTCTGGCCTACTTCAGCTATCGTCACCGCCTACCGCTGGCCATCCGGAGCGCGCTCTATCCGCTGCTGGGCAAGCGCATCTACGGCCCGATCGGCAATGCCGTGGACATCACCGCGGTCATTTCCACGGTGTTCGGTATCGCCACCAGCCTGGGCATCGGCGTCATCCAGCTCAATTACGGCCTGACGTTCATGTTCGGCGTGCCTGAGAGCCTTTCGACGCAAGTCGTGCTGATCGTACTGGTGGTCATACTGGCGACCATCTCCGTGGTGACCGGTGTAGAGAAAGGCATCCGTCGCCTGTCCGAGTTCAACATGCTGCTGGCTGCTGCCCTGCTGCTGTTCGTGTTGTTCCAGGGCGATACGCTTCATCTGCTGAATGCCCTGGTGCTTAACGTCGGGGACTATCTGGGTGGCTTTGTCGGCAAGAGTTTCGACACCTATGCGTTCGCCGGCAGCGACGCACAGCAGTGGAAGGGCTGGTGGACCATCTTCTTCTGGGGCTGGTGGATTGCCTGGACGCCCTTTGTTGGCCTGTTCCTCGCTCGTATCTCGCGTGGGCGCACCATTCGCCAGTTCGCCATGGGTGCCCTGCTGATTCCACTGGGCTTCATGATGGCGTGGATGTCCATCTTCGGTAACTCCGGGATCGACATGGTCGCCAATGACGGTCTGACGGTGCTGGGCGAGCAGGCTCTGGCCACGCCGCAGACCACCATCTATACCTTCCTGGAGCAGTATCCCTATATCAGCATTACCGCCTCGGTGGTGACGCTGCTGGGTGTGGTGTTCTTCGTGACCTCCGCTGACTCCGGGGCTCTGGTCCTGGCCAACTTCACCTCGATCCTGCGTGACGTGAACCATGATGCACCGATTCGCCTGCGCATCTTCTGGTCTGCCATCATTGGTCTGATTACCATTGCCCTGCTGATGGCCGGTGGTCTGGACGCTCTGCAAAGTGCGGTAGTGATCACAGCCCTACCCTTCTCGCTGGTGATGTTTGCGATCATGGTCGGGCTGACTCGTGCGCTGCGCACGGAGAAGGAAAAGGCCGACGCGCGCAAGCTGGTAGCGGCCAGCGGTGAAGGAGGCAACTGGAAGGAGCGCCTGGATCGCGCGCTGGACACCTCCAATCGCGCCGGCGCGGAGTCCACCATCAAGCACGCCTTGCGTCCCGGCCTCGCCCAGTTTGTGGAAGAGCTCGAGCGCCGTGGCCAGACCGCCACCCTGAGTGAGGAGCAGATCGACGGCGAGCCGTTGCCGCGCCTGACCCTGCAGGTGGACTTCGATGAGATGCAGAGCTTCGTCTATCAGGTCAGACCACACCGCATGCGTACGCCGAGCTTCCTGCCCGCCGATGACGACTACTACCTGCGTCTGGACGTCCATCTGGCGGAAGGCGGCCTGGGGCAGAACCTCAACGGCTACACCCGCGGCCAGGTCATCGACGACGTGCTCGGCGAATACGAGCGTCATCTGCAGTTCCTGGCCATTGCCCGCCAGGGCACGCCGACACCGGCCATGCCGGGCTTCATCGGCGAGCCACCGGAAGGGGCGACTCAAGATCCCTGAACACCTTGGCGTTCAGATAACCCTGCAACATCAGCATCAACTGCGGCGGCCCCAGGGGCCGCCGCTTTCTTGTGCGTTGATAAAAGTGGTGCAGTGAGAGTGCTGTGGGGCTGGCCAGGACTGAGACTGGCGAAAAGTGGTGCTGGCCCGGTCGTGAAGCTGCAAGCCAGCCCACCACCGTTGCTCCATCCCTCCATTGGCGCGATGCTACAAGGACTACCAAGGAGCTTACCGATGCCCGATGTCGATCAGATTCGCTACTACCATGCCCACCTCTACTACGACGATGCTTCCGGGCTTGCCCAGGCGCAGACGTTGGCAGACGCCTGCCAGGCACGCTTTGCCGTGCAGGTCGGGCGCTTTCATCAACAACCGGTGGGCCCACACCCACGCTGGAGCTGCCAGCTCTCCTTCGCCGCTGAAGACTTCGGTGCCATTGTGCCCTGGCTCGCCATCCACCGGGGCGACATGGACATTTTTGTGCACCTGGGTACCGGCGATGACCTGTTTGACCACACTCAGGGGGTCATCTGGCTGGGCCAGAGCCAAACGTTGAACCTCGACGTGTTTCACCGCGACTGAGCGGCAGAACGCAAGCACCTGGGCCTTGGATACCTGGGCTCCACCGCTTTCCCTTACGGGACCACCCTTCTGTAAAGGAAGGGATCGTCAGCCCTGCATATCGAGCACCACCCTCCCCTCGATCTTGCCATCCAGCATACGCCCGAAGATGTCGTTGATATTGGCCAGGCGATCGGTGGAAACGGTGGCCTTGACCTTGCCTTCGCCGGCGAAATCCAGTGCTTCCTGCAGGTCCTGACGGGTGCCGACGATGGAACCACGCACGGTGATGCCGTTAAGCACGGTATCGAAGATCGGCAGCGGGAAGTCCCCTGGCGGCAGGCCGTTCAAGGCAATGGTACCGCCGCGCCGAACCATGCCCTGGGCCTGTTCGAAGGCCTTAGGCGACACCGCCGTGACCAAGGCTCCGTGGGCACCGCCGATATCGCGCTTGAGCGCTGCCACAGGGTCTTCCTTGAGGGCGTTGACGGTCACCGTGGCACCCAGCTTCTTGGCCAGCTCCAACTTGTCATCCGCGACATCAACGGCTGCCACATTCAGCCCCATGGCCTTGGCATACTGCACCGCCATATGGCCCAGTCCGCCAATCCCTGACACCACCACCCATTGCCCCGGGCGGGTATCGGTCATCTTCAGCCCCTTGTACACCGTCACCCCGGCACACAGCACGGGAGCGATCTCGACAAAGCCCACACTGTCCGGCAGATGACCGACGAAGCCAGCATCGGCGATCGCGTACTCGGCGAACCCGCCGTTTACCGAATACCCGGTGTTCTGCTGCGACTCGCACAGCGTTTCCCATCCCCCCAGGCAGTGTTCGCAGTGCCCACAAGCGGTGTACAGCCAGGGAATACCGACGCGATCACCCTCCTTGATATGGGTGACCCCTTCGCCGACCGCCGCCACCTGGCCGACACCTTCATGGCCAGGAATGAAGGGAGGATTGGGCTTGACCGGCCAGTCGCCGTGAGCCGCGTGCAAGTCGGTGTGACACACACCCGATGCCGCAATCTTGACCAGCACCTCGCCTCTGGCAGGACGCGGTACCTCGACTTCCTCGATGCTCAGGGGTTGACCAAACTGACGAACGACGGCGGCTTCCATAGTGCGTTGCATGGCATGACTCCTTGCCTTGTTTCAGGCATGAGAAGACCTTGGTACGCCCATGTCGAGGACCCGCGATACACCACACTCATCACCACGCACACGACATTGACGACCAGGCAATGGGCGCCCAACAGGCGCCGGTAACATGCGCCAGGTTCGGCGCGATCACTCGGACTCTCCACTTGGCCAGCGGCGCTGCCACTGGCCAAGTGTCATTGGATCAGAAAAAACCCAGCGGATTCGTGTCGTAGCTCACCAGCAGGTTCTTGGTCTGCTGGTAATGCTCGAGCACCATCTTGTGGGTCTCGCGACCGACACCGGATTTCTTGTAGCCGCCGAAGGCGGCGTGGGCGGGATATTGGTGATAGCAGTTGGTCCACACACGGCCGGCCTGAATCCCGCGACCCATGCGGAAGGCCACGTTGATGTCACGGCTCCACACGCCAGCACCAAGGCCAAACTCGGTATCGTTGGCGATGGCCAGGGCTTCTTCCTCGTCCTTGAAGGTGGTCACAGCCACCACCGGGCCGAAGATCTCTTCCTGGAACACCCTCATCTGGTTGTTGCCCTTGAGCAGCGTCGGCTCGATGTAGTACCCGGTATCCAGGGCCGGATCGACCTTGGCCTGGTTGCCCCCGGTCAGAAACTCGGCTCCCTCCTCACGGGCGATGTCCATATACGACATGATCTTGTCGAACTGCTCCTTGGAGGCCTGGGCACCCACCTGAACATCGGTGTCCAGCGGGTTGCCACGTTTGATCGTGGCGACCCGCTCCATCACCTTGGCCATGAAGGGTTCATACATGCTTTCCTGAATCAGCGCCCGCGACGGACAGGTACACACCTCACCCTGGTTGAAGAACGCCAGCACCAGGCCCTCGGCCGCCTTGTCGATGAATTCCGGCTCGGCATTCATGATGTCGGCAAAATAGATGTTGGGCGACTTGCCACCCAGTTCCACCGTCGAGGGGATGATGTTGTCGGCGGCGCACTTGAGAATATGCGACCCCACCGGTGTCGACCCGGTAAAGGCAATCTTGGCGATCCGCTTGCTGGTCGCCAGGGCCTCACCGGCTTCGGCACCAAAGCCATTGACCACATTGACCACCCCGGCAGGCAACAGATCCCCAATGATTTCCATCAGCTTCAGAATGGAAGCGGGGGTCTGCTCTGCCGGCTTGAGCACTACGCAGTTGCCTGCCGCCAGCGCCGGGGCCAGTTTCCAGGTGGCCATCAGTAGTGGAAAGTTCCAGGGGATGATCTGGCCGACCACCCCTAGCGGCTCATGGAAGTGGTAGGCCACGGTGTGTGCGTCGATATCGGCAGCAGTGCCTTCCTGAGCGCGAATGCAGCCGGCGAAGTAACGAAAATGGTCGACTGCCAGGGGGATGTCGGCGTTCAGGGTTTCGCGAACCGCCTTGCCGTTGTCCCAGCACTCTGCCACCGCCAAGGCTTCCAGGTTGGCCTCGATGCGATCCGCTATCTTGAGCAGGATGTTCGAGCGCTCCGTAGCAGAGGTGCGCCCCCAGGCCGGCGCTGCGGCATGGGCGGCATCCAGCGCCTTGTCGATGTCCTCCGCCGTTGAGCGTGGGATCTGGCAGAACACCTGGCCGTTGACCGGACTGACATTGTCGAAGTACTGCCCCTTCACCGGAGCGACGAATTCACCGCCGATGTAGTTGCCGTATTGCTCGTCGAAGCTGACGACGGCGCCGGGCTGTCCGGGGTTTTGATAGATCATGGCGTGTCTCCTTTGTCAGGATGTTGTCGTTGTACGCCATTCCAGTCTTGGTCACGGACCCGGCATGCGACATACTGCCCTGGCAGGAGAGTGCCTCCTCCTTCGGTAGGAGGCTCATCGTGAAGAACGCGGAGAGCCCGACATGTACAGCCTGATGGTGGCTGACGATCACCCTCTGTTTCGCGACGCCATCACCGCGGTGATCCAGGCAGGACTACCCGGTGCCTCGCTGCGCGAGGCGGACTGTTTCGCCGCTCTGGCCCAGGGGTTGGATGCCGATGACAATGTCGACCTGGTGCTGTTGGACCTGAACCTGCCCGATGCCTCGGGGCTCGATGGCCTCGATACCCTCAGGCGTGCGTTCCCTGGCGTGGCAGTGGCCGTGCTATCGGCCGAGAGTGACCGAGCCACGGTACTGGGGGCGCTGGATCTAGGCGCGGTTGGATACCTGCCCAAATCCACGCCTCGCCCGGACCTGCTGGCGGCGATCAAGCAGATTCTTGACGGGCAGATCTATCTGCCTGCGGATATCATGCGTCGGCCAGCTGAGCTGTCTGCCGTCAGGCCCTCTCCCGCCCCCGCGCAGAGCACGGCCACTCCCGTGGACGTGTTGAACCAGCTGACGATAAAGCAGCTAGAGGTGCTCTCACTGGTCATTCGCGGAGCCTCCAACAAGGTCATCGCACGGGAGCTCGAGATCGCCGAGACCACCGTCAAGACCCACGTTTCAGCCATTCTCAAGAAGCTCGGGGTCAGTAGTCGAGTGCAGGCCATCCTGGCCGCCGACGAGTCTACCCTCTTGACCTGCCTGGCAAACCGAAGGACCCGCTAAGGCGCCGACTACGACGCAGCCAGGTTTTCAGACAGCCGTGACCAGGGTCCGGAAGAAGACGTAGGGAAGGGCAGCACACCGTGCGCCAAGTCAGCTGCGTCACTTCACTCAACCAAATAAAGTGCTACCGACACACCCCCTCCCTACCGTCGCGACACGAACCTTCCAGTGGCTCCCACGCTCGCCTCAACTCAAGAGATGCACCAATGCCTGGCGTAGCCGTAGCGGTTTCACCGGCTTCAACAGGCAGGTGATGCCCTGCTCGCGACAGCGGCGCTTGATGGCGGCGTCGTGGTTGGCCGTGATCAGAATCGGGACGATACCGCGCCCGCTGGCGGCAAGACGCTGGGCCAGGGAGAGCCCATCTTCCTCGTCATCGGCCAGGTGATAATCGATCATCACCACCCTGGGTCCCGCAGGGGTATCAGGCGCAGCCTCTGCACTGTCCAGGCTTTGCTCAAGTTCGCTGACTTCAAGCGCCAGCCGCGACTCGCAGCCCCATCCGCCCAGCAGCGCCCGCATCCCGTCGAGAATGGCGCGGTCGTTGTCCAGTACCCAGACCAGGCTGCCCGCCAGCACCTCTTCCCCGGGCAGGCGCTGTCTGTCGGGCGTCTCCAGCGGCGTCGGCACCGACTCGACAAGGGGAACCGTGACCGAGAACAAGGCGCCATGCCCGGGCCGGCTGACCAGCCGAATGGGATGATCCAGCAAGCGCGCGATGCGCTCGACGATCGCAAGTCCAAGACCGAGGCCGCGCTCCTGCGCCTTGGCGTCGGCATCACCACGCCGAAACTCGAGGAAGATGTCCTGCTGGCGTGCTGCATCGATGCCTGGTCCGGTATCGCCGACCACAATCTCGAGACAGGCCGCTCCACCGATCTGCCGACGCCGACAGCCCAGCAACACGCGTCCGGACTCGGTATAGCGCACCGCATTGGACATCAGGTTACGGATGACGCGGGCCAGCAGGGCCAGGTCCGAGGCGATCCAGGCGCTGCTGGCGACGTAGCGCAACGCCAGCCCCCGCGCCCCCGCCATCTGGCGGCATTCTTCCGCCAGCACGTCCAGCAGCTGCGCCACTGAAAAGGGAGCGATATCCGGCGTCAGCACGCCCGCATCGAGCCGCGAGATATCCACCAGCGTCCCCAGCAGCAACTCCACATCCGCCAGGGAGCGATCGATGCGGTGGACCAGGCGACCGGGCTCATGGCCTAGCTGCTGCTCTTCCAGAGCGCTGGCAAACAGTCTTGCTGCGTTCAAGGGTTGCAGCAGATCGTGGCTGACCGCCGCGAGAAAACGTGTCTTGGAGGCATTGGCCGCTTCCGCCTCGCGCCGCGCCTCCTCCAGCCGCGCATTGGCCTCTGCCAGCTCATCGAGGGTGCGGTGCAGCGTCTCGGTACGTTCGCGCACCTGCTCCGCCAGCAATACGGCGTGTTCGAAGGCGCCATAGGGCGCCGACCCCATGCCCGCCGACTCGACGCGTTCCATCAACGCCTGACAGATCTTGCGCAGTCGCCGGTTCTCTTCCTCCAGCTCGTGTTCCAGCGCCGTCGTCAAGGTACTCGGCTGTCGCTCACCGGCCAGATCCAATCGCCACCCCCGTGAAGGTCTGATTGACGTGCATGCCATGGTGCTGTTCGCCATAGGTGTTGAAGCCGAGCACCGATGCCCCGGACAGCTGGCGGGAGGCCTCTGCCACCTGATCGAGGGCTTCTATCTCGAGGCGGCGTAGAAAGCAGTCGCAGCCGATGATCAACTGCGGGCTGCCTAGCCGCTGCCGCAGTCCGCCCAGGGTGTGCTCCAGCGCGGTGAGAATGGGCTCGGCAGCCATCGCGGTCAGCACGATGCCGGTTTCCACCGCACAGTAGAAGCTGAGACTGCCGTCGGCATTGGCACGCTGGATGGAGCGCACGTAGTAGGCATCCCCCAGCTTGACCGCCAGCGGGAAGCGGGCGAACACCCCTTCATCGAGCTGGCTGGCTGGCACTCCCACCCACCGCGCGTACTCATCGACAGCGGGCAGCGCATTGAGCTCCAGCACGCGCCGCCCCTCGGCGTCGGCACGGGTCACCACCAGCTTCTCCCTGCGGGCCTTGAGATGGTGGGACGAAAACACCTCGAAGGGGTGGTGGGTGGTGATCAGCACGACCACCGCAGCACCACTGTGAAAGCGCCCTGCCGTAAACACATGGGTATGGGCCAGGTGATTGTCATCGCCCGCTGAACCGCCAAAGCTCGGAATACCGCCAAGTGCGGCGTCGAGCGTCGCCAGCACCTGCTCTTCACTGGCCGACAGACCATCGAGCAGTGTCAGCGCAAACGCCTCTCCCGGCAGGCGTCGTCGCGCGCTGCTCAAGAGCGCCTCGACCCGACGCTGCGCGTCCGGCAATGTGACGTCGTCCAGCTCCTCGATCAGGGTCGTGGCGACGCCATAGTGCCGACGATCAAAGCCGATGGCCACGATGGAGCCGCGGGCATAGCCTGTTGGCGTAATCTCCCCTGCGCTGGTACACCCGGCCACCGGCAGTTCACCAAACCTGGCGTCGATCGCCTCGGCCAGCTCGTCCAGCGGGTATTCGGCACTGACGAAGAACAGCACGAACCCAAGATCGGGGTGATCGAGTCCTTGCTTCAACTCCTGCGCCGCAACCCCAGGCCGGGGATCGCGACTACATGCGACGCTCAGGCCAAGCGCCTCGTGGTCGCGCGCGACCGGGGCGGATATCCCGCTATCCGTCCCACGATCCGTCTCACTGTCCAGACCGCTGTTCAGACCGCTATCCAGACCACTATCCCTATCCGCCATTGAAGGTCCTCGGCTCCTGCCCACAGGGGCGCACGGCGTGTCACGCCGCGCTCCCTTGAGTGTAGGTGCCGCCAGGGTCACGACTCAATGCTCTGGTGTGAACTCGGCTGGCTCAGCTTCGACGTAGCTTGAACCGCGCCAGGCGCCGCGTGGGGGCCTGCAGCCAAGGCGCCAACAGGCGCGTGGAAAGGGGGATGAAGAGGAACACCATGACCGGCGTCAGCATCAATGTGCTGGCCAGCACACGAGGCACCATCGGCAGTGTCGCCAGCGCATCCCCCAACCCCCACTGGAACATCAGCGACACGGGAAAAAACGCCAGCCAGATGGCGATGGCCTGCTTCCAGCGCGGGGGGACTCTCGGTCCAGGCGACGAAAACCAGCTGTCCAGTCCCACCGCGCGGCGTTCTAGCGGAGCATCAAACAGCCCGGCACCACGCTCAAGCCAAGCGCGGCGAGAGGCCGAATGCTCCCAGCGGGCCAGGGTGTCGGAGTCCTGAAAGCGAAAGATGATCTGGTACTCGTCGTCCCCGGGAGGCGGTGCCAGGATGCCGGAACCAAGGTAACCGGGAAAATCCGCGGCAAGTTCACGGCCTTCGTCGAGCCAGACGGTAAAGTCGTGGTAGCGGCCTCGTGCGACGCGGCGTGCCACCATCAATGTGACAGGTTTGCTTGACATGGGATCTCCTCATCAACCGGAGTCGCCGCGCGATCAGCGCCGAACGCCTCCAGATACCCAGGGTAGGGGTTACTACGGGCCCGGTAAGGCCCACGCCGCGGCGGCTAGGGTAGTCAGCGGCAGCGGCAACGTCGGTACATGCTTTATCAAGCAAAATCCAAGCCATTATGACACAGCGCCGGTGGGCGTCATCTTTCTCTTGGCACCTTCGTCAAATGACAGTTTATCTTCTCGAAAAAAATCACTTTTACAGAAAAAAGGCCCGACCCACTAAGGGGCCGAGCCTGACCATCGCACCGACAGGACCCTTCGGGTCACATCAATGCACCACACCTGTGCAGCGTGTCACCTTTCCATCAGCTGCTTTCGCCGACGGGCATGGCAGACACCTCACTGCGTTTGATCGCCGCATAACCAAGGCCTGTCACCAGCGATCCGGCGACGATGGCCAGCAGGTACCACAGCACCGGCGTGATGGCGTTAGGGATCAGCAGCACGAAGACGCCGCCATGAGGTGCCATCAACTTGGCCCCCACCAGCATGGAGATGGCCCCGGTGATGGCTCCACCCAGCATGCTGACCGGAATCACTCGCAGCGGATCCTTGGCCGCAAAGGGAATGGCGCCTTCACTGATAAAGCACATGCCCAGCACAAAGGATGCCTTGCCCGCTTCACGTTCCGCATCTGCGAACTTTCGCCCGGCCACAAAAGTGGCAATCCCCATGCCAATCGCAGGCACCATGCCAGCCGCCATGATGGCCGCCATGGGGGCATAGGTTTCCGAGGCCAGTAGACCCACGCCGAAGGTATACGCCGCCTTGTTGACCGGTCCGCCAAGGTCAAAGCACATCATCGCGCCGAGCAGGATTCCCAGCAGCACCGCGTTGGTGGATCCCATGCTTTCCAAAAACGAGGTCAGGGCTGTCAGCAGCTGTGCCACCGGCTCGCCGACCACGTAGATCATCACCAGCCCCGTTACCAGGCTCGCGACCAGCGGGATAATCAGGATCGGCTTGAGCGACTCGACGCTGGAGGGCAGCCTGACGTAGCGCGTCACCGCCTTGGCCACGTAGCCGGCCAGAAAGCCGGCAAGGATGCCGCCAATAAACCCCGCGCCAATGTTCGAGGCCAACATGCCGCCAATCATGCCGGGTGCAATGCCGGGTCGATCGGCGATGGAATAGGCGATGTAGCCGGCCAGCACCGGCACCATCAGGGCAAAGGCGGTGCCACCACCTATCTCCATCAGCGCAGCCGGTAGTGTGCCCTCTTCCTTGAACGCCTCGATCCCGAAGACAAAGGACAATGCAATCAGCAGACCGCCGGCCACTACCATGGGCAGCATGAAGGACACACCGGTCAACAGGTGCTTGTAGACCCCCTTTTCCTTGAAACTCTTGGCGGACTCGGCCTTGGCCTGCTCGCCACCACTTTCAAGGCTCGCCTCCTGCAAGGCAGCCTCGATCGTCTGACGAGACTTCTTCAGGGCGTTGCCGGTGGAGGTGCGATAGATCCGCTTGCCAGCAAAACGGCTGGGGTCCACTTCGATATCACAGGCCAGAATGACCACATCGGCGCTAGCGATCTCCTCAGACGTCAGCTGGTCCTGAGCACCCACCGACCCTTGAGTCTCGACGCGAATCTGATGACCCGAGGCACGCCCCGCCTCCGCCAGTGCCTCGGCCGCCATGAAGGTGTGCGCCACCCCAGTGGGACAAGCGGTCACCGCCACAATACGCGCACTGATTCCCGGCTCCGCGACAGCGCCCGCTGACTGCCCCTCGGCGCCGTCATTGAGCGGTGTAAAAACCTGCGCATCACGCGCCGCCTTGTCGAGAAAGGCATCAGGATCGCCCAGCGCGTCGGCCAGCTGGCCGCGATACAGCCGCTTGCCGCTGAAACGATGCGCCCCTGCCAGCGGCTCGCCGACGGCGATGACCAGTTCAGCCGCGGCCAGGGTGTCGTTGGACAGCGCCTCGACCTTGGCCAGGTTCGAATGCATCTCTACGGATACCTGCCAGCCCTTAGCCTTGGCTGCAGGCTCCAGGCGCTGAGCCGCCAGATAGCTCGTGACGCTGCCACTCGGGCAGTTCGTCAGCACAATCACATTCATGCCATTACTCCCCGGGCTTCGACGTCATTGCGGCGTCGCACCCTGGTGTCGGAAAGAAGATCGGAAAAGTCGCCGGCGTCGCTACATCCGACACCGGTATGGCGCACCGCTTCGGCGGATAGCGCCGTGGCGAATCTCAACGCCTGCTCGGCAGACCACTCGCACAGCACCCCATGGAGCAGTCCGGCGAACAGGGTGTCTCCGGCACATACGGTGTTGCTGACCTTGACGGCAGGGGGAAGCGACTGCCACAGCCCCTGCTGACCCAACCAGGTCACTCCAGAAGCCCCGGCCGAGACCACCACATCGCCGACGCCGGCAGCGAACAACTCCAAGGTCGCCTGGTGGATGGCGTCATCACCGGGCAGCGCACGCCCGGCCCAATCAGCCAGCTCTTCCACATTCGGCTTGACCGCATCGGCGCCGGCCTTGACCGCGACTCGCAGAGCTTCACCGCTGGTATCTGCCCACACCGGGATCCCGGCGGCCTTGACCCGAGAGATCAACTCACCCAGGGCCTGGGGGGCAATTCCCGGAGGCAGACTCCCTCCAATCATGACCGCCGCAGGCCGCAGCTGAGGCTGGCTCAGGCGCTGATCCAGGGTGTCGAGCAAGCGTTGCCAATGCTCTTCCTCGAGCGCCAGCCCCGGCGCATTGATGTCACTGACGCGACCATCCTGCTCGGTCAGCTTGGTATTGATACGGGTAGCCCCTGGCAGCCGCACGAAGGCGTCTTCGACCCCCATGTCGGCAAAGGCGTCGACAAAGGCGGCGTCGTTGTCCTTGCCAAGGAAGCCGGTCACACACACCGGATGGCCCAGCGCGGCCAGCACTCGCGCCATGTTGACGCCCTTGCCCGCCGCGGTCAGTTCCACCGATTCAGCGCGATGCAGGGCGCCCGGCACCAGCTGCGCCAGCCCTACCGATAGATCCAGCGCGGGATTGGCCGAGATCGTCAGCACCGGGGCCTTGTGGGCCTCGTCCTGGTTCCGGCTCATTGCTGGGCCTCCAGCGCGCGGCGCACGTCACTGGCGGTGGGCTGTGCCAGAGACAGGGCGGCGAGCTCGCGCGCCTTGTCCATCGTCACACTCGCCAGTCTGGCCTTGACCATGGGTACCTGGCGCGCGCTGACCGACAGCTCGTCAATGCCCAGGCCTGCGAGCACCGGGATCGCCTGGCGGTCACTGGCCAGCTCGCCGCATACACCGACCCACTTGCCATGGTCATGAGCGGCTTGCACGGTCATTCGAATCAGCCTCAATACCGACGGGTGCAGGCCATCGGAGTCAGCAGACAGCTCCGGGTGGCCCCGGTCGATCGCCAGGGTGTACTGGGTCAGGTCATTGGTCCCGATCGAAAAGAAATCGACCTCTGGGGCCAGGCTCGGCGCCAGCAAGGCGCATGAGGGAACCTCGATCATGACGCCCAGCTGGAGCGATTCCCCGTCATGACTCACCCCCAGCGTCTCCAGCACCTCATCAAAGATGGCGCGGGCAGCGCGAAACTCCGCCACATCCTTGACCATCGGCAGCATGATGCGCAGCGGACGGCCTGCGGCGGCCTTGATCAACGCGGTAAATTGATCGCGCAAGACCTGGGGACGCTTGAGGGCCAGACGAATGCCGCGAAGTCCCAGGAAGGGATTATCTTCCTGGGGCAGCGGCCAATAGGACAGGGGTTTGTCACCGCCCACGTCCAGCGTGCGCGCGACCAGCGGACGACCGTCCAGGGCGTCCATCGCTTCACGATACTCGCGCTCCTGGGTGGCCACATCGGGCAGCGAGGCGTGGGCCATGAACAGAAACTCGGTACGCAGCAGCCCGACGCCTTCCGCGCCGCGGGAGACGGCGTCATGTGCGTGGGCGGTATTACCCAGATTGGCCATCACCTCGATACGCTGGCCATCGCCTGTGCGCGCCTCACTGAAACGGGCCTCCCACGCCTTTTCCTTGAGCGCCTCGAGCTCTTCCATGCGCGACGCGAAGCGCTCGCGGCGCTCGGCCGTCGGGGCCGCCACGACCCAGCCCTCGTCGCCATCCAACAGCATGTCGGTGCCGCTGGTCAGCTGCAGCACGCCAGCGCCAGCCCCCACCACGGCGGGTATCCCCAGCGCTCTTGCCAGGATGGCGCTATGCGCCGTCGCACCACCACGTGCCGTGACGATGCCCCTCACCCGCTGGGTGTCCAGGCGAGCCACATCTGACGGGCCGATATCATCGGTGACCAGCAGGTAAGGTTCATCCGGCGGTTGCGGTAATTCGATCTGACACAGAATGCCCAGCACGCGCCGCCCAACATCGCGCAGATCCGCGGCACGTTCGGCCAGCAACCGATCTGCCAGCTGCTCCTGGGCCCGCGCGGCCACGTCGATCGCTTGCCACCAGGCCGCCTCAGCGGATAACCCTTCATCGATTCCCTCACGCGAGGCCTCGGCCAGTTCGGGATCATCCAGCATTTCCTGGTGCATCGAGAGGATTGCCGCGACCTCGCCGCCTGCGGTACTGCGAATCAATGCCTCGAGCTGATCGGCACCCTGCTGAATGGCATCGGCCAGACGGGCCTTTTCCGCGGCAGGGTCGGAGGCATGCTCGGGATAGTCGAAGCGCGGTGTCTTCAGCACGTACAGCGGCGCCACTGCCAGCCCCGGAGAGGCGGCAACCGCGGTGACAGGTTCATCCTCCTGGGGCACTGTCGGGACTTCGCTGTCCAACGTGTCTGCCGCCGTCGCCGCGGGTGTCGCTGTCGCGGTGGCAGTCAGCGGCGTAACGTGCTCGCCAAGACCGTCCGTGATGGCCTCGGCCAGCTGCTCCAGGGCCATTTCAGCGCCATCGCCTCGCGATGACAGCACGAGTTCCTGGCCGCGACGCGCACCCAGGCCAATCACCTTGGTCAAGGACGCCGCCGAGACCGGCTGGCCACCTCCGTCGGCCAGGCGTATTTGCACTGCCACCCCCGCTTCACGGGCCTTCTGCACCAGCACCTTGGCGGGGCGCGCATGCAGCCCATGAGCGTTGAGCAGCTGCACCCGCCGGCTAGCCACGCCACCGCCTTCGCCAGCCAGCAGGCTCAGCCAGGCATCGGCATCACCCTCGTCCAACTCAGGTGCCGGGGTCGACGCCAGGGCGTCGACCAAGGACAGGACCGCGTCTGCCAGTGGCCGACCCGCCTCCCCCTGGGCCGCAAGGCACAGCACGGCCTTGATCCGGCCACCCTGATGCTCGATGGCCGCGGCAGGGGTAACCACAGCCATGCCTGGCTCCGCCACCCCGGTGTCGCTGGCATACAGCCACAGACCATGGCCGAGGGCAGCAGGCGCTTGCTCAAGCACGTCCCCGACAAAGCGGCCATCGACCAGGCCGAGATGCCTGAGTCGCTGCGCACCCGCCAGCAGCAGGTCAAACATGTCCTGCCCGGCCTGGTTGAGCACCAATGTCTTTGCGTCGAGCCGGGCGCCCACCACCTTGCGTCCAAGCAGTGCCACCACCTCAGCGGCGGTGGTCGCCGCCGCCAGCTGCTGCGACACTCCCTCTTGGTCCAGCACATGGGTCAGGCTACGCAGAATATCGAGGTGCTCGTCGCTCTGGGCAGCGATCGTCACCAGCACGTGCACCCGCTGGCCATCGTGCCACTCGACCCCCTCGGGAAACTGCAATACCTGTACCCCTGTCTGCCGCACAGCCTCGCGACTGGCGGGAGTTCCATGGGGAATCGCAATCCCGTTGCCTAACCAGGTAGACGACTGGGCTTCCCTGTCGTGCAGTCCCTGGCGATAGCCATCTTCTACCAGATCGGCCGCCTTCAGCGCGTCGAAGGCCGTATCCAGGGCGTGGCGCCAGCTCTCGGCACGACAGTCCAGCAAGACGTCGTCGGCATTCAGCGTCAGCATCTGAAGTTCTCCTGGGCGAGGCACCTGCGGGCCCCACCGGTAATGAACAGTCACTAGGGTGATACGAGACAAGCGGGATCGCCGGGACCATGGCGTTGCTGGGCCAGCGAGCCTTGCCCCTGCTCGACCAGGTCTGGCGTTTGATCTGCCACAAAGCTGAACCTGTGGCTGACCCTGTAGCTGATTCCTTAGCCGAACCCAAAGCTGAATCGTGTCACCTCACCATGGCACAATGCTGGTACGATTCAGCGCATAAGGCAAGTCGGGTTTGTTAAGACTTTGGCAGGGGGCACCGCGACCGCCAACAGGTAGACTACCCCTGCGCGCATCTCGCGCAGGTACGTGACAGCGCAGGCATGAACCGGCGCCGCCGTCTTCCCGGCAACACCTACGCCGATACCGTGGCATCCACAAGAGGGAGTAAACCGCATGACCCTGGCCGAAATCGCTCGCTTGGCAGGCGTCTCTCGCACCACCGCCAGCTACATCGTGAATGGCAAGGCCAAGGAGCGTCGCATTCGTCAGGACACGGTGGATCGCGTCATGGCCGTGGTCCGCGAGCATGGCTATCGTGTTGACGCCCAGGCCGCCGCCTTGCGCAGAGGGACCAGCCGCATTCTTGGCTTGATCATTCCTGACCTGGAGAACTCCAGCTATGCCAGGCTCGCCAAGCATCTGGAACGAGGTGCCAGGGCCGCGGGCTACCAGCTGCTGATTGTGGGCTCCGACGACCAGCCGGACAGTGAGAAGGACCTGGCCCTGGCGCTTCGGGCTCAGCGCTGCGAGGCACTTATCGTCGCAAGCTGTCTGGAGCAGCCGGAAATCTTCTACGCCGACATGATGGCAGAGGGCCTACCCGTCATCGCCATTGACCGAGGACTGTCGGCTGACCAGTTCGCCAGCGTCGTCAGTGATGACGCCAATGCAGCGGAACAGCTGACGCGGTCGTTGATGACGTCCTCGGTAAAACGCATTCTGTGGTTGGACGCGGTGCCCCACCTGTCGATCACCGCCGAGCGTCGCGCCGGCTTCCATCGCGGCATCGAAGGGCGCGAGCTGGAGTGCACGCTGGCCAGCGGCCATCAGTATGCCCGGGAGGAAGGCGCCAGAATGCTTGGCGAGTACATGGATGCCAACGGGCTGCCGGATGCGCTGGTTACCGCCTCATACATTCTGCTGGAGGGTGCGCTGGACGAGTTGATCGCCCGCGGAGGGCTTCCCTCTCGCCTGGCCATGGCCAGCTTCGGTGACAACCGGCTGCTGGACTTTTTGCCGCTGGCGGTCAACTCCGCCGTCCAGGATCACCAGACCATCGCCCACAAGGCCCTGGATCTGGCGTTGGAAGCGGTCAATGGACGCTATAATCCCCAGCGCACCGTCGTACCGCGCCATCCGCGCTGGCGGCGGCCGTTGCCCACCAGTTACCGCTCTTGACAGCGTCCAGGTCATTGCGCGATACGCGGATCACTCCTCAAGGATGACTTGCCCTTGGGGCGTAACGCCACTGTCGCTCGCGCCCTAGCCAATGCCATGTCAGAGCCAGGGCCATGCCGGAGCCAATGTCATGCCAACGGGAAGCGGTACTGGCTCCGAGCGTAGGCCTCCAGGGTTCGCTCCAGCAGATCGGGCAAGCTGTCGATCACACCCCGCGCTTCCGTGGGTCGCCCTTCCCTGACCCAGAATTCCAGGGCTTGGGCGGCTTCCGCCACGGCCTGGGCTCCGACTCCCGCGGCTTCGCCGCGAAGCTGGTGGGCAAGTCGCGCCAAGGGTTCATCTTCGCCCTCGCGATAGGCCCGCTCGATATCCGGCAGCCGGGCTCGCGCCTGACGCCCGAACAGCTTGACCAAGGCGTTTCTGCGCTCGCCGCCCAGGCCCTCGTCCAACGCATCCAGTGTCTTGACGTTGATCAGCGAGGTCGCCGCGCTCGCTCCCTCGACAGCATGCCCCTCTCCTTGCAGATAGCGCTTGAGAACGCTGAGCAAGGTGCCCATCAGCAGCGGCTTGTTAAGGTAGTCATTCATACCGGCAGCCAGGCAGTCTGCCTCATCATGGCTGGCTCCACCTGCGGTCATGGCCACGACCGGTACGTCCCGCCGCCAGTCGGCAAAGCTACGCAAGCGCCGCGTCACTTCTCGACCATCAAGGTCCGGCATCTGAATATCCATCAGAATCAGATCGAAGCGACGCTCGCCGCACAGTGCCAGCGCTTCCTTGCCACTGGCCGCCAGGGTCGCGGCGCAACCCAGGCGTTCGAGCATCGCCATGGCCACCTCCTGGTTGACCAGGTTATCTTCGACCACCAGCAGATCCGCTTCGGCCAGCTGCTTCGGGGCCACCCGCGGGCGCCCGGTGGGGGCCGCCGGCATGGCACGCTCGTCCTGCTCACAGGCCACCAGAGGTAAGCTGAACCAGAATCGGCTGCCCTTGCCCCAGCGACTATCGACGCCGATCTCTCCGCCCATCGACTCCACCAGCCGTTTGGAGATGGCAAGCCCCAGCCCTGTCCCCCCGTAACGCCGTGCCACCGACGCGTCACCTTGCCTGAACGGCTCGAACAGCTGGGGCAGCAGCGAGGCATCCACACCCTGACCGGTATCGACCACATCAAACTGGATCCGCTCATCGTCCAGCCGCGTCACGGAAAGACGCACCATGCCGCGTTCGGTAAACTTGATCGCATTGGCCAGCAGATTCAGCACCACTTGGCGCAGCCGCCCGGGATCGCCTTCAATCCACGGCGGCAAGGTGTCATCCATGTGGCTCAGTAATTTCAGCCGTTTGGTCAGGGCCTTGGGACGGAAAAGATCGAGGGTTTCTTCCACCAGCCGGTCCAGCTGCACCGGCTGCACGTCCACTTCCATGCGGCCGGCTTCGATCTTGGAAAAGTCCAGAATGTCATCGATCATGCCCATCAACTGACGGGCACTGGAATGGATCGTGCGAGAGTAGTGATCGGCGCGTTCAGGCAGATCAAGGTCGCTTAACAGCTCACTCATGCCGATGACGCCGTTGAGCGGGGTGCGTATCTCATGACTGACGGTGGCCAGAAAATCCGACTTGGCCTGGCTGGCAGACTGGGCCCGCCGTGCACTGATCTCCAGCTCACCGCTCAAGGTCTCCAAGGCCTTGCGAGACGCCTCGTTGTCCCGCGCTTCCTTGAGCAGCACAGTAAGCATGACGCCCCCTGCCAGGGTCATGCCCAGAATCATCACCAGCAACAGCACATACAACCACTGGAGCCGCTGACGCTCCCCGGTATTGACCTCGGCCAGGTAGCCGTTGACGGCCATGATCAAGCGCTCGGTCTCCGTACTCAGGCGGACCAGTCGCTGATCGAGGAGGGCCACGGTATCGCTGTCCAGTGCTGACAGCACACTCACTTCTGCGTCCAGGTCTTTCATCAGGTCAGTGATCAAGGACAACTGACGGCGTGCCGCTGGCGCTTGCTCCAACAACTCACTGATATCGCTATGCTGAAACAGGTTTAAACGGCTGTAGAGCAGATCAAACTCCAGCCTGAAATCGGCGACCCCATGCGCTCCATGTTCGCCAAACAGCAGAAGGTTGCGAAGCTGTACGGTGTCCCGGTCCAGCCTGTAACTGTGCCAGGTCACGTCTTCCATCACCCGGTGGGCCAGATTGTCCTGGCGCCACGCAACCAGCCCGATCACCACCATGGCGGCGGCAAAAAAGGCCAGCGCGGCCACGGCGCTGAAGACAAGCCGAAGCGGATAACGCCTCATGCAACGCGGACGCCCAAGACGCCCTCCTCCCGCCACGGGCGCACACGCCTACGCCGCAGCGAATGACGACACGAGCCGACGATGCCTCTGCTGGCTGCTGCTCTGACTGCGGTTACCTCAACGACGTGCACGCGCGGCACTGCCTCCTTGCAGGTCTGCAAACCACCTCCCACCACACTTTGCACCACCGACTCCTCATTGCCTGGCGTTCGACGTACCCGCCCGAGGCTTGTCACCACAGCGCATGGGCCTTAAGGCACCTCGATCGCATCCACTTGCCACACCGAGCGAAATTGGATGGTTTCGTTGTGCAACTCAGGGTGGTCATCGAAGGGATAGAGCACAAACAACGGGCCAAAATTTCGCACCGACATGACGTTATCGTCCTGGGACATCGCCAGTATCACGTCGTAGCGCTGGGCATCGGACACCGGAATATCCGCCACAAACCCGTTCAAGGCATGCACCCGAATGTGCCCAGCCCTGACGCCCGCCAATTCGAGGACACTGCGCAGAAGCGGGCCCTTGAAACGACTCGCCTGACGGTGCCAGGGGGTATCGGTCGTAAGCTCCCGCCCTTCAAGTTGCTCGAGCATCTGACGATCCAGCCACAGCTGATTTCCCACATTGGCATTATCGATGTCGCCTGACATCTTCAGCAGTACTGGCCCCTCTGGAGCAGGCAAGGAGTGGGCGTGCCCCACACCCGCTACCAGCAACATTCCCAACAGCACGACCACTTGGCGAAAACACCCTGGCACCCGCATGACCTCTCCTGACACGTTACGCAGGTGTAGAGTACGTCATCGCGTACAAAAGGTCAGTCCAGCAAGCGGCCCCCGCCTTTGCTGATTCAAGAAAACTGGGCCCTGAACAGGAAACAAGCCCCTTCGCCGCTGCGAATCACTCTCAGACGCCAGACCCAGGCACCAGACCCAGGCACCAGACCCAGGCGCCAGATGCGGGCGCTGATCCCTGCGCCGGCGCCTGCCGTCAGGCTCAGGCGTCGGACTCGTCTACCATTTCGCACACCACGAGATCCTCGTAGGCGTGCCAGCTGGCGTGCCCCAGCACCGGCAAGATCAAGGCCAGCCCGATATAGAAGGTCGCCATCCCGATCAACACACAGCCGGTCAGGATAGCCGCCCACAGCAGCATCGGGCGGAAATTTCTGGCCACCGAGCGGATGCTGGCCTCGATGCCTTCCATGAACGTCAGGCCCTGATCCATCAGCGTCGGAATCGCAACCACACTGATCGAGAAGGCTCCAAAAGCCAGTACACAACCCACCGCCAACCCCACGGCCAGCATGCCGAACCCTTCAGGAGTAGTCAGCAAGGAGGCATAGACGGTTGCCGGATCAGGAGACTGCAGACCGAAGAACAGCGCGAACAGCAAGGTGGCCAGGCGAATCCAGGCGAGGAAGAAGATCATCATCATCACGCCCATCATCGCCAGCTGGCCGCCATGACCGCGCCAGGCGCCAAATGCATCCCCCAACGTCGGTGATCGGCCCTCTTCCAGGGCGCGACTGGTCCCGTAGGACCCCACCGCCACCAGCGGGCCGATAAACATGAATCCGGCCACCAGTGGCAACAGCCAGTGCCACAGGCCCATGGTCAACGCGCCCGCCGTGACGGCGATACTGAGCCCTACCCAGAACATGCCGTAAGACAGGCTGACGGCCGTTGCCGCCCTGAAGTCCTCGAAGCCGGAAGCCAGCCATGCTCTTGGCCGTCCCATACCGACATTCTTGATGGAGATCTTGACCCTGGCGCCGCTTGCCAGCTTGTCCCGCCGTGAAGCTGCTGCACTCATCATCTTCACCCCCTCTACCAACGGCTAAGGGCTTGTACTATCTGCCCGTTATGCCACCAGTGATTCCATCGGTTGTTGCACAACCGTCATGGGAGTCTTAGCGCCTGACAAAGGGGTATTTCGCGCTCCTAGGCGCCGGTCGACTCTCACTTGACTGTAGTTGATGGGCCGGGGCTTCGCCTTGAACCTACGCAAGCTTACGAAAAAGCCACGTGCCTGCGACGGCACTCACTCGCTCGTCTTCGAGGCCGAACCGCAGAGCTCACATCAAGGAAGAGTGCAATAAAAAGCCCCCTCACAAGGAGGGGGCTGCGGATAGCGGTCTATCACCTGGACCTGCCGGCGTCTCAGCGAACGATCATCACCGAACACTTGCTGTGGTGCACCACATGCTCCGCATTGGGGCCTATCACGTAGTCAGAGAACTTGCGCTTGGTATGGGACGCCATCACGATCAGGTCGGCATCGATCTTCTTGCCGACCTTGATGATGGCCTCCCATGGGGACCCATCGACGATGATGGCCTGAGACTGGACGTCATCAGGCACGTGCTGGTCGATGAACTCCTTCTGAGCCTTCTGCAACGCTTCCCGCGCCTTCTTGGCAAAATCCTTGGGAAAATAGGAGCCCACCAGCGGCATGCGATAGTCCGGCAGGACCGTCACCAGGTGCAGGCTGGCCTCAAAGTTCCGACACAAGGACAGCGCCACCGGCAAGGCGCGCTCCCAGGAAGAGGGCTCGTTGAGATCGACCGGCAACAACAGTTTCTGATACATGTCAGGCCTCCTCAGACCGTAGCCTCGGTGGAATCATGCGAGCGACGACGGCGCTGCGCCAATACCACAAAGGCGAACAGCAGCAGCGCCGGGAACCAGATCAACTCCTTCGGCCAGCGATCCACCGGCGCCTGAATATCGACGATCTCCTGATCGAAGTCGAAGCCGAGATCCGATGCCTGACTGCCGTAGGTCACCATGTCGACCATGGCACGCCCATCGTCGATGTATAGCTCAAGGCCGAGGTTGAGCAGCCGCTCTTCTCCGCTCTCACCCTCGACAACGGGCAGAGTCATGTAGGTGGTCAGAGGATCACCGAAGGCATCTTCGCCCTTGACCTGGATACGCAGGGTACTGTTTTCGTCCACCTTGCCGTAAGTCTCGACAAATTCAGACGGAGCAATACTGCGGTACGGGTCATGGATCATGTCCATCCAGAAGCCCGGGCGGAACAGGCTGAATGCCACCAGCAGCAACAGGATGCTCTCGTACCAGCGGTTTCTTGTCAGCATGTAGCCTTGGGTGGCCGCGGCAAAGATCAACATGGCGATCGTCGCCACCACAAACACCAATACCCCCTGCAAGGGCGCTACATCAATCAACAGCAGATCCGTGTTGAAGATGAACAAGAACGGCAGTGCGGCCGTTCTCAGGCTGTAGTAGAACGCCTGGAACCCGGTACGAATGGGGTCGCCTCCCGAGACCGCCGCGGCAGCGAAGGAAGCCAGCCCCACCGGCGGAGTGACGTCCGCCATGATGCCGAAATAGAACACAAACAGGTGCACGGCGATCAACGGCACCAGCAACCCGTTCTGTTCCCCTAGCTGCACGATCACCGGTGCCAGCAGCGCCGACACCACGATGTAGTTGGCGGTCGTCGGCAGCCCCATCCCCAGAATCAAGCTGAGCACGGCAGTGAAGAACAGGATCAGCATCAGGTTGCCCATGGAAAGGATTTCCACCACGTCCGCGAGCACCAGCCCCACCCCGGTCTGAGACACGGCACCGACAATGATGCCGGCCGTCGCCGTGGCAATACCGATACCGATCATGTTGCGGGCGCCGGTGACCAGGCCGTTCCACAGGTCCATGCCGCCTTCACGCAGGTCCTTGGCAAAATCGCCGCGGCCACGGAAGGCGTGCATGATCGGACGCTGGGTCAGCATGATGAAGACCATGAAGACCGTGGCCCAGAAAGCCGACAGCCCAGGCGAAAGACGCTCCACCATCAAGCACCAGATCAGGACGATGACCGGCAGCAGATACTGCAGACCCACCATGACCGTCGGGCGCGTCTGCGGCAAGGTGTAGATAGGCTCGTTGGGGTCATCCAGCTCCAGCTCAGGATATCCCGCTGCGAGCTTGAGCAGGGCCACATAGACCACGGCCAGCGCCACCGCAACGACCCAGGGAGTGGCATCGCCCAGCACCGGTTTCAGCCAGCCAAGACCGTAGTAGACGCCCAGCGCCACCACCATCATCAGCAGCAGGCCACCGAGGAACCCGATCACCTTGCGCACCAGAGGCTTCGGCGGGTTGGAGCTTTCCAGGCCCTGCATATTGGCCTTGAGCGCCTCGAGGTGAACGATGTAGATCAAGGCAATATAGGAAATCAGCGCCGGCAGGAAGGCGTGCTTGATCACCTCCACGTAGGAAATACCGACGTATTCCACCATCAGAAAGGCGGCCGCCCCCATGACCGGCGGCATGATCTGGCCGTTGACCGAGGAGGAGACCTCCACCGCGCCCGCCTTCTCGGAGGAAAAGCCCACACGCTTCATCATCGGAATGGTGAACGTGCCGGTAGTCACCGTGTTGGCAATGGAAGAGCCGGAAATCAGCCCCGTCATGCCCGAAGCCACCACGGCAGCCTTGGCCGGCCCGCCCTTGTAGTGGCCCAGCAGAGAAAAGGCGACCTTGATGAAATAGTTACCCGCGCCAGCCTTGTCCAGCAAGGCGCCAAAGAGCACAAATAGGAAGACGAAGCTGGTCGACACCCCCAGGGCGATACCAAACACGCCTTGGGTGGTTAGCCACTGATGATTGACCAAGCCATACAGACTGACACCGCGATGCGCCAGAATGCCGGGCATCCACGGGCCTGCCAGTGAATAAATGATAAAGATCGAGGCAATGATCATTAGTGGCGGCCCGAGCGCGCGCCGAGTCGCCTCCAGCAACAGCACCAGACCGGCCACACCGACGATGACGTCCTGCAGAATCGGTGCACCAGGACGCTGGGCAAGCTGCTCGTAGAACACAAACATGTACGCGCCGGCACAGGCGGCAAGAATGCCCAGCACCCAATCCTGCAAAGGAATACGATCGCGCGGCGAGCGCTTGGTGGCGGGATACGCCATGAATGCCAGGAACAGCGCAAAGGCCAGGTGTATGGAGCGCGCTTCGGTGGCATTGAAGACGCCAATGCCCGCCATGAACGGCAGCGGCGAGGCTATCCATAGCTGAAACAGCGACCACGCTGCGGCAACCCCCACCAGCAGTTTGCCTGGTCCACCCGCCGGATTGCGCGAGCCTGAGTCGCTGGAGGCGACCATGTCCTCAAGATCCACTTCTGCCGCCGTGGATCTTTTGTTGTCCTCAGTCATAAGCGTGCCCTGCCTTGGGAGAGGAATCGTGATGATGGTTGGCCGCGGCCACCATCCCCTGAGGCCCGAATGAACGGGCGCGTTGCAGATGCTGACGAGACAGTGACTGGCTCATCTCGTCGCCGGTCCACAACGCACTGCGCGGCCGCCCACTGGCTGACCGCGCAGAAATGCATCGGATATCCGTGTAACGGTAATCCGTTACTCGATCCAGCCCTGCTCACGATAGTAGCGAGCGGCACCTTCGTGCAGCGGGGCAGACAGGCCATTGGAGACCATGTCCTTCGGATCCAGCGTTTCGAAGGCCGGGTGCAGGCGCTTGAAGCGGTCGAAGTTGTCGAACACTGCCTTGACGGTCTGGTAGACCAGTTCGTCGTCGGCTTCAGCGCTGGTCACGAAGGTGGCCGCGACACCGAAGGTTTCGACGTCCTCGTCGTTGCCCTTGTACAGGCCGCCCGGGATGGTGGACATGGAATAGTAGGGATATTCCTCGACCAGTCCCTTGATGGCGTCATCGTTAAGGGGCACCAGGCGCGCGTCGACCGTGGTGGTGGCTTCCTGGATGGAGCCATTGGGGTGGCCGACCACATAGGCCATGGCATCGATGTTGTTGTCCGCCAGGGCAGAGGCCATTTCGGCCGCGTCCAGCTGGGAAGCCAGGGAGAAGGTGTCTTCGGTCCAGCCCTTGGCGTCCATCACCACTTCCATGGTGTTGCGCTGACCGGAACCCGGATTACCGATGTTGACGCGCTTGCCAGCCAGGTCATCCAGGCTCTCGATGCCGGAATCAGCACGGGCCAGGATCGTCAGCGGCTCACCATGCACCTTGAAGACGGCGCGCAGATCTTCGTAGGCGTCACCTTCGAAGTTGCCAGTGCCGTTGTAGGCCTGATACTGCACATCAGACTGCGCCACACCCATGGTCAACTCGCCGCTGCGAATGCCATTGACGTTGGCCACAGAACCCCCAGTAGAGGGCGCGTTACAGCGAATGTTCGTCTCGTCGCTATTACGGTTGACGAAGCGGCAGACGGACTGCCCAACGACGTAATACACGCCGGTCTGACCACCGGTGCCGATGGTGATGAACTGTTCCTGATCCTGGGCCATGGCCGGGGACGCGAACATGGCAGTTCCCAGAATGGCGCTGGACAGAGCAGCGGCGGAGAAAGCATGGCGCTTCATGGTCACACCTCTTTTGGTATTGTCGACGTTGACAGCATGGAACTCTACCCTGCCCCTCCTGGGCCGGCAAAGCGTCCAATCGTCACTACTTTAGCGGGAAATTCACCTGAAGGGTCCAGGCATATCCATTGTAAAACGAGAGTTTAGCTACCGCTAACGTTTAGTGGGCGTTAATTTTACGACGACCTTTCCTCCTTACCCGACCATCAGCCTGTGACAGGCCATCCAGCAAAGCCGCCGCGGCTGCCCTGCCACCTTGCATCAGCGTCCTTGCAGACACCAGCACTCATCGTGAGCATAGTCGCTGCGGACAAAGGTGCCACACCCATGACTGTCGTCACGCCTGTACGGCAGGTACTCTTGGACATTTCCTGACACGAGAATCCGATGCGACTACTGGCCTGTCAGACCGCGATCCCCATCACCCGGACCCGCAGCGAACAGCTCGGCTACCTGACACGGCTCGCGCAAGACCTGCGCCAGGCGGCCCGTCACCATCAACCAGATCTCATCGTACTGCCGGAACTGTCGTCGCAGGAATACAGCGATGCCGCCTTTGATCACCTCGACCAACTGGACGACGATCTCAAGGGGCCGGTGGTGCAGCTGCATCGAGACCTGGCCTCCGAGCTCGGCTGCGTCATCGCCTTTGGTCTCGCCCGCCGCGCAGCGGATACTCCCGCAGGCTTGAGACGACACATCAGCCAGGTGGTGGTAGGACCAGACGGCGAGATCAGCGCTGTCTATGACAAGTTACATTGCGCGCAATTCGGCGCGAGTGCCGAGGCGGGCCATTTTGCACCAGGAGACCGCCTGGTCACGTTCGATGTAGCGGGATGGAGGGTCGGTATCATGATCTGCTACGACCTGCGCTTCGGCGAGCTGGCGGCCCGTTACCGCCAGCAGGGGGTGGATCTGATGCTCCATCCAGTGGCCTTTACTCGCGACTTTTCCTTCGCCAGCTGGCATAGCTTCATCACGACCCGTGCCATGGAGCATCAATGCTATTGGCTGAGCCTCAATCGTGCGGGGGACGACTGGGGGCACTCCACTCTGTGTCCGCCCCTATTGACGACCGATATCCCAGCCCGACCACTGAGCCACCAGGAAGGCATCGTCTGCTGGGAGCTGGATCGCCAACAGCTGATGGAGGCACGTACGCGCCTACCGCTGGCCCGCGACCGCCGCGACGATATCGACCGCCTGCCCGTCCACCCCTTGCCCTAGAAGGCCCTAGCCGCCACTCTTGCGTGAGGCCTTTCTCAATCCCTTCGCCACCCTTCCCCCCCCCCCTCTCACCCCCTAGCCACGCCAAGGAGGCCCCATGTCTCACCCGTTGATGGAATGCGTGACCGGCGATATATCACAGCAGTCAGACGTCGACGCAGTCGTGAACGCCGCCAATGCTCAACTGGAGAGCGGCGGCGGCGTCGCAGGAGCGCTGCACCGAGCGGCGGGACCGGAACTGGCCAAGGCAGGCAGGCCCTTGGCCCCCATCGCCCCGGGCCAGGCTGTGATAACCCCCGGCTTCAACCTGCCTGCGCCCTGGGTCATTCATTGCCTGGGCCCCGTCTACGGCCACGACGAACCGAGTGCCGAACTGCTGGCCAGCTGCTATCGACAGTCACTTGCGCTGGCCAGTGAGCAGGGTATCCGCCGCCTGGCGTTTCCCGCCCTGTCCACCGGCATCTTTGGCTATCCGGTCGAGGAAGCCGCAGAGATTGCCATCACTACCGTGCTCAGCGAACTGGCCCGCTACGACAGCATCGAACTGGTGCGCTTCGTGCTGTTCGACGACACCACCCGCGACCTCCACCAGCGTTGGCTCGAGACTCTGACCGATCACCCTTGAGCGGCAACGACAGCCGGTACCGTCCTCGGGCGCTGCTGGCTGCCGCTCCCCCTGCGCTAGACGTTGTGCTAGACGTTGTACCCCAGGATCCTGGGCAACCACAGGGCGATCTCAGGGAAAATCGCCACCAACGCCAATGCCGATGCCATGGCCGCGACAAAGATCAGCGCCCAGCCGACGGTCTGTTCGAGTCGTACCTTGGCGACCTCAGTGGTCACCATCAAATTGACCGCCACGGGTGGCGTGAACTGGCCGATGGCAATATTCATGGCCAGCAGAATGCCGAACCAGACAGGGTTCCAGCCAAAGTGCTGCATCACCGGAATCAGGATCGGCATCATGATCAGATAGATCGAAATGGCATCCAGCAACATGCCCGCCGCCAGCACAGCAAGCATGATCAGTACCAGCAGCAAGGCACCGTTGTCAGACAGACCGATGACCCATTCGGCAAGGTGGCGGAAGGTTCCCAGCATGGTGCCTGACCAGGCGAAGATACCCGCCAGCGCGATGATCAGCATGACCACGCCGGACACGATGGCAGCCTCACCCATCAGCCCCCAGAGGTCCTTCAGGGACAGCTCGCGGGTCACCACCAGGCCGACGATGACACCATAGGCGACGGCGACCACCGCAGCCTCGGTGGGGGTAAACAGCCCACTGCGCAGCCCTCCTAGAATGATGACCGGCGCGAACAGCGCGGGCAGCGCCTCCCGAAAGCTCTTGCCGATCGGCGGGCGCTCGACGTCGCGGGGGTCTTCCCAGCCATAGTGGCGCGACAGCCACAGCGCCGGTATCAGCAACGAGGCGCCAGCCAGCACGCCAGGAAACAGTCCCGCCGCAAACAGCGCTCGAAGGTCCACCCCAGGCACCACAATGGAGTAGAGAATCAAGGCCACCGAAGGTGGAATCAGAATGGCGGTGGAGGCGGATGACGCAATCAAGGTCGCCGAAAACGGTCGTGGATAGCCTGCTCGGGTCATGCTGGGCAGCATCACCATGGCCACAGCGGCAGCATCCGCCGGACCGGAGCCGCTCATGCCTCCCATGATCATGCACACCACCACCGCAACCACCGCCAGCCCACCGTGTCGTGGACCCACCAGGGCCTGCGCGAAGCGCACCAGCCGAGCCGCGACACCGGCGCGCTCGAAGATGAGGCCGGTCAGGATAAACAGCGGAATCGCAATCAGCGGATACTTTGCCACGCTGTTGTAGGTATTGGTGCCCAGGGTCGCCAGCATCGCCGGGGATAGCCCCGTGATAATGCCTACGGCGCCAGACAGGCCCAGCGAGAACGCCACCGGCACCCCGGCCACCAGCAGCAGCAGAAAGGCCGCCAGCATCCAAAGATCAGGTGTCATCGCGGCTCTCCCCTCGCAGGCGCTCGACGCAGGCTTGAACCTGGCGCAGCAGCATCAGGGCAGACAATAGCGGCAGCCATATCAGGTACCACCACTGCGGCAAACCAAGCCCAGGAGACAGGGACTGCCACTGGTACTCCTGCCAGGTCATCACTCCGCTGAACCAGGTGATCATGCCGAGCACGACCACTCCGCAGCATCCCTGGAACAGGATCAGCACGCGTTGACCTGCTGCTGGCAGCTTGCGCTCCAGCAGCCCGATACGAATATGGCGATGGCGTCGCAACGCCACGGATGCGCCGGCAAAGGTCAGAATCACCAGCAAGAAGACAGAAAACTCCTCGGTAAACGCAAAGGAGCCTCCCGTGATGTAGCGCACTACCACGTTGACCAGGCTGATCACGCCAATGATCAGGATCGCCAGGGTAGCGAGGATACGCTCGAGTCGAGCATCAGGACGTTTCATTGGAACGGTACGTCGGTCGGGGGTGAGGACAACGCCGGCCCTCCCGCAGGATAGGCCGGCATGGCAGTCCACCTGTCACACCAGCGGCGCAACAAGGGACAGCGGAGGAGGCTTCAGCGAGACTCGATGGCGCTGCGGGCAGCGTCCACCAGGTCCTCCCCAATCCTCGGCACCCACTTGTCGTAGACGCTTTCCGTCGCGGTGACGAAGGCCTGATGCTGGTCGTCGGTCAGGTCGGTGACGGTGACACCACGCTCCTGAATGGCCGCCAGACGCTCGCTCTCCTGCTCCCGGGTCATCGCCACTTCCCAGGCTCCAGCCTCCACCGCGGTGTCCCTCAGCAGCGCTTTTTCGTCATCCGACAGGGTGCCCCAGACTTGCTGGTTGGCAGCAAAGATCAGCGGATCATTCATGTAATTCCACAGCGTCACATGCTCTTGCCCCACCTGGTCGATACGCGCCACATCAAACACCGACAGCGGGTTCTCCTGACCGTCTACCGCCCCCGTGGTCAGGGCAGGCTTGGCGTCCGCCCAGCTCATCTGCGTCGGGTTGGCGCCCAGGGCAGTAAAGGTGTCCTGGAACAGCGGCGATCCGACCACGCGGATCTTCAAGCCTTCGAGATCACCCGGTTCGTCAATGACACCGCGAGAGTTGGACAGCTGACGAAAGCCATTCTCCCCCCATGCCAGGGGCACCACACCACGGGACTCGATCGCCTGAAACACCAGCTCGCCTGCCTCTCCGGTGGTCACGGCATCGACCGCTTGCTCATCCGGCATCAGAAACGGCAACGAGAACAGGTTGAGTTCAGGCACCTGGGGCGACCAGTTGATGGTCGAGCCAACGGCCAGATCGATCAGGCCGGAGCGCATGGCAGAAAACTCACGGGTCTGGTCACCGCTGACCAGCTGGGAGTTGGGGAAGACCCGCAGCGTCAGCTCGCCATCGGATCGTTCCTCCACCAGGTCGGCCCATTTCTGCGCCGCCTGGCCCCAGGGAAAGGCATCGGATAGCACCGTGGAGACCTTGAGCTCACGCGCCTCGGCATCCGCCGAGACACCCAGACTACCAAGCACCAGAGCGGCGCCAACCAAGGTGAGGGAACAACGAGCGGGCGCTCGAAGGCCAAACAGAGAAGACATGACGTGTCCTTGCGTTGATGCTCCCTTGGCGGCACGCGGCAAGCGCGGAGACGCGACAGCTCGGCCGACTGGGAGTCGATTATGGAGATAGGCGAACAACATGGGTCCTGACCGCTGTTCAATATGCCTGCAAACCATAATCCACCACAAGAGGAAAGCCTTCGGTCTCGCACCGGCATGAGCGGAAACGGAGAGGCAGCCACCTCCTTCACCCACCTCGAACATGCACACATCTTCCTGCCAAAAATGTATACAAACTCATTGACCTGTCGCTGGCCATCGGAAAAGCTGATCTAGGTGTTTACGGAAATATTTTCCATTAGATGCATGACGACAACCACAATGACAACGAGGACTCTCATGCGACAGCTGCCCTATTGCCTTGCCGCCTTGACGGCAACCGCGCTGAGCCTTCCGGCCCAGGCCGCTCTCTATAGCACGACCAAGGTCGAAGCCCTCTATGGCTGGGACTATGAGGACCAGGCCGATGCCGGCTTCGGTATCGACAACCGCCGCCACGGTATCCTGACGATCGCCAATGCGAGCGGCTGGACCTATGCCGACAGCTTCTTCTTCGCCGACTTCACCAACTACGACCGGGGCACCGAGGAAGAACAGGACTACGGCAGCACCCATGCGGAATTCAACGTGAGGGGAAACATCGGCAAGGTGCTCGGACAGGATCTGTCCTTCGGCCCCGTGAGCAACGTTTACCTGAACGGCCAGATCGACCTGGATCGCAACTCCGCCACCCGCAAGACCACTCATATGGTGGGGCTTGGCGTGGATCTCGACGTGCCGGGCTTTCGCTTCTTCAAGGTACAGGCCATGTACCGCGACGATGACAGCGACAAGGCCGACGGCAGCTCGGAGCAGCTGACGCTAGCCTGGAACCGACCATTTCAGCTGTGGCACGAGAACTTCAGCTTCGAAGGGTTCATGGACGTCACCTCCAAGGAAGGCGACCTGGAGTCCCAGGTGCTGGCACAGCCCCAGCTGGTCTGGCACGCCACCGAGCATGTCGGCCTGGGTCTCGAATACCAATACTGGCACAACAAGTTCGGCCTGAAGGACACCGACGAATCCCTGCCGCAGGCACTGGTACGCTGGACCTTCTAGGCATCTGCTGGGCTTCCCCCGTCATCGCCCCCTTCGGCCGGACGGGGGGCTCTGCTATCCTGCTGGCTTTGCCAACAAGGATTTCCAGTGCCTCTACGTGACCTTCTTCTCGGGCTCTGCGTCATCGTCATCTGGGCGTTGAACATCATCGTCATCAAGCTTGGAGTCACGGACATGCCTCCTCTGCTGCTGACCACCCTGAGACTGGCACTGGTCGCCGCCCTGCTGGTGCCCTTTCATCCGGTGTCACGACACCAATTGCCCTTCCTGCTACTACTGTCCGTCACCTTCGGGGTAATGAACTTTGCCCTGCTGATCATTGGCCTGTCCCAAGCGGAAGCCGGTACCGGCGCCCTGCTGGTACAGATGGGCACGCCCTTCGCCACGCTACTGGCCGTGATCTTCCTGAAAGAACGCCTGGGCATCAAACGTCTGGTGGGTCTGCTGCTGTCCTTCGGCGGGATTGCGGTATTGGCGGGCGGCCCCAGCCTGCCCGCGCCGCTGCCAACAGCGTTGCTGTTACTCAGCGCACTGGGCTGGGCCGTCTCGCAGCTGCTGATCAAGCTGGGGCCTTCGGTGTCGCCCATGGCGATGGCTGGCTGGATTGCCCTGTTTGCCACTCCCCAGCTGGCCTTGGCCTCCTGGTGGTTCGAGGACCATCACCTGCAGGCGATGCTGGACGCCGGGGTCAAGGGATGGGGGGCGGTGCTCTACACCGCGTTGATGTCATCCATCCTGGCATACGGCATCTGGTTTGGGCTGGTCAGACGTCACGCCGTCAACCGCGTGGTGCCACTGACCTTGCTGGTACCGGTGCTGGCGGTGGTGCTGGGCATCCTGCTGCTGGACGACAGCGTCGACCCCTTCAAGCTCGGCGGCGGCGGTATGGTCGTGGCCGGGGTCGCCCTGATCGTCATCCGCTTCACACCGCGCCGCCGGGCGGACAGCAGCACGTCAACCACCTAGCCCTGGCAGGTTCCCTCACTCCCCGGCCAGCTGACGCAGTCGCCGGGGCCAACGCCCAAGGCGTCAAAGGTGCCGGCCCGAACTTCCAGCGCCGCATGATATCGCTCGGCGGGACGCGTGGTCGGGCAACCAGAGGCGCTTCCCTCGCAGGGGTCCATGCGACGCACTTCCTGAATTCGGCCATCGGCACCAATGAAGGCAATATCCAACGGCAGCAAGGTTTGATACATCCAGAAGCCGTTGTGCACGCCCTGGGGGCTCTGGTAGAGGAACAGCATGCCGGCATCGTCTGCCAGCTGCTCCCTGCCCATCAAGCCCTGATTGCGCTCCTTTGCGTCGTCAGCCACTTCTACCGTGAATCGGGTCGGGCCCTGGGCCCCATGGATCACCAGGGTCACCGTCTCCAGACCTGGCGCATTGGCAAGAGCCTGTGACAGCAACCCAGTGGAGGACAGGGCCACCGGCGTCAACGCCAGCGACGCCAGGAAACGACGGCGGGAAAGAGTCATGCAGGCCTCCAATCAAGGGCTATCGTCATCACGTGAGGATGGCAGCATATCTGCTTGCATGACATGGATACCAGCGGCAAGCAGCGACACCCTGACCCAGCCGCCCTTCACCAGACCATTGCGGCGCGCCGCATGGGTCGCGATGTCGAAGCGCAATGGCTGCGGTTCATGAGGGACCCTGAGGGTGACCGAGCTCTGCCCTCCCAACACCAGCAGCTCGTCGACCCGGGCTGTCACCAGGTTTTCGCGAATGCCACGGGAGGGCCGATCACTTCGTTGCAGCACAATATCAGACGCCGGCAGATACCAGGTCAGGTGACTGCCCACCGGATAGGCGTCCAGCCCCTGAGCCACTTCAAGACACCACTCACCCCAGCTGAGCCTGAGCCCTTGGGAGGTCGCCACCACGCGCCCCGAAAACACATTGGGGCGATCGAGCAGCCTGGCTACGGCTGGGCTGGCTGGCCGCCGAAACAGTGCTTCAGGCGCCCCCTGCTGCAAGGAGCGTCCCGCGTGGAGGACACACAGGCGATCCGCCAGCGCGCTGGCTTCATTGAGATCATGGGTGACCAGCACGATAGGAATGCTGAGCCGCTCGCGCAGTTGCACCAGCTCGCGCTGCAAGCGCCGACGAGTGACCTGATCGACCGCCGAAAACGGCTCATCGAGCAGCAGCACCTTGGGCTCCCGAGCCAAGGCCCTGGCCAGCGCCACACGCTGGCGTTGGCCGCCGGACAGCTGCCGCGGCAAACGCCGCTCCAACCCCTCGAGATTGACCCTTTCCAGCCAGTCAGCGGCTCGACGTCGGCGCTCGCTGCGTGGCAGGTGCCCCATGGCGGTGGCAATGTTGTCCGCTGCATCAAGGTGAGGAAACAGGGCATAGTCCTGAAACACCATCCCCACTCGCCGTTGCTGGGGCGACCAGTCATGGCCTTGATCAGCGTCGTACCATGTCTCCAGCCCGCAGCTGACCCAGCCACGGGCGGGAGCGTAGAGTCCGGCGATGGCTCTGAGCAGGGTCGATTTGCCGCTGCCCGAGGGACCTACCAGGGCCAGTAGCTCGCCCGGCCGGCAGTGGAATTCGGCATCCAGCGGAATCGGTCCGGGCTGGGACAGCTTGACCACCAGCCCTTCCCCTTGCTGGCCCGCCGGACGCTCAGCCAACGTCATCGCTCAGCCTGCCAGCGATGACGCGCAGACAGCCCATAGACCACTGCGATGGTAATGAACGAGATCGCCAACAGCAGCGCGGACATCCAGCCTGCGGCGGACTCATCGAAGGCCTGCACATGGTCGTAGATAGAAATAGCCAAGGTACGCGTTTCCCCGTCGATCGCCCCTCCCACCATCAGGATGACCCCGAATTCACCGAGAGTATGTGCAAAGGTCAGCGCCAGGGCCGACACCACCCCCGGCATCACCAGCGGCAGCTCGATAGACAGGAAGGTACGCCATGGCGATAGACCGCTGCACCAGGCGGCCTCTCTCAGATGATCCGGTAACGCTTCGAAGGCGCGCTGGATGGGCTGCACGGCAAACGGAATATTGACGATCAGCGAGGCTAGCAGAATACCGCTGAAGGAGAAGTTCAAGCTGGTCCCGGTCAATCTCTGCCAAACGCCGCCCAGGGGAGCATCAGCACTGAAGGCCAGCATGAGATAGAACCCCATCACGGTGGGAGGCATGACCAGCGGCAACGCGACCAGTGACTCTGGCAGTACTTTCCAGCGAGTGCGGCTCTGCGCCAGGCGCCGCCCCAGCCAGAGCGCTGGAAGCAACAGCCCCGCACTGGTCAGCACGGCCAACTTGAGGGAAACGATCAGCGCCGGTGCATCCATGGGCCATCACCTGCCATCAGCCGGAGAGCCGAACCCCTCGGCTTCAAGCACGGAGATGGCCTCAGCACTTTGCAGGAACTGATAGAACGCGGTAGCACCCGGCCCCGCCTCCTTGAGCAGCACCATGCGCTGCACGATGGGAGCGTGCCAGGAGGCGGGTATCAAGCGCCAACTGGCACGCTTGGCCAGTGCCGGCGCCTTGACCAGAGAGTAGGCGGCGAAGCCTCCTTGAGCCTCCGCCGAGAGCGCGAACTGGGCGGCCTGGGCGACGTTTTCTCCCATCAGTCGCAGCGGCTCGCTGGCGTCCCACAACCCCTCGCGAGTGAGTACCTGCTGTGCAGCCATGCCGTAGGGAGCATGGCGCGGATTGGCCATCGCAATACGCCGTACAGCGTCACCGCGTTGGCGCGCCTCGATGGCCTGGCGCACCCCCGCCAACGGCGCCTGTTCAGACGGCAGCGGGTGATCGGCGCGCTGCAGCCAGACCAGACGCCCATGGGCATACACCTGGCCTGGCTGCTCGGCGAACCCAGACTGCTCCAGCTCCAGCGCCCGGCGTTCGTCAGCCGAAAGAAATAGTGAGAAGGGAGCCCCCTGCTCGATCTGGCGCTTGAGATTCCCGGAGGCGCCGTAGGTCACCACGACCTGCACAGACTCTGCGGGATCGGCATCCGCCCTCTCGGCAAATCTCTCCACCAGTCGCGGCATGACGAATTGCAGAGATGACGCCGCAGCGACATTGACCCGCTCCGCCAGCGCAGGAGGGGCGAAGGCGCAGAGCAGCAAGGACAAGGCGGTCAGGATAGCGCGCATGGTGCAGAAGACTCACGTGGCAGTAGGGTCAAGCGATGACTCAGGCATCCCCGGCAAGTATCGACCTGAGATCGATGCGGCTGTCTCTCGGGCCAAGATCCAGCAACGACTGAAGGCTATCCAGGTGGAGCTCGACATCGCGGCGGCAGGCCTCGCCATCGCCCTCACGCAGATGGCTCAGCAGCCGCGTGTGATCGCCCTCCAGGTAGCAGCTGCCGACGCCCTGCCGCTTGTACAGGGCAATGACGATCGATGTCCGTAGGATCAGATCTGTCAGCATCGCCCCCAGCACCCGATTGGGAGAATGCTCCGCCAGCAGGTGATGAATCGCCAAGGAATGTTCGATCCGCGTCGGTTCGTCACTGGCAAGAAACGCCTCCCGCTCCCGGTCGATACGGTCCTCAAGCTGGACCAGCGCCGGAGCCTCCAGTGTGCCGGCGGTCAGCGCAGCCACCTCACCCTCGACCAATCGGCGCGCCGCAAAGGTCTGACGCGTTTCATCCACATCCGGCGCTCTGACTCGGGCCACTTGGTTGGGGCGCTGATCTACCACGTGTTCTGAGGCCAACCGCGTCAACGCCTTGCGCACCACCGAACGACTGACACCAAATACGTCGCCCAATGTCACCTCAGGCAGGCGGGTCCCCGGAGGCAGCCGTTGGGTCAACACCGCTCGGCGCACCTGGCGCACGATATCGCCATCACTGATCCGTCCACCGGACTTGATCTCGGCCATCACCTCTTGCTGCCAGGCGTTGCTCATTGCTGCCTACCCATTATCGCGGAAAGCTTGACCTTCTCATGTTTTCCCCTATTGCACCACAGAAGAGGCATGTCATGTATACACCGGAAGAGGCAGATCAGACGACAGCGCCCGGTCCATACGGACCGGGCGCCATCCTGACTCGACAATGATCTCGAGTATTACCTAGCAAGCGGCCATCAGCTGCTGACATGCCCCTCGTTGACGTCGAGAATCTTGAGGGTGTTGGTGCCACCATGAGCATTCATGTGGTCGCCGCGGGTCAGGATGACGTGGTCGCCAGGAGCCGCCACGCCATGCTTGACCAGCCGCTCGAGGGCTCGATCATTGAGCTCCGCTGCGGTCATGTCACTGGTATCGAAGGGCAGTGAAATGACGCCGCGATACAGCGCCATACGACGCTGGGCGATCGGGTTGTGCGCCAGACCGACGATGGGCAGACCTGAACGAATGCGCGAGGCGATCAACGGCGTGTAGCCGGTGGACGTCATGCAGGCAATCGCCGCCACACCGGACAAGTGGTTGGCCGCATACATGGCAGACAGGGCGATGGTTTCATCGATCCGCTCGAAGCCTTCATGGATGCGGTGGCCGGATTCCTGAGCGATGCGCTCACGTTCAGCACCAAGACAGACACGGTGCATGGCCTCGATCGTCTCGACCGGATAGTCCCCTGCCGCCGTTTCGGCGGAGAGCATGACCGCATCGGTGGCATCCAGCACCGCGTTGGCCACGTCGAAGACCTCTGCGCGCGTCGGCAACGGCGACTCGATCATCGACTCCATCATCTGTGTCGCAGTGATCACGGCGCGGTTATGGCTACGCGCATGCTTGATGATGCGCTTCTGGGTGCCGATCAGCTTTTCGTCACCGATTTCCACTCCAAGGTCACCACGGGCCACCATGACCGCCTCGCTGGCCTCGATAATGCCGTCCAGGGTCTCGTCATTCGCCACCGCCTCGGCACGCTCAAGCTTGGCGACCAGCCCGATCTCGGCGCCGGCGTCACCCAACAGGCGACGCGCCTCGAGCATGTCCTCTGCGGTCCGTGGGAACGACACGGCCAGGTAATCCACGCCGATATCGATGGCCGTCTTGAGGTCCTGCTTGTCCTTGTCAGTAAGCGCCGGCGCCGACAGCCCGCCGCCCTGCTTGTTGATTCCCTTGTTGTTGGACAACTTGCCGCCCACGACAACCTGGGTGTGGATCTGGCTACCCTCGACACGCTGAACATCCAGCACGACGCGGCCATCGTCCAGTAGCAGGCGATCACCCGAAGCAACGTCCTCAGCCAGCTCCTTGTAATCGCAGCCAACCCGGGCAGCGTCGCCGGACTGAGCATCCAGCGCCACATCGATCACGAAGCTCGCACCCTCTTCCAGGGTGACGGCACCATCGGCGAAACGGGCGATGCGAATCTTGGGCCCCTGCAGATCGCCCAGTGCCGCGACACTGCGCCCAAGCTTGTCGGCAATCGCTCTGACTTCCGTCAGTCGACGGCGGTGATCGTCGGCGCTGCCATGGGAAAAGTTGAGGCGAACCACGTCGACCCCCGCTCGCAGCATCTCTTCCAGGACCCCCTCACGATCACTGGCGGGCCCGAGGGTGGCAACGATCTTGGTACGACGTACGGGGGTATGCGGGAATTGGCTCATGCTGTCCTCGACGGGTTCGAAAATGACGCAAGCAGGTCGGGCGGATCATCACAGAACGTGACGCGCGACCGAGTTCTGTAATTTTACTACAAGGAATATGTCAAAGCGACTACCGCCGCTGATAGGCCACTCCATCTCGCCAACCCTTTGTTGAAAATCAACAAATACTGACGACGGCTAGATCGAAAGGGTAGTGCAACGGCTCCGCGTCTGGGCTATTCCCTCTGGCAAAGGCACCATCCTGTAATTTAACTACAGATAAACAACCGACCACCGGCAGACAATCCATGTGCATGCCCGGTCAGAAGGTGTGTTCACGACAGTCTAACTAGCTCTGCGCGAGAGTCTCAAATCACGAAGGGGGCCCAGCCATTCACCGAGGGCTCTTCTGTAGGGCGATTCTATACCGCCAGGCCTCGGTGGCTCCTCTGTATAGCCAGGCCTCGGTGGCTCCTCTATACAGCCAGGCATCGGTGGCTCCTCTATACAGCCAGGCACCGGTGGCTCCTCTATACAGCCAGGCCTCACACGTTCAGCTCTGGCATCCTCAGGCTGCCTGGAGTGAAGCGATCCGGCAAGCCCCTCTGAATAGGCACTCAGGAGCACCAAAAAGGCCCACCGACAGGCACACAATGGAGGGGGACCCCGTCGGCGAGCAAGGGTCGCAGACGCGACCCAGCAGGCAATAGCGGTGCACGACTTGCCAGGAATGCGGTAGAACTCTCCAGGAGGTCCATGGATGCTGTAGAGATGTCCAGGTGCTTCCCCGGCAACGTCTTGAGTCAGCGTGGCGCTGCCCCAGGACGTATCGACAACGCCATCACCTGCTTGGCAGGGAGCAGTCACGCCCCTGTCATTTCCAAGCGTCAGCCGTGATACCACGGCCTCGGCTGACGCTATTGGCCAATGTCGTGACTCGCCAATGCCTCCAGGGCACGCACGATGCCAGCATGGTCCCACTCCGATCCGCCCAGCGCAGCACAGGATTGAAACAGCTGGGCGGCATTGGCGGTTCCTGGCAGGGCCAGGTTGAGGCCTCTGGCTCCTTCCAAGGCCAGGTTCAGATCTTTCTGATGCAAGCGGATGCGGAAACCGGGGTCAAATGTCCGGTCGATCATCCGCTGCCCATGCACGTCGAGAATCTTCGATTGCGCCAATCCGCCCAGCAGTGCTTCCCGCACCTTGCTGACGTCGGCACCTGCCTTGGAGGCGAACAACAGCCCTTCGGACACCGCCTCGATCGTCAGTGCCACCACGATCTGGTTGGCGACCTTGCAGGTCTGCCCAGCTCCGTGGCCGCCAATCCGCGTAATGGTCTTGCCCATAATCTCAAGTAGCGGCAGGGCTCTCTCGAAGCCTTCCTGGGTCGCCCCCACCATGATGGTCAGGGCGGCATTGATGGCACCTCCCTCGCCCCCGGACACCGGGGCATCGACGTACTCGCCGCCGGCCTCATGAATCCTGCGGGCAAATTCCTGGGTGGCCAGAGGGGCAATCGAACTCATGTCGATGACCAGCGTGCCTGGCTTGAGCCCGTGTACCACGCCCTGCTCCCCGAACAGCACCTCCTCGACGTCCGGGGTATCGGGCACCATGGTGATGATGACGTCACTGACCTGGGCCACGGCGTCAGGACTGTCGAGCTCCTGCATGCCCTTCTCGGCCAAGGCGGCATCAAGCGTGCTCCGCTTGACCGTGGTCAGTTCGTGTCCCGCGTCCAGCAGGTGCCCTGCCATGGGGCGTCCCATGATCCCCAACCCGATAAAACCGATCTTGCTCATTGTTATGCTCCTCATGGTGCCTTGTAACTCTGTGGCGATCGCGACATCCGGCAACGTCGATGCTGCATGTCGCAATGCTGTGCTGACTCACGCGACGCCCTACTGGGCTCTGACGCTATCGAGCCAGCCAAGCCCCTCCTGGGTCGTCGTGGCTGGCTTGTACTCGCATCCGATCCAGCCGCGATAGCCGATGCGATCAAGGTGCTGGAACAGGAAGGGATAGTGGATTTCTCCTGTGCCCGGCTCGTGGCGCCCCGGATTGTCCGCCAGCTGCACGTGGGCAATACGCGACAGGTGACGCTCCATGGTCGGTGCCAGGTCCCCTTCCATGATTTGCATGTGGTAGATGTCGTACTGCAGCTTCAGGTTGTCGCTGGCGACTTCGTCGAACAGCGCCAGCGCCTGCTCCGTGTGATGCAGGAAGAAGCCTGGAATATCGCGAGTATTGATAGGCTCGGCCAGCAGCAGAATGCCGGCTGTCTCGAGCCTGCCCGCGGCATAACGCAGATTGTCGACCAGAGTCCGCTGTGCCTGCGCCTGACTGACGCCCTCTGGCACGATGCCCGCCAGGCAGTTGACCTGGCGGCAGCCCAGGGCCGTCGCGTACTCAATCGCGGTGTCGACGCCGGCGCGAAACTCCTCGATGCGCTCCGGATGACAGGCAATCCCGCGCTCCCCCGCCTCCCAGTCGCCGGCCGGTAGGTTATGCAGCACCTGGACCAGGCCATGGGCCTGCAGTCGCTGCTTGATCTCCGCGGCGGAGTAGTCATAGGGGAAGAGGTACTCGACCCCTTGAAAACCCGCCTTCGCGGCTGCCTCAAATCGATCGAGGAAAGGCAACTCGGTAAACAGCATGCTCAGGTTGGCGGCAAACTTGGCCATGTGGTGCTCCTCTTGGACGTCAAGATGTTCTTTTGTGACCCGCGCCCAGCCAACAACTGGCGTGACGCGGCGTCGACACGTGGTTTCCGGTCAAGTGAAGGCGTGTCACGTCAAGGCAGCGATCGAGCTTGGCGCATCCTCGAGGTTCTCGGCCAAGGCTTCGAACTCATTGATGCCGGCAATATCTGTGCCCATCGCGATATTCGTGACGCGCTCAAGGATGATCTCGACAACGACCGGCACGCGGTGCTCTCGGGCCAGTTGGCGGGCGCGCTCCAGGGCTGGCCCGATCTCGTCAGGCGTGGTGACCCGCAGCGCCTTGCAGCCCAGCCCTTCCACCACGGTCACGTGGTCGACGCCGTAGCCGTTGATCTCTTCGCAGTTGATGTTCTCGAACGACAGCTGGACGCAGTAGTCCATGTCAAAGCCGCGCTGAGCCTGGCGAATCAATCCGAGATAGGCGTTGTTCACCAGAACATGCACATAGGGCAGGTGGAACTGGGCACCTACTGCCAACTCCTCGATCATGAACTGGAAGTCATAGTCACCGGACAGCGCGACCACCTCGGCGTCAGGATCTGCCCGGCATACGCCCAAGGCTGCTGGGATCGTCCAGCCCAACGGACCTGCCTGACCGCAGTTGATCCAGTGACGAGGCTTGTAGACGTGCAAGAATTGGGCGCCAGCAATCTGCGACAGTCCGATGGTAGTGACGTACCGCGTGTCACGCCCGAACACCTTGTTCATTTCCTCGTAGACCCGCTGGGGCTTGACCGGCACATCATCGAAATGGGTCTTGCGCAGCATGGTCTGCTTGCGCTGCTGACAGGCCGCCACCCAGCTGCTGCGTTCCTTCAGACGGCCTTCCTTGGCCCAGTCCCGGGCAATCTCGATCATGGTCACGAGGGCCGCCTTGGCGTCGGACACGATGCCGTAGTCAGGGCCAAAGATACGGCCAATCTGAGTGGGCTCGATGTCGATATGGACGAAGGTTCGTCCCTCGGTGTAGGTCTCGAGATTACCGGTATGCCGGTTGGCCCAGCGATTGCCGACCCCCATGACAAAGTCCGACTCGAGCAGGGTCGCATTGCCATAACGGTGGGAGGTTTGCAGCCCCACCATGCCCGCCATCAAGGGATGATCGTCTGGCAGCACTCCCCACCCCATCAGGGTCGGAATGACCGGAATACCCAGCAATTCGGCCAAGGTCTGCAGCTCGCTAGCGGCATCAGAATTGATGACACCTCCCCCGGCCACCAACAGGGGGCGCTCGGCAGCATTGAGCATCTCCAGCGCCTTTTCACACTGGACACGACTGGCCGTCGGCTTGTAGGCCGGCAGGGGTTCATAGGTGTCAGGATCAAATTCGATCTCGGTGAGCTGCACATCGATCGGCAGATCGATCAGGACCGGCCCTGGGCGTGACGAACGCATCAACTGGAATGCCTGCTGGAACGCCCGCGGTACCTGGGCCGCTTCCCGAACCGTGACAGCCCACTTGGTGACGGGACCGGCAATGGCCTGGATATCTACCGCCTGAAAATCCTCTTTATGCAGCTTGGCGACAGGTGCCTGTCCCGTGATGCAAAGAATGGGGATCGAGTCGGCAGACGCCGAATACAACCCGGTGATCATGTCCGTGCCCGCAGGGCCCGACGTGCCGATGCAGACGCCGATATTGCCTGGCTGGGCCCGCGTGTAGCCCTCTGCCATATGCGAGGCACCTTCCACATGCCGTGCCAGCACATGATCGATGCCGCCCACCCGCCGCATCGCGGCGTAAAACGGGTTGATGGCCGCACCAGGAAGACCAAAAGCGACGTCAATTCCTTCCTTGAGCAATACGTGAACAGCAGCATCCGCAGCGGTCATGCGAGTCATGGAACACCTCCAGGCATCAAATTGTATACATTGTTGCGACGCAATAAAGGACAATTCTATTATTATGGAATTTCTTTCCATTATGTTTAGCAGGCCGACTCCATCGCTGCAAATGTATTTGGAATTATTTTCCATAAATCGTGCAGGAACGCACAAAACCGTAGAGGGGAGTGGCGAGACGGGACAGAAACATCACGTTATCACGGCATTCATGACCCTCACGGAGGGAGAAGAAGAAGAAGGAGAAGGAGAAGGAGAAGAGGGAGAACACGGAACGCATAGAGCAGTGTGCAATTGCAACCGGAGCCTGCTCGCAACGGCACATATGTGTAGAGCTGACGTCGCTATACTGACAGAAACTATGCAGGCTACTCCGGCCGCTGACGGAACATCAGGGACCCTCTGGGACAGACGCTGGCCTGCCCGAGCCATCACGCCGCTGCGGTCCAGACCAGACGCGCTGCTCACCGTCGCTGGCGGTCTGGGCCAATGCATCGCGGCATGACCCACGGAGGCAGTTGCCCGGACGATGCCCGACCTCCGCGACCTTGATGAGCGTTTTTCCAGCCTGGCAGCCCACCGGACGCTGCTGGCGATTCGCAATGCCTACCTGTCGATACTGCCTTATGTGATTGTCATGGCCGCGCTGACCGTCGCGGCCAACCTCTTCCATTTTGCCGGTATCGATTCCGGGATGGCCTATTACATCAGCCATCTGGCGCGCTATCTGGGAGAGCTGTTTCCCGAGGTCATCCTGCTGTCCCTGAGCTGGTCGCTCAACAGTCATCATCGGGTACGCGCCCCAGCCGTCATGCTGGTCTCCCTGCCGGTGTTCTGGATCCTTTGCGGTTGGGACCAACTGGGTACCGAGGCCGGTCCACAAAGCCGCAGTCTGGGCGCGACCATCGCCATCTATCCGACCCTGCTGTTGACGCACGTAATGTTCAAGCTATTTGGCCGGGACGGCAGTGACTCGAGCGCAGGCAAGGTCGTCATGAGTCAACTGATCACCTTCAACCTGCGCTATGTGTTGCCAGGTGTGCTGTGCGTACTACTGGCGATCCTTCTACGCCTTGCCTTCGTCACCCTCTCCGACCGCTTCGCCCCTGGCATTCATGCTGCACTCGTCGACCGCATTCCCTATGGGGTCGAGGTCATCCTGTTCGTGATGTTCCTGCAGGTGCTATCGCTGTTTGCGATCCATGGCTATGCCACCATGCTCGGCGTCTATGAGTACCTGCATCACAAGAGCGCGCTGCTCGGCCTGCCGTCTCCAGAGTTCTTCACCTTGTACGCCACCCCGGGCGGGGCAGGCTCGGTGTTCTGCCTCATGCTGGTCATGCTGGTGGTCAGTTCACGCCGGGAGTACAAGGCGCTGGCGCGAATATCGGCGCCGCTGACCCTGTTCAACATCAGCGAGACGCTGGTGTTCGGCATCCCCCTGGTGTTCAACCTGCGCATGGCGTGGGCGTTCATCGCCGTGCCCACTGTCAATGCCGTCATCGCTTACACCGCCATGGCAACAGGCTGGGTGGAGCCACACCCCAATAGCGTCCACTGGGCGGTGCCTTACCTGATCTCCAGCTACCTGGCCTTCGATGGCTTGTACCTGCCGTCCATTCTCTTGCAACTGACCTGCATCGGCTGTGGCGTCGCCATCTATACGGTGGCATGGCGACGCTACGTGTATCGAGAGCACTCAAGTCAGGATGACTATCCCGTCTTTCCCTCGCGCAAGGCCAGTGACTCTGCCTTCGGCGACGACGCGCTGGATATCGTGCTGATGGAAGAAAATGTCAGCCGTTGGAGCCGCGTCAAGCAGGCCGACCGCACCTTGAAGTGGCTGAGCGAGGGAGAACTGGAGCTGGTCTTTCAACCTGTCGTTGACGCCTCAACGTCCCGCATCCGTCATGTCGAGGCGCTATTGCGTTACCGTGATGCCCAGGGAAGACTCCACGCCCCGCTGTTTCTCGACGTGCTACGCCATCATCCCGGCGTGATGGAGGGCATAGAGTGCTGGGTGATTCGCGAAGCCTGCCAGCATGCGCTGCGATGGCACGAACAAGGGGTCAACAAGCGGCTGTTCATCAATGTGACGCCGCTGTTCTTTACCAGCGACAACGTCCGGCGCTGCTTCTATACGGCGCTCAACGAGGTCCCCGTCAATGCCCTGGGTATCGAAATCACGGAGCAGTCGCTACTGACGGACCTGCCGCAGACACTGTCCGATATCCACCTGTTTCAATCCATGGACGTGCAGTTCGCCCTGGACGACTTCGGCAGCGGTTACTCATCGTTCAACTATCTGAGTCAACTGACGGTCGATTTCGTCAAACTGGACAAGACCCTGATCGAGCACATCCATCATCCGCGCCAGGCCAGCATCGTGGCGTCCATTTACCAGCTGTGCCAGACCCTCCGCCTCCAGGTCATCTGCGAAGGCGTGGACGATCAGCGCAAGCAGGCCTTTCTGGCGACATTAGGTGTCCCGCTGGTGCAGGGGTTTCTGCTGTACCGACCGATGGAAGCCGCCGCCATGGAGGCATTACTGCGGGAGGAGCGTCACCGCGAAGGTCCGACAAGCTAGCCTTCGCGGCAACACCAGGACCCGACAACGAAGATCCGTGGACCAGACCTCAGGACAGCACAGGCAGCTTCATGTGGCGATTGACGTCCTTGTACAGCAGATAGCGGAAGGGACCAGGCCCGCCGGCATAACAGGCCTGTGGGCAGAACGCCCTCAGCCACATGTAGTCACCGGCTTCCACTTCGACCCACTGCTGATTGAGATGGTAGACCGCCTTGCCCTCCAGCACGTAGAGACCGTGTTCCATGACGTGGGTCTCATCGAAGGGGATCACGCCTCCGGGCTGGAAGGTCACCACCGTCACATGCATATCGTGGCGCATGTCCTCGGGATCAACGAAGCGCGTGGTCGCCCAGACCTCGTTGCAGTCAGGCATGACCGTCGGCGCGATATCGTTCTCGTTGGTCACGATCGGCTCCGGCAGATCGATACCGTCAACCGCCTCATAGGCCTTTCGAATCCAGTGAAACCGCACCGCTTCCGTGCTGGAGTTGTGCAGCTGCCAATCACTACCGGGGGGGATAAACGCATAGCCTCCAGGCGTCATCACGTGCCGCTGGCCAGCGAGGGTCAATTCAAGCTGGCCTTCCACCACGAACAGCACGCCTTCGGCCTGGGGATTGGACTCGGGGCGCTCACTGCCCCCGCCTGGCCCGACCTCCATGATGTACTGAGAAAACGTCTCAGCAAAGCCAGACAAGGGGCGTGAGAGCACCCACAGGCGAGTGTTGTTCCAGTGCGGCAGCTTGCTGGTCACGATGTCGCGATACACCCCCTTGGGGATGACCGCAAAGGCCTCGGTAAACATCGCTCGGTCAGTGGTCATGACCTTCTGCCCGGGATGGCCGCCATGAGGCGCGTAGTAGTGTCGTGTGGGACGAGAGTCACTCATCTTGGTTTCCTTGTCAGTCCAGTGTCACGCGCAGGTCGAGGGGGAACTCGTCGCAGTTGTCGCCGTCCCCGCCGCGATCCACGACCAGAAACTCCCCTTCCCGGTCCAGCACCGACTGGATGGCATGCCAGGTACCTGCACGATAGTTCACACCCTGGCGACCGTCGGTCACGAAAGCGCGCACCTGGTCAGGTTCAATGGCATCCCCTGGGGGAGCAACGACAATGATGAAACGCTCTTCGTGCAGCGGCATGAAGGCCTGGCTGCCCAGCGGATGACGCTCGAGAAAGCTCAGCGTCAGCGGCAGCTCGATCGGCTGGCTGACAAACAGGCTGATCATGGGCCGGGCGTTATCACCCAGCGTCTCGATCGCGACCAGGTCATGATGACGCTGGGTGCGCCCGGCATTGATCGGAAAAGACGATGACGTGCGTGCATCGATGACATCGCCAAAGGGGGCAAAGGCCTCGGCCGTCAGCGGCCGCGCAATCAGTTCTAGCATGGGAATTCCTGGGTCTCGTGGCGGGCTTCAACGCCCGTGCAGCATGACGCTATCCGACGTCTTCAGCCAATCGGCGCGGGGGAAGGCGCCGGAAAATGCTCAGCCCAGTGGCGGGCGATGTCCACTCGGCGCGTCACCCACACCCGATCATGCGCCTCGATATGGTCAAGGAAGCGCTGCAACGCGCGGAACCGCCCGGGGCGACCGATCAAGCGGCAGTGCAGACCGACCGACAGCATCTTGGGTGACTCATCACCCTCGGCATAGAGGACATCAAAGGCGTCACGCAGGTAGGTGAAAAAGTGGTCAGCGGTGTTGAAGCCTTGCGGCGCCGCAAAGCGCATATCATTGCTGTCCAGAGTATAGGGCACCACGAGATGGGGGTGCTGCTGGCCCTGGCTGTCCGCTTCACAGGTCCAGAAAGGCAGATCATCACCGTAATAGTCGCTGTCGTACAGAAAGCCACCTTCGTCCAGCACCAAGCGACGAGTGTTGGGGCTATCACGCCCGGTGTACCAGCCTAGCGGGCGTTCGCCGTAAAGCCGCTCGAAGATCTCGATGGCCTTGCGCATATGCTCCCGCTCCACCTTCTCGGACACCTGCTGATAATGAATCCAGCGGTAGCCGTGACAGGCAATCTCATGGCCCAGTTCCTTGAAGGCCAACGCCAGCTCAGGATGACGCTCAAGCGCCATGGCGACCCCGAACACCGTCAGCGGCATGCCGCGGCGCTCGAACTCTCTCAGAACCCGCCACACACCTGCCCGGGAGCCATATTCGTAGATCGACTCCATGCTCAAGTGACGGTCTGGGTAGCTGTCGGCACCAATGATCTCAGACAGGAACTGCTCGGATCCCGCATCACCGTGCAGTACGCAGTTCTCCCCACCCTCTTCGTAATTGAGCACAAACTGGACGGCAATCTTCGCCCTGCCTGGCCAGTTGGCATGGGGCGGCGTGCGGCCATAGCCGACAAGATCCCTGGGATAGGCGGTTGTTGTCATGATGTCTTCTCCTGAAAGCCAGTGGGCGCATCCAGCGCTTGCTCGGGCTGATCGGTCCAGCGGACATAGGGCCAGGGGCAAGGCGCTTCGACACAGTGTTTCGACCTGGCGCGCAGACCTGACGCTTAGACCTAGCGCTTAGACCTAGCGCTTAACACACGGGGGCGTCATGTCACCGATATGGCGCACTGCCGCCCGGCACTCCCGGCCACGCCTCATTATGTATACAAAAGAAAGATAGACTGTACTCAAGCCACGAGCAACCACTCTATCGTCGAAGATCGGACTCGCGCTTCGTCAACAACGCGGCTCCAGTCGGGTCTTCCATCCCGGTCTTCAGACCCATACTTCAAGCCGCCCTCCAGCACCGCTCTCAGGCATTGTCCTAAGTGCTTGAACCGACGGGCCAGCCGACGCGACCTGAGATTGCCGCCCCGTGTGAACGCTGCGTCCAGCGGCCCTCGACCAGGCGGCGCTATCAATTGTATACACTTTACTAACGGCATCGTCCTCACATACTAACAAAGATCGTCGTCAATATGCTGAAACGACGGGAAGCAATCGGTGACTGTACAATAAAAAATCTCTTAACCATTGTTTTTTAACGCAATTTAAAACCAAGCATTGCCTGGCATCTTTCGACTTGATACGTATTCGATGTAGCACTATTTTGTGTACAAAGAGATATCGATTCGTTCAAGAAGGTAGCGAGCATGCACGTACACCTGATCAACCCCAATACGACTGATGCGATGACAGAGACCATCCGTCTCGCCGCAACGGACATCGCCGGCCCCGCGACTCGCGTGACCGCCTCGCAGCCCGCCAGTGGGCCTGTGTCCATTGAAGGTCACTTTGACGAGGCCATCAGCGCTGTCGGGGTTGTCGAAGAGGTCCTGAGAATGGATCGTGAGACCCAGGTCGATGCCTACGTGGTGGCGTGCTTCGGAGATCCTGGGCTGCTGGCCGCTCGCGAAGCGACTCGGGCGCCAGTCATCGGCATCGCAGAAGCGGCCTTTCATATGGCAAGCCTGATCAGCACTCGCTTCTCGGTGGTCACCACCCTGCCACGCACGGTGATCATCGCCGAACATCTGCTGGACCAGTACGGCTTCCGCCACCAGTGTCGGCGTGTCCGTGCGGCCGATATCCCGGTGCTGGATCTTGAACAGGACGGCGATCGCGCCCTGGCCAAGATTATCGAAGAAGGGCGCCGCGCCAAGCAGGAGGATGGCATCGGCGCCATCGTTCTCGGCTGCGGCGGCATGGCAGATCTAACCGACACCATCAGCCGAGAGGTCGGCCTGCCGGTGGTTGAAGGGGTGACGTCAGCGGTCAAGCTGGCCGAGGCATTGGTCGGGCTGGGGCTTGCTACCAGCAAGACCGGAGACCTGGCGTTCCCCCGTCCCAAGCCCTTCGTCGGCCATTATCAGCACCTGTCACATCTCACATTTGCTCAGGAATAGCATAGGCACCAGCCACCTGCTTCCCGCCAGGTCCTTACCGCTCCGGGCCCTGCCTGCGGTCAATAATAATCCACAATAAGCGAGGTCCTCGATGACCACTTCCACCTCTCGGCCGGACGCCCCCCAGGGCATCGCCCCGGCCGCCACCAAAAGCCTCGGCGATGAGTCTCTTGCGCCTCAGAAAACCCGCATCATGGGGCGCACCTCCTACCTGCTGGCCTGGTTCGGAGGCTGTGTCTCCATTGGTACCTTTACCATGGGTTCCAGTGTCGTCGGCACGCTCAACCTGATCCAGGCCACGGTAGCGATTGCCATCGGCTGCTTTATCATCGGTATCGCCCTTGCCCTGAACGGTGCCGCTGGATACAAGTACGGCATTCCCTTCATGGTCCAGGCGCGCAGCGCCTTCGGCTTTCAGGGCACCCGCTTACCCGGCTTGGTGCGAGCCGTTCCGGCGATTGTCTGGTACGGCTTCCAGAGCTGGATTGGGGCCGGCGCACTGAATCTGGTGTCTGCCACCCTGTTCGGCTATGACAACCTGATCGTGTTCTTCATTGCTTTCCAGTTTGTGCAGATTGGCCTCTCGGTGCTGGGCTTTCAGGGCATCAAGTGGCTTGAGAACGTGGGCAGCGCCTTCATCCTGGCGTCGCTGGTGTACATGTTCTACAGCACCGTGGCCCGTTACGGTGACACGCTGTCAGCCAACCTGGTCACCATGGAGGGCTCATGGGGCCTGCCCTTCTGGGGGGCTACCATGCTGTTTCTGGGCATCTACTCGACCATGATGCTCAACGTCAGTGACTACTCACGAGAGCACGTCGAAGGCTCGGGTCCCGGCCTGCTGACCACCCTCTACGCCATGTCGATACTGCCCTGCACGCTGTTCATGGGTCTGATTGGCTTCATGGTGTCCGAGGCGACCGGCGTAGCCGATCCGATACGCGTGTTTGCCAACGCCGTCGACAACACCCCTCTGCTGATGACCACCCTGCTGTTCATCGCCTTCGCTCAGGTGACCACCAATGTCCTCAACAATGTGGTACCGCCAACCTACGTGCTGATGGACACTTTCAAGCTGAGTTACCGCAAGGCCTCGGTCGTCGTTGGTCTATTGGCGTTCGCCACCTTTCCCTGGGAGTTGGTCAAGGATGAGTCAGCTGCTGGCCTGCAGGTGTTTGTGCAGACCTATTCCGCCTTTCTCGGCCCCATCTTTGCCGTACTGGTGGTGGACTACTACCTGATTCGCCGGCGTACCCTGGACCTGGACAAGCTCTACGATCCGAATGGCCCCTACCGTGGCGTCAATCTGGCGGCCTTCATTGCCACCGCCGTAGGCGTCGTGGCGGCCTTCAGCTTCTCCACCATTTCCTGGTACGCCAGTCTGATTCCCGCGGGCCTCACCTATCTGCTGTTGATGCGCTACTGGCAAGGTTGCCAGCGCTTCAACCAGTAAGCGTACTGCAACGGCGAGGTGACTGACCTCGCCTTGCCTTTTCCGGCTGACAGCAACGCATCATGACATCCGCCTGACGCTATCCAACAACAAGAGTGATCCCCATGGCCGATTCCGACCTGACCCTCGATACCACGAGGGTCGACCCGAGCCTCTACAACCACGACCTGGCCCCGCTCCCCCACTCACGGCGCAGCTGGGGAGCCTTCGAAATCTTCAATGTCTGGTCCAACGATATTCAAAGCCTGTTTGGCTACACCCTGGCAGCCTCGTTGTTTCTGTCCTACAACCTCAGCGGCTGGGCGGTGATGGCAGCGATCATGCTGGCCGGCTTGATCGTGATGTTTCTGGTCAACCTGACCGGTGCCCCGAGCGTTCGCTACGGCATCCCCTTCCCGGTCATGGTCCGCGCCAGCCTCGGGGTTAGAGGTTCCAACCTGCCGGCTCTGCTGCGCGCCATCGTCGGTATTTTCTGGTATGGCGTGCAGACCTACTTTGCCTCCACCGCCGTCACGCTGATGATTACCGCCCTTATCGGCACGGATGGAGGGGAAGGCGTGCTTGGCCTGTCACCCGTCGCCTGGCTGTCGTTTGTGCTGGTGTGGCTGTTCCAGATCGCCATCTTCTGGTCCGGCATCGAGCGCATCAAGCACTTCCTGAACTGGGCAGGCCCGCTGGTCTACGTGGTCATGGTCGTGCTGATGCTGATTGTCTGGTGGCAAGCCGGCAGCGAGCTGCTGCCTGCCGTCGGGAGCATCTTCTCGACCAGCGGCGAGGATAGCGGAGGCCTATCTGCCTTTGCTGCCGTGGTCGGGACCATGGTCGCCTACTTTGCCGCCGTCGTGATCAACTTCGGGGATTTCACCCGCTTCGTACAAAGCGAGCGCCAGATGAAGCTGGGCAACCTGCTGGGCCTGCCCTTGAACGTGGCCTTCTTTTCCTTCATCGCGCTGATCATCACCGCCGGCACCCTGGTACTGTTCGGCGAGGCGCTGACCAACCCCACCGATATCGTCGATCGTGTCGATGCCTTGCCCCTGACACTGCTGGCCGCCGTCACGTTTTTCGCCGCTACCGTCGGCATCAACCTGGTGGCCAATTTCATCCCCCCTGCCTATGACCTGGCGAACCTATTCCCGCGGCATATCAGCTTCAAGGTCGGCGGCCTGATCACTGCCTGCGTCGCCTTTTTTGTCGGCGCACTGTGGGTCTCGGTCATCAGCCAAATTGGCGTGCCGGGCTTCGTCAACGCGCTAGGCGCCATCGTCGCGCCCTTCTACGGCATCATCGTTGTCGACTTCTATCTGATCAAAGGCGGCAAGCTCGATGTGCAGGCACTGTTTTCCGCCAAGCAGGGCGATGCCTATACCTACACCAACGGCTGGAACCTGCGGGCCGTGGCCGCCTTCGCCTTAGCCGCGGTGTTTTCTCTGGCGACGGTGATCGTTCCTGCCCTGCAAGGACTTGCAGGTTTTGGCTGGATGATGGGCGCCGCCCTCGGGGGCGTGCTGTATTTTGCCCTGATGCACCAGTACCGGGTCCCGCAACCGGCTCACTAGGCGACCAAGACGATGACACCATGCCCTTCCCGGCCTGGCCCGGGGAGGGCCTGCTGTGCACGTACTTCCTCCTCCCCAAAGACGTAAGCTCTTGCCTACTATCTCTACCCGCACGACCAACCCCTTCCCCAGCCTGCACGACAAAGCACACAACGCAGCCAAGATGACATCTCGCTGTCATCGCCTCTGCCCATTGTCATCCTCACGCCCTGCCGTCCCACGAGCAAGGCATGCCCACCTCAGAGGATGCACAATGACCACCCCTTCCCCCTCGCTATCGGTTCCTATGGTGCTTCGCCCATCAGGGCTGAGCCTGGCCTTTGCGGTACTTCTCTTCGCTACCGTCGGATACTTTCTGTTCTGGGGCTTCGGCTACACCCAGGGCCACTTTCCGCTGGTATTCACCCTGGCCACCCTGTTCGGGGTGTTCATGGCCTTCAATATCGGCGGCAATGATGTGGCCAATTCCTTCGGCACCAGCGTCGGCGCAGGAACCTTGTCGATCAAGCAGGCCTTGCTGGTGGCGGCGGTGTTCGAGGTCAGCGGTGCGGTCATCGCAGGCGGAGAGGTCACCGATACGATCCGCAAGGGCATCGTCGATCTGTCGGGCATGACGGTCGCGCCGATGGACTTCGTCTTCATCATGATGTCGGCACTGGTAGCCGCCGCCCTGTGGCTACTGTTTGCCAGCAAGAAAGGCTATCCGGTCTCCACCACCCATTCGATCATCGGTGCCATTGTGGGCTCGTCCATCGTGCTCGGAACCATGACCCCAGGGGTCGACAGCCTTGGCCTGGTGCAGTGGGGCAAGATCTGGCAGATCGCTATCTCCTGGGTGCTGTCACCGGTGCTGGGGGGACTGATGTCATATGCGCTGTTCAGCATGATCAGGAAACACATCCTCAACTACAACGATGAGGCGGAGCAGCGTCTGAAGGCGATCAAGCGCGAGAAATACGAGAATGATCGTCGCCATAAGGAGGCCTTCGAGCGCCTGTCAGAGATCCAGAAGATTTCCTATACCCATGCCATGACCCGGGACGTTCAGGTCTACCATGACCAGGACTACCAGGATGATGAGCGTGCCGAATTCGAGTCAGACTACTTCAAGGAGCTCAAGCGGATCGAGCGCCAGCGCGAGGATATCGATGCCCATCGTGCCCTGCAGAACTGGGTGCCCCTGGTCGCCGCCGGCGGAGCCATGATCATCTCGGCCATGCTGCTGTTCAAGGGCTTCAAGCATCTCGACCTGGGACTGACGACGCTTAACAACTACCTGATCATGGGCATGATCGGTGCCGTGGTATGGATGGCCACGTTTATCTTTGCCAAGACGCTCAAGGGCACCTCGCTGTCCCGCTCGACCTTCCTGATGTTCAGCTGGATGCAGGTCTTTACCGCGGCGGGGTTTGCCTTCAGCCATGGCTCCAACGATATCGCCAATGCCATCGGCCCCTTCGCCGCCATCCTTGACGTACTGCGTACTGGCGCCATTGGCGCCGAAGCGACCATCCCTCCGATCGCCATGATCACCTTCGGGGTCGCCCTTATCGTCGGTCTCTGGTTTATCGGCAAGGAGGTGATCCAGACCGTCGGACACAATCTGACCGCCATGCATCCGGCATCCGGGTTTGCGGCAGAGCTGGCGGCGGCAGGCGTCGTGATGCTGGCTTCCATCATGGGCCTGCCGGTGTCCAGTACACACATCCTGATCGGCGCGGTGCTGGGCATTGGCCTGGTCAACCATCAGACCAACTGGCAACTGATGAAACCCATCGGCCTGGCCTGGGTCATCACGCTACCGGCAGCAGGCCTGATCAGCGCCATCGCCTTCGTGACGCTGCGTACCCTGTTCGGCTAAACCTGTCGGCCTTTCCCAGCGGGCCACGATAGGCTGCAGGACACAATAGGTTGCAGGCCCAGCGCGAGGCGATGCGTTGGCGCGCTACAGAGTTCGATCCCGCACTACCAACGAAAAGCCCCGAACCATCTGCTGATGATTCGGGGCTTTTTTGGGGCGTTGTGGCGCTATGTTGGGGCGTCGCTTGGCGGTGTCAGCGGGAGAAGATCTCGAACAGGTTGGGCGCTTCGTTCTCTTCCTCGACGATGGACAGGGACGCTTCGATGGCCTTCAGGTGCCGGCCCATAAATGCTGCGGCGCGCTCAGCCTTGCCCTCGGCCAGGAAATTGATGAGGTCCTGGTGGTCATGGGACTCACAGCCCAGGTGACCGGTGTTACCGTACACCGCCAGAATCAGGGAACTGCGAGAACACAGACGCTCAACGAAGTCGGCCAGTGTCCGATTGCCGGACAGCCTGGCCAGATAGGTATGAAAATCCGCCGACAGCCTGATGGCCACGCTTTGCTGCCCAGTGCGCAGTGCATCGCGTTCACGTCGCGCCATCTCACGCAGCGTGTCGATATCAGCGCTGGTGATCCTTCTGGCAATGTCGGGCATCAGCCCGCACTCCACCATCTGGCGCGCATCGAACACGTCCTTGGCCTCGTCAGCGGTAGGACGCGTCACGCTGGCGCCGCGACGTGGCGTCAGGGTCACCAGCTCCTCCAGCGCAAGACGTTGGAGGATCTTGCGGATGCCGGTTCGGCTGACACCGAACACGTCCGACAGGGCATCCTCGCGCAGGCGGGCTCCCGGCTTCAGCCGGTGCTCGATGATGGCATCACTGATGGACCGATGAATCGCTTCATGTCGCTCGGCGCCATCACCGTTCTTGCCCTGGCGCGGCGCCGACGTGGCAGATGGCGACGCTTTTACGCGCTGATTCATCAGCATAGCCCTCAGAGTCAGTATGTCGTTATTGTATACGACATACGCCATCAACAAGAACCATCACCACCCGCTTGCTCTCCACGCTTGCCCCGCACGGTGTCACTCTCCCCAGTTGGCGATCAAGGTACGTTCGTCGTCGGTCATTTGCGTCAGATTCCCGAGTGGCATGTAGCCACTGGCGACCACTTGTTGAATCTGTGCCTTGTGTTGTTGGGTCTGAGTCTCAGTGTCCAGTGCGACACCCAAGGGAGGAGCGGAGAACCCGGGATGAGAAGGTTGGGCCGCGTGACAACTGGCGCAGCGCTCCTCCATGACCGCATGGACTCGTGCCAGAGGCGTCGCCCCTCCGTCGCTTGACGCCACCACTGAGCTGTCGGAGGAGGAAGAGGAGGCTACCGAGCCACTTGCCAGCCACGGACTTCCCACTGCGAAGGCCAGCAGGATCAGCGCCACGCCAAGGATCGGATAGCCAGGCTTGTGCTGACCACTATGCATCAACACAAAATACTGACGAATCAATGCCCCGCCAAAGATCAGCAGAGCCATGATCACCCAGGCCCAGTCGTTGCTGTAGGCAAAGGAATAGTGGTTGCTGATCATCAACAGCACCACCGGCAACGTAAAGTAGGTGTTGTGGACCGAGCGCTGCTTGCCGCGCTTGCCGTCCAGCGGGTTCGGTGCCTCACCGGCCTTCATCGCTTTGACCATGCGGCGCTGGCCAGGGATGATCCAGAAGAAGACGTTGGCAGACATGGCCGTCGCCATGACGGCACCGGTCAGCAGAAATGCCGCGCGCCCCGCAAAGATATGCACGCTAAGGTAGGCCACGACCACCATCATGATGGCCACCCCCACACTCAAGAGACCATCCCGCTCCATATTGGGGCTGACACGCTTGCACATCTCGTTGTAGACCACCCAGCCACCCAGCAGGAACAGCAGTGCCACGATATTGGCCTGCCACCCCGTCATGTTGGCCGCCCACTGCCATGGGCTATTGGGGTTGACCAGATAGAAGCCGGGATTCGCCATATACAGGATGACAAACAGGGCAAAGCCTGACAGCCACGTCGTGTACGCCTTCCAGAATGACCAGTGGAGATCATCCGGCAATTTCGCCGGAGCCGTCGCATACTTCTGGTTGTGGTAGAAACCGCCACCGTGGACGGCCCACATCTCGCCAAACACGCCCTTGCTGCGATCTTCCTCCGCCTTGGGGGTCTTCAACGAGTTGTCGAGCATAACGAAATAGATGGACTCACCGATCCAGGCAACGGCGGCAATGACATGGAGCCAGCGCAGCATGAAGTTGCTCACGTCCAACAGATAAGATGACATAGTCCTAATCCCGGCTGTTTATTATTGGAAAGCAGAGGGCTGCCCGAGTGCAGACACGTCGCGGCCCCTGGGCGAAGCGCTGCATACATCAACCGAGCAAAACAATGCGCTCGGCGCCAGCAGCTCGGCCCCCGAAACCTCTATTCCAATGAGGTGTTCAAGCGGCGCGCAACGCAGCCATTCGCCCCGGCGAGCATGTCTGCAGTGCGTTCTCAGCTGCCCCGATAGGTGGAGTAGCTGTAGGGCGAGAGCAGCAACGGTACATGGTAGTGCTCAGCGGCATCGGCAATCCCGAAACGCAACGGAATACGATCGAGGAAACGAGGCTCGCGAGCCTCGATGCCTTGAGCGCGCAGATAGTCGCCTGCGTGGAATACCAGCTCGTATTCCCCTTCGATGAGGTCACTGCCCTCTAGAATCGGATGATCACAACGTCCGTCGTCGTTGGTGATCACATCGCCCAAATGTACGCGACGGTCTCCTTCAAGGCGGAAGAGCTCGATACGAATTCCTTGGCCAGGGCGGCCAAGCGCTGTGTCCAGTACATGCGTCGTCAGGCGTCCCATCATGATCCTCACTTATGGTGGTCAGTCTTTAGGTGAACCGTCATCAGGTGGTCAGTCACATTGGTCGCACCGATCAAGCAAGCGCAGGCCAGGACATCAACCGGCAAGACGAAGAGACCGATATCATGGTAAACATCATTGATCGAATGTAGAGTACATTTCAAACAATTTTTTGTATACAGTTTGAAAGAGCGAAGTCGCAGCGAGATCGCCGCCTCGTCTTCAGCCGCCCATCACCGGTAGCCGAGCCGACGAACCACCCCGCTATCCTCAGATCACAGGAGCCAGCGAATGCCCACCCTCAGCGAACGTCCCAGCCAGATGGACCAACAGCGTTTTGTCGATACTTACGGAGACGTCTTCGAGCACTCACCTTGGGTGGCGGAACGCGCCTTTGCTCGGGGGCTCGCCACCAAGCACGATGACCCGGCGCAGCTAGCCCACCTCATGGGCGAGGTGCTGCTGGAGGCATCACCCGAGGAACAATTGCAGGTCATTCGCGCTCACCCCGACCTGGCGGGCAAGGCTGCCGCCGCGGGCGAGCTGACAGACGATTCCACCCGCGAACAAGCGGGAGCAGGCCTGGACCAGTGCACCCCAGAAGAACTCGCCCGATTTACCCGCCTCAATGATGCCTACAAGGCACGCTTTGGCTTTCCCTTCATCATGGCGGTCAAGGGCGGCAATCGTCATACCATCCTGGCAGCCTTTGAGCAGCGACTGGACAACAGCGCCGAGCAGGAGCGCCACGAGGCCGTCATTCAAATCAACCGTATCGCTCGCTTTCGGTTGGAGGCACGAGCTCAATAGGCGTAAAAGCGGCCGTACCGGCACCGCCTGGCGATACGGCCCTCTATTGATTCAGACCTGCGATTCAGACCTGCGATTCAGGCCTGCGTACAGCACATGGCTCGGCCCGGAAAAATGGCCCGCAACATAGCCCGCAACATAGCTGGGCAGATTCGCTCTGTCTGCAGCCAGGGGAGCAAGACAGAAAACGGCCCGTCGTCCTTACGACGGGCCGTCTGTCGTCCTGTGCCCTGTCAAGCGGCAGCACGCTGTCTCGGGAGGCGACTGCGTCGTCAGCGCATTGCCGACCAGGCCATCTTCACGCCGCTCATTCTGATCAGCGCTCCGGGCTTGATCGGATCCGATGGGGCGATCAGCGCTGCGCAGCTGGCGGTATCCGATGCCTTGTCACGACTATTCAAGACTCGTCCTTGGGTACATCCAGAGCCTGGCGGGCGACCGTCTGGCACTTTTCCTGATATTCCTTGCTCAGCGTAAACAGCTCTTCGCCTTCCACTCTCAAGGTCTCACCAATGGCTGACAGCGTTTCCTGCTGTGCCTGACTGGCGTTGCGAAGACTCTCTGCATCATTGACCTCACACCAGGTACGCGCCTGAGCGATGCCGGCCTTGACCGCCGAGTCGATGGCCTTGAAGCGCACATCGAGCATTTTCTGTGAATACTCCAGTGTCAGCAGGCTGCTTTCGCGCCAGGGGGTGAATAGCGTGTCCATGGAGGGAATCATCTTGTCAATGGACGGCATGGCCTTGTTGTTGCTCATTTCGGTGTCTCCCTAGGAAGTCAGCCAGCACGCCAGAACATCGGTCAGGGCGACTCATGACTCACGCTTGCGTCCGCCCAGCCAGACAAGTGCTGCCTGTGATATATCGCGTCTTCAAACGAGCACAATTTAGTCTCGCCACATGAAGACTAGAACGCCCCATGCTGCGCCGCAACATCATATAAGACATATACGCGGGAGCCGCCCCCCTTCGGGGCCGAGGCGGTCAGCTATGGCAGCGGCACTCACCATCACATCGAGTGCCAGCCTCATCTGACCATAGCAAGAGGAAAGTGACGCACCGGTGACAATCCGTTATCCGAGGGCTGGCGGCTCGTATTCGTACACTTTGTAAGAAAAGACGACATCGCGTGCTCCGTTACTATCGCGATGAAAAGCGGTGAAGCTACGGGGGTGGAGAAACACCCGAGACAGAACAAAAGACACAAGAAAACAGAAGAGTAAGACAGGCTTGCACAGTGGAAGGGAAAACGGCAGGGAAAAAGAGCCTGAACCGGTACAAACGAAACCGTGAGGTCCTAGGGATAGGCGGCGAACAGCAGACGTATCAAGGTCTACGTCCGCCGCGTTTTACATCAGAGCTCTTCACATCAGAGCTCTTCACATCAGAGCTCAGGGCCGATATGCGCCCTCGATATCAGTGATACGCACGGCCTTGCGTCCCATGCCATCGTTGACGTCTAGCATGCGTTCCAGCCAGGCATAAACCGGATCCGCATTGGAGACCAGGTCCGCAGTCGAGACAGTGCGGGCCCACATGAAATTCGCAAAGAGCAGGTAGTCGGCGCCAGCCGGAGCATCGCCATCCACAAAATCGCTGCCAGAGAGCTGGCCCCGCAGTGGTTCCAGGGCGGAATCCAGCTGGCTCAAGCCCTTCGCCGGCGAATGGAACTGCTCAAGCGTCATGCCCAGGCGCTTTTCCCGGGTACTGCGAAAATAGTCGCGATCCTTGGGGTGAATCGCATTTATCAGATCCATCACGATGGTGCGCAGAATCGGCAGCTGCAGGGACCGTTCGCTGTAATGCTTGAAAAAGCGTGCTCGCGCCTGGCCCATCGAGTCGCCCAACAAGGAAGGTGCCTCAGGGTAGGCACGATCAAGGTACTGCATGATCTCGAAGCTGTCGGTGATGACGTTATCGCCGTCCACCATCACAGGCACCTTGTCGTGATGGGAGAACTCAAGCGCCTCCTTCTCGGTGAAACACCAGGGGCGCGTCTCCAGCTCAAGGCCCTTATGCGCTACCGCAAGCTTGGCCCGCCAGCAAAACGGAGAGAAGCGCAGCGCCTCATCGATGCCACACAGGTCATACATCACCAGTGCCATGCCAAATACCCCATTTCAACAAAGTGTCCGCTGATAGTGCCATCCCCCACCACCGTCGCCAACGCTTGCGATGCAGGAATATCGACATTTTGCTGTCCATTAGTCTAACAATCTTGCCCGTTCGACAGCGGGAACAGGCTGAGCTGAAGCCCCTAAACTACTGTAAATAAATGCTTAACTCGGTAAATCCAAAAACAACTCAGCATTCTCATTTTGGTCTGACCAATATCCCAGAGCTAGATCAACGTCGTGAGTCAGCTTATCGTGCCGCCTTGTCCGAACCTTAGGTCGAGATGCGACCGGCACGTCATACAACGGCAATTACAAACAAGGACACGACAAGAGACCCCAACACCATGACCGATACCTCCCTAGCGTTGATCGCCTTCATACCGCTCGTCCTGGCAGGCATTCTGCTGATTGGACTGCGCATGGCTGCCAAGATCGCCATGCCTATCGTCTTTGTGGTCACCGCATTGATCGCTCTGCTGGCCTGGGACATGACCTTTACCCGGGTCATGGCTTCCACCCTGCAGGGGTTGATCCTGACCGTAGCGATCCTGTGGATCATCTTTGGCGCCATCTTGTTGCTCAATACGCTGAAGCACTCGGGTGGCATTGCTGCCATCCGCAACGGTTTTTCCGGCATCAGCCCTGACCGCAGGGTCCAGGCCATCATCGTGGCCTGGCTGTTTGGCTGCTTTATCGAAGGTGCCTCGGGTTTTGGCACTCCAGCAGCGGTCGCCGCCCCACTGATGGTCGCCCTGGGCTTCCCGGCACTTGCCGCGGTCGTCGTCGGCATGATGATCCAGTCCACACCGGTGTCCTTCGGTGCTGTCGGCACCCCGATCGTGGTGGGCGTGGCCGGTGGCCTGGACAAGGCAGGCATCACTTCCACACTCGAGGATGGCGGTGCCACCTGGCTGGAGTACTTCCGTTTGATCGCCGGTGAAGTGGCGCTGGTCCACGCGGTAGTGGGCATTGTGATGCCACTGTTCATGGTCAGCGTGATGGTGCGCTTCTTCGGTGCCAACCGTTCGTGGAAGGAGGGCCTGGCCATTGCGCCTTTTGCCATCTTCGCCGGCATTGCCTTCGTCGTGCCCTACGCGCTGGCGGGTGTCTTCCTGGGACCTGAGTTTCCTTCGATGATCGGCGCCATGGTAGGCCTGGCCATCGTCGTGCCTGCCGCCCGTCGCGGCTTCCTGATGCCCAAGGAGAGCTGGGACTTTCCCGACGCGGACAGCTGGCCCAAGCACTGGATCGGCAAGCTCAGCATCAAGGCCGATGATGTCGTGGGCCGCGCGCCGATGAGCACCTTCATGGGCTGGCTACCTTACGTACTGCTGGCAGTGCTGCTGGTACTGTCGCGCACGGTAGATCCGTTCAAGCAGGCCCTGACCTCCATCAGCGTCGGCTTCAGCGATATTCTGGGCGAAGCTGGCATCTCCGGCAGCCTGCAGCCGCTGTACCTGCCGGGGGGCATCCTGTTGATGGTGGTCCTGTTGACCGCCCTGCTGCATCGTATGAACGGCAGCCAGCTCAAGGCGGCCTTCGGGGAATCCACCCGCACCTTGCTGGGAGCAGGTTTCGTGCTGGTATTCACCATTCCGATGGTGCGTATTCTTATCAACTCAGGCGTCAACGGCGCGGACCTGGCCTCCATGCCCGTCGCCATGGCCACCGCCGTGGCTGATGGTGTGGGCGGCATCTATCCGCTGTTCGCACCGGCCGTCGGTGCCCTTGGCGCCTTTATTGCCGGCTCCAATACCGTCTCCAACCTGATGCTGGCCGACTTCCAGTTCAACGTGGCCCAACAGCTCGGTGTCTCCACTGCGCTTATGGTCGCGCTGCAGGCTGTGGGTGCCGCTGCCGGTAACATGATCGCCATCCACAACGTGGTCGCAGCCTCTGCAACGGTGGGCTTGCTGGGCCGTGAAGGCATCACGATTCGCAAGACCATTCTGCCGACGATCTACTATGTACTCGCGGCAGGTCTGATCGGACTCGTGGCCATGCAAGTGGTCGGGATCAGTGACCCATTGATGGGACTTGCCGGGTAATCCCGTCACGCTCTACACGTCGCGCAACGAGGGCGTCACCACCGGTGGCGCCCTTTTTGGTTGCCCTGCCAGGCGACTCATCTCAAGGGTCAAAACAGACGTTACACAGGCGTTCAAGGGCTACCGCGAACCCTCGAAGGCCTGCAAGGTGGCTCGCCACTGCCTACCTATCGCCCGAGGCGATGCCTCCATAGCGCCAAGCCAGGCGCCCCTCTCAGCACAATTTGAATACTACTGTGCTGATATGGCGATCAGGCTCAGGGCCACCTAGAGTGACATCAAGGCAGGTAGTTAGCGCCGTGCCAGTTCTATAGCACCGCACAGATAATAGAGGAAGGCTTTCACTAAGGTCGCCGGGAATGACGACCAATAAAGAAAGGCGAGACCGCGCCGCAGCCTCGCATCAAGGGACGACTCAGGACACTCTCGCCGATGGGGCGAAACCGTCCAGCGAGTCCACCACGCTGACAAGGAGACTTATCATGTCCTACTTTCTGTTCGCCCTGATCACCGTGATTGCTGCCATCATTATCACCCAGGCAGCACGCCCTACCGATGCCGCGCTGGTCCGCACCAAGATCCCCGTACCACCAAGGGCCCGGCGCTCCCATCGGCCCGCCAGGCGACGCTCCTGAGCGAAACAGCGGGAAGCTGGCCAGCACGCTTTCGCCCGTGCTGAAAGCAGCAGGCACTTGCCCTGGAGGTACACGGCCAGACAGTTTGTCTCCAAGGGGCGCCTCCTCGGCCAACCTGGCCTGAGGAGGCGCCGTCCAGGCGCTGGCTGCAAGCGCTAGCCAATCCTGGCTAGCCGCGTGCGATGCAGCCTGGCTTTCTCGACATAGCCCTGGGCATTGTCCTTCAGTGCAGCAATCACCTTGTCATTGAGCTCACGGATGACTCTCGCCGGTGCACCTACAACCAGACTGTTGTCGGGAATTTCGGCGCCTTCCTTGACCAGGGCACCCGCACCGATCAGGCAATTCTTGCCGATCACCGCGCCATTGAGCACCACCGCCTGGATGCCGATCAGCGTCCCCTCTCCCACGGTGCAGCCATGCAACATGGCCTGATGCCCCACCGTCACGCCTGGTCCCACGACCAGCGGATAGCCGGGATCCGCATGCAGCACGGCACCATCCTGAATATTGCTGCCCTGTTGAATCTCGAGTGATTCGGTATCGCCCCTCAATACGGCCTGATACCACACGCTGGCGTCTTCGTGCAGCTTGACCTGGCCGATGACCTCGGCACTTTCGGCGACGAACACGCTGCGATGGATATGAGGGGAATGGTTACCCAGACGATAGATGGCCATGGCCCGCTCCTGACGTCGTTGTCCTTGTGGATGGGTGGCGATGAGCGTCCACCCTGACTATATAGTGGACGCTGTTTCCAAACTCTGCCTACTCCGTTGTCGACTCCTGGGCGAGCGAGGCAAAGTAGCCGGAGATTTCTGTCGCCACACGGCGCACGTCCGACTCAGAGATCCCGAGGTGCGTGACCAGACGCGTGCGGGGCCTGACGGCGACAAGAATGCCTCGCTCGGCCAGATATCCTTCCAGCGCCGCGCAATGGGGGGCCGGCACATCCATGAACACCATGTTGGTCGCTTGTCCGAAAACGCCGATACCGGGGACCGCCGCCAACCACTCCGCCAGTTGGCGCGCGTGGCGATGGTCGTCAGCCAGCCGCTCCACATGGTGATGCAGGGCATGGCGACAGGCGGCGGCGAGCAGGCCCGACTGACGCATGCCGCCGCCAAGCGTCTTGCGCCAACGCCGAGCCGAGTCAATGAAGCGCTCGCCTCCCAGCAGCAGTGACCCTACCGGAGCGCCAAGGCCCTTCGAAAAGCACAGGGATACCGAGTCAAAACCTGAACACAGCTCCGCCAACGACTTCCCGGTGGCAACGCTGGCATTGAACAGCCGAGCACCATCGAGGTGACAAGCAAGACCTCTGTCCGCCGCAAGCCCGGTGACGGCCGCCACATAGTCCTGGGGCAAGACTCGGCCTTGAAAGGTATTTTCCAGGGCAATCAAGCGCGTGCGCGCGTGATGGATATCATCGCCCTTGATGGCCGCCGCAATGTCATCCAGAGCGATACGACCATCAGGCTGCTGGGCCAGCGGCTGCGGCTGAATGCCTCCCAGGACGGCGGCACCGCCCCCCTCATCGCGGTAAATGTGCGAAGCCTGCCCGGCGATGACTTCGTCTCCTCGCCCGCAGTGCACCAACATCGCGGTGAGGTTGCTCTGGGTGCCAGAGGGGAAGAACGCCGCAGCCGCAAAGCCGGCGCGATCGGCCACCTCCGACTCGAAGGCAGTGACGCTAGGGTCATCCCCCCACACATCATCACCCACCGGCGCAATCGCCATGGCATCGCGCATGGCATCGGTGGGCTGCGTCACGGTATCACTACGTAGATCGATCATGGCGTTATCCCCGCATTGGCTGCTCGTGTGCTCGAGTATGCCAGCCCGGCTGCGCTGTGAGCACTGTCATCACCGCCACGCGCTGCGTCATCTCAGTGCCTCGGCCAGCACCACGGCCACGTGGCAAGCCTCCCGTGCGGCGCCATCGCGAATCTGGTGGCGACAGCTGGTACCGTCAGCCACGATCAACGCCTCCTCGTCCTCTCGCACGGCGGGCAGCAGCGATAGCTCCGCCATCTGCATGGAGGCGTCGAAATGCTCGCGTTCGTAGCCAAAGCTGCCGGCCATGCCACAGCACGACGACTGGATGGTGTTGACCTCAAGGCCGGGAATCCATGACAGCACCGTCTGCACCGGCGTCAGTGCACCAAAGGCTTTCTGATGACAGTGTCCATGCAGCAGCGCACGCGGCGTGGCCAACGGCCCCAGTGCCAGATTCAGGCGCCCGGCATCCTGCTCCCGCACCAGAAACTCCTCGAATAGATAGCTGGAGGCTGCCAGACGCTTGGCCGCTTCACCAAAGCCAAATCCCAGGAACTCGTCCCGTAGCGTGAGCAGACACGATGGCTCGAGCCCGACGATGGCGACGCCTTGTTCGACGTAAGGCGCCAGCGCCTCCAGGGTTCGCCGGGCTTCCTGCTTGGCGCGCTCCACCTGGCCACTGGCGAGATAGGTCCGACCACAGCACAGCGGTCGGCGATCAGGCCCCCTGGCCAGCGTCACCTGATAGCCCGCCGCTTGCAGCACCCGATGAGCCGCCACCGCATTGTCGGCTTCCATGTAGTTGTTGAAGGTATCCACAAACAGCACCACTTCGCCGCTCGTGGCACCCTCACCCGCCGCCATGTCCGCCGTGTGTCCGACCATGTCGTCCAGGTAGTTCGACGTCACTCTGGGCAGGGCACGCTCCTGCGCCAGGCCAAGAGCACGCTTGAGCGGGTTGGCAACCCACGACACCTGCTCGATGGCTGCCACCAGTGGAGCCAGGCGCTTCAGCATGGGCGCTCGTCTGGGCAGGTCACCGATCAACCGCTCGCGTAGGCCGATCCCGTGCTGCGCCACCCGGGCGGCACGTGCCTCTATCTTGATCCTGGCCATGTCGACACCGGTAGGACAGTCGCGCTTGCAGCCCTTGCACGAGACACACAGGTCGAGCGCTTCCTTGACCTCATCGCTGGCCAGGCCGTCGCGACCGAGCTGGCCGGACAGCACCAGGCGCAGGGTATTGGCACGCCCGCGGGTCAGGTGTTTTTCATCTCGAGTGATGCGATAGCTGGGACACATGGTGCCAGCGTCAAACTTGCGGCAATGGCCGTTGTTGTTGCACATCTCTACCGCACTGGCGAGCCCTCCCGTGCGGTCGCTTCCAGTGCCGGGTGCCGTCTGCTCGCCGTTCATGGGGTCCCGTTCAACGTTCCACGGAGACCAGTCGAGTACCGGCGTCACCTCGATGCGCTGGTAGTCCGGGGGAAACCGGAACAGACGAGAGTCGTCCATCTTCGGGGTATCGACGATCTTGCCGGGGTTAAGCAGGTTCGACGGATCGAACAGTCCCTTGACCTCACGAAAGGCGTCGTTGAGTGTCTCGCCAAACTGCCAGGCCACCCATTCGCCGCGACAGATGCCGTCGCCGTGTTCCCCGGAGTAGGCCCCCTTGTAGGCCTTGACCAGGGCCGATGCCTCCTCGGCGATGGCCCGCATCTTCTCGGCCCCGTCACGACGCATGTCGAGAATGGGACGGACATGCAGCGCACCGACACTGGCATGGGCATACCAGGTGCCCTCGGTGCCATGGCGATGGAACACCTCGGTGAGCTTGTCGGTGTACTCCGCCAGATGCTCAAGTGGCACCGCGCAGTCCTCGATAAAGGACACCGGCTTGCCGTCGCCCTTCATGCTCATCATGATGTTCAGCCCGGCCTTGCGCACGTCCCACAGTGCCTTCTGGGCGCTGGGCTCCGGCATGTCGACCACACAGTCCGGCAGTCCCAGGTCGGCCATCAGCTCATTCAGCCGGGCCAGGTTCTTCAGCAGTTGCTCCCGGTCCTCACCGGCAAACTCCACCAGCAACACGGCTTCTGGCTTGCCGATCAGGGCTTTTTCAATGACAGGGCGAAATGCCGGGTTTTCCAGCGACAGCGAGATCATGGTGTGGTCCACCAGCTCCACCGCCGTCGGTGACAGGGTCACGATGTGCTGGGTCAGGTCCATGGCCTGATAGAAGGTGGGGAAGTTCACCACGCCCAGCACCTTGTGCTGGGGCAATGGTGACAGCTTCAGGGTCAGCCGTCGCGTCACCCCCAGGGTGCCCTCGGAGCCCACCAGCAGGTGCGCCAGATTGGCGTGTCCATCAGCCTCGTACGGCAGCGGGTTCTGGCAGTCGAACAGGTCCAGGTTGTAGCCCGCCACCCGCCTGAGCACCTTGGGGAAATGCTCGCGAATACGCTCACGCTCACGCCGCGCAATCATCTCGACGCGCTCTGCCAGCATCGCCGCCCGAGAGCCGGCGACAAGCTCGTCAACTCGCCCGAAGTGTGCTTCTTCGCCATCGGCCAGCAGCACATCCATCGCCTGCACGTTGTGCACCATGTTGCCGTAATGAATCGAGCGCGAGCCGCAAGAGTTGTTGCCCGCCATGCCGCCCAGCGTGCACTGGGCGCTGGTCGATACATCGACCGGAAACCACAGGCCATGGGGCTTGAGCCAGGCGTTGAGATGATCAAGCACCATTCCCGGCTCCACCACGACGGTGCGGGCCTCCTTGTCGAAGGACACCACACCGTTGAGGTGACGGCTGACGTCGACCACCAGCGCCTCGCCCACGGTCTGGCCACACTGACTGGTCCCCCCGCCCCGGGCCAGCACCGGAATCCCCTCATCCCGCGCAATGTCGAGGGTCAGCGCGAGATCATCCTGATGACGCGGGATGACCACGCCTACCGGGGTGATCTGATAGATCGAGGCGTCAGTGGAATAACGACCGCGACTGGCGGCGTCGAACAGCACCTCCCCCTTCAACTCACGCGCAAGGCGCTCGGCAAAGCTCGGCAGAGGCTGGATGCGAGCGTTTCGGGGCGTGACAGTAGACGTCAACGAATTCATTACCCTCTCCTCAGCAACCTGGCTGGACCGCCGGCGTCAACGCACGCCGGCGGGCGGATGGTGGTTCAATCGCGAGCCAGGCGGGCCACGTGTGGCGCCGGGTTCTCGGAGAAGTACGCCATGGCGGCCTCGACGCCGCTGCCGGCGAGGCTCACCCCGGAGAGCTTCAGCCCCATCTCGCAGCCGGCCAGGGTCGCCATCAGCGTCAGGTCATTGCAGTCACCCAGATGGCCGATTCGGAACATGCGTCCCTTGGCCTTGCCAAGCCCGGTGCCGAGCGACAGATCGAAGCGCTCATAGATCAGCTTGCGCACGGCATCGGCGTCGACGCCCTCCGGCATCACCACGCCGGTCAGCACCGGCGAGTAGACCTCGGGGTCCTGGCACTGAATCTCGAGTCCCCAGGCGTTCACCGCCGCACGCACCCCCGCTGCCCAGCGCTGATGACGGGCCAGAACGTTATCCAGCCCCTCGTCCAGCAGCATGTCGATGGCCTCGTTGAGGCCGTAGAGCAGATTGGTATTGGGGGTATAGGGCCAGTAGCCGCCCTGGTTGGCTTCAAGGATCTCGTCCCAGGCCCAGAAGCTCTTGGGCAGCCGCGATTCGCGACTGGCGGCCAGGGCCTTGTCGGAGATGGCGTTGAAGCTGATGCCCGGCGGCAGCATCAGTCCCTTCTGGGAGCCGGAGATCGTGACGTCGACCCCCCACTCATCGTGGCGATAGTCGGCGCTGGCAAGCCCCGAGATGGTATCGACCAGCAATAGCGCCGGGTGGCCGGCGGCATCGATCGCCCGGCGCACCGCGGCGATATCACTGGTCACACCGGTAGAGGTCTCGTTGTGTACCACACAGACCGCCTTGAGCCGGTGCTCGGTGTCCTCTTTGAGGCGTGCCTCGATCATGTTGGCATCGACACCATGGCGCCAGCCTTCAGCGCCAGGCATACCGATAAACTCAGGCTCCAGCCCCAGGCGACGCGCCAGGCGCTGCCACAGCGAGGCAAAGTGCCCGGTCTCGAACATCAGCACCGGGTCTCCTGGAGACAGCGTGTTGGCCAGAGCCGCCTCCCAGGCCCCGGTGCCTGACGCCGGGTAGATCACTACCGGGCCATCGGTCTTGAAGATCTTGCCGACCTTGCCCAGCAATTCGCGCCCCAGCGCACCAAATTCGGGACCACGATGGTCGATGGTCGGCAGACTCATGGCACGCAGGATGCGATCCGGTACCGGCGAGGGGCCGGGAATCTGGAGGAAGTGACGTCCGCTGGGATGAAAGTCGAGATTCAGCATGTAAGGCCTCCTGGCCAGGCGTCGCACTGGGCGACACCTGGATAGCTGTGAGGGCACCAAGAGCAAGCGCGCCCCTCTTGGAATAACTTGTAATAATGAATGCAATTTTTATGGCGACACCGCCCCACCGATTCGGCGACATGCCAGACACTAGCGGCCGATCGCGGAGGTGTCGGTGTCAGCGCACGGCGCCTTGCTGGCGCAGCGCGTCGATCTCGTCTGCTGCCAGCCCGATCTCCCCCAGCACCTCATCGGTGTGCTGGGCAAACAGCGGCGCCGGCTGGCGAATCGCCAACGGGGTCGCCGAGAACTTGCTGGGAAAGCCCAGGGTCTTCATTCGCCCCATGGTGGGATGATCGACTTCCAGCACCATCTCGCGGGCCAGGTAGTGTTCGTCGTGCATGGCCTGGTCGAAGTCGTTGATCGGCCCGGCCGGCACCCCGGCGGCGTCACAGCGTTCGAGCCAGTAGGCGCGATCCTGTTGCCCGAGAATGTCCTCGAGGATGGCTTCCAGTGTCTCGACGTTGGCGCCGCGATCGAGGTTGGTCGCGAAGCGCTCGTCGACCATCAGCTCGGGGCGCCCGATGACGTCTTCGCAGAAACGCTCCCAGGTCCGCTGGTTGGCGCAGCCGAGCATCATGTAACCATCGCGAACGCGCATGGCTTGATAAGGCGCCGACACCCGGTGCCGCCAGCCGGTTGCCTGCGGCACTCGGCCCTCGGAGAAGTAGGCGCCCGCCTCCCAGGTGAACCAGGGCAGGCCACACTCGGCAATGGCGATGTCCAGGTGCTGGCCTTCACCACTGCGCTGACGGTGGATATAGGCCGCCAGGATCGAGTAGATGGCGGTCAACCCGGCGCCGATATCGTAGACGGCGACCCCGGTCTTGAGCGGACGTCGACCTGGCTCCCCGGTCATCGACATCAGCCCGCTCATGCCCTGGGCCACCAGGTCGAAGCCGCCCTTGTGACGCGACGGGCCGGTCTGGCCATAGCCCGAGATCGAGCAGTAGATCAGTCCCGGGTTGATCGCCTTGAGGCTGTCGTAGTCGATCTTCAGGGACTGGGTGACGCCGGGTCGGTAGTTCTCGACCACCACGTCGGCTTCCTTGGCGAGGCGATAGAACACCTCGCGGCCCTTTTCTTCTTTCAGGTTGAGCGAAATGCTCTTCTTGTTGCGGTTGATCTGAGCGAAACAGGTCGATTCGTCCTCGACGTAGGGGCCCATCTGGCGGCTGTCGTCGCCGCCGTTGGCCTTCTCGACCTTGATCACCTCGGCGCCCATGTCACCCAGCACCATGGTGCAGTAGGGGCCGGCCATGATCTGCGAGACGTCGAGTACCTTGATCCCATCGAGTGGCAGCATAGTGAGTCTCCTTGCCTCAGGGCCTTAGTGACCCTGCCAGCGGAAGGGTGTCTTGTTGACGAACTTGTCGACCGCGGCCTTGAAGTCGCGGCTGGTGTAGCAGGTAGCGATCCAGTCGTCGCTGGCGTCGAAGGCCGGGCGGCGCGCCTCGATCACCCGCTGGATCACCTCCTTGGCCGCCCGCACGGTCAAGGGAGCGCGCTCCTTGAACGCCTGCGCGCGCTCGACCACCGTCGTCTCGATGGCCTCGGCGTCGACGACCTCGCCTACCAGTCCCAGGGCCAGAGCCTCCTCGGCGCGTACCAGCTCACCCGCCATCAGGACCTGCTTGGCCCGGGCGATACCGGCGTGCTCGACCAGCCGCGAGACGTTGGTGATCGACAGGCAGTTGCCCAGGGTCCTGGCGATGGGAATGCCGAACTTGAGCGTTGGCGTGGCCAGGCGGAAATCACAGGCCAGGGCGATGGCGGCGCCACCGCCGACACAGAAGCCTTCCAGCAGCGCCAGCGTCGGCAGCGGCAGGTGCTCCACCCGCCCGACCACTCGGTCGATGCGACGCTCGTAGGCGATGGCATCCTCACCCTTGTCGAAGGTGGCGAACTGCTTGATATCGGTGCCGGCGACAAAGGCTTCGCCGCCGGCGCCGCGCATCACCACCGCGACCAGCTCCGGGTCGTTCTCGATGGTCTCGCAGTGAGCCTCGAGCTGGTCGTACATCTGCCAGGTCATGGCGTTGCGACTGGCGGTGCGATCGAAGGTCAGCCAGGCGACGCCGTCTTCACTGTGGTAGTGCACCTGGCCTTGATCGTTGTCGCTCATGTCATTGTTCTCCTTTAGGTGGTCGCGATCACACGCCGTAGATCAGGTTGACCAGCGCCAGGGCCACGGCGGGCACGTAGGTGTTGATCAGCAGGATCACGAACAGCACCGCCAGGAACCACAGGTTGGTGCGGGTAGTCGCCCAGATATCGGCCTTGGCGATGGAGCAGGAAGCGATCAGCACGCTGGCTACCGGAGGCGTCTGCTGGCCGATGGCCAGGTTCAGCGTCACGATCAGGCCGAAGTGCAGCGGGTCGATGCCCACCGCGGTGACCAGCGGCAGCACGATGGGCACCACCAGGATGATCGCCGCCGCCGAGTGCAGGAAGATCCCCAGCACCAGGAAGATGACGTTCAGCAGCGCCAGTACCACGTACTTGTTGTCGGTCATCTCGGCGATGGAATTGGCCAGCTGCTGAGGAATCTGGGTCTCGGTGAGATACAGACCGACCACCGCCGAGGATGCCACCAGCAGCATCACCACCGCCGTCTGGACACCGGCGTCGAGGCAGGCTTTGTAGAAGATCTTGAGGCTGAACTCGCGATAGATCACCGCACTGATGAAGATCGCCACCACCACCGCCAGCGCGGCACCTTCTGTCGCGGTGACGATGCCGCCGAAGATTCCGCCGAGGATGATCACCGGAATCAGCAGCGCCCAGATGGCGCCCTTGAAGGCCTTCCACAGCCGCGATGCCTGGAAGTTCTGCTCCGCCGGCAGGTTGTGACGACGCGCCAGGTAGTAGCACATGGCCGCCAGCCCCAGGGCGCCGAGCAGGCCCGGGAAGATACCGGCGACAAACATCTTGACCACCGACTCGCCGGACATGACCGCGTAGAGAATCATCGGGATCGAGGGCGGCAGGATGATCGCCAGACTCGCCGCCGAGGACGAGATGGCCGCGGCGAACTCCTTGGAGTAGCCCTTCTTGCGCATGGCCGGAATCAGGATCGAGCCGATCGCCGAGACCCCGGCGACGGCAGAGCCCGAGATCTCGGCAAAGAAGATCGAGGCGCCGATGGTCACCATGGCGAGACCGCCCTTGATGAAGCCGACCATGGCAGACGCCAGATCGATCAACCGGCGCGAGATGCTGGAGGCGTTCATGATGGCGCCGGCCAGGATGAACAGCGGAATCGCGATCAGCGGAAATTTGGTGGCACCGTCGAACATCACCATGCCGACGTTGGGCAAGGCCAGGGTGCCATAGCTGGCCACGGTGGCCAGGGCGCCGACAAGACCGAGGGCGATGGCCACCGGCACGTTGATCAGTATCAGCCCGATCAGGCCGAAGAACATGGACGCGATGATCATGGGGTTCTCCTCGGCATCTGACCTTCAGACATGGCGGGTGGATCATCGCTGCGCACGTCATCGGCCAGCACACCGGCCTCTTCGAGCTCGTGATCGACGAAGCCAGCTCCCTTGGCCGCCCGGATAACGTCGGGGAGCCTGAGCAGCTGGGCGAGAATGAACATGGCGGCACCGATCGGGATCACCGACTGGGTAAACTGCACCGAGATGCTGGGCAGGCTCACCAGCGTGGACCCCTCGAGGATCTGTACCACCTGAAAACCGGTGACGCCGAGCAGCACGAAGAAGCCAATGGTGATCGCCTCGGCGAGCAGCGCGATAGGCAGGCGAATGGATGGCGATACCATGTTGATCACACTGGGACAGGCGATGTGGGCGCCCTTGAGGGCGGCCAGGGCGGCGCCGTAGTAGGTCAGCCAGGCCAGTCCGATGGAGGCGACCTCGTCGTACCAGCTGAAAGGAGAGCCCAACAGACGTGACGCGAACCCGATGGTCACCACCAGGGTCAGCGCCAGCACATTGAGAAAGACGATGACCTCCAGAAGCTTCTGGTAGGCCGCGGAAATGGTGGTAAGCACAGAGCATCCCTCCGAAGGTGGATGCGGCCTCACCTAGGGTGGCAAGGCCGCAGTGGACAGGCGTTATTCGCGCAGTGCTTCCACCCGCGACAACAGTTCCTCACCCCCTTCCACCTCGGCGGCGAACTTCTCGTAGATACCACGAGAGCCCTCGACGAAGGCGTCGGTGTCGACCTCGTTCACCTCCATCCCTTCTTCTTCCATGGTGCTGACCAGGCTTTCGTCCAGCGCGGCGCCCTGCTCCAGTGCGAAGGCCTCGACCTCTTCGGCGGTCTCGATCAGCACTTCACGGACATGCTCGGGCAGGCGGGTCCAGCTGGCACCGGCCAGCACATAGGCCGGGGAATAGACGTGATTGGACAGCGACAGGTAGTCCTGAACCTCTTGGAAGCGCTGGGAATAGATCTGTACCAGCGGGTTTTCCTGACCATCCATGGCGCCGGTCTGCAGCGCAACGAAGGCCTCGGACAGCGCCATGGGCGCCGGCGATGCGCCGTAGCTCTTGAACATCTCGACCCGCCACACACCGTTAGGGGTACGCAGCTTGATGCCATCGAGATCCTCGGGGACCACGATCGGGCGGACGTTGTTGGTGATCTGACGGAAGCCGTTCTCCCAGATGCCGATGATGCGGTAGCGCTTGTCTTCGGCCACGGGGTAGAGCACATCACGCAGCACCTCGTCGCGGACGCGGGCGAGGTGCTCCCGATCCTCGATCAGGTAGGGCATCTCGAACAGCGAGAATTCCGGCGCCACGCTGCTCATGATCGAGGACGGCAGCGACAGATCGATGGTGCCGAGCTTCAACTTGTTGAGCATCTGCTCGTCGGAACCCAGCTGGCTGGAGCCGTAGGTGACCACCTCGGCCTCGCCTTCCAGCCGCTCGTTGGCCAGGCGGGCAAATTCGTTGGCGGTCTTCTCGAACAGCGAACCTGGCCCACCCACATGGCCAAACTTGATCTGCACTTCGTCGGCCTGAGCGGTGCCGACGCCTAGCGCCAGCACGGAAGCGGCCAGTACGGTCTTCAGCAGTTTCATAACCCTCACTCCGAATTGTTGTTGTCCTGCATGGTCTGGCGGAGGGCGCGGGATAACGCCCTGGAGGATGGCGCATCGGGAGCTGGCGTGCTCCTGTCACGCCTGCTTCAACCGGCGTAGTCGGGGCAAACTCTCGATGGACCACTGGAAGAATGGATACATAATTCAAAATTAGGTATTATACTTTTGTCTTTGCCTAACTCGGCTTTATCAAGAAAAATAGAATTAATATCAATTACTTAAAGATTTCTTAGGCTAGACCAAGGGTGCCATGGCGCCGGCCGCCAAGCGGAAGATGCCGAAGAGACAAGCCGAAGAGGCCGGCAGACAAGTGGAGAAAAAGACAAGCGGATAAAAAGACAAGCGGATAAGACGGGAAGCAAAAAGCAGAGTGGGGAACAGGAAAAAAGACAGATACAGAGAGAAAAGGAAGATGAACCCAAGAATCGACGGGAACACGGGAAAGGGGCGCGCTTCTTCCACAGAAGGCGGCTCTTTCACCGTGATTCCACTGTGACAGGTTGTCCGGGACGAGCCCGCTCAGGATGCCGAGTCGTCTCCTGGTTGCAGGCCTGCCAGCCAGCCTTGCGCGCGAATCCCCGCTATCGCCGCCGCCTGATCCTCAGCGGACGATGCACCGCTGACGCCCACGGCACCGACAATGCGCTGATCTTCATCGAGTATCAGTACGCCGCCAGCCACGGGCACGAAGCGCCCCTGTGCCGCATCCGCCACGGACGCGAGAAAGGCAGGCCGTTGAGCGTTACGCTCTCCGGTGACACCGCTGGCTACGCCGACCCCGAGGGCGGCATAGGCCTTGCCATTGGCCACCGCCCAGCGTAGCGGACTACAGCCGTCTTCACGCTCACCGACCACCAGCTGGCCGCCGCCATCCAGCACCACCGCCGTCAGCGGAGGCATTTGCTGTTGTCGGGCATGTTCGAATGCTGCATCAAGAATGCCTCGCGCCAACTGCCGTGGAATCTGAACCTGTGCAAGAAATACGTTCCCAGCCATCATCCCTCCATCACATCATGTGTTGTATGGAACCTCTGCCAGCACCTGTCGCACTCGCTTTCTTTGAATAATGAATTCATAATACCGAAAACGGTGGCCGTCAACTGCGGTATCCTGCATGACATCCAGCACACGCCACCGGCTATCGCCTGCTGACACCCTTCACCGACCTTTTGATCCAGGGACTCGAGACATGGAAAAGATTCAGCCGCGCAGCCTCTACCTGGAAGTCGCCGACCGGGTACGCGACCTGATCGAGCAAGGCAGTCTGCTTCCCGGCGAGAAGATTGCCGAAAAGGAGCTGTGCGAGAGTTTTGGCGTATCACGCACCCCGCTGCGCGAAGCGCTCAAGGTGTTGACGTCGGAGGGGTTGGTCGAGAACCTGCCCAATCGCGGTTCACGAGTCGTCAGGCTGACTCGCCAGGGGGTCAAGAACACCTACGACGTCATGGGTGCCCTTGAAGGACTGTCCGGCGAACTGGCCTGCCAACATCTCAGTGATGAGGATGTCGAGCAGATTCGCGCGCTGCATCAACGCATGTTGAATCACTACCGCAACGGGGAGCTAGCCCCCTACTTCGAGGTCAACCAGCAGATTCATGAGCGCATCCTGGCCGCATCGAACAATGATGTGCTTATCGAGATGTACAACAACTTGAGCCAGCGGGTAAAACGCATTCGTTATAGCGTCGAAATGGGACAAGCCAACTGGGCCAAGGCAGTCGCCGACCACGAGGCCATGCTGGAAGCCATCGATGCACGGGATGGCAAGCGCCTGGGCGACATCCTCAGGGCCCACCTGGGCCACAAGCTGGAAGTGGCAACCGTCAGCGGCATCATCGACGAAGAATAGGGGTTCCGGGACGGCGTGGAAAGGTGTCTGCCGTCGTCTCGGCACTTAGGAAACGCTGAATAAATGTTTCGAGCGATGACAGGTCGGTAGCTGCCGGAGCGCAAAGACCGGAGTTTAGGAAGCGCTGAATAAATCAGCCGAGCGGCATGAGGCGCCAGGCGCCCGCAGCGCAGAACCCGGAGCCTATGGGGTATAGGTGAGGAGTTCGAGCAGCGCGTAACGCAGCGAATCGGCGGCGTAGGCATTTATGCAGTGTTTCCTTTGCATGCGGTTAAATGAGGATCTTGAGCACCGCCAGCAGCCGAGATGTCGAGCGCAGTAGTTTATGCAGCGTTTCCCTTACCACTCTTCCAGCCGCATGGCCGAGCGCTCCAGGCGCTGATCCTCTGCCTCGATCTCCCGCAGCATGTCACCGATGGTAGACAGATGCTCCAGCGCCACTCGGCGCGCCAGCTGCGGCTTGCCTTCCACCACCGCCCGGTGCAGACGGGCGTGCTGGCGATTGATCATGTCTCGTGCATCCGGCCGATGATAGAGGTGCTTCACCGAGGCAAACACTGAACTCAGCAGCAGGTCGGTCAGGCTTTGCAGCGTGTGCGCCAGCACTGGGTTGTGCGACGCCTGACAGATCGCCAGATGGAAGGCGTGATCGAGGCGCGCCAGACGCTCGACTTCAATGTCCTGTGTCCCGCTCACGTAGTCCGCCATCTCCCGGTAGCGCCGGGTGATCAACACCCTGTCCGAGGCGGTCCCGCGACTTGCGGCCAGACTGGCCGACTCCCCTTCCAGCAAGGCGCGCACTTCAAGCAGGTCATACAGGGTTCTGGGGTGCTCGCGAAACAGGTGCATCAAGGGGCTGGCATGGGGGGCTTCCACCAGCGGGGCGACCTCGGACCCCCTTCCCTGCCGGGTCACGATCACGCCCTTGCTGCGCAGCGTGCCCAGCGCCTCGCGCAACGACGAGCGCCCAACCCCCAGCCGCTCGCACAGGCGGCGTTCAGAGGGCAACAACTGCCCTGGCCGAAAGACACCATCCAGAATCAGCGTCTCAAGTTTTGCGGCGATCGCCGCTGAGGTGTTGCTCGGCGCGAGTCGCTCGTCCCGGTCCCACATATCCGCGTAGCCCCTCACCTCTGTCACATGTGTCGTCCGCCGGTCAGTCATTTGCCGATCTGATCATGGACGGAAGAGAAGCGCCAGCGCTACAACAACTGGTCAGACCAGCAAACCAACTGGTGGACAGCAGGACCGATAGCACGCAGATTGTAGTGCAGACAATAACCATCAAGTACGCACGACCGTGCTAGCTGAGGCGAACAAGCATCATGAACATCCTCTACGACGAACGCCTGGACGGCGCCCTGCCGCGCCGCGACAGGCAGGAAGTCCTGGCGGAGCTTTCTCGCGTTGCCCCTGATCTTACCCTGTTGCACCGTGAGGAAGACCTGCGCCCCTTCGAATGTGACGGCCTTTCGGCTTACCGCGTCCTGCCCATGCTGGTGGCCCTGCCCGAGCGCCTGGACCAGGTCGAGGCCCTGCTCAAGCAATGCCGCGCGCTCGGCGTACCGGTGGTGACCCGGGGAGCAGGCACAGGCCTGTCCGGCGGCGCCCTGCCGCTGGAGCAAGGGGTGCTGCTGGTCATGTCACGCTTCAACCGCATCCTCGACATCGATGCCGACGCTCGCGTCGCGCGTGTGCAACCGGGGGTGCGCAACCTGGCCATCTCGGAAGCGGCCTCGCCCTTTGGGCTTTACTACGCGCCGGACCCCTCCTCCCAGATTGCCTGCTCCATTGGCGGCAATGTCGCCGAGAACGCGGGCGGCGTGCACTGCCTCAAGTACGGCCTCACGGTACACAATGTGCTGAAGCTCGAGGTGATGACCATCGAAGGCGAGCGCATGACGATCGGTTCCGAGGCGCTCGACAGCCCAGGCTTCGACCTGCTGGCGCTGATGATGGGCTCCGAGGGCATGCTCGGCGTGGTCACCGAAATCACGGTCAAGCTGCTGCCAAAACCCGAAACCGCCAAGGTGCTGATGGCGAGTTTCGACGACGTCGAAAAGGCGGGTGCCGCCGTGGGCGATATCATCGCTGCCGGCATCATTCCTGGCGGCCTAGAGATGATGGACAACCTGGCCATACGCGCCGCCGAGGACTTCATCCGAGCCGGCTACCCGGTGGATGCCGAGGCGATCCTGCTATGCGAGCTCGACGGCGTCGAGGCCGACGTCGACGACGATATCGAGACCGTGCGCGGTGTTCTCGCCAAGGCGGGTGCCAGTGATGTCCAGCTGGCCCGCGACGAAACCGAGCGAGCCAAGTTCTGGGCAGGTCGCAAGAACGCGTTTCCCGCCGTCGGGCGCATGTCGCCGGACTACTACTGCATGGATGGCACCATCCCCAGGCGTGAGCTTCCGCGAGTGCTCAAGGGCATCAGCGACCTGTCGCAGCAATATGGCCTGAAGGTGGCCAACGTGTTTCATGCCGGCGACGGCAATATGCATCCGCTGATTCTGTTCGACGCCAATCGTGAAGGAGAGCTGGCCACCGCCGAGGCACTGGGCGGCAAGATTCTTGAGCTATGCGTGGAAGCGGGCGGATCGATCACCGGCGAGCATGGGGTAGGCCGCGAGAAGATCAACCAGATGTGCGCCCAGTTCGACAGCCTGGAAATCTCTACCTTCCATGCGGTCAAGGCAGCCTTCGACCCCGACGGTCTGCTCAACCCTGGCAAGAACATCCCGACCCTGGCGCGTTGTGCCGAGTTCGGAGCGATGCACGTGCACAATAACGAGCTGCCGCATCCAGAGCTGCCCAGGTTCTAGCCATGACAGCTACACGACCGTCACGGCGCTGGCCCGCTGTGCCCGATCAAGGTTCAGAGCGATGCACGTGCACAACAACGAGCTACCGCATCCACAGCTGCCCAGGTTCTAGCCATGCTACCGCATCCAGAGCTGCCTCGGTTCTAGCCATGCTGCCGCATCCAGAGTTGCCTCGGTTCTCGTGAACCGGTCATCGCCGTATAGCGCGACTGCACGGATGTTTGTTTTTCTTTTGCCGGAATGCAGGTACCCGCATGTCCAACAACGATGTTTTCTGTTCTGCTGCCGACGGCCTTCCCGCCCTGTCCGAGGCCGTTGCAGCGGCCAGCAGCGCTCACCCCATCCGTATCGAAGGTGGCGGCACCAAGTCCTTCTATGGCCGCCCCGTGGAAGGTACGCCGGTATCCACCCGCGAACACCGTGGCATCACCAGCTACGATCCGGTCGAACTGATTGTCTCGGTGCGCGCCGGCACCCCGATCGCCGAACTGGAAGATGCACTTGCCGACCAGGGCCAGATGCTGCCCTTCGAGCCACCTCACTTCGGCAGCAACGCCACCGTGGGTGGCACCATCGCCACCGGGCTGTCCGGCCCACGCCGTCCCTGGGCAGGCTCGGTGCGCGATTTTGTGCTGGGCCTGCGGGTGCTCGACCACCAGGGGCGTGAGCAGCGCTTCGGCGGTGAAGTCATGAAGAACGTGGCCGGCTACGACCTGTCACGCCTGATGGTCGGCGCCCAGGGCACGTTGGGGCTGATTACCGAAGTGACGCTCAAGGTGCTGCCGAAGGCCACCGCCAGCGCCAGCCTGCGTCTTGAGATGAGCCAGCAAGATGCGCTGCAGCGCCTGGCAGAGTGGGGCCGCAAGCCACTGCCGCTGAGTGCAGCCGCCTGGCACGCTGGTGCCCTGCACGTGCGCCTGGAGGGCGGTGAGAGTTCGGTGAAGGCGACCGCCAGCATGATCGGTGGCGACACGCTGGAGCCAGGCTTCTGGAGCGAACTCAAGGAGCTGTCACTGCCCTTTTTTACGGCCTCGGACGCGCCGCTATGGCGGATCAGTCTGCCGACCAACAGCGCCATGCTCACGCTCGACGGGGTTGCCCCGGATACCCTGCTGCTCGACTGGGGCGGCAACCAACGCTGGCTGAAAGGCGCGGTCGATGCCCATGAACTACGCGCCGTTGTCCAGCGCGCCGGAGGGCATGCCAGCTGTTTCACGCCGGGCGCTGCCGAGCCCTTTACCCCGCTCTCCCCAGTGGTCGCCAAGTACCACGAGCAGGTAAAGCGCCAACTCGATCCCGACGCCATCTTCAATCCGCGTCGGCTGTATCCGGACTGGTAATGCGCCCCTGGCGCGCCAAGCGATTGCCACAGGCGGCCCGTTTCACCGCAAGACTGCAGTGACGCTGCAAGCCTTGACCACGACTAGCGGATAACAACATGCAGACGCATTTCACCGAACAAGATCTCGAGAAGCCTCACCTGCGTGAGGCGGACAGGGTACTGAGAAGCTGCGTACACTGCGGCTTCTGCAACGCGACCTGCCCCACCTACCAATTGCTCGGCGATGAGCGCGATGGCCCTCGCGGGCGTATCTACCTGATGAAGGAGATGCTCGAGAGCCCAGCTGACGACCAGCGCATCACCGAAGAGACGCGGCTTCACCTGGACCGTTGCCTGACCTGCCGCAACTGCGAGACGACCTGTCCGTCAGGCGTCGAGTACCACAAGCTTCTGGATATCGGCCGCGCCGAGATCGAACGCCGGGTGCCGCGCTCCACCGCCGACAAGGCGTTGCGCTTCGGTCTGCGCAAGGCATTGGTCGAGCCTGCTCGCTTCAAGGCGCTGCTGTCGCTGGGCCAGACCTTCAAGCCACTGGTCCCGGGCGCGCTCAAGAGCAAGATGCCGCCTCGTCCGGTCGATGCAGGCGTCCGCCCCATCCGGCGACATGAGCGGCAGATGCTGATCCTGGAAGGCTGCGTTCAGCCGGGCCTGTCCCCCAATACCAATGCCGCAACTGCCCGCGTGCTGGACCGGCTAGGCATCGCGCTGACCCCGGCACCGGAGGCAGGCTGCTGCGGCGCCATCGACTTTCACCTGAACGCCCAGGAAGCCGGACGCGAGCGAGCCAGACGCAATATCGACGCCTGGCTGCCTCACCTTGACGCCGGTTGCGAGGCCATCATCCAGACCGCCAGCGGCTGCGGCGCCTTCGTCAAGGAATATGTCGAAGTGCTCGCCGACGACCCTGACTATGCCGAGAAGGCACGTCGGGTCAGCGAGGCCGCCAAGGACCTGGTCGAGGTGCTGGGACAGGAAGACCTGACCACTCTCGACGTGCGCGCCGACCAGCGCCTGGCCTTCCATTGCCCCTGCACCCTGCAGCATGCCCAGAAGCTCAACGGCGCGGTGGAAACGGTACTGACCAGGATGGGCTTCACCCTGACACCGGTGCGAGATGGCCACCTTTGCTGCGGCTCCGCCGGGACCTACTCGATCACCCAGCCCGAACTGTCGCGCCAGTTGCGCGACAACAAGATGGACGCGCTGGAGGAAGGCAAGCCGGATGTGGTCGTCACGGCGAACATTGGGTGCCAGACCCATCTTGCCTCCACCAACCGCACCCCGGTGCGCCACTGGGTCGAGATCGTCGATGAGGCGCTGGGCTAGCGCGAGAGCCACTGGATCGAGATCGTCGACAAGGCGCTGGTCAGACAGTCCCAGAGCGCCTAGACTGAAAACGAAAATATTTTCCACATTTTGAACTAACTGTAACAACAGGAGCCACCATGCCGACCAAGTCTTACCTCGACCAGTCTCAGGTCAATGCCATTCTTGATGCCGCTCAACAGGAAGCCGACGCCAACGGCTTCGCCGTCACCATCGTGGTCAGCGACGACGGCGGTTATCCGCTGGGCCTACGCCGCCTCGATGGCGCAGCGCCCTTCAGCGCTGACGTTGCCATGGCCAAGGCACGCTCCGCCGCCATCGGCCGCAAGGACACCCAGATTTTCGAGGACATGATCAACGGTGGCCGCAATGCCTTCCTGTCGGCGCCCATGCAGGGCCTGATGTCAGGCGGTGTCCCCGTCATGATCGATGGCCAGGTGGCAGGCGCCGTGGGCATCTCCGGGGTCAAGCCCGATCAGGACATCCAGGTGGCCAAGGCTGGCGCCGCTGCCATCGCGTAACACGCCGTCCCCGACAGCTGGATCCACCACCGCCGCCGCTTCTGGCGGCGGTGGTGCTTGTGACTCACCGAAGTGCTGACACGGAAGGTCCCATGCCACTTCTGCCCTTTCTCGCGCCGCTGGGTGCCGTGCTGATCTGGTCCGGCAACATGACCATCAACCAGCTGACTGTAGGCACCATCTCTCCCAGCAGCATCGCCTTTCTACGCTGGGTGCTGGCCGTACTCGTGATGACCCCCTTTGTCTGGCCACGTCTGTGGTCAGAGCGACGGCAGGTCATCCAGCATTGGCCAAGGCTCGCGCTGCTCGGTCTGCTTGGCATGGCACTCTGGCAGGGCCTTGCCTACGTGGCAGCGGCCACCACCAGTGCCACCAACATGGGCATTCTAGCCGCCATGGTGCCGCTGCTGACCATTCTGCTCAGTGCGCTGGTGCTGCGAGAGGCGCCTACCTGGGGTGGATGCATCGGCGGCCTGCTGGCATTGATCGGGGTGCTCTGGCTCTTGAGCCAAGGCCGACTCGCTACCCTGGCAGCGCTGGAGGTCGCTCCAGGCGATGCCCTGATGGTGGTGGCCGCTATCTGCTACGCGCTGTATGGCGTCATGCTCAAGCGTTGGCCGCTCCCCATCTCCCCCTGGGTCATGCTCTACGGCCAGGCGCTGTTCGCGGTGATCGCGCTGTTGCCTTTTTATCTGATGGGACCCATGACCCCCATTGATTCAAAAAATATAGGACTGATCCTGTACGCAGGCATCCCTGCGTCCATCGTCACCACCTACCTGTGGATGCTGGCCATTCGACAAATTGGCGCCAGCAGAGCCAGCATATTCATCAACCTGATGCCGCTATTCAGCGCCCTTATCGCCATGTCCTTCCTTAGTGAAACTCTTTCGTGGCACCACCTTAGCGGTGGCTCGCTAGTGCTTTCCGGGGTTCTCCTGGCGCAGACCTTGCGTCGCCCCATCGGCCTCAAAAGCCCTGTTGCCTAGGGGACATGCCCGCCGTTGTCGCCATAACAGTGAACAATACTTAGACTTAGTTATCAGGCTTATTTGCATTTTTAGATCAGGTTGTATAGCTTTAGTACAACCGCTGAGCACAGGACGCCGGCGGTCCACTGCACCCACCAGCGACGAGAGGTTCACCATGAAACATATCGTCAAGGCAGCAGCACTGATGAGCGCCATGGCGTTGTTTTCCAGCATGGCCCTGGCAAACCATCACGAGGAAAGCGATGCACAGGAAAGTGGCGTCGACTCTTCCAACAACGTCACGGAGCAGCACGATACAAGCGGCCAGCATGGCAGCGATGCCATGAACACTGATGAGCCGATTGTCGAGGACGGTGGCGTCGACTCTGCCAATAGCACCGAAGGTGCTGACGACGGCATGAATCAGACCCAACCGACCGGAGACCTGGCAGAAGACAGCGGCGTCGACTCTGCCAACGAAACCGAATAAACGCGCCCTGCCAAAGGACGGCACTAGCGGCACGGATATGCCGCGGGTCGGCGGCCAGGAAGGCCGCCAGTGGTTCCAGGACGGAACCGCAGGAGCAGGAAGCTCTGCGACGAGCAGACGGATTCGCTCACGCCCGACAGCGACACGGAAGATTGACGGGCCCAAGGAAGGGCCCAGGCTAGATCACCGCGGCGCCAGGAAGGCCGCCAGTGGTTCCAGGATGGAACCGCAGGAGCAGGAAGCTCCACGACGAGCAGACGGATTCGCTCACGCCCGACAGCGACACGGAAGATTGACGGGCCCATGGAAGGGCCCAGGCTAGATCACCACGGCTGCCAGGAAGGCTGCCGACAGTTCCAGGACGGAACTGATGGGCTTGGATGCCCACATTGAGCACAAGGATCGGCTCGCGCCGGACAGTGAAAAGGATGCCACCCGAGCCCAAGGAAGGGTTCACGCCTCCCACGCCCTCGTCCGGCTAACGTTTCTTGGTTGTTAGCCCCCACCCACAGCGACCTTCTTTGCCCTGAACTGAGACGTATGCGCTCTCACTGATGAGCCAGCGCACAGGCATCGACTGACCCTGTACAGACCATGACCAGTGAACATCTGGAGGTACTGCAATGAACACTTTCTCAACCACGTTGCTCAAGCGCCTGGCCCTTGCTGGACTGCTTGGACTCGCCTCCGGCGCCGCACTGGCAGACCACCACGGCGACGACCATGCGCACGCCCAGGGTGATATGCAGCAGGAGGAGGTCACGCCGGACAACAGCGGAGTCGATTCGGCCAACGACCCGTCCATGGCCGACCATGCCGATGGCGCCATCCCCGGTGGCGAAATCGTCAAGGATGGTGGAGTCGATTCCAGCCACATGCCTTCTGACAAGGCCTCTGACAGCGATAACCCGTCCGCTCTCGACGAGGGCAAGCTGGTTGAGGATAGCGGCGTCGACTCAGCCAACAAGCCGGAAAACGAGGTCTGAGACCTCTAGCACTGCGGCACGCGCCGCTGCACCTGCCCGCAAAGTGACTCGTCAGGCTCCGCCCCTCATTGGGCGGGGCCTTTTTATGTCCTGGGGCTATCGGTTGCCTTAGTTGTCTTGCGTGTATGGTGTCTCCTGCCACCCTGACGATGGGACAGGCGCTGGCTCACGTCACAGACGTGCCTAAGGTATACTCGTTACCACCTGTTTTTCGAAGTCCTGACACTACCGCCACTGTGTAGCGGAACAGCTTACATGGGTCGTTGATACAGGGCTCGTGGCTGCTGTACAGATGCTTTTCCAGCGATGCTCTTGTGCCGCTGCTGCTAGCCCGACGGTCTTATGTGAGTGATCTTGTACAGCACCTTTTTACCGCGTTTTCCTGTCAACCAACGCTGATCCCCACCTATTCCCGGCTTTTCCACCTGCCGCAAGCGGCATGTTAGCCTTAGCGACTCATTTCCGGAGGAACGTTGCATGTCCCTCGATGATCTACAGCTGAATCTCCGCAACCTGACCTGCGACGACTATCCCCAGCTCAAGGGGCTGATGGACAAGGTCTATCACGATATTGGCGGAGCCTGGCCCAGGAACACCATCGACAAGCTGGTGGCAGAATTTCCTGACGGCCAGATCGTCATCGAGGACGATGGCCGCCTGGTGGGCGTTGCATTGACCGCCCTGGTGGACTACGAAGAGTTCTCCAACCCTCATCGCTACGACGATCTCATCGGTAAGCGCGAGACCATCCAGAACGACAAGGATGGCGATGCCATGTACGGCATCGATGTACTGATCGACCCCGCCTACCGCGGCTATCGCCTGGGCCGACGCCTGTACGAAGCGCGCAAGGAAGTCTGTCGCCAGCTCAACCTCAAGGCCATCCTGGCCGGGGGCCGCATCCCAGAGTATCACCGGGTTGCCGAGCAGATGTCTCCCAGTGAGTACATCGACAAGGTATCGCGCAAGGAGCTGCACGACCCCATTTTGTCGTTTCAGCTGTCCAACGATTTCCAGGTCAAGCGACTGCTGCGCAAGTACTTGCCCGAGGACGAGAAGTCCCAGGGATATGCGACCCTGCTCGAGTGGAACAACATCCTCTTCGAGCCGGCCGAGCGCATGCTGGAAAGTCGTCCCACCCAGGTTCGGGTTGGCGCGGTGCAGTGGCAGATGCGCGAATTTGCATCGGTCGAGGCGGTACTGCAGCAGGTCGAGTACTTTGTCGATGCGCTGTCAGACTACCAGAGCGACTTTGCCGTCTTTCCCGAATTGTTCAACGCCCCGCTGATGGGGCTGCAGGATCGCGCCGCACAGCAGGACCAGATGGCGGCCATTCGCTTCCTGGCCGGATTCACCGAGCGCTTCAAGACCGAAATGTCGCGCATGGCGGTCGCCTACAACATCAACATCATCGCAGGGTCGATGATCGAGGAAGGCCCCGAGGGTCGCCTCTACAATGTGGCGTACCTGTGCCATCGTGACGGCAGCGTAGAGCGCCAGGCAAAACTGCACATCACCCCGCAAGAGCGGCGTGATTGGGTCATTGAGGGCGGCGACGACCTCTGCGTGTTCCAGACCGATGCCGGGCGCATCGGCATCCTGATCTGCTACGACGTGGAATTCCCGGAGCTGGGCCGACTGCTCGCGGATCAAGACATGGACATGCTGTTCGTACCGTTCTGGACCGATACCAAGAATGGCTACCTGCGGGTGCGCCATTGTGCCCAGGCTCGCGCCATCGAGAACGAGTGCTATGTCGTTCTCTGTGGCAGCGTGGGTAACGTGCCGTCCATCGAGAACCTGGATATCCAGTACGCCCAGTCATCGGTGTTTTCACCGTCAGACTTTGCCTTTCCCCACGATGCGGTCATGGCAGAGACCACCCCCAACACGGAAATGATCATGTTCTCGGATCTCGACCTGTCGCGTTTGACCGTGGTCCGCGCCGAGGGCTCGGTGACCAACCTCAAGGACCGCCGCAAGGACCTGTTTGACCTGCGTCTGCGCGACTGGTCCTGGAAGTCCGGCGCCAGGGATCAGGACGACAGCTGATGTTGTCCCGCCTCAGGCGATGGCGAGCGGCGCGTTTCGATGCCCGTCATCCCTTTCCCGCCGACACCTGGGCAGCCGCGCGAGCGCGGCTGCCCTTGCTGGCCCGGGTGCCCGAGGCGTCGGCCCAGCGCCTGGGGCAGCGCGCCTGGCGGTTTCTTCACGACAAGCGTCTGAGCCTGCACCCGGACCTGGACCCTGCGGCACTGGATAGCGAGGAACGCCTGGCCCTGGCGGCCCAGGCCTGCCTGCTGACGCTCGGCTGGAGCGAGCACGAGCACCAGGACGCCTTCGCCAACGTGCACGAAGTACTGGTGTTGCCCGACGCCTTTCGTCGCCAGGTCGAAGAGATGGACGAGGCCGGCGTGATGCACGTCTACGAGGACGAGCGTGCCGGCGAGACGTTCTATCAGGGGCCTGTGGTCATTGCCCTGCCCGACCTGCTGGAGAGCGGTGGTCTGGAGGGCTTCAACGTGGTCATCCACGAGTTCGCCCATAAGCTCGACATGGGCAACTCTCAGGACGTCGACGGCTTCCCCCCGCTTCCTGTGACCATTGCCTCGGCGCAGTGGCATCGCGAATTCTCCGCGGTCTGGAGCGATCTTCAGGAACGTGTTGCCAGCGGCGAGCCGACGCCTATCGATGACTACGCGGCCACTCACCCTGGAGAGTGTTTCGCGGTCTGCTGCGAGACCTTCTTCAGCGCACCCGACCTCCTATCGCAGGCCTATCCCGGCCTGTACGAACTGCTCAGTCGCTACTTCAAGCAGCAGCCGCATCAATGGCACCTACCCACCGCTGCCCTTGACGCTCCGCCATCCGACTCACAGGCTCGCTCGTCATGACCCGTCGCTGGCTTCTCCCTACTCTGGCGCTGACGCTTGTCCTCGCCTGCGGTCTGACCTGGCAATGGCTGGCGATGCATGACCTGCTGACGGTCGACACCTTGTTGACGCTGGCCCAGGGCGCCGCGGCATGGCGCGATAGCCCATGGGCGATGGTGGTGGTGGCCAGCGTCTACGCCGGCCTGTCGTTGGTGATGTTCCCGCTCAGCCTGCTGGTAGCGGCCACGGGCCTGCTGTTCGGGCCCTGGTGGGGGTTTGGTTATGCCCTGATTGGCACCTTGGCCGCGTCATGCCTGACCTGGTGGGTCGGCCGGCAACTCGGTCGGGACGCACTGCTGCGCTATGGCGGCAAGCGACTCCACGGCGTATCGCGCTACCTTTCCGGCCGCGGCATACGCACCATGACCATCGTCAATCTGCTGCCATTGGCCCCCTTCACCCTGACCAATATGCTGGCCGGTGCCTTTCACCTGCGTTTCAGGGATTACCTGATCGGCTCCGTCATCGGGATCGCCCCTGGGCTTGCCGGCGTTACCCTGCTGGGCAGCCAGCTGGGTGAGCTGGTAACGGCAGACAGCCGCAGCGAGGTGATCTACTCCGTGATGGGACTGGCCATCGGCGTTGCCGTGCTGATGGCGCTCAAGCGCTGGGCGGACCGGCGCAAACGCTCCCGGAGCGAGATAACGCGGTAAGCCCTCTCTTGAACAGCGCGTCTCGAGAGCGGGGCTTGAAGTGCGGGGCGTGAAGTGAGCGCCCCCCAGGTGCGGGCGAGGCTTTGTCCGAAAAGTCGACGAGCGAAGGTTAGACAAGGCAAAAATCGGTGAGAAAGCGCAGTTTACGAGGTGTAAATGAGCATTTTGACCCGATTTTTAACGCCGTATCACCAAGCGCAGGCACTTTTCGTACAAGCCCTAGGTGGCACTTTCCTTAAGGTGAACAAACTCAATACGATTACGCCCGCCGGTCTTGGCACGGTACATGGCCTTGTCGGCATGGCTGACCAGCTGGCTCAGGTCCTCGTGCCCCTGATCGATCAACAGGGCGCCAATACTGGCCGTGACCGCAATCGGCGCTCCTGCGGCCGACACATCGAGACTGGCCAGCGCCTGGTTGAAACGCTCCAGCGCCACCATCAGCGCCGGCTTGTCCACATCGGCCATGACCACGCAAAATTCCTCGCCTCCCATTCGCGCGATCAGGTCAGACTTGCGAAAGCTGGACGTGAGCGCTTTCGCCACGGCGACCAGAACCTGGTCACCCACGTCATGGCCGTAAGTGTCGTTGATGGACTTGAAGTGATCGAGATCGATGAGCGCGATTCCCAGAGCCGCGCTATGGCACTGCCAGCGCTTGGTCAGTGCACCAAAGCGGGTGGCGAAGGCCCGTCTGTTGCATACCCCGGTCAGGGGGTCGGTACCGGACAGCAGCGCCATTTCTTCCATCTGGTGATGAATACGAATGCTGGCCGCCACCCAGTGCGCCATGGCCTGCAGGCGCTGCCGATCGAGGTCGCTGAAGGCGTCAGGCGTCTCATGGGCAATATTCATGGTGCCCATGCAGCGACCGCTGCTGATCATCGGCACATCGAGACAACACCTTAGTCCCTTGCTACGCAGCATCTGGCAATCCAGATCGCTGCTACCTTCGAAGCTGGCGGCGTACTCCGCCTGACGGGTGCGATAGACCCGCCCCACCATCGTCCCTTCGATGGGCATGGGAGCGTCTACGGGAATGGCGTTGTTACCCTGCATGGCAATCAATGCCAGTTCGGTCTCGGACTTGGCCAGGGTGATGGACGCCCGATTGGCGCCAAACACGGTATGCGACCACCTGGCCACCGTGTCCAGCACGTCCTGCAAAGACTCGGCAGCAGACAGCTCGTGCACGAAGCGCACCGGCAATTCGATGGTCAAGTCGACGTCGAGAGACGTCATTTCCCCTGGTTCGCTTGCCTTGGACACCCTGCCACCTCCACGCCAGGCATTCATGCCATCCTGCTGCATTGTCATGACACTATCGTGCACCAGCCAGGGAGAGGGAACAACCGCCAAGCGACGCACCGCAACGGCATACTGACGACAGCAAGCCTTCGACATGTCTTAGGCCAGGGTACGCCTACGACTCTTCTCGGCGAGCCGGTGTCTTCGGTTCACCATGGTGGTGCCCAGGCCACCAGGAAGGACGCTCTTCCCGCCATTCGTCTTGCACCACGTGACGCAGGACTCGTCCTCGGTAGCACAGCATCTGCCATTCAGCGCCAAGACGGCTGCGCACCCGCTCCCAGCCGCCGTCGTCTGCGTGTGTAAAGGGGCCGCCATGGGCGATGGCCAGGCGATAGACGCGCAGGCAACGCTCGGCACAGCGCGACTCATCGTAGTCTTTTGCGGTTGTCAGCGCGGCCTGATGCCGGTCCTGCCAGCACTCGGGCTCACCGCACTCCAGCAGCGCCTCGGCAAAGGCACTCTCGTCCTCGCTCTGCAGCAGGCGGCCGTTGGCACCGTCACGCACCACCTCGCGCACGCCTGGCGCGTCCAGGGCCACCACCGGCAAGCCCGCCGCCATCGCCTCGGCGACGACCATGCCTTGCGTCTCGCTAAACGAAGCAAAGGCAAACACATCCATCCCATGGTAGGCATCGATCAGCTCCTGACCATGCAGGCACCCGGTAAAGCAGACGCGATCCAACACCCCCTGTTCCTGGGCGATGCTCTCGACCACCTGCCGCGCATTGCCGTCACCCACCACCAGCCACCAGGCGTCCGTTCGGGCCGTCAAAGCCAGGCACACAGCACGGGCCAGGAAGGCCAGATTCTTCTCCTTGGCAAGGCGACCAAGATGTCCCAACACCAGCGCATCGTCACCGATACCGAAGTGCTTACGCCAACGGTCACGCTGGCCACCGGCAAACCGACGGGTATCGACACCGCTTGGTACCACCGTGGTCTGCGGATTGCCGGCACGTTCCGCCAACAGCGCCTTGATGCTCTCGCTCGGCGCGATGACCTCGTCACACAGCCAGGTGTACTGGGTCGCCAGGGCGATGGCGAAGCGCTGCATCCGGGGCGAATGCCCGGGCACATAGTGGGTGTAGTGTTCATACAGTGTGTGGTGGGTGAACACCAAAGGCAGTCCGTACGTTTCCGCTGCTCGAGCCGCGGTATCCCCCAGCAGGAAAGGATGATGGGAATGCACGATGTCTGGCTCGAAGGACTCGATAGCATCGAACAATTGCCCGGGAATCGGTACGGGGAGGGAAAAGTCACTGCCATTGAACTGCTGGACCGCCGCCACCCTGACCACATCTGGCTCGTTGTCCGGCTGTCCCTCAAGCCGAGGTGCCACCACCAGCACAGCATGGCCGGCGTCCTGGAGCTGGGACTTGAGACGCTGCACGGATTCGCTCACCCCGCCCACAATGGGTGCATAGGTGTTGGTGAACATCAGCACATTCACGGTGGCTATTCGCTCCCGAAAGCAGGTAAAAAAAGCGTATAACGCCTGCGTGAAACGGTCGTCACTCGAGTGGCGTGGACGACGGCAACGGCGCTGGCAACAAACCCTATGAGGACAAGTTTACGCGTGTATGGTTCGCCCCGCCTGGCCATCATGGATACGAGCACTCAGGTGACTCAGGTGGAGGCCGGGGTGATGACAGAACGTTCGGCATCCTCCCGATCGGCCAGCAGCCACGTCCACAGACCGTGTGCGGCCTGACCCTGCTGCCGTTTTGGCCGACACAGCCAGAACCCTTCATCCACGGGCAATGCCGTCGCGAAAGGGGCCACCAGGGAGCGCCTGCCAGTCAGCAGGCGCTGATGCACCAATGCCACTCCGACGCCCTGCTCGGCAAGGCTGATGACCATGCTGAGGTTGTCACATACCAGGCTATGGCATTGGCGCGACAGCGCTGCCTGGTCCACCAGAGACAGCCACGCCGGCCAGCCTGAGGCGAATCCTGCAGCGTGCAACAGCGTCTGTCCAGCCAGATCCCCCGGTGAGGCCAGACGCTCGGCCAGCGATGATGAACATACGGGGATCAGCGACTCCTTGCCCAGGCTGATGCTCTCCACATTCCCCCAGTCCCCTCGGCCGTAGCGGATTTCCATATCCGCCCCCTGGGCGCCAAAGTCGGCGCTCCAGATGGCACTGACCACCCTGACCGAGATATCGCGATGAGTGGCGTGAAAACGCGCCAGCCGAGGCGCCAACCAATAATGCTGCAGGGCCGGCGTGGTGCGCAGGGTGACCTGGCCTTCCGAGGTGGTACCGAACACCTCAAGCGTCCCCTCTTCCAGGCGCGCGAAGGCTTCCTGCACGCTCGGCAGCCAGGCTTGGCCTGCCGGGGTCAACGACAGGCTGCGAGGGTGTCGTACGAACAGGGCTTGCCCCAGACGGTCCTCCAGCAACCTGATGCGCTGACTGATGGCCGCCTGAGTCACCGACAGTTCCTGTCCTGCTGCGGTGAAGCTCAGCGTGCGCGCCGAGGCCTCGAAGGCCTGCAGCCAGTGGAGAGGAGGAAGAGCGCTCATCTCGTATCCATCCGCGTAGTGGTTGGTTTACTTGGCACCAAGCAAAAAGGTGCCATAAGCAGAGCTTGGCCTAAGACCCCATATTAGTCGTTTGTCGACACGGGCTCGAGCCGCCACCATGTTTCCCCTCCCTCACCTTCAACATGCCGCTTCAGGAGAGCTTCCATGCAAAGCGATGCCGTGCCGCCTCAAGCGACTGACGTCTCCCTACGCGCTGACGCGCTGATCGACATGCATGAACTCGCCCCCTACCCCGAGCGGCCATGGCTTGCCACCGTCAGCACCAGCGAATCCCACGTCAGGCTGACCTGGGAAAACGGTGACGAGGGCAGCTACCCGCTGATCTGGCTTCGTGATCATTGTGCCTGCGAGCGATGCCGACACCCGCAGACCCGGGAGCGGCTGGTGATGCCCCTTGAGGAAACGCCACGGCTGTCTGGTGCACGGGTCGTACAAGGGCAGCTGCAGCTGTCCTGGCAGGATGAGCATATCAGCCGGTTCGCCAGCGGCTGGCTGCATCAGCGCCGGCCAGGGTATTCAAGCCCGTCGCCGCTGCCCAACACGGTGGCGTGGCCCCATGGTTTCGCTGCCGAGCGTGTACGCCACTCAGACCTCGTCGCCGGCGGTGAGGGCGAACAACGGTGGCTCACCGCACTGCTGCGCGATGGCCTGGTGCTGCTGGATGACGGCCCGCTGGCCCTGGACGAAGTCAGCCGACTGGCGCAGCGTATTGGACCGCTCAGAGCGACCAACTTCGGTGCACGTTTCGACGTGGTCTCAAAGCCCAACCCCAACAACGCAGCCTATACGGCCATCGGCCTGGCGCTGCATACGGACCTGCCCAACTGGCGCCAGCCGCCGGACATACAGCTGCTTTACTGCCTCAAGAACGATGCCGAAGGAGGCGGCTCGATCTTTGCCGACGGCGTTCAGGTCGCTGAGGCATTGCGGGCCGAACATCCCGCCCACTTCACCCTGCTGGCGACAACGCCCATCGACTTTCGCTTTCAGGATGACGAGCAGGATATTGGCGTGCGCGAACCGGTCATAGACGTGGCGCCGGATGGGCGCATTCGCGAGATTCGCTTCAATAACTGGATTCGTGACACCCTCCACCTGCCGGAGGCGTTGATCGCCCCCTGGTACGAGGCCTACGCCCATTTCTGGGCGTTGCTGAACGCCCCGGAGCACCGAATCTCCCTTGAGCTCAAGCCAGGGCAGATGGTCGCCTTTGACAATCGCCGGGTTCTCCACGGTCGCGAAGCGTTCGACCCCAGCACCGGCGAGCGCCACCTGCAGGGCACCTACCTGGACCGCGACATGCTGGAGTCACGCTTGCGCGTGCTGGCCAGACAGGGCTGAGCCAGCGCCCTATTGCGCCAGCCCGCCGCTCAAGCCGGGACAGCAATGCGGTCTTCCAGTCCCTTCGCGAGAAAGTCGACCAGCGCCCGCAGTCGAGCCGGCACGTGACGGCGCTGGGCATAGACCGCGAAGAAGTCGGCCCTGACTCCCTGCCACCCCGGCAGCAGCTGGATCAGCCTTCCCGCCGCCAGGTCATCACAGACATCCCACCAGGAGCGCAGCATGATCCCGTGGCCGTCTAGCGCCAGCCGCTTGATGACTTCCCCGTCATTGCTGGCAAGGCGGCCACCGACCTTCACCGATGCCTCCTTGCCCTGGGCATCTTCAAAGCGCCACTGAGCAAAGTCACTATCGTTCTCGCGAAGCACCAGACAGGCATGGCGTTGAAGGTCGGAGACGGCGACGGGCCGTCCGTGCTGGGCCAGGTAGTCAGGTGAGGCACAGGGCACTCGACGGTTGATGACCAGCCGACGCGCGATCAGGCGCGAGTCCGGTGGCTCGCCGATACGGATCCCCAGATCGACCCCCTCCACCAGCGGCGCAGGAAAGTTCGACAGTTCAAGCGATGCCTCGATCCCGGGATGCTGGGCACAGAAATCGGATAGCAGTGGAGCCACGTGGCGGCGACCGAAGCCAAAGGTGGCATTGATGCGAATCGGCCCCGCCAGTGCGCGGCGGTCCTCCCCCAGGCTCTCTTCCAGCTCTGCCAACTCTTCCAGCAGGGCCATGCCACGGGCCAGATACCGCTCTCCCTCGGCGGTCAGGGTCCACCGGCGGGTGGTACGCGTGGCCAGCTCAACCCCCAGCCGCGCCTCGATCTGCTTGAGCCGTTTGCTCACCGCCGACAGCGACAGCCCAAGCTCCCGCGCCGTAGCCGTCAAGTTGCCTGCCAGCGCCAGCTGGCGAAAGAACGCAAGATCATCCAGTGACGCCACGCCACTCTCCACCAAGATTCAACAATGAATTGCCATAAAGCCCCATTATCCCATTCACGTAAAGGGCTACACTGGCTTCAGCGACGGCGACCTGGTCAACGTCAGGACCGCCGACCTGACGACAGACGGCCGTTCAACCCACAACCACTCGGCTGGCAGTCTCTCCACTAACAACACATCAACATCAACGCTGACAGGAGCTCGCCCCATGTCCCATCGCATTGCGATCATCGCCGGAGACGGCATCGGTACCGAAGTCATGCCAGAGGGCGTACGCGCCCTGGAGGCCGCAGCCAAGCGTTTCGATATTGCGCTCGACACCCAGACCTTTGACTTCGCCTGCTGTGACTATTACCTCGAGCACGGCAAGATGCTGCCGGACGACTGGCGTGAGACGCTGATCGGCTTTGATGCCATCTTCTATGGTGCCATCGGCTGGCCCGACAAAGTGCCCGATCACATCTCGCTGTGGGGATCGCTGCTCAAGTTTCGACGCGAGTTCGATCAGTACGTCAACCTGCGCCCCTGCCGCCTGCTACCGGGGATCAAGAGTCCTCTGGCAGGACGCGTGCCCGGGGACATCGACTTCTATGTGGTTCGCGAGAACACCGAGGGCGAGTATTCTAGCGTTGGCGGCACCATGTTCGAGGGCACTGATCGGGAAGTCGTCATTCAGGAAACCGTGATGACCCGCCACGGCGTCGACCGAGTCCTCAAGTACGCCTTTGACCTGGCCCAGAGCCGGCCTCGCAAGAAACTGACGTCCGCCACCAAGTCCAACGGCATCGCCATCACCATGCCCTGGTGGGACAGTCGCGTGGCCGAGATGGCCAAGCACTACAGCGATGTCGAGGTCGACAAGTTTCATATCGACATCCTGACCGCCAACTTCGTGATGCACCCGGACTGGTTCGATGTGGTGGTCGCCTCGAATCTGTTCGGCGACATCCTGTCTGACCTGGGGCCTGCCTGCACCGGCACCATTGGCGTCGCGCCCTCTGCCAACATCAACCCTGAGGGCACCTTCCCCAGCCTGTTCGAGCCAGTACACGGCAGCGCACCGGATATCGCTGGCAAGGGCATCGCCAATCCCATCGGCCAGATCTGGTCCGGAGCCATGATGCTCGAACACCTGGGACACAAGGACGCCGGCGACGCCATCCTCGCGGCGATCGAAGCCGTACTGGAAGACGGCGACAAGGCAGTCCTGACGCCGGATCTTGGTGGCACTGGCACCACCGAGCGACTGGGTGTTGCCATCAGCGAGCGGATTGCTCAAGGCTGAGGCCGGCGGGGCAGGCCTGATCGAACAGGTCAGCCCCGCTGCCACACGCCCTGTACCACCCTCACCCGATCGTGCTGAAGGTTGTCGAGCAGGTTACGCCCCATGTCGACAAACGATTCGCCGAAGATGGCCGCCGCGCCGGGCAGCTTGTGACGGCTGCCCTCCGTCTTGGCGGGCGTCCCCTGCGTCGTGTCAGCCTGTGGCGGTTGTTCGTGGCGTGCATGCTTGCCCCGCCATGCCAGGGCATCGGCCGTCACGTCCTCAAGCGTCAGGCATTCAAAGCCAGCGCTTTTCAGGCGCCGCTCAAGCTGAGCCAGTGACTCGAGCTGGCTATGCTCTCGGCGACTTGCCCAGGGCACCGGCAGCACCAGCGGTGAGGGGTTGTCACCGCTGACCACTTCATGCAGCAGCAGCTTGCCCTGACCGGCAAGGACTCGACACCATTCGCCGATCACCGCATCGGGGGTCGGCATGTTAAGCAGCGCATGCTGACACCAGACCGCGTCAACACTTGCGCTGGGCAGCGGCAGTTCGGCGGCATCGGCACAGATGAACCGGGTCCTGGACGACAGCCCGGTGGCACGACTGAGCCATCTGGCCACATCGATAAACTCCGACGTGACGTCAATCCCCACCACCTGGCAGTCGCCTTCAGCGGCAAGCAGGCGACTGGCACCCCCGGTGCCACAGCCAATATCCAGCACGCGGCTGCCTGCGGGCAGTTGAGCCAATCGACTCAGCCGTCGACTCGCCGCGCGGCCGCCAAGATGAAGCTGGTCGATACCCGCTATCTCGTCCAGGCTCAGCCGCTCCACATCGCAGCCTGCCGCCTGAAAGGCATCTCTCAGCCGGTCGGTCAAACGGGCATCAAGGCGGCCAGCAGGTTTGCCAGCGGGTTTGCCAGCATAGTGCTCATCAACTCTTGCCAATACCGCCTCACTACGTGACCTCGTGTCCTTCATCCCCAGGCTCCCTATTGTTTTCTGATGCCCTGTCGTACTGTCCTTCACGGCCATGCCCTGATTCTCCGTTCCCCACTGGTCATCTGACCACGCCGGTATCAGCACCGGAGTGGCGATTGGCAGAAGCCGCCCCATCCTTGGACAACATTGATACCAGAGACATACACTAGCTTTACATCATGAACGTTTCTCTGGAGTCACCATGTCTTCGCACGGACGCCGTCTTCGCTCTCTGAAACCCCTGTTTCCCCTCAGCATGCTGGCGCTGGCCGGCTGCACCGGGCTGCCTTCGGGTACCCAACCCATCAATGACTTTGCCCTTGATGACTACCTGGGGCGCTGGTACGAGATCGCTCGCTTCGATCACAGCTTTGAAGAGGGGCTGGACTGCGTGACCGCAGACTACTCGCTGCGCGACGACGGTGGCGTGCGAGTGATCAACCGCGGCGTCAACCTCGCCGAGGGCAACGTGGATGTGGCAGAAGGCAAGGCCTACCTGCTCGAGGAAGACAATGTGGGCCGCCTGAAAGTGAGTTTCTTCGGCCCCTTCTACTCAAGCTACAACATTCTGGCGCTGGACGACGCAGGACAATGGTCGTTGGTCACCGGACCAGACCGCGACTATCTCTGGGTTCTGGCGCGGAGTCCTCAGCTGGACCAGGCGACCTACCAATCGCTGGTCGAGCGCGCCGAACGCCTCGACTACCCGGTTGACGAGTTGATCAACGTCGACCAGGGCGAAGCCTGCACCGCGTATCGACAAGGGGCGTGAGCCGCCGATCAGGTCCACCAGCCCTCGTCAGAATGTATAACATACAGATGCATGATTACCTCATACGCTGAAGGGGCGGCCATGGTGGCTGCCTTTTCACTGCATGGAGGTTTCCCCAATGTCACTTGGAAGACGAGAATTTCTTGCTGCCACGGCAGCCATCGGCGCCAGCAGCTTTGCACCGTCGCTGTTCGCTCAGGCCCCCGCCCCCCAACGTTACCCGGTCGATGCATGGCAGGTGGTAGACGACCGATTCGCATCGTACAAGCTGTTCAACGCTCCGCTGGAGCGCGAATGGACAGGCGGGCTGTGGCTGGAAGGGCCTGCCTGGAACGCCGTCGGCCGCTACGCGGTGTTCAGCGATATCCCAAGAGCGCGACAGATGCGCTGGGACGAGGCCAGTGGTCAGGTCAGTGTGCTGCGTGACCACGTGGGGCACTCCAACGGCAACGCGTTCGATGATCGCGGTCGGCTGGTGGCCTGCGAACACTCCCCTGCACGGGTAGTACGCTATGAGTGGGACGGCAGCCTCAGCGTGCTGGCGAGCACCTACGAAGGCAAACCCCTGAATGCCCCGAATGATCTGGTAACGCTTCCGGGGGGCGCGATCATCTTTACCGATCCGGGTTACGGTGCTCACTCCGACTACGAAGGGCAAAAGCGTGAGCTGGAGCTGGACACTGCGATCTACTATTGGGAAGAAGGCCTGGACGAGCCTCGACGGCTGACTACCGAGCTGTTCAAGCCCAACGGCATCGCTCTGGGCCCGGACGGCACGTCCCTATACGTCACTGACACGGCCCCCTCTCACCATCCCGACCAACCTGCGACCATTACCCGCTTCACCCTGGACACCGACCAGAAAACGCTAGGCGAAGCAACGCGGCTGGTCGAGAGCAAGACCGAGGGCTACGACGGCATGTGCTGCGACGAGGACGGCAACCTGTGGGTAGGTACGTCTGGAGGAGAGGGCATCGATGGTGTCAGCGTCTTCGCCAGTGACGGCACCCTCATCGGCCGTATTCTGCTACCAGAGGTGTGCGCCAACGTCTGCTTTGTGGGTGAGAAACGCAACCGCCTGCTGATGGCTGCCAGTCAGTCGATCTACACCCTGTACACCGGTGCACGGGGAATCTAGGGCTTGCCTGAAAAGTGCCTGCGCTCGGTAATACGGCGTTAAAATCGGCTGGTACGCCAGCCCGGTCAAAATGCTCATTTACACCATGTAGACTGCGCGTTCTCACCGATTTTTGCCTTGTCCAACCTTCGCTCGTCGACGTTTCGTACAAACCCTAGACCTCCTGAGCCTAGCCCCGGCTCGCCGAAGCGAATCGGCGAGCCGGGGCGAAGGCATCGGCGAGCCTGGGCGAAGGCATCGGCGAGCCTGGGCGAAGGCATCGGCGAGCCTGGGCGAATGTAGCGGCGAGCCTGGGCGAATGTAGCGGCAAGGCCGTGAGACGCCATCACTACGCCGTGACGTCCTTGCAGCCACCCTTTACCGGTGCTCACCGGCGACGCTACACGACCTTTCATCTTCGCACCCCGGGTTTACACCAGATCGACGCCCGCCCTTGCAGCTAGCGTGAAGCGTGCCGAAGCTGGCTCAGCTCTCATCGGAACCTGCACCGGAACTGGCGTCAGAATGTGCTCCGGGCCAGCGCCACTGGATCCACATGATGGCGTGATCACCGTGAGGGCAGTGCGCTCCTCGGCGCCGGTTCGCCGGACTGGCGTCGCGTCAGCGTGCCGAGTTGGCGACGCCCAGCGGTAGGCGTCACACACCACCACCGCATACGACAACAAAGAACGCTACCCATGTTGCTTGCTCTACCTCGCCATACCCGTATGTTGTGTAGCACCACAGAGGAAGCTCGACATGCTTTCTGATTGGCTGTCGAAAAGCCTCGACGCTGCTTCCGCCTCGCTCCCGTCAGACGGCAGGATTCACGGCGGACACTACCGCATCGAAGCGCCAGGGGTGTTGCGCCTTACCCCAGACCACGTATCTCCCCACGCACGCGCCTGCGTGCTGTCAGCCGGTATCCACGGCAATGAGACGGCCCCCATTGAGCTGCTCGGAGACTGCCTGGCACGCCTTGAGGCCGGCTTCATCGAGCTGGGGGCTCCTGTGCTGGTGATCCTGGGCAACCTGGAAGCCATTCGACGCAACACGCGCTTCGTCGAGACCAACCTCAATCGGCTGTTCCGCCAAGGCCTGGACCAACCCGGTGATGAGGCCGACCGTGCGCGTGAACTGATGGCAGCGGTAGATACCTTCTTTGCTGACCACCCCCAGCTGCCACGCTTGCACTACGACCTGCATACCGCCATTCGCGACAGCCATTATCCGCGCTTCGTGGTGGCCCCCTTCGCTGACACGCTTACCGAACCACAGCAGTGGCGATGGATGGCCGGTGCTGGCATTCAGGCGGCGCTGAAGCAGCATCAGCATAGCTGGACCTTTTCCCACTACAGCAAGCACTACCATCAGGCCCAGGCGTTTACGCTGGAACTCGGCAAGGCACTGCCGTTCGGTCACAATGATCTTGCGCCCCTTGCTGCCATGGGTGATTTGCTGTTGGCCTTGCTGAGCGGACTGTCTCCGCGAGAGGGGCAGATCGCGGATTTGCAGGGCTTCGCGGTGGAAATGGAGGTCTTTCGCGAAAGCGAGGACTTTGCGCTGTGCTTTGCCGACAACACCCCGAACTTCACCGAGTTCGCGCCGGGCGAGGTCGTCGCCCGCGACGCCAAGGCCGGTGAAACGCGCATCGGCGCAACACCACTAAGCGTGGTATTTCCCAACGCCAAGGTGGAACTCGGCGCCCGTGCAGCGCTTCTGGTCGCCCCTGTTGCTCTCGACATGGACTGACCCTGCACGCTGCGATCTCCCCGATATTCTCGAGATAACAACAACTTGGAGATAACATTATGATGACCCGCCCCTCCAGATTAGACGAAGGTATAATGCTTCTGTATTTCGCTTCGTCTGCTGCGCCGACCCAAGCCTGTTAGAATCCCCCGTTTTTTCGCGCCAGCCCGCGCCATTCGGCCGGCTTACCAGGCACGGCCGTTTTTCTCTGGAGCCCGATCCATGGCTGATACACCGATTCCGCTGGAAGTGCGCAACATCAAGAAGCGCTTCGGCAACACCGAAGTGCTCAAGGGGCTGTCCCTGGAGGCCCGCAAGGGTGACGTCATTACCCTGATCGGAGCTTCCGGCTCCGGCAAGAGTACCTTCCTGCGTTGCATGAACCTGCTCGAGCAGCCCAATGAAGGCGAACTGATCGTTCATGGCGAGCAGATCCGTTTCAAGGAAACCAAGCACGGGCGGGAACCCGCCGACTGGAACCAGGTGGTGCAGATGCGCGCCAAACTGTCGATGGTGTTCCAGAGCTTCAACCTGTGGGCCCACATGACCCTGCTGGAAAACGTCATCGAAGCGCCCGTGCATGTGCTGAAGAAGCCCAGGAAGGAAGCCATCCAGCATGCCAGGGCGCTGCTTGAGCGCGTTGGCCTGGCGGAGCGCGCCGACTACTATCCCGCCCAGCTTTCCGGAGGCCAACAGCAGCGCGGCGCCATCGCCCGCGCCCTGGCCATGGACCCGGAGGTGATGCTGTTCGACGAGCCGACGTCAGCGCTTGACCCGGAGCTGGTCGGCGACGTGCTCAAGGTCATGCGCGACCTGGCCGAAGAGGGCCGCACCATGATCGTGGTCACCCACGAGATGGCCTTCGCCCGGGACGTGTCCAGCCAGGTGATCTACCTGCACCAGGGGCAGGTAGAAGAAGCCGGTCCTCCCGATGAGGTGCTGGGCAATCCCCGTTCCGAGCGACTCAAGCAGTTTCTTGCACCCAAGCGCTGAGACGGCCAGGAGAGACCCATGATTGACCTTCACGGTTACGGGCCGCGCCTTCTCGAGGGAGCGCTGGTCACCATCGAGCTGGCAGTACTGTCATTGATCCTGGCGATTGTGCTGGGACTGATTACCGCCAGCGCCAAGATGTCACGCAACTGGGTCGCCCATCGCCTGGGAACCCTCTATACCACCATCATCCGCGGTGTCCCCGACCTGGTGCTGATGATGCTGCTGTTCTTTGGCGGCCAGATTGGCATCAATATGGTCACCGACTGGCTGTATGACCGCTTCGACATCGATATCTTCATCAACGTCAACGAGTTCGTGGCAGGCGTCCTGACCATCGGTCTGATCTTCGGCGCCTATATGGGAGAAACCTTCCGCGGCGCCTTTCTGGCCGTCGACAGCGGCCAGATCGAGGCCGGACGCGCCTACGGCATGAGCCATGCGCTGGTGTTCAGGCGCATCCGCTTTCCCCAGATGATGCGCCACGCCCTGCCCGGCCTTTCCAACAACTGGATGGTATTGCTCAAGACCACCGCACTGGTCTCGGTGATCGGCCTGTCGGACATGGTTCGGGTGGCCGCCGAAGCGTCCAAGGCCACCCGGGAACCCTTCCTGTTCATGATTATCGTCGCGATCATCTACCTGCTGATCGCCAGCGTCTCGGAGTGGTTCTTCGCCAAGCTGCAAAAGCGCTATGACGTCGGTTTTGGAGGCCATGACTGATGGAATCTGTGCTCGCCTCACTGGAGGCAATGCTGGCCGACAACAGCATCTTCACCCTGGACACCCTCTCCTACTACGGTGAAGGACTGACAACAACGGTCCAACTGGTCTTCCTGTCGCTGATCGTTGGCCTGGTTGCTGCGGTCCCCCTGTCCATTGGCCGCGGTTCCAAGCGCCGGTGGATCAAGATGCCCATCTTCTTCTACACCTACGTCTTCCGCGGCACGCCGCTGCTGGTGCAGCTGTATCTTATCTACTATGGCGTCGTCTTCGTCGAGGGCATCCAGGACACCTGGCTCTGGGTGCTGCTGGAGAAGCCGTTCTTCCCGGCGCTGGTGGCGTTCTCCCTCAATACGGCGGCCTACACCACCGAGATCTTCCATGGCGCGATCAAGGCAACTCCCCGTGGAGAGATCGAAGCGGCCAGGGCCTACGGCATGCGCTACTCCCTGATGATGCGTCGGATCGTGCTGCCCAGCGCCTTTCGTCGGGCGCTACCGGCCTACGGCAACGAGGTCATCTTCATGCTCCACGCCAGCGCCATTGCCAGCGTGGTGACCATCATGGACCTGACCGGCGCCGCTCGCTTCGTCTACGCACGTTTCTATGCGCCCTTCGATGCCTTCCTGTTCGTCGCGGCCATCTACCTGTGCCTGACCTTCGCTATCCTCTACCTGTTCCGCTATCTCGAGAAGCGCTTGCTGGCGCACCTTAAGCCGGCTTCAGGCTAGAGACCAACGCCGGAGGCCAGTCCCTCCGGCGTACCTTGACGATCGTCAAACGAGCGTTGGGAACTACCGTTTCACTGCCCCCTTTTTTTCCTTCCTGACGGGGGCGTGATTCGCTAAGGTGGCATCATGCGTCCACGAGACGCCTGCCATTACCCTCCTATCAACCATCTCTCATCAACAATAAGGGTCACTCCACATGACACTGCGCAACCTTTTTACCGCGAGTCTCATCGGCACGGCGGTTCTTGCCTCCACCGCCCAGGCTGAGGTTCGTGATATTCGCATCGGCGTCGACGTTCCCTACGAGCCCATGGAGTACCGCACCCCTGACGGCGAGCTGACCGGCTTTGACATCGACCTGGGCAATGCCCTGTGTGCCGAGGTCGGTATCCAGTGCGAGTGGGTGGTGCAGGGATGGGACGGCATCATTCCTGGCCTGATGGCACGCAAATACGACGCCATCATGTCGTCCATGACGATCAACGACGAGCGTCGCGAGCAGGTGCTGTTCTCTGACCCCTACTTCACTCCGCCGTCAGCCTGGTTTGCCCCAGCCGACCTGGAGATGGGCAACCCCGATGCCGAGGCCCTCGAGGGCATGACCATCGGTGTGCAGCGCGGCACCCTGCAGGACAACTACGTCACAGACCTGTACGGCGATGTCGCTGATGTCAGCCGCTACGCCACCGCCGACGACCTGGTCCTGGACATGGACTCTGGTCGCGTGGATATCGGCTTCCTCGACTATCCGGTGGGCAAGTCCACGCTGCTGGACAGCGATGCCGGTGACTACAAGGTGGTCGGCGAGCAGATCACCGAACCGAAGGAATACTTCGGTGACGGCTTCGGCATTGCCTTCCGCCAGCGCGACGAAGACCTGGCCAAGGCCTTCAATGACGCCCTGGCCACCCTCAAGGGCAATGGCACCTATGACGAGATCCATGCCAAGTACTTTGCTGAATAAATCGTACTTTGCTGAATAAATCGTACTTTGCTGAATAAATTGTACTTTACTGGATACACAGTGCGTTGCTGAGTCACCTCACCCTGGCACTGCATGACGTCGACCCCCTGGGGTCGGCGTCAACCACCACCGATCTGGACCTGAGCTGACCTGACGTGCCTTCGCCCTTGCTCCTCCACGGCGCGATGCCCCTATCTCGCCCCCTGTCTCGCCCACTATGCCTGCCCCAGTCGCCCTGGCTGGATGGCTTTGCCCTGAGCGAGTGGTTCGACGAATAATCGCTGGCGTCATCGGCGCCTGGCTATCTCCCGTACGACATCCCCCCGGTGTCTTTCCGCCTTATTATTGTGGGCGGTGAGCTTGTGTCTCGACCACACAACACTTTTCCGTTATTTGAGGATTTCCCCATGCCACGCTCTCCCATGCTGTTTGCCTCCACCCTGGCAGCTCTGATGCTTGCCACCCCTCCCGTCCTGGCCGACGACCCCCTGCGCCTGGCCGTTGACGTGCCCTACGAACCGTTCGAGTACAAGACCGCAGATGGCACTCTGACCGGCTTTGAAGTGGACCTGGGCAATGCCGTCTGCGCGCACCTTGAGATCCAGTGCACCTGGGTGGAGCAACCCTGGGACGGCATGATTCCGGCGCTGATGGCGCGCAAGTTCGACGCCATCATGTCGTCCATGGCGATCACCGAGGAACGCAGCCGCCAGGTACTGTTCTCCGAGCCCTACTACACCACGCCGAGCGCCTGGATCACGCCACGTGGCCGGGACATCGACATCTCCGACAAGGCAAGCCTTGAAGGGCTCACGGCTGGCGTCCAGCGCGCTACCCTGCAGGATCGCTACGTGACCGACCTTTACGGCGATGTGCTCGAGGTACGCCGCTATGCCAGCGCCGACGATGTGGTCGCCGACCTGCGTGCCGGCCGTCTTGACCTGACCTTCATGGACTACCCGATCGCCGAGGCGATGATCGAGATCGATGCCGAGGCAAGCGATTTTGTGCGCATCAGCGACTTCATCAAGGAGCCCGACACCTACTTCGGACAAGGCGTCGGCGTTGCCTTCCGCAAGCGTGATCGCGACCTCGCCGAGCGCTTCAATCAAGCGCTGGCAGAGCTCAAGGCCAATGGGACCTACGACGAGATCATGAGCGAGTACTTCAGCTACGACATTAAACTGTAGCCATGCTCCTACCAGATCCGGGCGGTGAACGCCGCCCGGCCTGGAGTGCCGAACGCTGGCTGGCGTTGCGCCAGCCACATCCCAGCCTCGACCGACCCGCAGGAACCGCCATGCTGACCCTTCTCAAGAATGCGCGGCTGTATGCCCCAGCTCCGCTTGGCCTCAAGCATCTGCTGATCGCCGACCAACGCATCGCCGCCATACTCGACCCGCAGGATAGCCCGGACATTCACTTGCCCGGTCTCTCGGTCCAGGACCTGGAGGGGCGGCGAGTGATTCCTGGCCTGGTGGATCCGCTGGTCCATATGACCGGCGGCGGCGGCGAGGGCGGCTTTGGCACCCGCACCCCGGAGCTGCGTCTCGAGGACGCCGTGAGCTCCGGCGTCACCACCCTGATCGGCGCCCTGGGGACCGACGCCCTGACCCGCACCCCGGCCAACCTGCTCGGCAAGGTGCGCGAGCTCGCCGCCGGGGGACTGAGTTGCTACGCCTATACCGGGTCCTACCAGCTGCCCCCGGTCACCCTGACCGGCTCCGTCGCTCAGGACATTCTGTATATTCCTGAATACATCGGGGTGGGAGAGGTCGCCATCAGCGACCACCGCGGTTCCCAACCGTCCGTTCAGGAGCTGGCCCGGCTGGCATCGGATAGCCGCACTGCGGGCATGCTGGCGGGCAAGTCCGGCATTGTGTTCATCCACACCGGCGACGCCGCAGGGGGACTCGAGATCCTGCGCGAGGTGGCACGCACCACGGCACTGCCTATCGCTCAGTTCATGCCCACCCATATCAACCGCACCGCGACCCTGTTCGAAGACGGGCTGCGTTTCGCCCGTGACGGCGGCCGCATCGACCTCACGACCAGTACCACCCCGGAGCTGCTCGCCGAGGGCGAAGTCCCCGCCTCGGAAGCGGTCGCGCGGGCGCTCAAGGCGCGTGTCGAGCCCTCGCGCGTGACGCTCTCGTCAGACGCCAACGCTTCTTTGCCGCGCTTCGATGACCATGGCCGCTTCATTGGCCTCAAGGCGGGACGCCTCGACAGCCTGTTCGAGGTAGTGGGCGAATGTGTCAACGACCACGGCATCGCGCTGGAGAACGCACTAGGCTTCGCCAGCAGCCACAGTGCAGACGCCCTGGGCCTTGCTCGCAAGGGACGCCTCGCGGTAGGGCAGGATGCGGACCTGCTGATCCTTGCTGACGACGCCTGGGCAATTGACGAGGTCTGGGCGCTGGGACGATGCGTGCATCGACGTGACACAGATCGTTAGTCGTGTAAGGATTATTGGCGGATCACAGACTGAAGGCTGTCCCACGAGCTTGGACGGCCAGCGCAACGAACGTTGAGTGAGCGTGCGATGGCTGACAAATCGATGTGCCAAGCCCGTGTCTCCCCCATCCACGAGGAGAGCCTATGAAAACCTACGACAAGTCACCCGAGGCCATTGCCCGTCTCAATCGTGAACAGTACCGGGTCACCCAGGAGAGCGGTACCGAGCGCCCTGGCACCGGCGAGTATCTGCATCATCATGAACCGGGCATCTACGTGGACATTGTCTCCGGCGAACCCCTGTTCGCGTCGTCGGACAAGTATGAGTCCGGCTGCGGATGGCCAAGTTTCACCAAGCCCATTGCGCCTGCCTACGTCAATGAACTGGTGGACTCGTCCCATGGCATGATCCGTACCGAGGTGCGCTCCAGCCATGGCGACAGCCACCTGGGTCATGTCTTTCCAGACGGCCCTAGAGACAAGGGTGGCATGCGTTATTGCATCAACTCGGCGTCGCTCAGGTTCATCCACCGCGATGACATGGAAGCCGAAGGCTACGGCGAGTACCTGGATCAAGTGGAGGAGATCTGAACATGGCACTACAACGCGCAGTTTTGGCAGGAGGTTGCTTCTGGGGCATGCAGGATCTGATCCGTAAGCTGCCAGGCGTCGAAAGTACACGTGTCGGCTACACCGGTGGCGACGTGGAAAACGCCACCTATCGCCACCATGGCACCCATGCCGAGGGCATCGAGATCATGTTTGACCCGGCGGTGATCAGCTATCGTCGACTGCTGGAGTACTTCTTCCAGATTCATGATCCGACGACGGTCAACCGTCAGGGTAACGATCGTGGCATGTCCTACCGGTCAGCCATATACTACGTGGACGAAGACCAGAAGGCAGAGGCGCTGAACACCATTGCCGATGTCGATGCCTCGGGGCTGTGGCCGGGCAAGGTGGTGACCGAAGTAGAGCCTGTAGGCGACTTCTGGGAAGCCGAGCCGGAGCACCAGGATTACCTGGAACGTCTTCCCAACGGCTATACCTGCCACTTCCCGCGCCCGGATTGGGTCCTGCCCAAGCGCACGGAAGAGGCCTGAGGTTGCCTCCAGGCAGGCGGCAATCGCACGCTAAGCACGCGATATCCTGCCGTTGGTATGCGAACTGCGACACCGCCCTTCTGGGCGGTGTCGTCGTTTCTCACGGGGTTCAACGCCGGGGATGCGCACCGCCCACATGAACCCCGGCGTTTCCTCCACCACTCACGTCCCCTAACGGCTGCGCCAGCTCGTTGAGAATGCCGCACTCTCCCGCCGTGCCATGCCCCGCGCAGCGCTGCCTGAGCCGCTCGAGCTCCGCCTTCAATCGGGACAGCTGGGCAATTCTCTGCTCCACATGGCCCAGGTGTGCCTCGATCAACGCATCGGCATCTTCACAGGGATGCTCGGGGTGATCCTGGCAGACCAGCAGCGCGCGGATTTCGTCCAGGGTCATGTCCAGCGCGCGGCAGTGGCGAATGAAATCCAGCCGCTCGGCGTGGGCATCACGATACACGCGATAGTTGCCGTCACTGCGCTCGGGCTCGGGCAGCAACCCTTCGCGCTCGTAGTAGCGCAGCGTTTCTACCTTCACCCCACTACGACGGGCCAGTTCTCCTATCTTCATCTACGGCCTCCCCATTCTCTCGACGTTCTTGGCATGTCACCCCGACGCTCTTGGCATGTCATCGAAGCTTGCGCCATGCCTTCGCCGCCCATGCTGGACGTCTTCTCGCGGCAGGTGATCTTGTGGCTCACTCGGATGCTTGACTCTGTAGTCACTACAGGGTGTCAACTTGGATACCAGAATCCTCTTTGGAGTTCCAGGCATGGCTGATCTTGAGCGCCAGACACCGTCAGACGACCCCTCATCCTGCTGCAGTGTCGGGCACACGAAAGCGTCCTGCGGCAACGACCCGAGCGGAACGTCGAGTGCGCACTGTTCGTCGACCCAGAGTGCGTCGACCCAGAGTGCGTCGACCGAGAATGCACCGACCGACAGTACCTCTGCGGCTACGCCGGAGGGCACTCAGCGCCTGGACGTGATCGTTGACGAAATGTGCTGTCCGACTGAAGAGCGCGTCCTGCGCAAGGCACTGAACAGCCTGCCAGGCGTCGAGCAGCTGACCTTTGACACCATGCAGCGTCGGCTCACCATCCATCACCGAAATGTGGACCGCCGGGCGGTCGCGTCGCGTATTCAGGAGGCGGGAATGACGGCTCGCTTCCTTGACCAGGCCAAGCAGGAGCCCCCCCGCGATAGCGCTTCTCTGCCCTGGGCTCGCCTGGCAGTCGCCGGCGCACTGGCTCTGGGGGCAGAGGTCACCGGCTGGCTTGGCCTGGGCGTGCCCTGGTTGGCGGCGCTGCTGGCCATTATCGCCATCGCCATGGTGGGGCTGCCCACCTGGAAGAAAGGCTTGCTGGCGCTACGCCAGGGCACCCTCAATATCAATGCCCTGATGAGCGTTGCCGTCACCGGCGCGATGCTGATTGGGCACTGGTCCGAGGCGGCCATGGTGATTGTGCTGTTCACCCTGGCGGAACATCTGGAAGCGCGCTCGCTGGAGCGCGCCCGCCGGGCCATCTCAGGCTTGCTTGACCTGGCGCCGCCCATGGCAAGAGTGCGCGACGAGAGCGCAGCCGAGGCAAATCGTTGGCGCGAGATCAAGGCAGAAGAGGTCAGGCCTGGGACTTTGGTCAGGGTGTTCGCCGGTGAACGCCTGGCGCTGGATGGTGAGATCGTGCGCGGTGAAGCGAGCCTGGATGAAGCCCCTATCACGGGCGAAAGCCTGCCTCGCGAACGCGGTCCAGGCGACACTGTTTACGCAGGCTCGATCAATCTATCCGGCGATCTCGACTATCGCGTGACACGCGACGCCAGTGACACCACCCTGGCCCGCATCATTCACGCCGTAGAGGACGCCCAGTCACGGCGTGCGCCGACCCAGCGCACCATCGATCGCTTCGCCGCCGTCTACACGCCGGTGGTCTTTGTCCTGGCGCTGGTCGTGGCTGTCGGCTGGCCTTTGCTGGGCCTCGGTCCGTGGCTCGACGGCGTCTATCGTGCCCTGGTCCTGCTGGTCATTGCCTGCCCCTGCGCCCTGGTCATCTCGACCCCGGTCACCGTGGTCAGCGGGCTCGGCGCCGCCGCTCGCCAGGGGATTCTGATCAAGGGAGGCGCCTTTCTGGAGCAGGCCACCCGCCTGACCCACCTGGCCATGGACAAGACCGGTACCCTGACCGAGGGCAAGCCGCACCTGGTCAGCGCCCGTGCCATCGGCGACACGTCCGATAAGGACTGCCACCGCCTGGCCGTGGCCTTGGCCGAGCGCTCCAACCATCCGGTGTCCCGCGCTCTGGTGGTGGGGTTGGGCGCGCAGCCCGATGTCACTCTCGAGCAGGTCGAGGAGCGCAGTGGTCGTGGTCTAGTGGCCAGGGAGGCGACAAGCGACACCGATATGACTGCTCGGGTATGGCTCGGCAATGACCGTCTGGCCCGCGACATGGGCGTCGACGACACGGTATTGCTGAGTCATGGACCAACGGATGATGCTGCCGGCGTCGTCTGGCTTGGCCGCGACGCGACCGTGCTGGGTAGCTTCAAGGTACGGGATGCCCTGCGTCCGAGCAGCAAGGCGGCGATCAAGCGCCTGCATCGCCAAGGCGTCAAGGTCAGCGTGCTCAGCGGCGACAGCCAGTCCCGGGTCGATGCCATCGCCCTGGAAGCCGGCATCGACGAGGCCTTCGGCGAGTTGCTGCCGGAAGACAAGCTCGAGCACCTCGATGCCCTGGCCAAGCGCGGCACCACCGGCATGGTCGGCGATGGCATCAACGATGCACCGGCGCTGGCCCGAGCCGATGTAGGCATCGCCATGGGCGCAGCGGGCAGCGACGTGGCCATCGAGACCGCCGACATTGCACTGATGAACGATGACCCGGCCAGCCTGCCGAGGCTGATCGACCTGGCCCGCACCACTCGGCGACTGCTGGTGCAGAACATTGCGCTGGCGCTGGGGATCAAGGCCGTGTTTCTGGTCCTCGCCCTGACCGGCAACGCCACCCTGTGGATGGCCGTCTTCGCCGACCTGGGATCGAGCCTTCTGGTGGTAGGCAATGGGCTGAGGATTCTCAAGGCGCGTTTCACACCTTGAAGATATCAACAGGAGCTTATGTCAGGTCTATTTGAGAGCATCCAAGGAGTCAGGCTTGAGCGAGGCTGTGGAATTCGGCGTCCCAGCAGAAGTTGGTACATCCAAAAGATGACGGTCGAATCCTAGATCTATCAGCGTGTGCCAAGCCTGCAGTACTTCTTCAGGGATGAAAAAGGGTGACTGATATCCGAGTTCGGGATAGTGCAGCATCCGATGAAGGTCACCCACCATCTCATCGATCAGCCCAAGCACCCCGATCTGGTTGGATACGTCATCGGGAAAGGCCGTAGCAGGGGCATCGATGGCAGCTGTCAACTCTGGCCACTGCACAGCGAGGGTATGCTTCACGCGTAAAACAGAATTCCGCTTGGTCACAAACGTTGCACGACGCACCCCGGGGAGGAGATCACGGGAAAAGCGGATGTTCTCCGCGAAATTGGTTGCACGTCTTTCCAGCGTGATCTGCCCCGCGTCAACCCCCAGCGAGCGTGCTCGATCAAGGAACACATCGGCCTCGCTTCGCTCCCACAGATGACGTGTCCAGTTGCCAGTAGCGCCGGTTATCAACATACGAGGAGCGGTACCCGCTCTCATCAATGCACAGGCATGATCGCACACGCGCAGATCATAGGAACCGCAGACGATGATGATATCCGAAGGCACCAGACAAGCCGGCTGGCCTTGAAGAAACGCCCAGAGCGTCTGAGCATCGCGCATTACCGGCGTCATCGGCGGCCCCCAACAGTATCGTAGACGTTGATCGATTCGCTCCCTCACTTCGCATTCAGTCACGTCCCGCTAGGCTTTGTCCAAAGAAGTCCGAAAAATCGGCAAGTGATGGCTAGCCAAGGCAAAAATCGGTGAGGAAACGCAGTCTACAGGGTAGAAGCGAGCCGCCTGATCCGCTTTTTTAACGCCGTATTACCGAGCGCAGGCACTTTTCAGACAAGCCCTGGTGCCGCGGGTCTATCTCTACCTCGCTAGCTCACTGCTACCTATACCCCGCTAGCGCATCGCTTCGCCTTGCTCTGCCCTCCTACCTGACCGCGATCGCCTCGCGCATAAAGCGCAGTATCCACTCGGCCATCACGGCGTCGTCGATGCGCCCGGACAATGATGCCTGTCCCTGGCGCACCCGGGCGTCTCCCACCAGGCCCTGGCGCAGGTTCATCAAGTCACGGGAGTAGTCCGGGCGAAATTCCGGGTGACCCTGGACCCCGAGAAAGCAGCGGCCCACTCGGATCAGGTAGTGGGGACAGAAGCCACTCCCCCCAAGCGTACAGGCGCCCTCGGGCAGCACCTCCACCTGGTCCTGGTGACTGACCAGCAGGTCAAGCGCTTCCTGCCATGGCGTCATCCAGGGTTCTCGTTCGACTACCCGATTGTTGGACAGGCCAACCCCCCACCCCTTGGGGCTCTTGATGACCTCGCCGCCTAGCGCCTTGACGATCAACTGGTGGCCAAAGCAGATGCCCACCAGCGGCTTCTCGGCACGATAGAGATCGCGTACGAATCCCTCAAGACGGTCGATCCAGTCATGGCCGTCGTTGACCCCAAACTTGGAACCGGTGGTCAGCCAGGCGTCCACCGCTTCGATATCCGTTGGAATCTCGCCATCCAGGCAGCGATAGACCTGCCACTCTAGCGTCACGCCAAGATCGTATGCCGCCGGCGCCAGCAACGCCTCGAACATGGCGGGATAGTTGCCATGGGCGGCGATCAGTTCAGGTGCCACGTCATCGCACTGCAGTAGACCGATTCGCATGATGTTCTCCATCACCAGTACTCCCTTGACGCTGGCCGGCCACCTTGCCAGAGAGCCGCCAGGGCTGTGTCATCGGGCGAGGCCGGCCGCTAGAGTCTGCCCTCAAGGGCCGCCAGAAAGACCCGACGATAGTCCTCGGCCGTGAAGGCGATGGGGTTGGATCCCGCAGACGGGTCCACCACCGCCATTTCGGCGACCTTGTCGGCCTGTGAATCGTCGATACCGATAGCCGCCAGATCATGAGGAATCGCCAATCGTTCGCGCAGCTCCAGCACCCAATCGATGGCGCTGGCGGTGCTGGGCTGGCGCAGATCCAGGTAGCGACACAGGCGGACCATGGGCTCGCCGATGGCGCGCTCGTTGGCCTTGAGCACATAGGGCATCAGGATGGCATTAAGGGTGCCGTGATGGGCGTCATAGAGGGCTCCCAGAGGATGCGCCAAGGCGTGCATTGCCCCCAGCCCTCGTTGAAAGGCCGTCGCCCCCATGCTGGAGGCGACCAGCATGTTAAGGCGCGCCTCCAGGTCATCGCCATGGGCATAGGCCCTCGGCAAGAAGTCTCGTACCCGCCGCATGCCCTCCACCGCGATGCCTTCCGCCATGGGGTGGTAGCCTGGCGCGCACCAGGCCTCCAGGCAGTGGGACAGGGCATCCATGCCGGTCGCCGCGGTCACCGCAGGAGGCAGTCCGACGGTCAGGGTCGGATCAAGGATCACCCGCGCCGGTACCATGCCAGGGTGGAAAATGATGCGTTTGACGTGCTCTGCCTCGTCGGTAATCACGGAGGCACGTCCCACTTCGGACCCGGTGCCCGCGGTGGTAGGTACCGCTACCACCGGCACGATGGCCTTGGCATCGGCATTCTTCCAGTTGTCGCCGATGTCCTCCAGCGACCACAGCGAAAGGCCGTCACGTTGATTGGCCATCAGGGCCACCGCCTTGGCGGCATCAAGCCCGGAACCGCCGCCGAAGGCGATCACGCCGTCATGCTCCCCCTCGCGAAAGGCATCCACGCCAGCGATGACATTGGCACCGGTCGGATTGCCCTTGATCTCGCTGAACAGCCCGACCCGGAGTCCTTCCGATCGACAGTGTTCAAGGGCATCCGCCACCATCGGCAGCGCCGCCAGGCCAGGGTCGGTCACCAGCAGCGGCGCATGCATGCCAAGCTCATGGCACTGTTGCGGCAGGTCTCGAATACGCCCCACGCCGGTCAGGATCGAGGACGGATAATTCCAGCTGGTGGTAAAGCGGCTGATATCGCTCATGGTGACCTCAGGGATGCTTGAGATGGAAGGATTTGGGCCGGGTCAGGCTGTCAAAGCCCAGGCGCGATAGCGAGCAACCGCGTCCTGATAGCTTGACCCCCGTCCAGGCGAGCTCGGGATCCAGATAGTCGCAGCGGTTGACGAAGGCCGTACCGACGTCGAGGCGGGCCGCCAGTGCCTCACCGGCCTCCAGGTCGCGGGTAAAGATCGCGCCGGTCAGGCCAAAGGCAGAGTCGTTCATCAGAGCAATGGCCTCGTCGTCACTATCGACGGGCATGACGGCGACCACCGGGCCAAAACTCTCCTCCTGCATCACCGCCATGGAGTGATCGACGTCCGTCAGCAGCTGCGGCGCCAGATAGGCACTACCTGGCCGGGACAGCGGGTACTCGCCAGGGTCGATCCAGGCACGTGCGCCGGCAGCGACCGCCGCTTCTACCTGGCCACGTACAAAATCCGCGGCAGCAGGTTTGACCACGGGCCCCAGGGTCGTGACGGGGTCGGTGGGATTACCGAGCTTGAGCTGCTTCAGCCAGGCCACGGCGCGCGCGACGAAATCATCGAAGATGGCTCGCTCGACATAAATGCGTTCAATGCCACAGCAGCTCTGGCCTGAGTTGAAGAAGGCGCCATCCATGACACCATCCACTGCGCTGTCCAGATCGACATCGCCACGCACGTAAGCCGCATCCTTACCCCCCAGTTCCAGCGCTGTCGCAATGAAACGCCCCGCCGTTGCCTGCTCCACGGTGCGCCCACCAGCGACCGACCCGGTAAACGAGACGTGGGCAATGCGTGGATCTCCCATCACCTGCTCGGCGTCGGCGTGACTCATGTGCAGGAACTGAAAGACGCCCTCCTCGATGCCCGCCTCCCGGGCGGCCTCCACCATGCGCTCTGCGCACAGCGGGGTCTGGGCCGAGTGCTTGAGGATCACCGCGTTTCCGGCAAGCAGCGCCGGGATCACCGCATTCACGGCCGTCATGTAGGGAAAGTTCCAGGGCGCCACGATCAGTGACACGCCGAGAGGTTCGCGGCGGATGTAGCGAGTAAACCCCGGTTTGTCGCCTAGCCTGAGGGGAGACAGCGCCCCAGGCGCCATCTCGATCATGGCCCTGGCACGTTCCTCGAAACCGCCGATTTCGCCTCCCGCTTGAGCGATGGGCCGCCCCATCTGCCAGCAAAGCTCTTCCACGTGTTGATCGCGCCGGGAGATAAAGGCATCCACCATGGCGCTGGCCAGACGGCAGCGTTGTTCCACACTGACGTCACGCCAGCGCTTCTGGGCATCGGTCGCCAGGGCAAGGGTACGCTCGATCTGCTCGGCATCGGCCTGCTCTCGTTCTACGTACACCGAGCCGTCCACCGGCGATAGGGTCTGTTGAATGGCCATGCGGTTCTCTCGTCAGTCGATGGGCGGGATGCCGGGCATCCGCGTCAAATGATTTCGAAATAGCGATCCAGCTCCCAATCGGTGATGTGACGTCGGAACTCGCGCTCTTCCCATTCTCGGGTGGCTGCGAAATGCTCGACGAAGTCGTCACCGAACAGCGCCCGCGCCGGGGCAGATCCCTTGAGCCGCTGCGCTGCGTCCCACAGTGTTCGAGGCAGCGCCTGATGCTCCGGGTGATCCAGTGTGTAGGCGTTGCCAGTGACCGCCGTGTCGGGTTCAAGCTGCTGCTCGATCCCATAGAGGCCGGCACCGATTGCCGCGGCAAGCGCCAGATAGGGATTGGCATCAGCGCTACCCAGGCGATACTCGACCCGCTGAGACTTGGCGCTGCCGGGAATGACCCTCAGCGCCGTCGTGCGGTTTTCCACCCCCCAGGTGGCGTCAGTCGGCGCCCAGAAACCAGGTATCAGGCGGGTGTAGCTATTGACGGTAGGCGCGAACATGGCCAGAAACTCCGGCATCAGGCGCTGCTGTCCGGCGACGAAATGACGCTGGATGGCACTCATGCCGTACTCGGCCTCACCGTCATAGAAGGCCGACTGGCCGTCATTCAGGTGGGTCATCGACAGGTGGATGTGCCCACTCTGCCCGGGATAGTCCGGCGACCACTTGGCCATGAAGGTGGCCATCAGGCCACGCCGCTGAGCCCAGACCTTGGTGAAGGTCTTGAACAACGCCGCCTTGTCACCGGCAGCCAGCGCTTCGTCGACGCCAATGGCCGCCTCCAGCACTCCTGGCCCGGTCTCGGTGTGCAGCCCCTCGATGGGGAAGTCCATGCGTTCCGACAGGGCCAACAACTCGTGATACAGCTCGGCGTGGACCGAACTTCTGAGCATCGAGTAGCCCATCATGTCGGGCGTCAGGGGACGCAGCTGACGAAAGCCCTTCTCGCGCACCGACTCAGGCGTCTCCTGAAACATGAAAAACTCATATTCGAGCGATCCATGCACCTTGAATCCCATGTCGGCGGCCCGGGCCAGCACTCGACGCAGCAGCCCGCGGGGACAGATCGCCTCGGCCCGCTCGGTGAATTCCGCCATGAACAGCAGCATGTCGCCCTCAAAGGGCACCTCGCGGCAGGTCTCCGGCAATAGCCTCAACTGGGCGTCGGGGTAACCGGTATGCCAGCCGGTAAAGCGCGTGTTGTCGTACAGCTCGTCCTTGCTGTCCCAGCCCAGCACGACATCACAGAAGGCGAAGCCCCCCTCCAGCGCGGCGAAGAACTTGTCACGCTGCATGTACTTGCCGACCATGACCCCGTCCAGGTCGAGAAAGCCGACTTTGACGTGGCTGAGGTTGCGCGCTTCGACCACGCGCCGAGCATCCTCTGCCGTGCGCACATCCCTCGGGTTGAGTCCTGACATCGATCACCCTCCTCATGGGCGAAGGAATGAAGGGCCGGCCCGCAGACCGGCCTGCACTGCCCCGTATCAGCTGTAGCGATAGGGAGGGCCCGCCTGCTGCATGGTCTGGCGGTAGTCCTTGAGGATCTGCACCACCTTGGCATTGCGCTCGCTCTGGGCCGCAATCTCATCCCAGAACCCCAGCGCTTCATCCTCGATGGTCTGCCACTCTTCTTCCGGGATGGAGGTCAGTTCGAGCTTGCCACCCTTGGTGCGGTAGTGGGCTTCACCCCACCAGTACCAGTGCTGACGATAGTAATGAGAGCTGTCCATGCACATCCTGAACAGCGTCTTCAGGTGATCCGGGAGCTCGTTCCAGCGTTCGCTGTTGGCAAAGTAGGACCCCGCCCAGGCGCCCGAGATGTTGTTGGTCAGGTAGTAGCTGGAGACATCCGCCCAGCCCACGGTGTAAGCCTCGGTGATGCCCGCCCAGGCGATGCCATCAAGCTCGCGGGTCTGCATGGCGACCTCGATGTCTTCCCAGGGCAGGGTCACCGGCACCACCCCGAAGCGAGTCAGGAAGCGCCCGGCAGTGGGGAAGGTAAACACCCGCTTGCCCTCGAGGTCCTTGATGCTGCGAATGGGCTCTCGGGTGACGAAGTTGCAGGGATCCCAGCTGCCCGAGCCGAGCCAGGTCACGCCCTCGATCTCGCCGTAGGCCTCTTCCCAGATTTCCTTCAGACCGTAGTGGTTGAACAGGGTCGGTACATCCAGGCTGTAACGCGAGGCAAACGGGAAATAGCCGCCGAACACCGACACGTCCACCGGTGCATTGATCGAGTCATCATCGCTCTGCACGGCGTCGATGGTGCCTCTCTGCATGGCCCGGAACAGCTCCCCGGTGGGGACCAGCTGATCGGAAAAATACAGCTCGATTTCCATCTCGCCATTGGCGGCCTTGTTGAAGGCATCAATGGAAGGCTTGATGACATGCTCCGCCAGCGCTGGCCCCGCATAGGTCTGCAGACGCCAGCGTATCGGCGTCTTCGACTGGGCATGCACATAGGGCGCGGCCAGAGTGCCTGCGCCCACGGTAGCGGCGGTAGCGACACCGGCCTTTTTCAAGAAGTCGCGACGGTTGGTCATTGGATCTCTCCCTACTCTGTCGATTGTTGTGGTCAGGGGTGATGCCATCGGGTACTGCTGTGACTCATTGCAGCTGTCGGTGTGTTGCCCGGCCTCCTGCCGTTTTTCGTTTCCTGTCTTGTTGTCGATGTTGCGCTATCTATAGCTCGCTCGCTCCGGCATCCGGCATCCGGCCTAACATGCCTTGTGGCGCACCTTCGTCGCCGCTGGCCGGAGCGCGATACTCCCTGGCAATGCAGGTCCGGTCGCTGCTTTCGCCCAGGCTCAGTAATCCCGGAACAGCTCGGGGAGCCACAGTGCGAGCTGGGGAAAGGCGGTAATGAGCGCCAGGCCCGCCAACATGATGGCGACAAACGGCCACACGCTCTTGTAGATATCCCCCAGGCTGATCTCCGGCGGTGCCATGGCCCGCATCAGGAACAGGTTGTAGCCGAAGGGCGGGGTCATGTAGGCGATCTGCACCGTGATCGTGTAGAGCACGCCATACCAGATCGGGTCGAAGCCAAGACTGATGACCAGCGGCACGTAAAGCGGCGCCACGATCACCAGCATGGCAGTGTCATCGAGAAACATGCCAAGCAGGATGTAGGACAGCTGCATCATCACCAGGATCTGCCAGGGGGTCAGGCCAAAGGCCTCGAGGAATACAGACTCGATGGCACGCACCGCGCCGAGACCATCGAACACCGCGCCAAAACACAAGGCCGCCAGGATGATCCACATGAACATGCAGGTGATGCCCAGCGAGCGGCGCACCGTGGTCTCGATGACTGCGCGATTCAAGCGTCCCTTGATCAGGGCAGCCAGAGTGGCCGACAGCGCCCCCACCGCAGCGCTTTCCACCAGGCTGGTCACTCCCATCACGAACAGGCCGGTCATGAAAAAGAAGATGGCCAATGGCATGATGCCGGCGCGCAACAGCTTCAACTTGTCAGCGGTGGAGAGGTTGCGTTCTTCCGGCGGCAGGGTCGGCCCCAGGCTCGGCTGCAAGCGACAGCGGATGACGATATAGGCCACGAACATGGCCGCCAGGATCAAGCCAGGTATCGCCCCGGCCAGCCATAGCTGGCTGACCGGCTGGCGCGCAATCATGCCGTAGAGCACCAGCACCACGCTGGGCGGTACCAATATGCCCAGCGAGCTGCCAGCCTGGATCACGCCGGTGACCATGACCTTGTCGTAGCCCCGTCGCAGCAGTTCCGGCAGGGCAATGGTGGCGCCGATGGCCATACCGGCCACACTCAGCCCATTCATCGCCGAGACCACCACCATCAGACCGATGGTGCCCACCGCCAGGCCCCCTCTCAGCCCCCCCATCCACACGTGGAACATCTCGTAGAGCTCGGAGGCGATACCGGACTCCGACAGCATGTATCCCATGAAGATGAACAGCGGCAAGGTCAACAGCGGGTACCAGTTCATCAGCTGAATGGCGGCACTGAAGGGCATCTCCATACCGCCGTCGCCCCACAGCACCAAGGCGGCTGCCGCGCCGACAAAGCCAATCACGCCGAACACCCGCTGTCCTGTCAGCAACAGCAGCATCATGGAAGAGAACATGGTCAGGGCGATCATTTCGTAGCTCATCGGTCGCCCTCCCCGTCCTTGCGGTCCTTCCCTTCCCTGGCATCCTTCTCCCCTTCGCTCTCCTCCAGCGGTCGCCCGAGCAACACGGCGACATCCTTGAACAGGGTGGAAAGACACTGGGCCAGCATCAAGGCCACGCCGACGGTCATGATTGTCTTGATGGGTGCCAGTGGCGGCGCCCAGGAGCTGTAATTGGTCTCGCCGTACTTGATCGCATAGCTGGTACTGGAGATGCCGCCAGCCAGCAGTGTGCCCAGGAACACCAGCAGCAACAGCATCGTCAGCACGTCACTCATGGCCTTGGCACGAGGGGACAGCCGGGTATAGAACAGATCCATGCGCACGTGGTCATCGAGCTGCATGGAATAGGCGCCGCCCAGCAGAAAGTAGGCCACCATCAAAAACTGCGAGACCTCGACGCCCCACAGCAGCGGCCGGTCAAACAGCGTGCGCGAGAGCGAGGCATACAGCAGTACACCTATCATCACGAAGATGAGGTACATGACGATACGCCCGATGCGCCGGTTGAAGCGGTCGACGTAACGAACGTAGAGACGAATGGCTGCCGGCATGGGGTCTCCCGGACTCAAGAGGAATCTCATGAGTCTTGGTTCAGCCAGACCAACCTCGCCAGTTGCATCGACTTCAACGACACCCGCACTATCGAAGCTTTCGATATTGCCACCGCTTGGCGCATCGTGAGGACCTCGACGCACCAGGATGGATCACCCCGCGGGGAACGTCACGACGTCGTCGTGATCTGTGCGTCTACCCAGGGCAGCTCGGCTGACAGGGTGCGGCGAAAGCCAGCGTCCAGTAAACGCCGTGCGTCACGGGCCAGCTGCCCAGGCAGACCTCCCAGCTCATCCCGTCGCGCGACCAGCGTCAGCGTGCGGCTAAGCGGCGATAGGGGCAGCGGCTCGATCCGCACCCTGAGCTGCTCAAGACCCGCCTGGTACAGGCACAACGGCGTCGTCACGGTAAAGCCGACACCATCGCTGACCGCCTTGAGCAAGGCACAGGTATTGTCCAGATGAAGACGCGCCGGCAGCTCGACGCCAGACAGCCGCAGATGACGCTCGATGCTCTGCCCGATCAATGACTGCGGGACATAGCGCACCAGATCGAGCTGCCGCGATAGCCAGCGCAAATTGTCGGCAGGGCCAGACCAGTCGGCCGGAAGGACCAGCACGAAAGGCTCCACCAGCACGCTGTGGCGCTCCAGGCCGTCATAATTCTCGAGGCGATCATCCGAAATGATCACGTCCACATGTCGGGTCAGCAGTGAGTGACCATGCATGTGGGAGAGCCCCGTGGTAAGGGTATAGTCCCGGGTGTGTCGCCGGATAAGGTCGATCAAGGGCTTGCCCACGGCGGTGGCCAACGAGTCGACCAGTGCCAGCCGCATTTGATGCAGTTGGCCAAAGGCGCCGGAAATCAGCTCGCGGCGCGTATCCCTGGCTTCACTCAGCAGCCGTCTCGCCCGGTCATAGAAAAACCGCCCAGCGCTGGTCGGCTCCAAAGGACGTGAGCGACGCTCGAACAGCGTCAGTCCAAGGCTCTCTTCCAGGGTCGCCAGACAGTGGGATACCGAGGATTGGGTCAACCCCAGCGCTTCCGCGGCGGCGCTCTGGCTGCCCCGTTCCAGCGTCTCGACGAAGATTTCCATACTGCGCAGATCGAAACCGAAGCCATTCTTCATGGCAACTCCTGAAGGGTTGTCTTGTTATTGTCCCTGTGACGCAGCGCCTGCCGTCACGCACCCCATCTTATCCTGCTCTTCACCGGCGGTGACGTCCCAAGGTGCCACTGCATGAAGGCCTGCCCCGACGAGCCGCTGCGAGGCGCGCCGCTAGGATGCCTGAGCCGTGCAGCTCCCAACGGCTAAAATGTGCCGTATTGGAACTTGTGGGACGTCCATCAGTCTATCCTGACATTGCGAACAACAGGGATGTCCGATGAACCTCGCCACCAACGCCGGCTTCGCGGCGCGACCGTCTTCCGCCTGGACCGGTTGGGGACAGTGGATTGCACTGATCACCATGACGCTGGATCATGTCGCCCGCTACCTGGCCACTGATGCCTGGCATATGGGCTGGATCGATTCGAGTGTCGGTCGCATCGCCTTTCCCTTGTTCGCCGGCATGGTGGCCTGGCATGGTCTGTTCAACACCCGAGATCCCCTGCGCTACGCCCGCAGAGTCATGGTCATCGGTCTGCTCGCCCAGCTTCCCTACCAGCTGATGCCACGTGAAGCGATCTTCCAGCTCAACATCTGCTTTACCCTGGCCCTTGGCCTGATGGCGGGTCACTGGCTCGAGCAACTGACCCGGCGCCAGGACGGCGGCGAACTGGGCTATCCACGTCTCGCCCTGGAGACCCTGGGCATCGCGCTGGCATGGTACTTCGCCGGCTTCTGGGTGGAGTACGGCCACCAGGGGCTGTTGCTGGTTCCCTTCTTCATGCTGGCGATCGGTCAGTTGCATCGCGCCGACGACGATATCCCATCGCGGCTGCTGGCCGTGGCAGGCTGCCTGCCGCTGCTGGCAGTGGCCGGCCTGATGAATTCCTCTGACATGGCGAAGTCGGTAACGGTAGCCACCGTGCTGCTGGTCCTGCTGCTGGCTGCCGGTGCCAGCCGCCTGGTCCGAGCCCCCTCTGTGACCATGCCGAGAAAGATGTGGCTGGCGTGGTATCCCGCCCACTTCGCGGTGATCGCTGCCATCCTGCTGTGGAATGGCAATGCGCAGATCCTGTAGACCGCCACGTGGTGGCTAGCCTGCGCTTAATACCTTCAGCTCACTTCGTGCCATCCTGCTGTGGGATGGCTCAGCGACGGTGAATGACGCGATCCTTGTGCTCCACCAGAAACACCTTGAAGGCCTGCCATGCCGGGCTACGGTAGCGGTCCGGATGCCACACCAGCGAGAAGTGGCGCGTCAATGGCAGGTCATGGGCCAGCTCGACCAGGTCGCCCCGCTCCAGCTCCCCACGCACGCTCAAGCGTGATAGACAGCCAAGGCCCAAGCCGGCCGCGACGGCCTGCTTGATGGCTTCGTGCTGCCCCAGCTCCATCCGCACTTTCAGCCTGGCCACTCGAGGAAGCACCGCAGCCTCGAGCACCTCCCGGGAGCCAGAGCCCAGTTCACGCAGTATCCAGGGCTGCTCGGCCAGATCCACGTCCGAGATGCGGCCCTTTTCCACCAGTGGATGCCCAGGCGCGCAGACCACCACCATGTGATCTTCGCACCACACCTCACTGGCCAGGCCCGGTTCATGGCAACGCCCCTCGATCAATCCCAGGTCCGCATCGAAACGCTGCACCTCGGCAATGACCTCGCCGGTATTGCGCAGGCGCAGTCGCAGATCGACACCGGGATGCCATTCACCGAACTCACCGGCCAGGGGCGGCAGCAGGTAGGTCCCGATGGTGGCACTGGCAGAGATCGCCAGGCTACCGTGCAGCACATCCCCTGGCTCTACCGCTGCGGCGACCAGGTCATCAAGCTCATCCAGCAACTGCTCGGCTCTGGGCAACAGACGATGCCCCATATCGTTGAGGCTGAGTCTACGCCCGGGACGCTCGAATACCACCACGCCAAGCTGCCGCTCCAGGTCGGCCAGCGCCTGGCTCGTGGCCGATTGAGAAAGGCTTAGCTGTCGAGCAGCGGCGCTGACAGTCCCCAGTCTGGCGACGGTTACAAAGACTTCCAGCTGGCGCAAGGTGATGCGCGAGCGTGATCGCTGATGGGTAGGGTGGGACATGATGACCTCTCGCTGCGTGATCAGGAGCCTCGCAAACGCCGCCTGCTCTTATATCGGTTTTACTTATAACCGGTTTCGTTATTACACGATAATCAAAAGATATATCCAAGCCTAGAATGGCCCCATCAGAGCAAAGCTGACGTCGGTAGCCAGATGAGGCACGCCTTCCCGTGCCGCTCGCAGAAGTATCGATGCCAGCACAATAATGAAAGGAGGTCAGGATCATGTGGCAAGGATTGGTACTGTGCGCCCTACTCACACTGGCCGGCCAGGTGATCAGCCGCCTGCCAGGCATCAGTGACACGGGGATCAGTCCGCTGGTGTTCGCCCTGCTGCTGGGTATCATCGTGGGCAACCTGCCGTTGGGGCGTACCCTGGAGTCTTCCCACAAGGGACTGGCCTTTGCTACCCGCTGGCTGCTGCGCGGTGGCATCGTGCTGTTCGGGCTATCGTTGACCTTTGCTCAGGTGGTAGGACTCGGTCCCAAGGTGTTGTTACTCGATGCACTGGTGATTACTGCCGTACTGGTGAGCGGCTATCAGATCGGCACCCGGGTCCTCGGCATGGACCGAGAAACTACCCTGCTGACCAGCGCAGGCAGTGCCATCTGCGGGGCGGCGGCAGTTCTCGCCACCGAGTCTACCATCCGCTCCAGGCCTGCCGCTGCGTCGATGGCGGTGGCCACCGTGGTCCTGTTCGGTTCTCTGGCGATGCTGACCTATCCCCTGCTGTACCCGTGGTTGGGCATGGAGGAAGGGTTGTTCGGCGTCTATATCGGCGCCACCATTCATGAAGTCGCTCAGGTCGTCGCCGCGGGCGATGCGGTCGGCCCGGATGCGCTGGCCAATGCGGTCATTGTCAAGCTGGTCAGGGTCATGCTGCTGGTCCCCTTCCTGCTGATCGTCGGCCAGTGGTGGCTACGCCAGCCCAGTGAAGCAGACGCCGCCACGCTGGATGGACAGGCAGGCGGTCAGGTCGAGAAAGCCAAGCTGGTCATTCCGTGGTTTGCTCTGGGTTTTATCGTCATGGTCGGGGTCAACAGTGTCATCAGCCTGCCGGCTCCGCTGCATGCTGCGCTGGTGCTTGGCGGTCAGATCGCGCTGACCATGGCCATGGCGGCGCTGGGCATCAATACCCGGATATCGCGCCTCAAGGCGCTGGGCATCAAGCCCTTCCTGCTGGCATTGATCCTGTTCGTGCTGCTGGTGGTCGGCGGTGGCCTGGCCAGCGCCGTGTTGATGGGGTGAGCGGCCCCATCATCCTGGGTAGCGGCCAAGCGCCTGACCGCCAGCGGCTAAGTACCAACAGTACAAACAGTACAAGCAGCACAAACGACAGCGGGCCCCCAGAAGGGGCCCGCTGTGCTTGTTGCCACGCAACCTACGCTCAGTCTTCGAAGCTGAAGCGCACCTCAGGGGCATCGGGTACCAGCGCTGCGCACTGGCGAACACGATCCAGCAAGGTCGCATGATCGGCGGCCACCAGATTGATGTGGCCCAGCTTGCGGCCTGCTCGTTCGCTCTTGTCGTAGCGATGCAGATGGGCATCGGGCATGGCCAGCACCTGGCTCGGGTCCGGCTCACGACCGATCACGTTGACCATGCAGGTGGGAGCACGCGCGCTGGTATCGCCCAGCGGCAAGCCCTGGATGGCGCGCAAATGGTTCTCGAACTGGCTGGTGACCGCACCGTCCATGGTCCAATGACCGGAGTTATGGACCCGTGGCGCCATCTCGTTGGCCAACAGGCTACCGTCGGCACACTGAAACAGCTCCAGCGTCAGCACGCCGACATAGTCCAGCTCGTCCAGCAGCGCACGAATGTACTCATCGGCAGTATGCTGAACACTGTCATCCAGGTTGGGCATGGGCGCCAGCGAGTAACGCAGGATGCCGTCGACGTGCACGTTCTCGGCCATGGGATAGAACACGACCTGTCCATCACGGCCGCGCACGGCAATGATCGATACCTCGCGAACAAAGTCGACAAAGGACTCGACGATCAGCCGCGGGTGGTTGATGCGCGACCAGGCGTCTGCAGCGTCGCTTGGCTGCTTGAGCACCGCCTGCCCCTTGCCGTCGTAGCCCTCGGTGATAGACTTGGCCACCACCGGAGTCCCCAGTTCCTTGGCGGCGGCCTCCAGCGCCTCTGCGCTGTCTACCAACCGATAGGCGGGAGTGGGAATGCCCAGGCGATCAAACAGTGCCTTTTCCTCGGCCCGGTTCTGACACACGCGAATCGCTTCGCTGCCCGGATAGACCGGCCGCTCTGCCTCGATCGCCTGAACCAGCGAGACTGGCAGATGCTCGAACTCATAGGTGACCAGGTCGACATCTTCGAGAAAGCTCTGAATATGTTTCTGGTCGGTGTCGATCATCACCTCACCGATGCCGGCACTGGGATTCCCGGTGGTATCGAGAAAGCGGAACCGGTTGGCCAACGGGTAGCCGGCGAGCGCCAGCATGCGGCCAAGCTGTCCGGCCCCGAGAACACCAATCTTCATGACTTGCTCCTATGCTCTTACGACGGTCGTGCAAGGGTTGGGGCGCCTAACACGCTCAGCCCTGGCGCGCTTCCGGCGGACGGGGATCAGGGTTATCCAGCACCGTCTGCGTCTGCTCGGCGCGGAAGGCTTCTACCGCATCACGCACCGCGCTATCGGCAAGCCCGACGATCTGAGCCGCCAGCAGCCCCGCGTTGGTCGCGCCAGCCTTGCCGATCGCCAGCGTACCCACCGCTACGCCACCTGGCATCTGGGCGATCGACAGCAACGAGTCCAGCCCTTTCAACGCCTTGGATTCAACCGGAACACCCAGCACCGGCAATGCCGTCTGCGACGCCACCATGCCCGGCAGGTGGGCCGCGCCTCCTGCACCAGCGATGATGACCTGGATGCCACGCTCGGCAGCACTCTTGGCGTAGTCGAACAACAGGTCCGGCGTCCGATGCGCGGAGACGACCTGGGTTTCATAGCTCACGCCCAAGCGCTCCAGCATGGTGACGGCGTGCTCCATGACAGGCCAGTCAGACTTGGAACCCATGATCACGCCGACCCGGGGCGCTGGGGAGGTGGATGACATCGGCAACTCCTCGAAGAAACGACGGTGCCGCAGCAAAGAAATCGCCGCGACTAGGGAACAATCGGGAAGCGCCATAGTCTAGCAGAGCCGAGGGAGCGATACCTCTCCCGATACAGACGTCGTCAGCCAGCGACAGCAACATTCATTCTGACTGCGCATTGGTCTGCTACTTTTTTCTGTCATCGCCAATGTCACAGCGTCTATTAGGACGACACGCTCACCAAGGAGAGAGCCATGAAACCGACCCTGCTGCTTATCGCCGCCTTAACATCTGGCCTGGCGCTGGCCGGTTGCGACGATAGCCAGAGCAACGCCAGCAGCTCCCAGGGCAGTGCCGAGACCAGCCAGCAGGCCAGCGCCGAGCAGGCCACACAGATGACCCTCAAGGGTACCGTCAGCTTTGCCGAAACTGGGCAGACACTGCCACAGGGCGCTGACGTGAAGGTCCTTCTTAACGATGTGGCCCTGGCCGATGCTCCGGCCAAGACCATTGCCGAGACCACGGTCTCGATCGACCGTCAGGCGCCCACCGATTTCTCTTTGAGCTATGACGCCGACGATGTCAGCGAACGTCACACCCACAGCCTGCGAGGGGAAATCCGGGGCGACGACGGCCAGCTGATCTGGACCAGCACCCAAGCCAACCCGGTCGAGGTCGGCCCAGACGCCGACCAGCCTCCGGTGTCCATCGTGCTCCACCCGGTGGGAGCCGATGGCAACGCGCAGAGTGAAAGCATGCAGCAAGCCCAGGAGGCCTTGCTGTCGAGCGGTGATGAGCCCACCGCCGCGGAGAAGCAGGCCGCTGAGCAGGCCGACGCGGTGGCCGAGCAAGCAGCTGGCATGCAGGAACCCAGCCAGGGAGCAGCGGCCGCCGGCGGCGGCAATGCGACAGCCCCTGATGCGACAGCCCCTACTGAAGGCAGCGACAGCGCTCAAGCCCAGTAACGCGGGCCCCCGTACGGATCTGGCCTAGCGGTTCCACAACACAGCGTGTGCCACGACACAACGACAGCGCCGTGCCCTGAGGCACGGCGCTGTCGTCACGCTGGGAAAACCTGTCACTCGACCAACTAGGCGGGCGTTGCCACCCTGCGCGACTCCCAATAGTTGAAACCAATGATCGCTGCCATCACCGCGGCCCCGGCAACGTCGAACATCATCGACGGCAGGAACACGCCCACGATTGCCGGCAACAGCAGCAGCCGCTGCCACAGCGGAATCCGGGTGAACAGGTAGCCCTCCAGCGTCGCCGCAAAGGCACCCAACGCCAGCAGGCCCGTCACGCCCTTCCAGATCAACAGCCAGACCGGCCCACCGATAATGATTTCGGGGTTGTAGACCATGAACAGCGGCACCAGATACAGGCCCTTGGCGAACTTCCAGGACTGGAAGCTGGTCTCCATCGGCTTGGCACCCGCAATGGCAGCACCTGCAAAGCCTGCCAGTGCAATAGGTGGCGTCACGTTGGAATCCTGGGAGTACCAGAACACCACCAGGTGAGCGATCAGCAGCGGTACGCCAAACTCATTGGAGAGTGCCGGACCGACCAGCACGATCAGCACGATATAGCTCGCCGTTACCGGCAGGCCCATGCCCAGGACCAGACTGGCCAGCAGCACCATGATCAGCGCCAGCAGCAAGTGGCCGTTGGAGAAGGCCAGCATCATGGCCGAGAACTTGAGGCCGAGGCCGGTCAAACCAACCACGCCAACGATGATACCGGCCACCGCACAGGCCATGGTCACCGCCACCGCGTTGCGTGCCCCAAGCTCCAGCCCCTCAAGCAGCTTCATCAGGCCATTGCGACAGGCCAGGCCCAGGCGCTGGGCATTGACCGGCTGCCCCTCCTTTGGCGCAACGAACAAGAACCAGACGGCGAAGCGCAACACGGCCACCACCAGCATGCAGACGATGGCGTAATACCCTACCCGCATCGGCGACATGTTCATCACCAACAGCCACACCAGCACCGCCAGCGGCAGCAGGAAGTGCCAGCCATGCTTGAGCACGTCGCTCATCTGCGGCAACTCTTCCTTGGCCATGCCTTGCATGCCCTCTTTCAGGGCGATGATGTGGACGAAAAGGTAGACCGTGCCAAAGTACATGAAGGCCGGAAGAATGCTGACCTTGACCACCTCGAGGTAAGGCAGCCGGGTGTATTCCGCAATCAGAAATGCCCCAGCCCCCATCAATGGCGGCATGATCTGCCCCCCGGTAGAGGCCGCCGCCTCGATGCCCCCCGCCTGATGCGGCTTGTAGCCAAGACGCTTCATCAGAGGAATGGTAAAGGCGCCGGTGGTCACCACGTTGGCGATGGCACTCCCTGAGATCGACCCCATCCCGGCAGAGGCAATCACTGCAGCCTTGGCGGGCCCTCCGCGCTGGCGCCCGGTGGCGGCATACGCCAGATCGATGAAGAACTTGCCTGCGCCAGTGATCTCGAGAAAGGCACCAAACAGGACAAAGATGAAGATGTAGGTGGCGGCTACCCCCATGGGCAGACCAAAAATGCCTTCCTGGCCCAGGTACAGCTGGCCCACCAGGCGATCCAGATTGTAGCCGCGGTGTTCCAGGATGCCCGGCAGGAACTGCCCGAGCCAGGGCAACTCGCCCCGGGGGCCGGCAAAAGCGTAGAGAATGGCGATCATGCCGATGATGGTCATGCCAAGCCCCACCGCTCGCCGACTGGCCTCCAGCACAGTCACGGTGGCGATGATGCCCACCCAGATATCGGTCTGGCTCCAGAATCCTGCGCGATTGATGATCTCGTCAAGATACAGCGCCATATAACCGCCGGTGACGACGGCGCCACAGAAGAACACCAGGTCGATGAGCGCTCCCACCGGGCCTCGCCCTCTGGACGGGCCGAACACGGGGAACATCAAAAACGCCAGCATCATGACCAGCGCCAGGTGGATGCTGCGCTGATAGAACAAGCCGAGCGGCTGGATGCCAGCCGAATAGAGCTGAAACAGTGACAGGCCGATCGCTACCAGAGAGATCAGCCACAGTACGATTTTCGAGTGGTTGGCCTGGCTGCCAGGCACCACGGGAGAAGCTGGCGATTCGCTCATCGTTATCTTCCTGGGAGTGTCAGTCAGGGGCATGCTGGTGTCAGCCTTGCGCCATCAAATGGCGCAACAGCGACGGTCGCTCCCTGCCTTATCGGCGAATTTCGCCTTGCATGTACGTTAGACAATGGCTGGTCGTGCCAGCCTTGGGGGTGCTCAAGCCTAGCCTGGACCATGGTCATCCACGCCGCGCCCCTCCAGGCCAACGCTGACCAAACGCCCGGCCGCGATATCGCTTAAGCTGATCGGGGTAGCCTGCGCGGGCAACGCTTCCGCCCAGGCGGCTGCACACGACCGTCCCGCAGCGACCAACCTTTCCAGCGTGGGCTTTCCACGGCTGACCAGGCGGTGATCAACGCGCTTGGCGCCAACCCGCAACCGGTAGTGATTACCCGGTACCGCCTCGTCGATATCGTTGATCCAGTAGCCTCCCTGCCCATCACTGACCTGCCGCCCGCGGCCCGGCACATGGTCAAGGCCGGCGGCAAAGTCGGGCAAGTGGCTGCGCTCCAGCACCATTTGACCTTCTACGTGACGGTAGCAGTCGAGCACCTCGAACCCTTCCACGGAATGGTTCCAGGCCATGCACCACCCTGCGCCAGGCGGCATCGGGATTGCCACCAGCAGCCTGCCCTCACTATCGCGAACCGTCAGTTGATCGTCACAGCTCGACGTCAGCTCCGCAGCCACTGCGTTCATCGGCGCCACACCCAGCCATAGCACGCACAAGGCGAGCCCCATGGCTCGCCTTGTGAAGCGTGTCCCCATGACCATCAGGGACGCTGCTTGTCCTGCACCTCAGCACCGACTTCCTCGTAGTAACGCAGGGCACCCGGATGGAAGGCAATGGGCGTGGACTCCACCGAAAACTCAACCGTGGTGTCATTGGCGGCAGGATGAATGGCGATCAGTTCATCGGTCTGCTCGAACAACGTCTTGGTGATCTGGTAGGCCAGCTCGTCATCCATCTCGCTGCTGGCAATCAGCACATTGGGTACGCCCAGGGTCTGCACCGCGGCGTCCATGCCTTCATAAAGGCCTTGCTTGAGCTCGTAGGCGGCGAACACCGGCTCGTCTTCTTGGGCGTTGGCGACTTCCTCGTCGCTGAGACCGATCAGGCGCACGTCGCTGGTGGTCGCCAGATTCAGAATCGAGCTGGTGGGCGGACCGACACTCCAGAAGCCGACATCGATATCGCCGTCACGCAAGGCATCAGCGGTTTCGTTGAAGTTGAGGCGCCGTGCGTCGAAATCGTCATAGCTGAGGCCGTTGGCCTCAAGGATGGCACGAGCGTTAAGTTCGGTACCGCTACCCGGGGCGCCCACCGATACCACCTTACCTTCCAGGTCATCCAGCGAGTCGATACCGGAGTCCGCCATGGTGACGATCTGCACCGCGTTGGGGTAGATCGACGCAATAGCACGAATGTTTTCGAGCTTGCGCCCCTCGAAATCGCCGGTGCCGGTCGCCCCCTGGTACACCGTATCCGCCAGCGCCAAGGCAAGGTCCGAGTCGCCGCGCCACACCAGCCCCATATTCTCTACCGAGGCACCAGTGACCTCTGCCACGGCATCATAGCCATCAACATGCTTCTTGATCAGCTCCGCCAGGCCCCCGCCATAGGGGTAATAGGTGCCGCCGGTGCCGCCAGTGGCAATCGACAGCTGGCTCTGGGCCACCGCGGTGTGGCTGGCAACCAGCAGGGACGCCGTCAGGGCGAATGTCAGTGCTCGCATGATCTTCCTCCGTTCCTCGTGGGAACCATCGTGACGTTGTTGTTGATCGATTCGAGATGCGCTAAGCAAACTAGCAAGTGCCTAGCGACTTCGCCAATGCCAACATTTCGACGTTTTTTGTCTTTGTCTGCAATTCTCACAAGGTCTTAGATGCATCGCTGCTGATTCATGGCGTCAACGCTATTCACCAGGCCGCTGCCGCGGCCTGGCTGCGGGCGCGAGGCTCCGCGCCGCTCACCCGCTAGCGTTGAATAACGGTTCATGATGGATCGGCCGGCGACGCGGCGGACTCAGACGTCCTGCCCAGCCCCCGCCAGCTCACGCTTCATCTGGCGCTCGCTGTAGTCGGTGCCGTAGCGCTGGCGGGACCACACATACAGCCCCAGTCCAAGTCCCATCCAGCCGGCGAACAGTCCCCACTCGATCGCAGACAGCGCCGAAGGACTGCCGGGCAGGTACAGCGCAATCAGGCCCAGCGACATCACGACCGCCAGCCAGCCCACCAGCCTGGCATGCTTGACCCGGAAAGGACGTTCGAGCTCCGGCTCCTTACGCCGCAGTATCAGGAAGGAAATGGACACAAACAGGTAGGCAATGACGATGCCCAGTCCGCCCGCCACGACCAGCCAGACCATAGCCTGGCGACCCAGCAGCGGAGCCAGACTGGACACAAGTCCCATCAGCAGAATGGCGTTGACCGGCGTCCGATGACGGGGATGCAGCTTGGCCAGGAAGGCCGGCAACATGCCGCAATGCGCCAGGGCATAGATGGCCCGGGAGCCTCCCACATAGAAGGCATTCCAACTGGTCAGGATGCCCGCGATACCTGCCAGCACCATCAGATTGGCGGCCCAGGGAGTGTTGAACACCGCCCGCATCGCATCCGGTACCGCGAGGGAGCTGTTCTCGAGTTCAGCGGGAGACAGCATCAGCGCGGTCCCCAGCACGATGAAGGCGTACCAGAACACGGCCAGCACCACGGACAGCATCAACACGCGTCCGATATCGCGAAACGGCAGGTCGATCTCCTCCGCAGCCTGGGGGATGACATCAAAGCCGACGAACAGGAACGGCACCATGATCAGCACCATGGTGATTCCCCCAAGCACCCCGCTCTCGGTGTTGAACAGCGGTGTCAGATTGGCGCTGCCGCCCTCGAACAAGGCGCCAGTAATGAACATCACGCCCACCGCCAGGATCAGCAAGGTCACCAGCTTCTGCACCAGCGCAGCGGTGCGCACGCCGACGTAGTTGATGATCATCATGACGATCGAACCGGCCATGCCCACGGCGACCCAGGTCGCCTTGACGTCCCATCCGGCCAGCGTCCAAAGATGCCCGACCGCATAGGAAGGGAACAGGTGTTCGACGACGGTGGGCAGCGCCACCGCCTCGAACGCCACCACGCTCAGATAGCCCAGCACGATGGCCCATGTACACAAAAATGAGGCGAAGTGCCCCATGGCGCGATAGCTGTAGACGTGCTCCCCGCCCACCTGTGGCATCGCCGACGCCAGCTCGGCGTAGGTCAGGCCCACTAGCACGATGACCGCTCCACCGAGCAAAAAGGCCAGAATGGCACCCAGGCTCCCGGCTGAGGTGATAAAGCCTCCGGTGAGGACAATCCAGCCCCAGCCCACCATGGCACCAAACGCCAGGGCCAGCACATCCTTGCGCGCGAGCACTCGACTTAGCTGTGCTCCTTCACTGCTGTTCGCTTGCATAATCTATCGCTCGTTGTGACTCCCCCGCCCTGGCTACCCGCGAAGGGACAACAGGTCAGAACAGGTCAGGCGGGGGGAAAGCTCTCATGCCAGAGCCTTTCTTGTTGAATGTATCCCTCGAGCGAGAAAACTATCACGCGCTACTCTGCCGTCAGCAGCACTGGTTGATACCTCTTTCGTCTAAGTTTACATCGGCGCAGCATACCTCCATTCGCCCATGCACCCGGGCGCAGCGGGCCTCCCTGCGCTTTCCCCTGACGGCCCCGTCAATGACACTAGCCGTTTGCCGATTTTGGACTGGCAAGGGAGCAAAAAAGGTTGCATGCTGTAGGGGTCGCAAACGCCCATTGGAGCACCATGAGCACCGCAGATTCCTTGTCTCGAGCAGACGCCTCAGAACCGCCTCCTCGACGATGCCCTGACCTCGACGTCAGGGACCTGGAACAGCGCACACGACTGATGCGCATCGTCACACGGCTGATTGCCGTATCCGATCTCGGAAGCCGTGAGATCGCCCGCCGCGCAGGCCTACCCATGCAAAAGATCAGTGATCTATTGTCTGGAAGGCTGGAGCACTTCACCTGCGATGAATTGCAGGCCATCCGCCGAATCATCGACGATGGCCACCTATCACTGAATCACTGAACTGAACCTCGGAACAGAACCTCTGAGCCGAATCACTGAATAGCTCACGCTGACGACGTCGCCCGCAGGCGATGACGTCAGCTTCCGTGTTTCCCGATCGCGCCTGGCTCAGTGTTGCCAAGCACGGGGCGCTGTGCCCTTACCTTCGCCAGTCGTCGCGGGCACCGCTCGGGGTTACACTGACGTGGCCGCTAGGCCGTTCTGGCGATGCCATGGAACCTTCGCTGACTGCCGAACTCTCACTTTCCACGTATCTCTGCATCACGCGTCTTCACCCTTTGTGCTTCTTTCCCCCTTCTTTACCCCTATGTAGAGGAAATCCCCATGCGCCGTTCCCTTCTGGCAGCCTGCCTTCTGTGCATGTCCCCCATGGTGCTGGCCGACGGCCAGGCCACCCTGGTAGACGGCAGTGGCGATCCCGATAGCGCAGTGACGGCACGTTGGATAGGAGACCAGCTTCGCCTGGACTTCCCTCGTCACGCCGCCAAGGGCTACTTGCTACTTCGCGATGGCAAAGGGTATGCGGTGACCAACTTCGGCGGACAGCCGGTGGTTCTGGGTATCCGTGACCTGCAGTCGATTGCCGGGCAGCTCGGCGGACAGGACATGTCGCAACTGGGCAGCTATCAGGCTCAGCAGGTGCTGGCCCTAGAGCCCACTGGCTCAACGGAGAGCGTTGCGGGTATCGAAGGAGACGTATACCGCCTCGACTGGATCAATCGTGACGGCGATCGTCGCCAGGACTCACTGGTACTCAGCCAGCGCGGCGAGGTCCGAGAATTACTGCAGGTGGTCGACCGCTATCAGCGCATCATGACGGGACAACCGGATCCAGTGGCCGCCCAACTGGAACAGCGTGGACTTGGTATCCTGCGTTTCGGTGACAAGTTCCAGGTCTCCCAACTGACCTCCACTCCTCCTGATGCCGCCGCTTTAACCCTTCCCGCGCAAGGTGGCAACGTCTCCGACCTGCTCCGCTCAGTGATCCAGTAAAGACGTCGACTCATACGGCTGCGCCGTCATCCTGGCATGACGGCGCAGGCGCGTAACACCCGCTATTTCGCGTCACCCTCCAATCTCTCCCCCTGCCTCTCGGCGCCACGCCCTTCCCCCCTTGTACACTGGTGCTGACGACCTTCTCGCCAGCCAACATGTACTCATTTGCGCACTGCGTGGAATCCTCGTGTGTCAATGGCGTGCACAATCGCCAAAATGCGGTGCAAGCCCGGCCGTAACGCGATATATGTTGAAGACACACTTCTTCTTAATGTCGGCGCCGGGGGTTTTTGTCAATCCGCGAGCGGCGCATCAATCCGGTGAGAGTCGCCATGAGGCCGATCGACAAATCCCTGCTCGAGCAGATGCATATCAGCGAGGTAGAGATTCAGCGCCGCAAGGAGTTCCTGAATCTTGATGAGGCAGGTCTGGCTGATCTGGCTGCGCTAAAGCCCATCATTAATGAACATATCGAAATCATTGTCGAAGAGTTCTACGAGCGCCAGACCGAAATCGATGAAATCAGCCTGCTGATCGGCGACTCGGAAACCCTTCAGCGGCTGCGTTCCGCTCAGCGCCAGTACGTGCTTGATCTGTTCACCGGTTACTACGATGCGGAATACGTCAACAGCCGGCTGCGCATCGGACTGGTACACAAGCGTATCGGGGTGGAGCCCAAGCTGTTCCTTGCCGCCATGAGAACCCTCAAGGAAATCCTGTTTCGGGTGATCGACGAGAACCTGACCGATCAACACAGTCTTACCTCGGCCAAGGATAACCTCGACAAGTTGATGTACTTCGATATCACGCTGGTCTTCGATACCTATATCGACACCCTGCTCAATGAAGTGCACAGCGCCAAGCGGCGAATGGAAATCTATGCCCGCAATCTCGAGGAAAAGACGAAGGAGCTTGCCACCTACGCCGAGAAGGACGCGCTGACGGGACTGTTCAATCAACGCGGCATGAGCGAGGCCTTGAGTCGCGAAATCCGCATGGCAGAAAGGCGGCACTCGCTGGTCAGCCTGATCTACTGCGACATCGATGACTTCAAGCAGATCAACGATACCTATGGCCATCACAAGGGTGACGAGATACTGATCACCTTTGGCCAGATCATGCGTGAGACCGTGAGGTCCAGCGACATCTGCTGTCGCCTTGGCGGCGACGAGTTCTGCTGCATCCTGCCTGACTGCGACGTCAAGAGTGCGGGTACCATTGGCAGCAAGATCGAACTGGCCTTTCAGGACAAGTACCCGGACTTCTCCATTAGCCTGGGGGTGGCCGAGACTGGCGACCGCGAGTACCTGCGCGAGGAGGAATTGCTGCGTGCGGCAGATGCCATGATGTATCGCAACAAGGAAGCCAGAAAGCGAGGCCGCAGCAATAAGGCCGCCAAGCCCTCCCCCACTGACGACGCGCAAGTAACGGACAAGCAGGCTGCTCAGCCCACCACGGCCCACAACGATGAACGCTAGGCACCGAGCAGCTGATCGATCATCTGGCCTGACGCCCTAGTCAAGCGCTGAACACATCAGCCGAGCACAACGCGATGCCAGGCAACCGAAACACAGCGTTCGGAGCCTATGCGGTATCGCTGTTGAACTCGAGAGCGCGCAACGCGGTGAATCGTCGGCGCAGATATTGATGCAATGTTTTCCTGGCACCGGGAACCCCACGAAGATATCTGCGCAACCATAGATAAGGCCGTAACTCAGACAGTCAACAAGACCGTCCAGCAAGACAGCCGTTGCCATGCTTAAAGAAACAGGATTAACTTATTAAGCTAAGCAAATGACACTATTCGCCCGGCTCTCGAGGACATGTCGCCATGCCATACAGCGAAGCCAAGGAACACGCGCCCTGCCGTCTGCATCGCCTGTTCACCTCGCCCTATACTGCATTCGACAATCAGGCCAACGAGCGCCAGCTGCATCTGTTACTGGCATTGCAGACGCTGCTGTTCGGCCCTCTTGAGCAGGGCAGACTGACCTTGAGACTGCTCGATGGCTGGCAGAATGGCGACTGCCAGCCTCATACGCTGGTCTATCAGGATATCGATATCCGTCGGCCCGAGGACTTGGCCACGGCCTCCCCCGCGATGCCATGGCGCCCGCTGCTTTCCACCACCCTGGAAGAGTCTCTTTCCCAGGCCCTGGAAGACGATGTTGGCCTTCCCGATGATATTCGCCACACCCCCGCCAGATGGCCTGCTTTTGCGGGTGGGCTCTCGCTCTATACGCGCTACAAGGTGTGCCATCGTCTGATTTATGGAGAAGACGACAGCTATCGTTCGATACGCTGCGAGACACCTGCCGGCTTGCGGGAAATCCACGAGTTCCACCTGCAGGAGGGTGATTTTGCCATCAGCCTGCCACACGCCGATGCCAAGGACGGCAGCGACGATACCGTGGGCCTGGTTGCACATGGCTCCCAGCGCCAGCTGCTTGCACGATGGCTGATCGAGCTGGCCGAAAAGCCGCTGCTCTCCCTGCTGAGCTGAGGTCACCAGCCAAGCGACACCAGGCGCCCGCGACGCAGCGACTCGTCCGCGCAGGCAGGCATGCCGTGTTTCCTCGAGCTCGCTTGCCTTGCGAACCTAAGGGTTGGACTCGCGGGGCACCCGCCCCATCAGGTAGAACTCTGGATTCGGTGGCGTGCCGGTCAAGGTGACCAATCGATTAGACAGGCCAAAGAAGGCACAGATGGCGCCAATGTCCCAAATGTCGTCTTGGGTAAAGCCCACTGCCTCGAGTCGCGTCATCCACTCCTCGGTCAACTCACCTACGTCGATGCCGCAGTGAATCGCGGCGTCCAGCATCACACGATGCCGCTCGCTTAGGTCCGCGCTATGGTGATTGATCGCCACGCGATCCGCCAACAATGGATCCTTGCTGTAGAGCCTCACCAAGGCGCCATGGGCCACCACACAGTACAGGCAGCGGTTACGCGCGCTGGTGGCGACCACGATCATCTCCTTTTCGGCCTTGGTCAGGGTATCTGACTCCCGCTCCATCAGAGCATCGTGGTAGGCAAAGAAGGCGCGAAACTCAGCGGGCCGATGGGCCAACATCAAGAACACATTGGGGATAAAACCCGCCTTGTGTTGAACGGCAAGAATGCTGTCACGAATATCGTCGGGCAACTCGTCAAGAGACGCTGGAATGGGAAAGCGACTCAGGGAGGGATCATCGGACGACGGTGCCGACGATGACAGGGAAGAAGATAACGAAGACGAGAGAGGAGGAGAAACGGATGACGAGCGAGACGACATGGGCGGACTCCAGCATTGAGTGAGGTGGCTCTCGGAACACTGACTTTACGTTAACGTAAAGCAAGCGCTCTCACTCTTGTCCTTTGATCGAACACGCCCCACCTGTCTACCTACGACAATGCCCCGTTGCCGGGGCATTGTCGCGGGTTCTGGCGTCCTTCAGTTCAGTTCAGTTCAGTTCAGTTCAGTTCACAGCTCAGCTCAGCTCAGCTCAGCTCAGCTCAGCGAGATCGTGCTGTTAATGCCAGAGGAGACATTTTCAGGCTCAAACCAGCGCGCAGTCACCGTCTTGGTCTGGGTCCAGAAACTGATCGCCTGCTTGCCGTTGGGGCCCAGGTCGCCCAGCTTGGATGCCCGTGAGCCGGTGAAGCTGAAATAGGCGACCGGTACCGGGATCGGCACATTGATGCCTACCTGCCCCACATCGATATCCGTCTCGAAGCGCCGCGCCACCCATCCCGAGTTGGTAAAGATCGAGGTGCCGTTACCGTTAGGATTGGCATTGATGAAGGCGATTGCCTCATCCAGCGTGTCCACTTCCACCACGCACAGCACTGGGCCGAAAATCTCTTCCCGGTAGATGTCCATCTCGGCGGTAACACCCGCAAACAGTGTAGGCCCCACAAAGTTGCCCTGGGGATAACCTTCCACCTGACAGCCACGCCCATCGACCAGCAGCCTGGCGCCCTCCTGCTCACCCTGGACGATCAGGCGTTCAACCCGGTCCTTGGCCGCCGGAGACACCAGTGGGCCGAGATCCGCCTGACGGTCGGTGCCTGGCCCCACTCTCATGTTGCGTGCACCTTCCACGATATCGTCCAGCCATTCCCGCGCCTGGCCGACCAGCACCACGACGGAGTTCGCCATGCAGCGCTGACCAGCAGCGCCAAAGGCGGAACCCAGCAGATTGTTGATAGCCTGGCTGCGATTGGCATCGGGCATGACCACACAGTGATTCTTGGCTCCCATCATGGCCTGGGCACGCTTGCCGGACTCGCTGGCCCGGCGGTAGAGCTGGGTACCGACATGGGTCGAGCCGATAAAGGACATGGCCTTGATATCCGGGTGCTCGCACAGACGGTTGGCCACATCTGGGCCACCGTGCACGACATTCAGCACGCCAGGCGGGACACCGGCTTCAAGGGCCAGTTCGACCAGCCGCATGGTCGAGCTGGGATCCTGCTCGGAGGGCTTGAGGACGAAGGTATTGCCCGTGGCGATCGCCAGCGGAAACATGAAGCATGGCAACATGATGGGGAAGTTGAAAGCGGTGATCCCGGCGCCCACGCCAAGGGGCTGGTTGAGGGTATAGACATCCACCTCACTGGCCGCATTTTCCGCCACTTCGCCGAGCTGCAACGAGGTAATCGAGCAGGCATGCTCCACCACCTCGAGCCCACGCCCCACCTCTCCTTCTGCATCAGGCAACGTCTTGCCATGCTCCTCGCTGATCAAGGCCGCAAGCTCAGGGGTGTGTTCACGGATCAGAGCTTGCAGCTTCAGCATGATCCTCATGCGCTTGCCGAGCGGCACCTTGCGCCAGCTGGAGAAGGCCTGGTGGGCGTTGGCGACCGCCTTGTCGACCTCTTCGAGGGTACAGAAGGGGACCCTGGCTACCACCTCCTGGGTGGCCGGGTTGGTCACGTCGCGCCATTCACTGGACTGCGAGGGGACGGCCTGGCCATCGATGATCATCGGAATATCGCGGACTGTCATGGCGTGCTCCTACTCTTGTCGTTGTCGTATCGCGTTGTTGCCGTATCGTGTCGCTGTCAACACCAGCGGCTCGCGTGGTGCAGGGCGATCCACCAACGCCCAGCGTGAGGCTACACACGCAAGCAAAGAGGGTCAGTCTAGCCACAGGTCGGATAGCCAAACAATGTTCAGCGAGGCACATTGCTTGTGCAATTTTGCAAAAGCGATGTCGGCGGACAACCGGAGGCAAACGTGCTCGACTGGCAGGATCTGCAGGTCTTTCTTGAAGTGGCCAGACACCCTCGCCTGGCCGATGCCGCGCGGCGCCTGGGGGTCGATCATTCCACCCTATCTCGTCGAACACGCCGGTTTGAACAGCGCCTCAACACTCAGCTGTTTGAACGCAGTACTCATGGCTATCGTCTTACGCCAGCCGGCGAGCGATTGAAGGTGCACGCAGAGCTCATGGCACGCCATGCAGACGACGCCACTGACGGTCTGGTCGACCACAACCTGAGGCTGGAAGGACAGATTCGACTGGGTGTCACCGAGGGCTTTGGCACCTGGGTGATAGCGCCCCTGCTCAGCGCTTTCTGTCGCCGACATCCAGGCCTCACTCTAGACCTGCTGGCACTCCCTAGAGTCGTCAACTTGAGCCGTCATGAGGCCGACCTGGCGATTACCATCGAACGGCCGGCCAATCAGGGCCTGGTCACATCCCGGCTGTGCGATTACCGCTTGAAGCTTTACGCCGCGGATCGCTACCTGCGACAGCACGGTGCCCCCCTGCACCGCTCGGAACTCAGCCAGCACCCGCTGATCGGCTACGTGGATGACTTGCTGTTCAGCGAGCAGCTCAATTATCTGGACCCTCTGCTGGCACATCGCCGCGAGGACACCAAGGCCCACTTTTCACTACGCAGCACCAGTGTCACGACACAAATGATGGCAACCGAAAGCGGTGCCGGTCTTGGCGTGCTGCCATGTTTCATGGCTGCCGGGCGTGCCGAGCTGAGGACAGTGCTCGACCACGACGTATCAATCGACAGGCAGTTCTGGGTCACCGCGCGGCAGGAACAGCGGCAGCTGACGCGCATCCGCTTGCTGTGGGACTACCTGCGGGAGGCTCTCGCGCTCAACCAGGACTTCCTGATGGGAAGGCAGGCGCAGCTGGTCATGCCGGACGACGACCCCGGCAGCGATCAGGCCTCGCCCTGATGCCCCCTGCCGGGCCCCCTCGCTAAGCACTCCTCGTCGGGAGCCCCTCGCCGGGCACCCCTAGCCGGGCGCCCCTCGCCGGGCACCCCTAGCCGGGCGCCCCTCGCCGGGCACCCCTAGCCGGGCGCCCCAAAACACAACACCCCGCCGGATGGCGGGGTGTTGCTGTGTTGCTCTGCAGCGCTGGACCAGGTCCGTTCAGGACTCGACCTTGGGCGGCTCGACCTCAAGCTTCTGCGCGGCGATCACCGCCTGGGTGCGTGAATGCACCCCAAGCTTGCGCAGAATCGCCGTGACGTGGGCTTTGATGGTGGCCTCAGACACATTCAACTCGTAGGCAATCTGCTTGTTGAGAAGCCCTTCCGTCAGCATGTTCAGCACGCGGAACTGCTGGGGTGTCAGCGAGGCGATCGCCTCAGCGAAACGGGCTTCTTCTTCATCGGCTTCACCGAGGGCGTCCGCCATGTCTTCCGGTAGCCACACCTCACCATCGAGAATCTCCCCCACGGCTTCAGCAATCAACGCCAGCGAAGAAGACTTGGGAATGAAGCCGGACGCACCGTAGTCGATGGCTCGACGAACCACGTGCAGCTCATCACTGCCGGACACTACCGCCACCGGCACGTCCGGGGTCTGTCCACGCAACTGGATCAGCCCAGAGAAGCCGTGAGCGCCAGGCATGTGCAGGTCGAGCAGAATCAGATCGGCATCAGGATGCCGGATCACCACGTCGGAAGTGGCTTCCATGGTATCCGCTTCAATGATCTCGGCCTGAGGTGCCAATTGGCGCAGCGCCTGCGTCAAGGCAGCACGGAACAGCGGATGATCATCGGCAACGATGAATTTCTGGGCAAAGGCCATGGATTCTCCTCCGGATTCCGCTGCGGCGTGTCAGGCCCTGACGCCACAACGCAAGACGCTTGTTTGACCAGCATGTTACCCCATGGCCACCGGCTTTCCCAAGCACCCTTGCACTCCCTTCATCAACGTCGGCCACAAGATGCCCATCAAGTCCGCACCATTCGGTGCACTCCAGACGAAAAGACGCCGGTGGCGGGCATCGCCGCCACCGGCGTTTCGGCATGATTCATGCCATGTCGAGCGTCTGCCAACCCGCTGTTACTTGATGGCGCGGTGCTCGATCAGGTCTTCCACCACCGTGGGATCGGCCAGCGTGCTGGTATCACCCAGTCCATCGCATTCGTTGGCCGCGATCTTGCGCAAGATACGCCGCATGATCTTGCCAGAGCGCGTCTTGGGAAGCCCCGGCGCCCACTGGATATGGTCAGGCGATGCGATGGGGCCGATGTCCTTGCGCACCCACTGGGTCAATTCCTTGCGCAGTTCATCGCTGGGCTCCGCCTCATCGTTAAGGGTCACGTAAATATAGATGCCCTGCCCCTTGATATCGTGCGGGAAGCCCACCACCGCGGCCTCCGCGACGGCGGAGTGAGCCACCAGCGATGACTCGATCTCGGCCGTCCCCATGCGGTGGCCCGAGACATTTAGCACATCATCTACCCGGCCGGTAATCCAGTAATAGCCGTCCTCGTCGCGACGACAACCATCGCCGGTGAAGTAGGTTCCTTCATAGGTCGAGAAATAGGTCTGCACGAAGCGCTCATGGTTGTTCCAGATGGAACGTGCCTGCCCCGGCCAGGAATCGAGGATGACCAGGTTGCCCTCGGTCGCGCCGTCAAGTCGCTTGCCTTCGTTGTCCACCAGTGCGGGCTGCACCCCGAAGAAAGGCAACGTCGCCGAACCCGGCTTCTGCGCAATGGCACCGGGGAGCGGGGTAATCATGATGCCGCCGGTCTCGGTCTGCCACCAGGTGTCCACGATTGGGCACTGGCCGTTGCCGATGACTCGGTGGAACCACTCCCAGGCTTCCGGATTGATCGGCTCCCCGACAGACCCCAGCAGACGCAGGCTGCTGCGCGAGCTGGAATCCATGACATGGTCACCATGGGCCATCAGGGCGCGCACTGCCGTCGGGGCGGTATAGAGAATGTTGACCTTGTGCTTGTCGACGATCTCGCCCATGCGGCCGTGAGTGGGGTAGCTGGGCACCCCTTCAAACATCAGGGTAACGGCGCCATTGGCCAGGGGCCCGTAGACGATATAACTGTGTCCGGTGACCCAGCCCACGTCCGCGGTGCACCAGTAGACCTCGTCCTCGTGGTAGTCGAACACGTACTGATGGGTCAGGCTGGCGTAGGTCAGGTAGCCACCGGTGGTGTGCTTGAGCCCCTTGGGGGTACCGGTAGAACCAGAGGTATACAGAATGAACAGCGGGTCTTCAGCGCCCATCTCTTCCGCGGGGCAGTCAGTGTCCTGTCCTGCCACCAGGTCGTGGTACCAGACATCACGATCCTGGTGCCACTCGATATCCCCACCGGTGCGCTTGACCACCAGCACCTTCTCCGCCACATCGGTGCCATCGCGAGTCAGCGCCGCATCCACGTTGTCCTTCAGCGGCACGTGCTTGCCGCCACGAACCGACTCGTCCGCCGTGATGATGATGCGAGAAGCAGCGTCCTTGACCCGCTGTGCCAGCGCGTCAGGGGAGAAACCGCCGAACACGACCGAGTGCACCGCGCCGATACGCGCACAGGCCAGCATGGCCATGGCGGCCTCGGGAATCATCGGCATGTAGAGCGTCACCGTGTCGCCCTTGCCAACGCCAAGCGATTTCAATCCGTTGGCCAACTGACAGGTACGCTCGTACAGCTCGCGGTAGGTGATGATCGACGACTCGCCGGGATCGTCACCTTCCCAGATGATGGCCGGCTTGTCGCCACGGGTCTCGAGGTGACGGTCCAGGCAGTTGGCGGCGACATTCAGGGTGCCGTCCTCGAACCAGCGGATATCCACATTGTCACTGGCGTAGGAGACCGACTTGATGGTGTTGGGGGCCTTGATCCAGTCGAGGCGAGCGGCCTGCTCTTTCCAGAAAGCTTCAGGGTCTTCCACCGACTGCCGATAGAGCTTGTCATAGGTGGCCTTGTCGGCCCAGGCGGTCTTGGCGAACGTATCGGAGACCGGATAGACGTGCTTGTGATCGCTCATGGTGCTCTGTCCTTGGATACCCATTGAAGTGGAGAGCCAGCCGCCAACAGAGGCGTGTCCGGCGCGAATAACCTGCTAGCCAGCATAACGTTGCCAGCCCAGGCTTTCCCCTTAGACATTGGTATGACTATTTTTGTTTTTACAAACAAAGAGTTATGCCATTTTTTCAGTCGACCCGATCGATGTAGCAAAGCCGCCCACGACAGTGGCGACAGCGATACTCTTGACCGGCCTTCGCATTGGCGTGGCGGCGAGCAGAAAAATGGTGGTCACGACAGTGGCAGCGATAGCGAAACGGTGCAGGACTGGACCGGCTGGTGTCAAAGCGATGTGTCACCCTGGGTGACAGGCCAAACAGGCGCACCATGACGGTCTGCCACTCCCGCCCGTGCGGACGAAAGGAAGGACCATCCTCAAGGTGCCAGACCAACCAGTGGGCTACCTCATGGGGAATCACCTCATCAAAGAAGGCCTGGCGGTTCTCCTCCAGCAGCCTGGGATTGAAGCGCAGCCCTCCTCGGCCGAAATGCGCCTGACCAGCGCCCTTCCCCCGCAGATCACACCACACAGCGGGTTCCGGCAGATGCGGGTGAACGTCGCGACACAGGGCCACCGCCGCTTTCACTCTGGCATTCACCGCCGCATGCAGGGCCTTGGCCCCGAGCGCTTCCAGCCACTCTCCGTCCACCGCGGGAAGTACCGGGGCGGTGCCTGCCAAAGCAGCATGCGGTCTGCGTCGCGTCTCACTCATTTAATCATCAGTCTCCCTCAAGGAATGCTAGAATGCCGCCTCGAACCAGGGCGGTAAAGACCGCCCCCATTCCACCCCCGACCAAGTGAGCGCTCCATGTCCGACGCCGAAACGCCGCTCCCGCAACCGCTGCTCGAAGATGATGCCCTGGACCTGCTCGATGACTTTCTCGAGGAAAGGGCCGGCGCTGATGCGCTAGACCTGATTGGCGCGCACGGCTTTCTGGTCGCCCTGGCAGTGGCGCCACGGGAAACCGATGCTGCCACTTGGGTGGCCGAGCTGTTCCACGGCTCACCGGAGTTCGAGTCAGAGCAGGAGCGTGAGATCATCCTGGGGCTGTTCGAGCAGCTCAGGTCCAACGCCATCAATGTGCTGGAAAGTGGGGGGCTGCCAGAGCTGCCCTTCGAGCTGACGCTGGATGGCATGGCAGCGGAAGAGACTCCCATCGGGGACTGGTGTGCCGGTTTCATGGAGGGCGTCTTCCTGGACGAGGCCCCCTGGTTCGAGGGCGACGAAGAAAGCGTCGCCACCTTGCTGCTGCCCTTCATGGCACTATCGGGGCTGTTTGCCGATGAACCCGACATGGCGGACCTGGCCGGCGATGCGAAACGTCTGGAGGAGCTGGTCAACCAATTGCCTGAACTGGTGCTGGATCTGTATCTGCACTTCCGGGTGCCGCCGGATACCCCCAAGCCCAAGCCAAGAGGCAAGTCCCCCGCACGGGGCAAGGGCGCGCCACCTTCCGCCAAGAAGGGAGCAGGCGGCAAGGGCGGCGCCAAAGGCAAGGGCAAGCGCTGAGCCTTACTGCCACTAGCGCTGCCACCGGCGCTGCGACCGGCACTGTCATCGGGTTCGGCGAGGCCTGGCGTCGTCGAGCCCGCGCTGGACGAGGCGGTATCCACCGTCCATCAGCGCAAGCGCGTCATCCAGCCATCGAGAGTGCCATACAGCCAGGTTCTCAACTTTGCCCACAGTGAGCGGCGGCTCCAATGCTCATGCGAGATTTCCTTGCTGACGGCAAAATTGCGCTGGAACAGCGTCGCCACCTCCTGCGCCAAGCCAGCATCTTCCACTTCCTGGTTGGCCTCCAGGTTCCATTGCAGGCTCCAGTGATCAAAGTTGCACGACCCTAGACTGACCCAGTCGTCCACCATGACGAATTTGGCATGGATAAAGCTCGGCTGAAATTCGTAGATGCGCACGCCGGCGCGCAGCAGGCGCGAGTAGAAGCGCTGTCCGGCATATCGAATACCGGGATGATCATGGTCCTGCCCTGGCAGCAACAGGCGCACATCCACCCCTTTGCGTGCCGCTCGCTGCAGCCTCAGTCGCGTACCCAATGTCGGCACGAAGTAGGGCGTACATAGCCACAACCGACCCTGACTGGTATCGATACGCTGCTGCAATGAATGACGGATCGCCTGAAAGCGATAGCCACGCCCCCACATGACCCTGGCCCGCATCTTGCCATCCGCCGCGTCAGCGGTGGCGGCTGCAGCGCGTACGCGAGGTAGCGCCGGCGCCTGGTCGGCGCCTCTGGCCAGCGGTGAATTCCACACCTGGGCAAACAGCGCGACCCAGTCGTTGACGACCGGCCCCCGCACCCGCACTGCCACCTCGAACCAGGCCGACAGGAAGTCATCCACCGCACCAAATCCGCCGGTGAAGGCAAGCCGCTGGTCGACCACCACCAGCTTGCGGTGATCGCGGCTGACGTTGCGGGCCAGCGAATGCCAGCCCAGCGGGTTGAAGTCACGCAACCAGACTCCGCCTGCCGTCAGCCGCTGTCGATCAGCGCGTGACAGCCCCATCGCGCCAAATCCATCCAGCAGCAGATAGACCGCCACCCCCCTGGCGGCCGCATCGGCCAACGCCTCGATGACTCGGTTGGCCAGCTCGCCCGATTCCATCAGATACAGCTCTACCAGCACAGATTCCTGTGCCTGAGCCACCGCCTCGAACAAGGCCGGCAGAAATCGATCTGCCTCTGGCAGCAGTTCCACCGCGTTGTGCTCACGCCATTGGGTACTCATCTCGCCTGGCCTCCATGCCATTGCATGCGGGTCGTTGCCTGGCCACGGCAGCGTCACACCCGCCACCATCGTGACTCCTGAATACCCTAATCAAAGGGCACAGAAAAGTCGCGAGAGAAGGTGGCCTGACGCCAGCCTTCTTCGCAATTAATCCCAAGTTTGCGTGTCCGATCGTTATACTGACGGCACACATGGATGACCGCCGAGCCCGGACTGCTCGCGGCATGGACAACGGGATGGCTATGTTTCACGCGCCGCTGCGACGACTGATCAAACTATGGACAGAGGTCCGCCTGGCCGAGCCGGCTCCGCTGCAGCTCAATCCCGACCTGCCGACGTTGTATGTGCTGCCAAGGCCAGCACTCAGCGATGTGCTGCTGCTGGATGCCTACTGTCGGGAGCATGGACTGCCTCCCGCCCACGGCAAGTTGGCGGAGCTTTCACTGCCACGCTGCGTGGCGCTTCCGGCTCGTGGCTCGCGCCTGTGGCGCGGCCGCGCGACCAGCGTTGCTCCATTTACCCAGCTTGTCGCCAACGGTATCCAGGTCCAGCTAGTACCGGTCAGCGTGTTCTGGGGTCGCGCCCCGGGCAAGAATTTCGGCTTCTGGCACCTGCTGGCAGCAGATAGCTGGCAACTAACCGGGCGAGTTCGACGGGCCTTGACGGTGTTGATCAACGGCCGCGATGTGGAGCTGCAGTTCGGCGCGCCTCTGCACCTCGAGGAGCTGCACAATGGAGACCCATCGCTCACCAACCGCAAGGCCGCTCGCCTGCTTCGCGTGCATTTTCGCCGCGTGCGCACACGGGTGCTGGGCCCGGATCTGTCTCACCGCAGCACCATGATCCAGGGCGTCGTGGCCAGCGATGCGGTACGCCACGCCATCGGACAGCAGGTCGACCAGGGGATGTCGCCCTCGCGGCTAAAGCGACGTGCACGCCGTTACGGACATGAGATTGCGGCAAACATGACCTATCCGGTGCTGCGCTTCCTTGCCGGTGCCCTGCGGCGGTTGTGGAACCGCCTGTACGATGGCGTCGATGTGACCGGCCTGGACAAGGTCAAGTCCCTGGCAGGCGATCACACCCTGATCTACGTGCCCTGCCACCGCAGTCATATCGACTACCTGCTGCTGTCCTACGTGCTTTACCGAGAGGGGCTGATGCCGCCGCACATCGCGGCGGGCAAGAACCTCAACATGCCGATCGTCGGCCCCCTGTTGAGGCGCGGCGGGGCCTTCTTCCTGCGCCGCAGCTTCCGCGACAACCGGCTCTATGGCGCCGTCTTCAACGAGTACCTGCATCGCTTGCTGGCCGGTGGCTACCCGATGGAGTACTTCATCGAAGGCGGGCGTTCGCGAAGTGGCCGCATGCTGTCTCCGCGTCCCGGCATGCTGGCCATGACCCTGACCTCATTCATGCGCTGTCAACGCGGCGACGACCGCCCGATGGTGTTCGTGCCTGTCTACATTGGCTATGAGCGCATTCTCGAGAACTCGAGCTATCAGCGCGAACTGAGCGGCGGCAAGAAGCGCAAGGAATCGCCGCTGGGTCTGTTGCGGGTGATCGGCCGGCTGCGAGAGCCCTACGGCCGGGTCGCCGTCAATATCGGGGAACCGCTGCCCATCGCCGACTTCCTTGATCGGTCCGCCCCGGAGTGGCGCACTAGCGGGGCCGATGATCACCCCTGGTTGAAACCCACGGTCACGGGTCTTGGCCACCTGCTGACGCAGCGTATCAATGAGGTCGCCGCGCTGAATGCTGCCAACCTGACCGGCCTTGCCCTGCTGGCGTCACCTTATCGCGCATTGGAACACGCGACGCTGTGTGACCAGTTGGCGCTGCTGAGCCGGCTTGCCCGCAGTCCGGCCTGCGCGCAGACGCCCAGCTTACCGGCCGAATCGCCAGAGGACTGTGTGACCAAAGCCGTCGCGCTGGAGCTGGTCGAACGCCACCATCACCGCCTGGGTGATATCGTCAGTGCCTCCCCCGCCCAGGCCGCGCAACTGGCCTGGTATCGCAACAATGTGCTGCACCTGTTTGCTCTGCCGGCCCTGGTGGCCTTTGCCTTCCGTAGCCGAACTCAGCGCAGCCCAGCAGAGCTGCACGACCTGCTGCGTCCTCTATGGCCACCCTTGGCACATGAATTCTGCATCAGCGATGATGCCGATCTTGGAGAGCGTATCGATGCCATCCTGACCAGCCTGTGTGATCTCGACCTGCTGGAACGCTACGGCGCGAGCTTCACCCCGAAGGACAGCCTGGCGGCGCGGGAGCGGCTGCAGCTGGTCGGGCGCATGATTCAACCGTCGCTAGAACGCAACGCGCTGCTGATCGAAGTTCTGCTGCACGCGGGCAGCGGCACCCTGACCCGGCAGGAATTGACCGAGCGCTCCCGCGACCTGGCCGAACGGCTAGGCCTGCTCAGCGGCCGCGAGGCACCGGAATTCTTTGATCCCAAACTGTTCGAGACCTTGATCGACACCCTGGGGCAGGAAGGCTGGATCTGGCTTGAGCAGCAGCAGGTCCACTTCGATGAGTGTCTCAGACAAGCCGCCCAGCGTGCCTCTCGCTTGCTCGATGCATCACTGCGCAGACGCCTGGCGCTGATCACCCGCTACCGCGAAAACAGTGACGTGCGCGACCGCCAGTCCGCGCTCAACCCTGAGCCTTGAGCGAGCGATGCACGTAGATATCGTAGCGGCTGGTTTTCTCTTCCAGCCGGTGCCTTGGCTCGGGCCCATCGATCGGCGGAGCCTTGCGCGGGCGCTTGACCACCACCCGGTGAGTCGCCACATCAAGCGCCGCCTCCAGCAAGCGCGGCGCGTCAGCATCATCACCGGCCAACTCCCGGAAAACCCGCATCTCCTTCTTGACCAGCGCTGACTTGTCCCGATGAGGAAACATGGGATCGAGATGGATCACTTCGGGTGCCTTGTGATGGTCCGCCACCAGCTCGGCGAGATCACGGCTGCTGTCGCCGTGACATAGGGTCATGCGCTGCGCCGCGTCACGGGTTTCCTCGCAGCCACGTGCACGTTGCAGGCCATCGTCGAGCAGCGCGGCAATGGCGGCCACCCGCTCGATCAGCAGCACATCGGCACCCAGGCTCGCCAGGACGAAGGCGTCACGCCCAAGCCCAGCGGTGGCATCGACCACCTGGGGCGTAATGCCCTTTGCCAGGCCACAGGCTCTGGCCACCAGCTGACCGCGTCCTCCACCGAAGCGTCGGCGATGACCATCACGACCACCGATAAAGTCGACCCACAGCGGCTTGCCGTAGAGCGCCTCATCTCCTGCCAGCACTAGCCGTCCCTGCTCATCTCGCTCAAGCAAAAGCCCGGCTTCGGGGCAATGCTCCAGCGTGAAGGGCAAGGCGAGCCCTGGGGCCAAGCGTACGCTCACTGAGCACGCTTCCTTTCCGTCTTCTTCCAGGCCACCTGGTCTCGAAGATAGACAGGCTGAGCGTCATGGGGCCGCTGACCGCCGCCAGCGTCGAACACCTCCACGGCAAGTCGCGCCATGTCTTCGGCAGCCGGATCGATGTCCACCACTGTCAGATTCAGGTTGGCCTGGAGCTCTGCCGGCATCTGATCCCACAGGGCCCAGCCAGACCCAAGCCCGACCCAGTCATGATCCTCATGCTCTCGAGGCAGTAGCAGCCGCTCCGGTGGCACCACCGCTTCGTCCACCAACGCTACCGGGAGGCCATCATCGATACGCCAGGCAGCGGCATAGACTTCACCCATACGAGCGTCCAGAGCCGTCACCATGTAACGATAACGATGGCTGCGATAACCGCTCAGAGCCAGCGCTTGCAGCGTCGACACGCCGATCAGCGGTCGTCCCAGACCATAGGCAAGCCCCTGAGCCACTCCCGCCGCGATTCGCAGTCCAGTGAACGAGCCTGGCCCACGACCGTACGCCACGGCATCCAACGCATTGGCCGTGACGCCAGCCTCTGCCAATACCTCATCCACCATCGGCATCAAACGCCGAGTGTGCTCTCGCGGGGTCTGCGCAAAACGTGCCAGCACTTCATCCGGCTGGCCGTCGATACGGCGCAGCAAGGCCGCAGAACAGGCGCTGGAAGAAGCGTCGAGGGCCACAATCAGGGTCATGTTGGACTCATCCTGCAAGGGAAAAACCGGCGCATTATAAAGCATGTGACCGGAAAATGGGGGGAGCCGGCACCCGAGCTCGTAGGACATTTGGCGGGCTCACTCGACGGGCTGATTTGACAGGCTATGCCCGATAAACGACCACGGCCCGCCAATGGCGGGCCGTGGTCAGCGATGCACGGGCGGGAAGCCTGACTAGCCCTCCAGGGCCTCGAGCACCTGACGAGTGATGTCGTCCACGCTGCCGACACCTGCGACACGGTGATAGCGAGGTGCAGCCTCAGGCGCCTCGGCTGCCCACTCCTGGTAGTAACCCACCAGCGGCTCGGTCTGTTCGTGATACACGGACAGGCGATTGCGCACAGTGCTCTCGCTGTCGTCTTCACGCTGGATCAGCGCCTCGCCGGTGACGTCATCCTTGCCTTCTTCCTTCGGCGGATTGTAGACGACGTGATAGACGCGACCGGATGCCGGGTGGACACGACGTCCGGCCAGGCGATTGACGATCTCTTCATCGGCCACGGCAATTTCCAGCACGTGGTCAATCTTCACACCACCGTCCTTCATGGCGTCAGCCTGGGGAATGGTGCGGGGGAAGCCGTCGAACAGGAAGCCATTGGCACAGTCAGGCTGAGCGATGCGCTCCTTCACCAGCGCGATGATGATGTCATCGGACACCAGACCACCGGTATTCAGGATTTCCTTCACCTTGAGCCCCAGCTCACTGCCTTCCTTGACCGCTGCGCGCAGCATGTCGCCAGTGGAAATCTGCGGAATGTCATAACGCTCGCAGATGAATTGAGCCTGGGTGCCCTTGCCGGCTCCCGGTGCACCCAAGAGGATCAAACGCATCAGTAGAACTCCTTCGAAAAAGCGAAAAATTCGGGGTGAAGAATAGGGTTAGCGAACAATACCCGTGCAGCTCTGGCGACACAACCTGAGACAACCACCACAGCATCGGAAAAAGAGGATAAACAACTGTAATATCAAATAACTAAATACTGGATTGCACTTTCGTCAGGCGTCATCAAAGGTTCATGATTCGCGTGACGTTGCACAGCATTGCACCAACACCTCTGATCAGGTGAAGGGCCACTTGATGAGCGGGCCGCCAACGACGAACGGCGCCTTGCGGCGCCGTTCGTTGCTCCCAGGTGGAGCAGGCTTACAGCAGCAGACGCCGGACGTCGGTCAGCAGCTGTCCCAGCAGCGCGGTAAAGCGCGCCGCGTCGGCCCCGTTCACCGCACGGTGATCATAGGACAGCGACAGCGGCATCATCAGGCGTGGCTGGAAGGCCGCACCATCCCATACCGGCTTCATGGACGCCTTGGACACCCCGAGAATCGCCACTTCAGGCGGGTTCACAATGGGGGTGAAGGCGGTGCCGCCAATCGACCCGAGGCTCGAGATGGTGAAACAGCCACCGGTCATCTCTTCGCGCTTGAGTTTCTTGGACTGGGCTTTCTTGGCCAGCTCCACCGACTCCTTGGCCAGGTCGATCAGCGACTTCTTGTCAGCATCGCGAATCACCGGCACCATCAGGCCGTCAGGCGTATCCACGGCGATGCCGATATGCACATACTTCTTGTGCACCACGGTCTCGCCGTCGGCCTTGAGGCTGACGTTGAACTGCGGGTACTTGGCCAGGGCGTATGCACACGCCTTGATCATGAACGGCAGCGGCGTCAGCTTCGCACCCTGAGCCTCGGCTTCCGCCTTCATCGACTTGCGGAAGGCCTCGAGCTCGGTGATGTCGGCCTCGTCAAACTGCGTCACGTGGGGAATGTTGACCCAGCTGCGATGCAGGTTGTTGGCGCCCATCTTCATCAGGCGGCCCATCGGCTTCTCTTCGATCTCACCGAACTGGCTAAAGTCCTGATCAGGAATCGGCGGAATACCGGAACCACCCGCGGCGGCGGCCGGAGCAGATGCCCCCTGGCTCTTGCCTTGATTGGCCATGGCCTGCTTGACGTAGTTCTGGACGTCTTCCTTGAGCACTCGATCCTTGGGACCGGAGGGCTTGACCAGGCCAAGATCGACACCCAGCTCACGTGCCAGCATGCGCACCGCCGGACCCGCGTGCACGTTCTTGGCATCGCGAGGCTTGTCCGCCACGGCAGAGCCCTTCGCGCTATCCGCCGAACCGCCGCCAAACGCCTGCTGCTTGGACGCTTCCTGCTTGGGCGCTGCCTGCTTAGCCGCTTCCTGCTTGGGCGCTGCCTTCTTCTTGGGCGCTGCACCGGCCACTTCGATATAGCCGATCAAGTCGCCCTCGGAAACGGTGTCGCCTTCCTTGACCGACAGTTCGACCACCTTGCCCTTGAAGGGGCTTGGCACGTCCATGGAGGCCTTGTCGGACTCCAGCGTGATCAGGGCGTCTTCGACATCGACCTCATCACCCTCACTGACGGCCATCTCGATGATCGGCACGTCACTGGAACCGGAGAGATCCGGCACGCGCACTTCCTGACGACCGCCTTCTGCGGCGGCGTCATCATCGTCACCGTCATCCTCGGATGCAGGCTCGCTGGCCTCAGGCGCGCTGGCGGACGCAGCGTCATCCGACGCGCCATCATCCTCGTCGCCGCCTTCACCCGCCACTTCCATGGTGCCGATCACATCGCCTTCGGAGACGGTGTCGCCTTCCTTGACGCTCAGGCTGACCAACTTGCCGGCGTGGGGGCTGGGCACATCCATGGAAGCCTTGTCGGACTCCAGGGTGATCAGGGTATCTTCTTCGGCGACATCATCGCCTTCGGACACCGCCACTTCGATGATCTCCACATCGCTGGAGCCACCGAGGTCCGGAACCTTGATCTCCACGGTACGACTGCCGCCGCTCTGCTTGGGAGCAGGCTTGCTGTCGCTGGCCGCTGACGCCTCCTGCTGGCTGTCGGCCTCCGCCTTGGGGGCGTCGTCCTTGGCATCGTCAGCCGCGTCGTTGCCTGCATCGGCATCGCCACCGCCTTCGGCTTCGATCTCGACGATGTCGTCACCTTCGGAGACGGTATCCCCTTCCTTGACCAGCACCTTGATGACCTTGCCGCCCTTGGGCGCGGGCACATCCATGCTGGCCTTGTCCGACTCCAGGGTGATCAGCGTATCTTCCGCTTCGATCACGTCGCCCTCGGATACGGCGATCTCGATGATTTCTACATCGGTGTCCCCACCGATATCGGGCACTTTGATGATTTCGCTACTCAAGGTCGCGCTCCTTCAAACTCTTGACGGAGGCGGGCCTCCCGGCCCGCCATGCCACCGAACATTCCCTTGTCGCCTCAGACGTCCAGGGGGTTGGGCTTGTTCGGGTCGATGTCGTACTTCTTGAGTGCCTCGGCCACGACCTTGCGATCGATCTCGTCGCGATCCGCCAGCGCCTTGAGCGCCGCCACGGTGACGTAGTAACGATCCACCTCGAAGAAGGCACGCAGCGCTTCGCGAGTGTCGGAGCGACCGTAGCCGTCGGTGCCCAGTACATGATAGTCGGTCGGCACCCAGGCGCGAACCTGGTCGGCGTACAGCTTCATGTAGTCGGTGGACGCGATAGCCGGACCCTTGCGCCCTTCCAGGCACTTGGTGACATGGGGCTTCTCGGGCTTGGCCTCAGGGTCGATGAAGGCCTGACGATCAAGACCGAGCGCCTCACGACGCAGCTCGTTGAAGCTGGTCACGCTCCAGATATCCGAGCCAACACCCCACTCCTCGGCAAGCATTTCAGCGGCTGCCTCGACTTCGCGCAGGATGGTACCCGACCCCAACAGCTGGACGTGTCCCTTCTTGCCCTCGGTCTCGCGCAGCAGATACATGCCCTTGATGATGTCTTCGGCAGGAATCTCGGCAAGCTCCGGGTGCTCGTAGTTTTCGTTCATCAGGGTCAGGTAGTAGAAGCAGTTCTCCTTGTCGGCGAACATGCGCTTCAAACCATCCTGCACGATGACGGCCACTTCGTGGGCGTAAGTGGGATCGTAGGTCCGGCAGTTCGGGATCATCGCTGCCTGCAGCAGGCTGTGCCCGTCCTGGTGCTGGAGACCTTCACCATTGAGCGTGGTACGGCCGGCGGTGCCGCCACACAGGAAGCCTCGCGCCTGCATGTCACCCGCGGCCCAGGCCAGATCACCGATACGCTGGAAGCCGAACATCGAGTAGTAGATGTAAAACGGCAACAACGTGGTGTTGTTGTTCGAGTAGGACGTGGCGGCGGCAATCCACGCCGACATGGCGCCGGCCTCGGTGATGCCTTCCTCGAGGATCTGACCTTTCTGATCCTCGCGGTAGAACATGATCTGTCCCTTGTCGACGGGCTCGTACTTCTGCCCTTCGGAGGTGTAGATCCCGAGCTGACGGAACATCCCTTCCATGCCAAAGGTACGGGCCTCGTCGGGGATGATCGGCACCACGCGCTTGCCGATCTTCTTGTCCTTGACCAGGCCGTTCAGGACACGCACGAAGGCCATGGTGGTGGACACCTCACGGCCCTTGGACCCTGCGGTCTGGGACGCGAAGGTCTTGTCGTCAAGACCAGGAATTTCCAGCGCTTCAAAGTCCGCACGACGACTCGGCAGGTAGCCACCCAGCTGCTCGCGGCGGTAGTGCATGTACTTCATTTCCGGAGAGTCATCTTCGGGCTTGTAGTACGGCACATCCTTGAGCTGCTCGTCGGAGATGGGAATGCCGAAGCGATCACGGAACCGCTTGAGCGCTTCGTACTCCATGGTCTTGACCTGGTGGGCTTCGTTGGCCGCCTCACCATCGCCGCCACCCATGCCGTAGCCCTTGACGGTATGCGCCAGGATCACGGTGGGACGGCCGTTGGCGTTGGTGGTCGCCTCGTGATACGCCGCGTAGACCTTGAACGGGTCATGACCACCGCGGTTGAGCTTCCAGATGTCCTCGTCGGACATGTCCTTGACCAAGTCGGCGGTTTCCGGGTACTTGCCGAAGAAGTGCTCCCGGGTGTACGCGCCGCCGTTGGCCTTGTAATTCTGGTAGTCGCCGTCGACCGCCTCGTCCATGCGCTTCTGCAGCATGCCCTTCTTGTCTTTCTCGAACAGCGGATCCCAGTGGCGTCCCCAGACGACCTTCAGCACGTTCCAGCCGGCACCGCGGAAGACACCTTCGAGCTCGTCGATGATGCGGGAGTTACCGCGCACCGGGCCGTCGAGACGCTGCAGGTTGCAGTTGATGACGAAGATGAGGTTGTCGAGTTTTTCGCGGCTGGCCAGGTGAATGGCACCGAGGGATTCCGGCTCGTCACACTCGCCGTCACCCATGAAGCACCAGATCTTGCGGTCCTGCATATCATGCAGTTCGCGGGAGTGCAGGTACTTCATGACGTGGGCCTGGTAGATCGCCTGGATCGGGCCCAGACCCATGGACACTGTGGGGAACTGCCAGAAATCCGGCATCAGCCAGGGGTGCGGGTAAGAGGACAGGCCATTGCCGTCCACTTCCTGGCGATAGCTGTCCATCTGCTCTTCAGTCAGACGACCTTCAAGGTAGGCACGGGCATAGATACCCGGCGCCACGTGGCCCTGGATATAGATCAGGTCGCCTTCGAAGTCTCCGTTCGGGGCGCGGAAGAAGTGGTTGAAGCCCACGTCATACAGCGTCGCGGAGGACATGAAACTGGCGATGTGGCCACCGAGCCCTGGCTTGGCACGGTTATTACGAATGACCTGGGCAATGGCGTTATAGCGGATCACCGAGCGGATACGACGCTCCATGAACAGGTCGCCCGGCATCGGCGCTTCACAGTGCACCGGAATGGTGTTGCGATGCGGGGTGGTGACCGAGAAGGGCACCTGCATGCCGTCCTGGCGATAACGGTCGGCGAGCCGTGTCATCAGGTACCGGGCACGATCCTCGCCCTCGCGATCCAGGACTGACTCCAGGGAATCCAACCATTCCTGGGTTTCGACCGGATCGAGATCTTCTCTTGAACCAAGACTCATAGAACGTCTCTCCGAATGACGATGGGGGTCCACTGCCCCGCGATCGAGGCCAATGAGCGAGCGGGATTGAGGAGTAATCCCCGGCCGCCTCGCAGCGTCAGGCATGTAGTAATATTACGAGATTATCCGTGCCACCCGGGCACGATTGGGCAAGAAGATACCTCAATCGCCCTGCACTGCCAATTGAACCAGCTATGGAAATGTTTTTCAATTCAGCTATATTGCACTGCAACACAATGGCTTAGCCACGCTCCTCTGCCAGTTATGTGACGAAAGTCAGCCACTTGTAAACAAACTACCGTTTGACACCCGGCTCGCGACCAAACTGTGCAAGAACGCTGGCCTATGGCCTCGACTCACGGCACTGCAAACAGCGGCGCAGATAAGCCCAGTCAAAAGACGGACCCGGGTCGTCCTTGCGCAGAGGGGCGATTCGAGCATGACTGGTCAGCCTTTCGGGGGTGATGAGTGGATAGGCGTCAAACAGATCGTGCAGCACCTGTGCCAGACGTCGGTACTGTGCTTCTCGATATGGCGTCGATGGATCACCTTCGAGTTCGATGCCAATGGAAAAATCATTCAGCTCGTCACGCATGCGATGCCCGTCGAACCAGCGCGAGCGCCCAGCGTGCCAGGCGCGAGCCTCGAAGGGAGCAAACTGCACGCACTCGCCATCTCGTCGAATCAGCAGATGCGCGGACACCTTGAGCCCCGCTATCTTGGCAAAGTAAGGATGGGCCTCTGGCACCAGCCGGTTACAGAACAGCGCTTCGATATGATCACCGCCAAACTCACCCGGCGGCAGGCTGATGGAATGCAGCACCACCGCAGACACTTCCTGGTCGGGCCGCTCATTGATGTTCGGTGAAGGCACCTGGCGAGCACCGTTCAACCATCCGTTCACACAGGTCACTGGCCTCTCCTTGCCGGTATCGGAGTCTGTCGCCCAGGCACTGACGCCGAGGCTTATCCCCCCTATAATGTCGGCTCCACGCGCCGCAATACAGAGATATCCATGCATTTCCAGGACGCCCTTGCCGAAGAGATCCGCAACAGCGCCGCACGCCTGCTGGCAGAGGATGTCGGCCCGGTGGACATTACGGCTCAGCTGATTCCCGAAAAACACCAGGGCCACGCCCGAGTCATCAGCCGCGAGCCGGCCATCCTGTGCGGCGTGGCTTGGGTCGACGAGCTGTTTCGCCGCCTTGATCCACGCGTCAGCTTGGCCTGGCATGCGGCCGACGGTGATCGACTGACGCCCGACGTGCCGTTTCTTGAGCTGACTGGCCCCGCCAGGAGCCTGCTCACCGGCGAGCGGGCCGCCCTGAACCTGCTGCAAACGCTATCTGCCACGGCCACCCGAACGCGCCACTATGTGGACCTGCTGGAAGGGACCGGGGTCAAGCTGCTGGACACCCGCAAGACGCTACCCGGCATGCGCGTCGCGCAGAAATATGCGGTGGCCTGCGGGGGCGGCACCAATCACCGGATTGGGCTCTACGATGCCTTCCTGATCAAGGAAAATCACATCTGGGCCTGCGGCGGTATCGCCGGAGCAGTGAAGGAAGCACGCGGCATCGCCAAGGATCTCACCGTGGAGGTCGAAGTCGAGACCTTTGATGAGCTCAACCAGGCGCTGGCAGCCGGTGCAGATGTCATCATGCTGGACAACTTCTCGCTGGACGATATGCGCGAAGCCGTGCGCCAGGTCGCCGGTCGCGCCACGCTGGAGGCCTCCGGCAATGTCGATGAGACCACCCTGAAAGCGATCGCTGACACCGGCGTCGACTGCATTTCCAGCGGCGCCTTGACCAAGGACATCAAGGCGATTGACCTGTCCATGCGGATGGTGGAAGACGGCCCAGCTAGCTGACAGAGGCTTACGGCGGACTCGTTACTGGATAGAGGGCCTATCGCTGACAGAGGGCTTATAGAGCGTACCCCCGCACGCTGGCAGGCGTGCGGCCGGGTCATCGTCTCAGCGAAATGTCAGAGCCCACGTCAGAGCCCACGTCAGAGCCATGTCAGCGTCATTTGAGAGCCTTGCTCAGACACAGGCGAGGCAGCCGTTCCCCGTTACGCTCGACCCACTCTTCGCCATGGGATACCCAGCCAGCCCTGAGCAAGGGTTCGGCCGACAGCAGGCTGGCCTCGATGATCATTCGTCTGGCCCCCGCCTGCTTGAGTCGTTCCTCCGCCAGCTCGAGCAGACGCCCGCCGATCCCCTGTCCAGCCAGGGATGGCCAGACGTAAAGCGTCTCGATTCTGGCACGGGCGATGTCGTACTCGACAAAGCCGACACAGCGGCCGTCACAGTCCGCCACCAGGGTCGTAAACAATGCCTGACGAGCCCGCCAGGCGGCGCCCTCGCGGGGCAATGCCGAGGCCCAGGCATGACGTTGCTCGATGCTGTAATGACGGCTGGCACCAGTCATGACCGCGTGATAGAACACTTCCGCCTGGTCCGAGGCGTCATCCGCCAGGGCTTCGCGATAGCGGATACGCGGAAGCCGGACTTCCTGCGCGGGCGATGCTGGATGAGGGGCAGACATGAAAGACACTCCTGGGGGACTGGCAGCCATCAACCTCGCCTGGCGAGGTTCGCCAAGCCTACCCACAAGCCGAGCTCTGTCCAATAGCCAGCTCCATCTTGATACCAGCCGAGAGAAGATAATGCCCCACTGCTTTGCCATGACACGATGCCTGCATCCGCTGATCACCGGTACGTCGGCCCTCCCTGCGACGCCACTCGACCATGTTCCCCTTGCCGGAGCCACTGCCTGAGCATGTCCGACTCCAGCTTCACGCTTACCCCCATCGGCACCATTCACAGCGACTTTCCCGACAAGTTTGGTGTCCCCAGGCAGCCGGGCCTGGTCAAGGACGCCAGAGCCTGGCTCACACTCGAGGGCGAGTTTGCCGACCCCTTGGCGGTCAGAGGCCTCGATGAGTTCAGCCACCTGTGGCTGACATTCATCTTTCACCTTAGTCCGCAACGGTGGAAACCGATGGTTCGGCCGCCTCGCCTGGGCGGAAATGCCCGAATGGGCGTATTCGCCAGCCGCAGCACACATCGTCCCAACCGACTCGGGCTATCCTTGGTCGAACTCCTCGACATCGACACCACGGCGGGGGTCAGTTTGCTGTTGGCGGGCGCGGACCTGGTGGATGGCACCCCGGTGGTCGACATCAAGCCATACCTGCCCTGGACCGAAAGCCAGCCCGATGCCAGGGCGGGGTTCGCCCCCGCCGCCCCCATCCAGCATGCCGTGTCCTTTTCTTCCGAAGCGCAGGCTGCACTAGATGATCACCCACACGGGGCATCGCTTAGGCGCTTGATTGTCCAGGTCCTGAGCCAAGATCCTAGACCGGCCTATCGAGGTCATGACGACCAACGCCAGTACGGCGTCAGCCTGCGCGACGTCAACGTGCGCTTCCATGTTGAGCATGAACATGAAAAAGGCGCCCTGCGCTTCTGCGTGGACGCCCTGGAGCGGAACAGCTGACACGATAAGTAACGCAGAGCTTTCAGGTGACTGCGGCCTTGCCTAAAGAGCTGCGCTACCCAATACATCCTACGACATCAGCGAGCGCTTCCCTCAGCTGGGATCCGCCGCCTGCAACAGGCGACTGGCCACCCAGCCTACTGCACGATCATCATCGACATAGACGTGACTCCAGCCATCGACCTCCCCGATCACGTGGACCTGCTCACCTTGGCCGGCCCACTCAATCACGGGGAAGTCGGTCGAGCCCCCTTCACGCACATTGGCTCCGCGTACCTTGATCTGCTTGACCACAAGCCTAGCCAGGACGGCCTCGAGGTTTTCCGTGGCCACGGCGACACCCGCTGAAGACGCCCGTGAGAAACGACTCAAGGCCTCGCCAATATCACGCTCTACTCCCGCCCCCTTAAGGTACAACAACCCAAGGTTGTTCTGGGCCAGCGGAGAGCCCGCCTCGGCGGCTTGGCGATACCACTCGGCCGCCTTGGCGGCATCCTGGGGGACCAGTCGTCCCGCTTCATAGAGGCCGGCGAGTTCAAGCGCTGATGAGACGCTACCGAGCTCTGCCGCTCGCTCCAGCAGGGAGATGGCTTGCCCGGTGTTCTGCTCGACGCCTCGCCCCTCGAGAAACAGGATGCCGAGGTTATGCAGGGCGTCCTTGTCACCCTGTTGCGCCAGAGGCAGCCACTGTTCATACGCGGCGGGGTAGTTGCCACTGACATAGGCATCGATGCCGCTTTGCACGCTTGCCAGGGCCATTGCTGGCGTCAGCAGCAAGCCCACTACTACGCTTATCCATCGCTTCATTGCTTCACACCCTCTTCCAACATGTGTCCATGCAACACCCCACACCATGCAACGCGGGAATGCGTTCTCAGTCGATCACCCCGGAGACACCCAGCCCCACCGTCGGCCCCCCATGGGATGCGCCGATCCCTAGCCCGACACTCCAGCGACCGTCATCTGCCGTGCGCCGGAGGCTCACACCCAAGGCCGATTCGCCGTTGTGGTAGCCAGTACCGATGTGGTAGGTGAACTTCCCCGCGACATAAGGGGCATCCGCCATAGCGGCCAGGGCGGCGATGCCACCGCTTGCATCACGCTCGACTTCATTGATCTTGTCGCTGAGATGGTCATAGGCGTGGTTGAACTTGCTATCCAGTGCATTCAGCTGGCCAAGGTTGACCGCATCGTAGGTCGACGTCCCTGACGCTACATTGTGGATCTGTACAGGCTCATCACCCTTACCGAGACTGACAGATCCATAGTCGACGCTGCCGTCATCCTTGCGGTCATAGTTGACAGCGCCCTCCTGCACGGACTTGAGCTGACGCACATTGACGGCATCGGTGTCTTCGGTACCACCGGCCACGTGGATGATCTGGCGCTCACTGCCTTCGCTCCCGACCGACAGCGCGCCCTGGGACGATGCCACCGCAACGTCAGAAAAAGCCTCCTGCTTGCCATTCATGCCTTTGCGATCGGCAATTGCCCCGCTGCCGAGAGCCACGCCACCCTTGGACTCAGCGACGGCCTCTCCGCCAATGGCGATACTGTCATCGCCCTTGGCCTGGGCGGCAGGAGCGCTGGAGTTGGCCTGGAAGTACTTGCTGTCCTGCGCCGACACTTGCAGATCGCCAACGTCTTCCATCAGGTCCCAGACCTGACCGCCATTGACGGCCTCGCTGCTGCCTTGGCTGATGCTGCCATCCGCTACGTTGGTGATAAGCGTACCGCTAGTGCCCCCTAGCGTGATCTGACCCTTGTCACCGTCTGCGTCATATTGCACCGCGCTATCCGCCAGCGCTGCGACATCGCCGTTCATGTCATCGATGACGTCCTCGATGCCATCCACATCGCCTTCCACCCGAGCCACACGGTCATTGGTGTCCTTGAGCTGGCTGCCGTTGATCGCTTCCTTGCTATCACTGGCAATCTTGCCGTCAGCCACGCCATCCAGCACCGTTCCGCCCGCAGCCCTCGTCTTGGCACCGAGGGTCACCCGGCCCCAGTTGACGCTGCCATCGCCCATGCGGTCGTAGGCCACCAGCTCGTTCATCGCCTGATGGGTCGCGAAGAGCTGACTGCCATTGATGGCATCGGTGGAATCCGCTGCCACACGTCCCGCCGCCAAGTGGGTCAGCGTGCGCTCCTTGCCCACTGCACCGACACTGACCGTCGCCAAGGGGGAACCGCCTGCCACTGTACGAGACTGACCAAGAAGGGTGACGGTATTCGTTGCCACGGCATCCTCGGTCACGGACTGCGCGCCCAGGGCAACAGCACCTGCCTGAGTGGCCTTGGCCCCGGCACCGAGGGCCACGGACTGTTCCCCGCCACCCTGTGCCGACGAGCCGATCGTCACCGCATCGGCCAGAGAACTATGGGCCTGGTCACCGATGGCAATCGCCCCGGCTGCGGATGCTTCCACCTTGGCTTGGTAACCGACACCGATGGCGTCGTCGGCATTGACCACTGCACCAGGCCCTGCCGCCATGGCATTGTCACCTGACGCAACGGAGTCCTCGTTTACGATGCCGTTGGCATGGAAGAACAGCGCATTGGTATCCGATAGCGAGCCGATGGCCCCCTTGAGCTGACGCAAGGTCACCGCGTCATGGTCCTCGACACCATCGGCAACATGAGTGACCTGTCGATACTCGCCAGTCCGGCCAACGGAGACTTCACCCAACAATGTACCGTCACCGGTGTTGTAGGCGATCTCACCTGAGCCCGCTGCAAACTGCCCAGAAGCCGGAGCAATGACGCGATCGGCCTTTGCCCCGCTGCCCAGTGCGACGCTGGACGCGACGCTGACAGTGGCTCCCTTACCGATGGCGAGGCTGTCGTCACCCATGGCGCTGGCAGAGGGCCCCATCGCCAGACTATCCACACCTGTGGCGACAGACACGTCACCAGTGGAGTTGGCCTTGTAGTAGCGCGCGTTCGCCTCTATGCCCCCGATGGCATCGATATTGTCCTGAATGTCATCGTGGTTATCGCTGATGGCATTGGTGTTGCTGGTGATATCCCCCGCATTGGCAGTAATACTGCTGGCGTTGGTTAATATCTTTCCGGCATTGGTGGTGATATTGCCGGTGTTAGTACTGATGTTGCCTTCGGCGGTATCCAGACGGGTATCCAATCCCCCCACCGCCTGGTTGGTGGCGTATAGCTGGCTGCCGTTCACCGCATCGGTGCTGGTCGCGGTCAGGTTTCCTTTCGCCACATTAGTCAGCTTGGTGCCATCGGTTCCGCCGGCGAGGGTGATACTGTCGGTATCGACATGGTCGTTACTGTCCAGGTCATACTTGACCACGCCCGCATCCAGGGCACCCACCGCCTGATTGGTGGCGTAAAGCTGGCTGCCATTGACCGCGTCGGTACTGGTAGCGGATAGCTGGCCCGCCGCGACATTGGTGATAGTGCGCTCGCTACCAGCAGCGCCAACGCTGACGGTACCCTTGGCATCGCCACCCGCGAAGGTGTACTCGGTGCCCGCCACGGTACCCTTGGCGGTATCGACGACTGCCGCCGTGGTGGCACCGTTACCTAACGCCACGCTGTTGGCAATGCTAGCGTTGGCCCCATTGCCGATGGCCACACTATTACTGGCGCTGGCCTTGGCCACCGGTCCCATGGCCAGGCTGTCGGTACCGCTGGCATCGGCGCCATCAAGAGTAGACTTGGCTTGGTAGTACTTGTTGCCGCTCTCGAGCGCATCGATATCACTATTGATCGTGGTGATATCGCCTCTGTTTTTGGCCACTTCTGTATTCGTAGCGAACAACTGACTACCGTTCACTGCATCGGTACTGGTCGCGGATAGGCGACCTGCTGCCACGTTGGTGATGGTGCGCTCGCTACCGACGGCACCCACACTGACGGTGCCCTTGGCATCGCCACCCGCGAAGGTGTACTCGGTGCCCGCCACGGTACCCTTGGCGGTATCGACGACTGCCGCCGTGGTGGCACCGTTACCTAACGCCACGCTGTTGGCAATGCTGGCGTTGGCCCCGTTGCCGATGGCCACACTATTACTGGCGCTGGCCTTGGCCACCGGTCCCATGGCCAGGCTGTCGGTACCGCTGGCATCGGCGCCATCAAGAGTAGACTTGGCTTGGTAGTACTTGTTGCCGCTCTCGAGCGCATCGATATCACTATTGATCGTGGTGATATCGCCTCTGTTTTTGGCCACTTCTGTATTCGTAGCGAACAACTGACTACCGTTCACCGCATCGGTACTGGTCGCGGATAGCTGGCCCGCTGCCACGTGGGTGATGGTGCGCTCACTGCCCACTGCCCCCACGCTGACGGTGCCCTTGGCATCGCCTCCGGCGAAGGTGTACTCGGTGCCCGCCACGGTGCCCTTGGCGGTATCCACGATAGCCGCCGTGGTCGCTCCGTTACCCAGGGCAACGCTGTCAGCCACCGTAGCCTTGGCGCCGTTGCCGATAGCCACACTATTGGCCTTGTCTGCCACCGCAGAGGGCCCCACCGCCAGACTATCGGTGCCGGAGGCCGACGCCGCCGTGCCGGTGGAGTTGGCCTGGTAGTACTTGGCGTCCGTCGTCAGGTTGGCAATATCGCTATTGATCGTGGTGATATCGCCCCTGTTCTCGGCCACTTCTGTATTCGTAGCGAACAACTGACTACCATTCACCGCATCGGTACTGGTCGCGGATAGGCGGCCCGCCGCCACATTGGTGATGGTGCGCTCGCTACCCACTGCCCCCACGCTGACGGTACCCTTGGCATCGCCACCGGCAAAGGTGTACTCAGTGCCCGCCACGGTACCCTTGGCGGTATCCACGATGGCGGCCGTGGTCGCCCCGTTACCCAGGGCCACGCTGTCTGCCACCGAGGCGTTGGCCCCATTACCGATGGCCACGCTGTTGGTGGCGCTGGCCTTGGCCACCGGGCCCATGGCCAGGCTGTCAGCGCCGGTGGCCGACGCTGCGGCACCAGTCGAGTTGGCCTGGTAGTACTTGGCGTCCGTCGTCAGATTGGTGATATCGCCTTCGTTCTTGCTCACTCGCTCGTTAGTGGCAAAGAGCTGACTGCCATTCACCGCATCGCTGCTCTCTGCCGTCAGGCCTCCATCTGCCACGTTGGTCAGCGTAGTCCCATCAGTCCCACCGGCCAGGGTGATCTTGTCAGTATCGACATTGTCGTCTCCGTCCAGGTCGTACTTGACCACACCCGCATCCAGGGCACCCACCGCCTGGTTAGTGGCGTATAGCTGGCTGCCATTGACCGCATCGGTACTGGTCGCGGACAGCTGGCCCGCCGCCACGTTGGTGACGGTGCGCTCGCTGCCCACTGCCCCCACGCTGACGGTGCCCTTGGCATCGCCACCGGCAAAGGTGTACTCAGTGCCCGCCACGGTGCCCTTGGCGGTATCCACAATGGCAGCCGTGGTAGCACCGTTACCCAGGGCCACGCTGTCTGCTACCGAGGCATTGGCCCCATTACCGATAGCCACGCTATTGGCCTTGTCCGCCACCGCAGATGGGCCCATGGCCAGGCTGTCAGCGCCGGTGGCCGACGCTACGGCACCAGTGGAGTTGGCCTGGTAGTACTTGGCGTCCGTCGTCAGATTGGCAATATCACTATTGATCGTGGTGATATCACCTCTGTTCTTGGCCACTTCTGTATTCGTAGCGAACAACTGACTACCGTTCACCGCATCGGTACTGGTCGCGGACAGCTGGCCCGCCGCCACATTGGTGATGGTGCGCTCACTACCCGCTGCGCCCACGCTGACGGTGCCCTTGGCATCGCCACCGGCAAAGGTGTGCTCGGTGCCCGCCACGGTGCCCTTGGCGGTATCCACGATGGCAGCCGTGGTGGCCCCATTACCCAGGGCCACGCTGTCTGCAACCGTGGCGTTGGCCCCATTGCCTATAGCCACGCTGTTGGTGGCGCTGGCCTTGGCCGCCGGCCCCATGGCCAGGCTATCGGTGCCGGTGGCCGACGCCGCCGTGCCGGTGGAGTTGGCCTGGTAGTACTTGGCGTCCGTCGTCAGATTGGCAATATCACTATTGATCGTGGTGATATCGCCCCTGTTCTCGGCCACTTCTGTATTCGTGGCATACAGCTGACTGCCATTAACCGCATCGGTACTGGTTGCGGATATCTGGCCCGCCGCCACGTTGGTTATAGTGCGCTCGGCGCCGCTGGTGCCTACGCTGACGGTGCCCTTGGCATCGCCACCGGCAAAGGCGTACTCAGAGCCCGCCACGGTGCCCTTGGCAGTATCCACGATGGCCGCCGTGGTCGCTCCGTTACCCAGGGCCACGCTGTCGGCTACCGAGGCATTGGCACCATTGCCGATAGCCACGCTGTTGGTGGCGCTGGCCTTGGCCACTGGGCCCATGGCCAGGCTATCCGTGCCGCTGGCATCGGCGCCATTCAGCGTCGAGTTGGCCTGGTAGTATTTGTTGCCGTTCTCAAGCGCATCGATATCACTATTAATCGTGGTGATATCACCTCTGTTCTTGTCCACTTCTGCATTCGTGGCATAGAGCTGGCTGCCATTCACCGCATCGGTACTGGTTGCGGATATCTGGCCCGCCGCAACGTTGGTAATAGTGCGCTCGGCGCCGCTGGTGCCTACGCTGACGGTGCCCTTGGCATCGCCACCGGCAAAGGTGTACTCAGTGCCCGCCACGGTGCCTTTGGCGGTATCCACGATAGCCGCCGTGGTCGCTCCGTTACCCAGGGCAACGCTGTCAGCCACCGTAGCCTTGGCGCCGTTGCCGATAGCCACACTATTGGCCTTGTCTGCCACCGCAGAGGGCCCCATCGCCAGACTATCGGTGCCGGTAGCCGATGCCGCCGTGCCGGTGGAGTTGGCCTGGTAGTACTTGGCGTCCGTCGTCAGATTGGTGATATCGCCTTCGTTCTTGCTCACTCGCTCGTTAGTGGCAAAGAGCTGACTGCCATTCACCGCATCGCTGCTCTCTGCCGTCAGGCCTCCATCTGCCACGTTGGCCAGCGTAGTCCCATCAGTCCCACCGGCCAGGGTGATCTTGTCAGTATCGACATTGTCGTCTCCGTCCAGGTCGTACTTGACCACACCCGCATCCAGGGCACCCACCGCCTGGTTGGTGGCGTATAGCTGGCTGCCATTGACCGCATCGGTACTGGTCGCGGATAGCTGGCCCGCCGCCACATTGGTAATGGTGCGCTCGCTACCCGCTGCGCCCACGCTGACGGTGCCCTTCGCATCGCCACCGGCGAAGGTGTGCTCGGTACCCGCCACGGTGCCCTTGGCGGTATCCACGATGGCCGACGTGGTAGCACCGTTACCCAGGGCGACGCTGTCTGCCACCGAGGCGTTGGCCCCGTTGCCGATAGCCACGCTGTTGGCCTTGTCCGCCACCGCAGATGGGCCCATGGCCAGGCTGTCAGCGCCGGTGGCCGACGCTGCGGCACCAGTGGAGTTGGCCTGGTAGTACTTGGCGTCCGTCGTCAGATTGGCAATATCACTATTGATCGTGGTGATATCGCCCCTGTTCTCGGCCACTTCTGTATTCGTAGCGAACAACTGACTACCGTTCACCGCATCGGTACTGGTCGCGGATAGGCGTCCTGCTGCCACGTTGGTGATAGTGCGCTCGCTGCCCACCGCACCGACGCTGACGGTGCCCTTGGCGTCGCCACCGGCAAAGGTGTGCTCGGTGCCCGCCACGGTACCCTTGGCGGTATCGACGACTGCCGCCGTGGTGGCACCGTTACCCAGGGCGACGCTGTCTGCCACCGTGGCCTTGGCGCCATTGCCGATAGCCACGCTATTGGCCTTGTCCGCCACCGCAGATGGGCCCATGGCCAGGCTGTCAGCGCCGGTGGCCGACGCTGCGGCACCAGTGGAGTTGGCCTGGTAGTACTTGGCGTCCGTCGTCAGATTGGCAATATCACTATTGATCGTGGTGATATCACCTCTGTTCTTGGCCACTTCTGTATTCGTAGCGAACAACTGACTACCGTTCACCGCATCGGTGCTGGTCGCGGATAGGCGTCCCGCCGCCACATTGGTGATGGTGCGCTCGCTACCGACGGCACCCACGCTGACGGTGCCCTTGGCATCGCCACCGGCAAAGGTGTGCTCGGTACCGGCCACGGTGCCTTTTGCAGTATCCACGATGGCAGCCGTGGTAGCACCGTTACCCAGGGCCACGCTGTCGGACACCGAGGCCTTGGCGCCATTGCCAATAGCCACACTATTGGCCTTGTCCGCCACCGCAGATGGCCCCATGGCCAGACTGTCGGTGCCGGTGGCCGACGCCGCCGTGCCGGTGGAGTTGGCCTGATAGTACTTGGCGTCCGTCGTCAGATTGGCAATATCACTATTGATCGTGGTGATATCACCTCTGTTCTTGGCCACTTCTGTATTCGTAGCGAACAACTGACTACCGTTCACCGCATCGGTACTGGTCGCGGACAGCTGGCCCGCCGCCACATTGGTGATGGTGCGCTCACTACCCGCTGCGCCCACGCTGACGGTGCCCTTGGCATCGCCACCGGCGAAGGTGTGCTCGGTGCCCGCCACGGTGCCTTTTGCGGTATCCACGATGGCGGCCGTGGTAGCACCGCTACCCAGGGCCACGCTGTCTGCTACCGAGGCATTGGCCCCATTGCCTATAGCCACACTGTTGGTGGCGCTGGCCTTGGCCGCCGGACCCATGGCCAGGCTATCGGTGCCAGTGGCCGACGCTGCCGCACCGGTGGAGTTGGCCTGGTAGTACTTGGCGTCCGTCGTCAGATTGGCAATATCACTATTGATCGTGGTGATATCGCCCCTGTTCTCGGCCACTTCTGTATTCGTAGCGAACAACTGACTACCGTTCACCGCATCGGTACTGGTCGCGGATAGGCGTCCTGCTGCCACGTTGGTGATAGTGCGCTCGCTGCCCACCGCACCGACGCTGACGGTGCCCTTGGCGTCGCCACCGGCAAAGGTGTGCTCGGTACCGGCCACGGTACCTTTTGCGGTATCGACGATGGCAGCCGTGGTAGCACCGTTACCCAGAGCTACGCTGTCTGCCACGGTGGCCTTGGCCCCATTGCCGATAGCCACGCTATTGGCCTTGTCCGCCACCGCAGATGGGCCCATGGCCAGGCTGTCAGCGCCGGTGGCCGACGCTACGGCACCAGTGGAGTTGGCCTGGTAGTACTTGGCGTCCGTCGTCAGATTGGCAATATCACTATTGATCGTGGTGATATCACCTCTGTTCTTGGCCACTTCTGTATTCGTAGCGAACAACTGACTACCATTCACCGCATCGGTACTGGTCGCGGATAGCTGGCCCGCCGCAACGTTGGTGATAGTGCGCTCGCTACCCGCTGCGCCCACGCTGACGGTGCCCTTGGCATCGCCACCGGCGAAGGTGTGCTCGGTACCCGCCACGGTGCCTTTTGCGGTATCCACGATGGCCGACGTGGTAGCACCGTTACCCAGGGCGACGCTGTCTGCCACCGTGGCCTTGGCGCCATTGCCGATAGCCACGCTATTGGCCTTGTCCGCCACCGCAGATGGGCCAATGGCCAGACTGTCGGCGCCGGTGGCAGACGCCGCTGTGCCGGTGGAGTTGGCCTGATAGTAGTCGGCATCAGATTTAAGGTCAGCAAGCGCCGCCGTGTGACCATCGATGGTGGTCTTATTACCATCAATGGCGAGATTACTCGCGTGGAGCTGGCTACCGTTCACCGCATCGGTGCTGGTCGCGGATAGGCGACCCGCCGCCACATGGGTAATCGTACGTTCGGTGCTGGCAACGGCATTACCTTCGCTATCTGTCGTCGCCGCAGAACCAACACTAACGGTGCCCTTCGGCGCAGTGCCGGCAAACGTGTATTTGGTCCCCGCTACCGTTGCATCAGTCGTGCCAACGGCCTGCTCCGTGGTCGTACCACTGCCCAGCGCAACACTCGAGGCTTCGCTGGCATTGGCCCCGTGCCCAATAGCGACAGCCTCCAGGGCAGACGCGGTACCGTTGGTGCCCATCACGATGGTGTGATCGGCGCTCGCGGTTCCCGAGCTACCGATAACCGTAGCTCCCAACCCGTCAACATTGGCATTATTGCCAATAACATTGGCCTGTTTCGATGCAGAAGACACCGTGTTGCTGGATCCAGCAACGCCTGCAAAATCTGCGCTGATATCGTTGTTGTTGCCCAGCACGCGTACTGCGTTACCGTCCACGTCATTATTCATGCCGATAACGCTGGAGTACTGCGACGCGTCGCTGATCGTGTTGGAGTCACCAATGGCGTTCGCACTCTCGGCGTTGGCACCGATAGAACTATTCGTGCCAATCACCACGCTATTTGCAGCGCTGGCGGTCAGTGCGCTGCCGAGACTCACCGCGCCATCAGCGCTAGAGGTACTCCCCTCGCCAATGGCGATGGCCTTCGCCCCAGTGGCGCTAGACTCTCCCCCCAAGGCGATGGCACCGTCTTCCGTCGCCTGGGCTCCTGCGACGGCATTGCTTCCCATAGCAATGGCGCCCACGCCAGATGCCGTTGTAGGCGTCTGCAAGGTGTCATCGTTAAACAGCTTGTCAATAGCGGCACCAATGGCAATAGACTGACTTCCCGTAGCTTCAGCCCTTGCCCCCATCGCCATGCTACTTAACGCTGTAGCGCGCGCGCCTCCATCTGTATTGGCACCCAACGCGATTGCGTTATCGGCGAGCGATTGAACGCCCCCCATCCTAGCCATGGTGCCGGATACCGCCATGGCGCCACCTATCGCGATGCCATTCTTATGGCTGGTATAAGCGGAGCGGCCAATGGACACGCCACCCGATCCATCAGTGACCGCCTGATCACCAATTGCTACGCTAGCCTGAGCGCTATTACCTGTCGTCGCTGCATAGCCTACTGCGACGGATCCAGGGCCACCTGCCACGGCTCCAGCGCCGACCTGGACAGTAGTGGTTGCCCGTGTCAGTTGGCGGCTGGTTCGACTGTCGCCACTGGCAGAAATCAAGGTACTTGCATAGGGCTGCGTTTGGTCGGCGTCGTCACTACTAGAGATTTGAGTGCCATCACACTCCAGACTTTCTTTCTCCGCATCTAGCACATCAACCTCAACAGAGACACCGTCACTACCCACCTTCTCACAAGGTGTCGTCGTCTCCGTCGTGGTCGCCAATACTGGCCCAGCTGCGCTCAATAGCACCACTAACCCGAGTGAAGTGACAAGGGTCCGGCCAGAGTGCTCGTGCCCTGCCCTTCTAATTGCATCCGCAAGAGGTGTTAAGCGCGTGGGTATCCGCCCAATCCCGCTAACCAGTGCATAACACTCCATTATCACTATCCTCCAACTTCAGCAGTATTCATAAGCGAGCGCCATCTTTCCGTTGAGACAAGATCTCGTCCCTCCGAAAAAGAGCCTCTAGCATGATCAAGGGAACAGGAAGCCACTAGGGAGATAGTCACCTACATTCTCACTCAAGCGTCGAATAAAGATGCACTTAATTCACCCGACCACAGCGTGTCGAAATTCGTCTCCTAAAATGCATCTGACATAAAAAAACATTTGCGTGCCAGCCAAAGCCAACACCGACCAACCATCTTGGCTCACCATAAAATGCGGACAGAATGCGTAACATTAGGCAGATACGAACACTTACACAAAGACTAATGCTGATACCTACTGACAATCAACCAAATAATTGATTCGTTAATCAGCCATTTAGATGAACATTAAAATCACAACGTGCACACTAGATCCATTAGATCAAACAAAAAGAATCGGGCCGCATGAAAAATATGGACTTTGAACCCAAAAATGCGAACTCATTATCCACCAAGAGCAGGTAGGGCAACCCATTGAGTCTATTGACCTTGTAAGCCATCAAGAAAAACGCAAATAAAAACCATATTCTCGCAGGATAAAGACTCCGCCACATGACCTAATAATACTTCATTAAAAACAATGAAGAATGCCATAGATCAACCTCCTAGACGCATGGAGCACCGAGGCAGTCAATGGGGGTATTGAGCGGCCACAAGGTTATCTCTGTCGCCAACAGGAGATATCAGGAAGTTAGGTTGCATCAGGTGCTGCCGCCAGCCGTCGGGACAGAGAGTCAGCCACCTGCATCATACAGTCACCTAGCAGGCGGGCTAACTGGCAACGCGACATGGGGGCAACACGACGGCAGGCAATGGTCTTGCCCACCTCCTCACGCATAGATATACGATGAATCAAAAAAAGCGCCCGGTATTCACCGGGCGCTATACACTTAACCATCGAGATGAGCGTCAACACGCCCATCTCAAGTGAGCATTACCTGGACTGCCGAGCCTTATCCAAGTCCAGCAATACTTTGAGAGCGGCTACTATCACTGCACCTCCAATTGACCGTTTTGAATCAGTTGGTTAAGGAAGTCACCGCTGGAGTCCCCACCCATGCTGACACCTTGCAGTAGGATGGTCTGATCCGCGTTCGCCCCGGAAGACGCGATACCACCGTCGGATTTCACCGAGATCAGTGTGTCAGCACCCTGTTGGCTGGCCACCAGATAGTCGGACACATCGCTCTCGACAGCACCATCGAGAAGATCCGATAGGTCGAGCTTGTCCGCCTCGCCGCTGGCGATGAAGCTGCCCAGGCCAAAGTCAGCGATGGTGTCCTTAGCGACGGTACTGCTGGCATCTCCCTGCTCAAAGGCAAACACATCTGCACCAAATCCCCCCAGCAGCAGGTCATCGCCCGCACCGCCGATCAGCAGATCATTGCCACCGCCGCCCACCAGCACATCATCGCCGGCGCCACCACGCAGAGTGTCGTTACCACCATCCTGGCGGGCTGAGTCCAGCAGCGAGGTGTAGTTGTCACTGATGTACTGACTCACCTGATCGCTTGTCGCCGTAACACCGTCATTGACCGCCCACTTCAGGTATTCGGTCAGGCCTTCATAGCCTAGGCCATCATGCCCCGCGGCCGTAAAGGCTTCACCGGTATCACCATTGGTCCAGACCAGATGATCGGTATTGATGGTGTCGCCGAAGATGACGTCGCTACCCGCACCGCCCTCCAGATTGTCGTTACCCAACGACTTGAGCGCATCGATCTGGCCACCATTTGCCAGGGCTGCGTCTAGATCATCGCTGTCATAGACGATATCCAGCTGGCCGTAGCTGGCCATGTCGTCATCGCCCAGCAAACGAGTTTCGAGCCGGATATCGTCAACATCCAGGCGATCATCACCTCCAATATTGTTCGCGACCTCGAAGACTAAACGGTACTGCCCTGCCTCCAGGAAGCCCGCATCCCAGGTGACCCAACTGCTCGTCTCACCGAGCGACGAGCCAGAATAATACTGCCAGCTACCGCCAACAAAGGTTTCGATGGTATAGCTGATCGAGTCTTCCGGCGATATATCATCTGTCCCGTATCTGAAACGCAATGCGGTCTTGAGGTTGTCGCTGCCGGTATCCGACACAAAAAAGGAGGGGCTAATGACCTGAGCCGCAGTACCGTCAGCCTTCCAGTCTTCTATACGGAAGAAGCCAGCGGTCTGATAGGCTTTAGTGCCATCACCAGAGGTGCGCAACCAATCCTCGACCCGCAGCGGTTCCATGGAGCCGGCGAAGAAGCGGGCCAGGTACTCAGTTTCGACCAGCGTACCCGTATAGGAAATCCCATCCGTTCCCTGAACGTCGGTGTTGTCGAAGAAGCGAAGGACATCCGTCACCGTGCCTCGACCGATCCCAACGGCGTTGACCTCGCTAAGGGAAGAAAGCTCTTCAAAGGCTTCAACCGCCTCGACGATGGCGTTCTTGTTGACCGCCCCCCCGCCATTGACGATGCCACCATTGTCATTGAGCCAATAGTTGGGCGCACCATCCGTCAGGAAGAAGGTCAGGTCTTCATAGTCGCTGTAGGCCGGATTGGCATCCTGCGCCGTCAGCCACTCGCTGGCCTTGCGAATCCCTGCTTCGTAGTTGGTAGCGCCTTCTGCGTCCAGGCCATTGATGAAGTTGATGACTGAATTGATGTCACTACCGCTGGAGCCCAGGTCAAACGCAACATGCTGCACGGCGTTGCTGTCGAAATCGACGATCTGCAGATTGACCTTGCCATCGTGGCCAACCAGGTCGACCACGAGCTTTGTCAGGGCCTGCTTCACCAGCTGTATCTTGGTCAAGCCATCGGTTCCTGAACCCACCGCCATGCTGCCAGTGGTATCAACGATCAACGAGATGTTGTAGTTGGTCGACGGCTTCAAGGTGGTCATCACGCCGCCCTGATCACCTACTAGAGCGTCGTCGCCGGCACCGGTAGTCGCACCATTGTCGCTGTTATCACCCACGAACAGTTCGTTGGATGCGGTCTGGGTCACATACACCCTAAGATCAGCGGTCGCGGCATCACCATCACCGTCGGTGAGGGTATAGCGAATGCGGGCACTTCCATCAAAACCGGCTGCTGGGGTAAAGGTCAAAGTGCCGTCAGCGTTAACGACAACGGAACCCACGCCCGCGCCACCAACCACGTTGGCGCCAGTGATGCGAGCGCCATCGGCACCGGTACCGTCATTGGCCAGCACATTCACCGTTACAGGCTCACCATCGGATGACGTGGCGGAATCAGCACGGGCAATCGGGGTGTCGTCATCGATGATCACGCCCAGCTGACCATTCGCCGTATCACCGTCCGCATCCGTGATGGTGTAACCCACGTCCAGCTTGATGTCGTCTTCGACGCCGGCCACCGAGTGATCCAACGGCTTCGCCAGGGTGACCTCGTAAGCACCGCTTGCGAGATCCGTCAGTTCAATCGTCAGCACCGGCCCCCCATTGGCACTTCCGACCAACGTCTGTCCATTGGCGCTGACCGCCCAGCTGATGCTCTGACCTTGTGATGTCAGGTTCGCAAGCCCGCTAGTCTTCCAGCTGAAGCTACCGGCACCGTCGTCTCCGAAGCGGTAGCCAAGCGTCCCGGTCGCCACCGGGCTATTCTTCAGCACATCCTTGATACCACCCGCTACGCCACCCGCCAGCCCATCTTCGTCCACCACCGCCAGAGGTACCTTGCCAGAGGGGTTCCCCTCGCCACCCGGTGTCGTCGGCGTGCCGTCGGTGCCTTCCACGGCTACCGACAGGCGGCCGACTGCCGTGTCTCCATCACCGTCAATTACGGTATAATCGATCACCACATCGCCGCTATAGCCATCAGCGGGTTGGAACGTCAAAGAACCGTCGGCATTGATCACCACCGACCCGACGCTGGCGCCACCCACTACACTCGCACCAGTAACACGGGCACCATCGGCCCCCGTGCCGTCGTTGGCCAGTACATTTACCGTCACTGACTCGCCATCGGAGGTCGTTGCTGAGTCATTGCGAACCACTGGGGTGTCGTCGTCGATGATCACACCCAGCTGGCCATCCGCCGTATCGCCGTCCGCATCCGTGATGGTGTAACCCACATCCAGCTTGATGTCGTCTTCGATGCCTGCGACCGCATGATCCAACGGCTTCGCCAGGGTCACCTGGTAAGCACCGCTTGCGAGATCCGTCAGTTCAATCGTAAGCACCGGCGCCCCATTGGCACTTCCCACCAACGTTTGTCCATTGGCGCTGACCGACCAACTGACGCTCTTACCCTGTGACGTCAGGTTAGCAAGTCCGCTGGTGTTCCAACTGAAGCTGCCAGCACCATCGTCCCCGAAGCTGTAGCCAAGCGTCCCGGTCGCCACGGGGCTATTCTTCAGCACATCCTTGATACCACCCGCTACGCCACCCGCCAATCCATCTTCATCTACCACTGCTAGAGGCACGTTGCTACCAGGCTGTCCTTCACCACCAGGTGTTACAGGCGTCCCATCAACACCTTCCACCCACACAGACAGGCGACCGACTACCGTGTCTCCATCACCGTCAACCACGGTGTAGTCGATCACCGCATCGCCGCTATAGCCATCGGTAGGCTGGAAGGTCAAGGAACCGTCAGCATTGATCGTCACGCTGCCAACAAGGTCTCCTTCATCCACAGACGCGGTAAGGACACCACCTGCGCCATCGGCGCCAAACCGATCGTTGGCTAGCACGTTCACGGTGATCGCCTCACCCGCTTGAGTTTCGGCGGTTTCATTGGCTACCACAGGACGATCGTCATCAATCACCACCTTGAGCTTGCCGGAGGCAGTCTCCCCATCAGCGTCAGTGATGGTGTAGCGAACGTAGAGCTTAACGTCGTCTTCCACCGCCGGGTTCACATGATCCAGCGGCTTGGACAATACAACGCGGTAAAGGCCATCAAGTACGTTGGTCAGCTCGATGGTAATGACCTGCTCACCGTTGCCATCCACGCCTGTAACGGTCATTCCGTTGCTCGACAGCGACCAGCTCACCGCACTACCGCCCGAGGTCAGGCTGGGCAAACCGTCAGTGCTCCAGGTAAAGCTGCCGGCTCCATCATCGCCGAAGTCATAGTTCAAACTGCCCGCGGCCACCGTCTGGTTGGTCAGGACGTCCTGAAGACCGCCTGCGATACCCCCTGCCAGACCATCCTCATCGACAACAGCCTGGGACGGCTTTGAATCGGGATCATCGTCAATTTCAGGCGTCGTCGGCCCCTCGCCACAGCCACAGTCAATTTCTACTGTCGCGCTACTCGTTGCCCCGTCTCCGTCCCCATCAGTGGTGACAATGTCAAAACGCAACGTACCCGCCGCCAACTCGTTCGCCGTGAACTTCCAAGTACCATCGGTGTTCACAATAAGAGTGCCTGCACCGGTCTCGATGTTGCTGCCAAGGGAATATTCGGTACTGTCGCCGGGCAGTCTCACCACGCTACTACGAATACCATCAGCACCAGCTGACTCGGCCCAGGTACCGGTTACCACATCCCCAGGTTGCACGCTGTCAGGCGCGTCAATCCTGTTCATCGGAGAGTCGTCATCGACGTCAATAGCCAGACGGGCTGAACTTTGGTTGCCGTCTTTATCAGTAATGGTGTAACCCACCGAGAAGACCAGATTATCTTCCACACCGGATTCCGGGTGATCCAAGGGTCCCAGCAGGTACACCTTGTAGGCGCCTGTCCCAACGTCTGTCACTGTGATGTGCAAGATCGGTGTGCTATCTGGTGTCTTGGCGGCAATGACCTGACCGTCGGCCGAGCGACGAAAAGTCAGCGGCTCGCCTTGGGACGTCAGGGTTGGAAGACCATCTGCACTCCACTGAAAGGCGCCACTATCGGCAGGGCCAGCCGCACCGAAGTCGTAGGGCAACGAGCCCTGAAAGAGCACTGCCTTGCCCGCATCATCAGCGGCTCCCCCCACCAATCCTCCAGCAAGACCGTCTTCATCGAGGTGAGCGATATCAGCAAAGCCCGAGTCGCTACTCGTGATGGCGGCGCTGACAAGCTGTGTGGCATCTGCATTCTGTGACGAACTCATTGGTTAGGCTCCCTAAGCGACAAACGAGATACATTTTTTTACACGCCTACAGCCTAGGAGACTCTTTTGCAGCACAACATTGTACTCACGTGCACAACACTTATTTCGGAAGAGAAAACTTATGGAAAAAGCACAATATTTAAGACATGGCTGATAATGATTTCTTAAAAGCCTCACATTTGAACCAAATCAGACAATAAAAAATTACTAAAAGTCATTAAAAACATATAATTACGATATTTTTTTGCCGTTACATTGAAAGACATTTTATACGCAGAAAACCCTTATATTGAGAATCGTTTATATGTCAAATCGAGTTAACAAAGGCTGCAGCCTAGCATGAATAATCTCACTTCTTTCTCATTAATAATGCCGACATATCTCAAAATAAAATGCTAATAAATTTATAGACTCCCACCCTTGCCCCTTGCCCTACCCCTGAATATCAGTCCCTTTCCCCGATTTTAGGAAGACGCAAAAAATTCATACCCAAAAAAAACGCCCGGACCAATGTCCGGGCGCTATGCGCGATATGGCAGAGCAAAAGAGAGACTGCGCAGCTCTATCAGCTGAAATCGATGCCGATACGCCGACCGACTTCTTCATAGGCCTCGATGACGCCGCCGAGCCCCTGACGAAAACGATCCTTGTCGAGCTTTTCTCGTGTTTCGGCGTCCCAAAGGCGACACCCATCAGGCGAGAATTCGTCTCCCAGCACAATCTTTCCGTGAAAGACACCGAACTCCAGCTTGTAGTCCACCAGCAGCATGCCGCCATCAGCAAACAGCTGTTTCAGCACCTCATTCACCTTGAAGGTCAGTGCCTTCATTTCCGCAAGCTGCTCCGAGGTTGCCCAGCCGAAGCTTTCGGCCAGCGACTCGTTGACCATGGGGTCATGCAGCTCGTCATTCTTCAGAAACAGTTCAAACGTCGGTGGATTGAGTGCCTGACCTTCTTCCACCCCTAGTCGCTTGACCAGGCTACCGGCGGCGATATTGCGCACCACACACTCCACCGGAATCATGTCGAGCTTCTTGACCACACACTCGGTATCCGACAGCAGTGTCTCGACGTGGGTGGGAATGCCCGCTTCCTCCAGCTTCGCCATGATAAAGGCATTGAAGCGGTTATTGACCTTGCCCTTGCGCTCCAGCGATTCCATGCGGCGACCATCGAAGGCGCTAGTATCATCTCGGAAGTGCAAAATCAGCCGATCAGGATCATCGGTGGCGTAGACGGACTTGGCCTTACCGGCATAGAGTTCTTCGCGCTTTTCCATGGGTGCCTCCACAGGCAATCAAAAGGGTTCTTAGTCAAAGGACCGAAGTCCTGAATCAATGGATCGCTTGCCAATCCAGGCCGTCGTCCTGGGCAGCCACGGTCAGGCGAGATTCATCGCCGCTCATCAGAGGCATCAGAGCCTCCAGAGCGAGTTCGGGGCGATTATTATGCTCCGACAGATGCGAGCAGACGATACGCTGAAGGCGGTCCAGCCCCAGTGTGGTCAGCAGTGCCGAGGCCTGGGCATTGGCCAGGTGCCCCCAATGCCCGCCCACTCGACGTTTGAGGCTGGGCGGATAGGGGCCATCTGCGAGCATCTGGACATCATGATTACATTCGAGAACGAGCGCATCGCAGCCGCGAAACGCTCTCTGGACGTGCTCGGTGGGGTGTCCCAGATCCGTCAACAATCCCAGTCGAATATCGCTGGCGCTGATGCGGAACTGCACGGGTTCTCTGGCATCGTGAGGCACCGTGACGGCATCGACCTCCAGCCCCTTCACCGCAAACCGAGACTGGGGAGTGATCCAATGGGTACGAGGCAGGCGCCCCAGCTTTCCCGATAACCAGGTGCCGGGCGTCAGGTGCACCGGCAGATCGTAACGGCGCGCCAGCGGGCCCACACCACGCACATGATCACCGTGCTCATGGGTAACCAGCACGGCGTCGATCTGCCGCGGGTGAACGCCTAGCCGAGCCAGGCGTCGCTCGGCTTCCTTCAGCGCAAAACCACAGTCAACCAACAAAAGCGCATCGCCGTCGGTCACCAAGGTCGCATTGCCCTTGCTACCGCTCCCGAGAGAGGCAAAGCGAAGGCCTCGGTGCACCGACTCGCTGGTAGATCCTTCCCCCATCAGCGCAGCAAGCCCTCCATGCGCTGCAGCAGCTCACGCTGGTCGTCACCGGACAGAGGCTCGTCATCGACTGCCCGAGCTTCCATCAATGTCTCTTGTCCCTGAGGCGTCAGCCGCATCTCGACGCGATGCATCGACTCGGTCAGGTCCATGGACATCAGCGAGTCGACGAAGCCGCGGGTGCGCTCGCTTTCGGTCACGTAGTCGATGACAAACCGCTTGCTGGCTTCATCTGCAGAGACCAGCTCGCGACGATCTTCCATATCGAAGTTATTCTCGAGCTGGAACGCCAGTTCGGCATAGGCCCGGTCAATGTCGAAGGGCAACACCATCACCCAATCGTCGCCGCGGGGCTCGAAGCGGATGCTCTGACGATCCGTCGCCTGCTGGGCCGAGGCCGACGCGATACTTGCGGAGGCGCTGCGAGCCTCGAAATGACGCTGCAGCGAGTTCAGGCACAGACGGTTGAGCTGCCCTGCGGTATCACAGCGAATCTCGCTGGTGCCCGTGCGCAGCCCCTGACGCAGCAACAGGCTGGCGTCGGAAGTCTCGATAACCCCAGCGGCGCTATCACTGCGCGTGATCTCGAGTCCCCGCTGCTCGGCAAAGCGCTCAAGCTCTGGCCAAACCACCGCGGGCGCAGCACCCACCACCAGCCAGCGATCTGCATCGGTTTCTCGCACCGCCACATCACCGGCAGCCACCGCGGTGCTGGCTGACAAGGTCTGAGGCAAGGGCGCCGCAAAGTCACCCTCGCGAGCATAGAAACTGCCGCTCGCCTGAGGCACCGGCATGATGTCGCGGTAGCGGCTCTGGTCCCGGGTGCCAGGCAGCGTCAGAGGAGCGGCCTGCCGAGCGTCAGCATAGTCCTCGTTGCGGTCGTGATAGTGCCCTTCCTTGGCACAGCCAGCCAAAGCCAGTGCCGCGATCATCGCCAGCGGCAATCCTTTAAGCGCAGAATTCATGCGTCCACCTTGGTTGATAATTGAGTCCACGTCATCACGACCGAGAGGAATGCCGCAGCATCAGTCCTCGATCAGTCCCGCCAGCTGCAGCGCTTCGCTGATGGTGGAGTGGTATTTCTCGCTGAGCCAGGTCAGCGGCAAGCGGATCCCCGGCTCGATAATGCCCATACGGTTGAGCGCCCACTTCACGGGAATCGGGTTGGCCTCGATGCCGAGATTGGTGTGCAGTGGCAGCAACCGCGTGTTGATCTGGTGCGCTTTTTCCGTCTCGCCGGCAATCGCGGCGACACACAGGTCGTGCATGGCCTTGGGTGCGACGTTGGCCGTAACCGAGATATCACCGTGGCCGCCCATCAGCATGAAGTCACAGGCCGTGGCATCATCGCCGGAATACAGCATGAAGTCGCTGCCTTCGAGGCGTTCGATCAGGTCCTCTGCCCGCTCCAGGTTACCGGTGGCGTCCTTCAGGCCGATAATATTATCCACCTCGGCCAGACGCAGCACCGTCTCGTTGTAGATATCGGAGCAGGTACGGCCCGGCACGTTGTAGAGGATCACCGGCAAGTCACTGGTCTCGGCGATGACCTTGAAGTGCTGGTACAAGCCTTCCTGGGTCGGCTTGTTGTAGTAAGGCGCCACGGTCAGACAGTAGTCGGCACCGACTTCCTTGGCGTAGCGGGTCAGCTCCACCGCCTCGGTGGTGTTGTTGGAGCCAGTGCCTGCGATAACGGGAATACGGCCATTGACCTCTTCCACTACCGTGCGAATCACATCGAAATGCTCGGCAAAGGTCATGGTCGTGGGCTCACCGGTGGTGCCCGCCGCCACGATGGCATCGGTACCGTTATCCAGGTGAAAGTTAACCAGTTTGCGCAACACTTCCCAGTCGATATCGCCATTGGCCTTCATCGGTGTCGCCAGAGCGACGATACTGCCCGTGATCATCCTCGTTGTTCCTCTGTTGTCGGCTTGCCAAACACCTGATTTCCGCGATTCCGGCAAGCGTGGTTGGCCAAGGGGGTCGCGACCCGGGGAAGCGTGATCGTGACCAGAGCACAAATGGTACTCAGGCGGCCATACCCTGTACAGCCGCGTCTTTACATAGCGTGTTGCATTGCGTGTAATCGGACATCCATCTACGCCAATTTCGGAGCCCCCATGACTGTAACTGTTGGCGAACAGGTCCCCGACTTCAGCGCCACCGCCACCGGTGACACCACCTTCTCTCTGGCCGAGCAACGTGGCCGCCAGGTCGTGGTCTATTTCTATCCCAAGGCCAGCACCCCCGGCTGCACCACCGAAGGGGGCGACTTCCGGGACCACAAGGCCGACTTTGATGCTGCCAACACGCTGGTTGTTGGCGTGTCTCGGGATGGCATCCGCGCCCAGGAGAACTTCAAGGCCAAGCAGTCCTTCAACTTCGAGCTGATCTCCGACAAGGACGAAGCCGTCTGCCAGCTATTTGACGTCATCAAGCTCAAGAAGCTTTACGGCAAGGAACACCTGGGTATCGAGCGCAGCACCTTTCTGATCGACGCTGAAGGGCGACTGGCCAGGGAGTGGCGCAAGGTCAAGGTGAAAGGCCATGTGGAAGAAGTGCTGGAAGCAGCGCAGGAACTGAACGCCCAGCGCTAGCAGCAGGGCCAGGCCGCGACGGGGACGACCCGTCGCATCCACTGACCGACCGGCATCGACGCGCGAGATCAGCCGTCGGTGCCGGTACTCCCCGGTAGCCTGGCCATGCTGCGCTCCTTGATGCCCCGTGGCCAGGCATAGACCAGCGCCTTGAGCAGGGTCGCCAGCGGGATCGCAAAGAACACCCCCCAGAAGCCCCACACGCCGCCGAAGAACAGCACCGCCAGAATGATCGACACCGGATGCAGGTTGACCGCTTCGGAAAACAGCACCGGCACCAGCACGTTGCCATCCAGCGCCTGGATGACCCCATAGGCGACGATGACATACAGAAACTGATCCCCCAGGCCGAAATGAAATCCTGCCACTGCCGCCACGGGCAGTGTCGCCACCGCTGCGCCGATGTAAGGCACCAGCACGGAGAACCCCACCAGCACCGCCAGCAGCGCTGAGTAAGGCAGACCGAAAAAGGCGAAGGTGAAAAACGTCACCGTCCCGACGATGACAATTTCCGTCGCCTTACCCCGCACATAGTTGGCAATCTGGCAGTCCATCTCCTTCCATACCCGCGTCATCAGATCACGCTTGGCCGGCAGCAGTGACACCGTGAAGCCCACCAGGCGATCACGATCCTTGAGCATGAACAGCACCAGAATCGGCACCAGCACCAGATAGATGATCAATCCCAGCACGTTGCCGAGGGAAGCCAGCGACAGCGTCAGCGCGCGCTGGCTCAACTGCGTTGCTTCACGGCTCAGCACCCCGATCCAGTCCTGGACCAGGTCTGGAGTGATCAGCTGGGGGTAGCTCATCTGCAGGTCATCCAGCATCTGCTGGCCGGCGGCGAACATCCTTGGTGCTTCCTGTATCAGGCTCGCCAGCTGATTCCAGATCAGCGGCAGCAACACCAGCGCCATCGCCAGCAGCACACCGACGAAGGCCAGGAAGACGGTCATTACCGCGACGAGATGCGGCACCTTGCGTCGCGTCAGGCTGTTGACCGCGCCCTGCAACAGAAAGGCCACTACCAGAGCGGTGAGGAACGGCGCCAGCATCTGGCCCAGCCAGATCACCACCGCAAAGCCGGCCACCAGCAGCACCAGCAGCAGAACCGCTTCCTCATCCGAGAAATAGTGGTCTACCCAGCTACGGAATACCGTCCGCAGGCTCATGCGTCACCCGCCTTGCGCAGCCAATAGACATAGACATCGTCGCGCTGTTCACGCCCTTCCAGCACATGAGAACTATGCTCGGCAAAGCTCTCGAAATCTCGCCAGGAGCCGGCGTCGGTCGCCCTGACTTCCAGCAACTGCCCAGGCGCCAGGCGTGAAAGCGCCTGCTTCGCCTTCAGCAGCGGCAGCGGACAGGGAAGTCCGCACGCATCTAGCACATCGTCAGGTTGCACTGCCATGATCTCTCCCGAGAGAATGCGATATTGGTCCGCCCCAAGCGTTGCCACCCCATGGGCATACAGCCCCGCTGGCAAATTTGAGGCACTTTGATTTAAAGGCACTTTTCCGGCCGAATCAATGTCCCAAGGCAACCCCTTCATCGCTATCGACGAGGATCACGATGCTCAAGCGATCGCTGTTCGCCGCCACCGTTCGCCCCCTGCCCAGCGCGGGGTTGATCCTCGTTATGGCCCTGACCCAGACCGCGCCCCTCGCCCAGGCACAGTACCTGGACCAGGGCATTCGACTGAATGAGCCCAGAGAGCTCGACCTGCCCTCGCTGATGTCCACCGGCAGCAACGCCATCAGCGGTGAGGAAACCCGCCTAGGCCGAGCCTGGCTACGCCAGTTTCGCGCCCACGTACCGGAATGGCGGGACCCGCTGGCCCAGCACTACGTGGAAACCCTGGTAGGCCGTCTGGTGCCTTACAGCGATCTGGGCGGGATCAATATCGCGGTTACCCTGGTCGACAACAAGACCCTCAATGCCTTTGCCGTTCCCGGAGGTGTGGTCGGGGTCAACAGCGGCCTGTTCGGCTTCGCCACCCATGAAGCTGAGGTCGCCTCGGTTCTGGCCCACGAGCTGGGGCACCTGTCCCAGCGACACTACGCGCGCAGCAAGGCTCGCGCGGAACAAACCCAGGTTCCCGCCATGGCCACCATGCTGGCAGGTTTGATCCTGGCCGCCAGTGGCGCCGGCGACGCTGGCATCGCTGCACTGGCAGGCAGCCAGGCGGCGATGATCCAGGACCAGCTGCGTTACTCCCGTCGCTATGAGGAAGAGGCCGATCGCATCGGGCTGCAGGCGATGGCCAACGCCGGCTACGACCCCCAGGCGATGGTGGATATGTTCCGCTCCATGCAGCGCATGATGAGCCTGCAAGGCGGCACTCCTCCCGAATTCCTGTTGACCCACCCGATTACCGAGTCACGCATCAGCGATACCCAGTCAAGGGTCAACCAGACGCGCGTCAGCGGCTCCGCACCGGACGACCTGCAGTACCAGCTCATCCGGGCCAGGGCGCTGCTGGCGATCCACGAGCGCGCCCCAGGACAAGCCCTGACGGTACTACGTCAAGACCAGGCACCCGCCGACGCACAACGCTACCTGCAAGCCTTGATCGACGCCCGCTCGGGTCAGGCCGATACGGCTCTCTCGGCGCTGGACAGCCTCTCCAGGGCTCACCCGGACACTGCGCTGCTTCCGGCCAGCGCCGTCCAGGTCGCACTGGAAGGCGGCCGCGTGGATGATGCCATCGCACGCGCTCAACGCCAGCTGCGACTGATGCCGGGATACCCCCCCACCAGCCAACTGCTGGGCGAAGCGCTGCTTCAGCGTGACCCCGATGCGGCCTATCGCGAGCTGTTCGATCTGGCTCAACGGCGCCCTGAAGACCCCACCGTCTTCGGGCTGTTGGCCGAAGCCGCAGGCCGCAGCGGTCGCGAAGCGTGGGGGCACCTGGCGCGTGCCGAACAGCTGCAGCTGACCGGCGAGATCGATCGCGCCATTCGTCAGCTGGAGGTGGCCGAAGCGGTGGCGGATCGTCAGGGCGACCTTAACGCCAGAGCCAGCATTCAGCGACGCCGCGACGCTTTCCTCGACTACCGCCGCACGATGGAAAAATTCCGCTAGCGACAACGACAACGCCCACGAGATCCCTCTTCATCTAGGGCCTCGTGGGCGTTTCTTGCGGCAAGCGTTCTCCAGCGACGATCTCAGGCCTGGAACTCGAGCATCCGCGTCAGCGGCTTGAGCGCCTGAACCCGCAATGCATCACTGACCTGAATCTCACCCGAGCCATGCCTCAGTGCTTCTGCCAGATTGTCGAGGGCGTTCATCGCCATCCAGGGACAATGCGCGCAGCTGCGACAGGTGGCGCCATTACCGGCAGTAGGCGCTTCAAACAGTGTCTTCTCGGGCACAGCCTGCTGCATCTTGAAGAAGATGCCGCGGTCGGTGGCCACGATCAGCTTGTCGTTGGGCAATTCCTTGGCGGCCTTGATCAGCTGCGACGTGGAGCCGGCCACATCGGCCAGGCTGACCACCGCTTCCGGTGACTCCGGGTGAACCAGTACGGCGGCATCGGGATAGACCGACTTCAGATCCTCGACGCCCTTGGCCTTGAACTCTTCGTGGACGATACAGGCGCCATCCCAGAGCAGCATGTCGGCACCCGTGTGCTTCTGGATGTAGCCGCCCAGGTGCTTGTCCGGCGCCCACAGGATCTTCTCGCCCTTGGCCTTGAGGTGCTCGATCACGTCGACCGCGATGGATGAGGTGACGACCCAGTCGGCACGGGCCTTCACCGCCGCCGACGTGTTGGCGTAAACCACCACGGTGCGATCTGGATGCGCGTCGCAGAAAGCGGCGAACTCGTCCGCGGGGCAGCCCACATCCAGCGAGCAGGTCGCCTCCAGCGTTGGCATCAGCACACGCTTTTCCGGTGACAGGATCTTGGCCGTTTCGCCCATGAAGCGCACGCCGGCCACTACCAGGGTGTCTGCCTCGTGGCGGGCGCCAAAGCGCGCCATCTCAAGCGAGTCTGCCACGCAGCCGCCGGTCTCCTCGGCAAGCTGCTGGATCGCATCATCGGTGTAGTAGTGTGCGACCAGCACGGCATTATTGGCCTTCAGCAGTCGCTTGATCTCATCGACGCGAGCGGCGTCTTCCGAGGGAATACGGGTGGGGCAGTAGGGACGCGCGAGATGCTCTCGGATCTCGGCGCGGGAAGTCATGATTGTCATCGTGTCTACCACTGTGACCGGCAGGGAATCCCCCTGCAGATGGGACAGTGCCACCAGCCATCCGCTGCATGGCACGCCAGGAGGACCTCCGTCAGAGCGGCCAGCCCTTCAGGCCGGCGGCACCCTCCATGTGGGGTCCTCACCCTCGCCCATGCGTCTATCGCTACGGCGAGCTGCTACACAGTTTAACCCAGCAACCACAGGATGCCGAGTTCCGCTGCGTCAAGCTGACCAAGGAATGACGCCAGCACACCGGTGTGTCTCGGTCTGGCGGGCCTGACGGCAACGGGCCGTGGCCCTATGCCAGCGTGCAGCGTCATGAATACCCAACAAAAACGGCCCCCGCTCCGAAGAGCGAGGGCCGCGAAACTGGTGGGTCGTGTAGGATTCGAACCTACGACCAATTGGTTAAAAGCCAACTGCTCTACCAACTGAGCTAACGACCCAATCATGGAGGCAATCAGCCTGACCATGCACAGGTTCGGTTGGTGGGTCGTGTAGGATTCGAACCTACGACCAATTGGTTAAAAGCCAACTGCTCTACCAACTGAGCTAACGACCCTTCCGAACGGGTGCAGATATTACGGATATGCCCCTTTAGACGCAAGCCTTTTTTTCATTACCTGTGTTTTCTTGTCCCTCGGGGCATATCCGTGGGGCACCTCAACGCTGCACCCGGCCCAGGTCCGGGCTCGCCTTCGCGCTACCAACATCAGCCCTTGCGGGCAGGCTTGCCACCACGCTTCATGGTCTGTACCGGACGGCGCTTGTGCTTGTCACGGCTCCAACGGTTCTTTTCATCAGGGGTCAGCTCAGGCACCTTGCGCGACTCAAGTCCCGCCACGCTGGCAAGATCGTCCACCTCGTCCTGGGACAGCTCCACCCACTCTCCGGCCTTGGCGCGCTTGTCGAGGAAGATGTTGCCGTAGCGCACACGCTTGAGGCGACTCACGGTGAGGCCTTGCGACTCCCACAAGCGTCTGACCTCACGGTTACGCCCTTCCATGATCACCACATGGAACCAGGTATTGATGCCCTCACCGCCGAACTCCTGCACGTCGGTGAAGCGTGCCGGGCCATCTTCCAGCATCACGCCGTCGACCATGGCCACGACATGCTCGCGCTTGACCTCCCCCATAACGCGAACCGCGTATTCGCGTTCGACCTCGGTGGAAGGGTGCATCAAGCGGTTGGCCAGCTCGCCGTCAGTGGTGAACAGCAGCAAGCCGCTGGTGTTGATGTCGAGTCGCCCGATGGCAATCCAGCGCTCTCCCTTGAGACGCGGCAACCGGTCGAACACGGTACGACGCCCCTCCGGATCCTTGCGCGTGCACAGCTCGCCCTCCGGCTTGTTGTACATGATCACCCGACGCGGCACCTCATCGGCCGCGCGCAAGGTAATCGGCCGATCATCAAAGCTGACTCTATCGCGGGCCTCGACCCGATCACCCAGAGTCGCCACCGAGCCATTGACCTTGACCCGTCCATCGGAGATCGCGGTCTCCATCTCGCGGCGGGATCCCAGGCCGGCACGGGCCAGCACCTTTTGCAGTTTTTCGCTGGTGGTCGTCATTCATCGTTCTCGCTTTCTGTGGGTTCCACCCCCGAGGCAGTGTCATCGTCGACGCGGCCCCGGGCGCGTTCGGACAGCCTGGCTTCAAGATCGGCGAAGCTCAGCCCTGCCCGCTCGGACGCCTTCCCGGCGTGCTGCTCGTCGGCCATCCCGGCCGTCGTGTCGGCGCCCTCAATGGGCGCCTCAGTTTGATCGCCTGCCCCACCCTCAGCCGTCCCAGAGTTCTGGTGCGGGACGTCTGCCTCATCCAATCCTTGGCCTTCCTGAAGGTTATCCTGAAGGTCCTCCTGGAGATCATCCTCCACAGGCTCGTCGGCCTGGGACAGCAGCGCGGGAGGTGGCGGAGGCGGCTCATCCTCGGTATCAAATTCCTCGAACTGCTTTAGTTCATGCATCGGCGGCAGTTCATCCAGCGTCTTGAGGCCGAAGTCATCAAGGAAGCTGCGGGTGGTGGCGTAGACCGCCGGACGGCCCGGTACATCCCGGTGTCCCACCACACGAATCCAGCCACGATCCAGCAACGTCCGCATGATCGAACCGCTTACGGTCACGCCGCGCACCTCTTCAATATCGCCGCGGGTGACCGGCTGACGGTAGGCAATCAGCGCCAGCGTTTCCAGCAGGGCGCGGGAATATCGCTGAGGCCGCTCGTCCCACAGCCTCGCCACCCAGTTCGCCAGGCGCGGACGAATCCGCAGCTGGTATCCCGAGGCGGTCTCGATCAGCTCCATGGCACCACTGACGTGGCGCTCGGTCAGACGCTCGAGCGCCTCCTTGAGACGTCGTCTGGTCGGACGTTCATGATCGTCAAACAGCTGCTCAAGCCGGTCCAGCGCCAGCGGCTGACCGGCAGCCAACAGCGCTGCCTCGACGATCTCGTCCAGCGCATCGGGCGTTTCCATCACGCTCATGCGGGCTTGTCTCCCTCGCTCAGCCCCTCTCCGGTGGAGGCTGGTGCAGACTCATCGTAGGCATCACCGTGCCCATCGTCCAAGCTATCCTGGCCGGATATGTCGCCGTCCAGCATCTCCTCTTCCAATCCCCCTTCCGCGAATGGCTCGACATCGAACGCGCTTTCGCCGTCATCGTCGAGCGCCTCGTAGGGGTCTTCTTCCTCGTCGCCGGCCAGTCTCGCTCGGACGTGGATCGGTGACATCGGCGCATTCTGCACAATCTCGATCATCGCTTCCTTGGCCAGCTCAAGGATCGCCATAAAAGTGACCACCACGCCGGCCCGACCTTCCTCCAGCGAGAACAATGCCTCGAAGGGCGTGTAGTGCTCATGGGTCAGGCGCTCCATGATGGCCAGCATGCGCTCGCGGGTGGACAGCACCTCGCTCTCGATCTGGTGCGCCTGGTTGAGTTCGGCGCGACGCAGGATGCCCGCCAGGGCACCCAGCAACTCGTCGAGTTCCACCTCGGGGTGGATGACCCGCGACTCCACCGGAGGCAGTACCGCTCGGGCCGGAAACCAGTCGCGACCTATCCGCGGAAGCTCGGCCAACGCTTCGGCCGCCAGCTTGAGCCGCTCGTATTCCTGCAGGCGCCGAATCAGCTCGGCACGAGGATCTTCGTCTTCATCGCCGTCTTCACTCTTCGGCGGCCGCGGCAGCAGGGTACGCGACTTGATCTCGGCCAGCATCGCCGCCATCAGCAGGTACTCGCCCGCCAGCTCGATCTCCATGGCCTTCATCAGCTCGACATACTCGATGTACTGATGGGTAATGGCAGCGACATTGATCGACAAGATGTCGAGATTCTGGCGGCGAATCAGATAAAGCAGCAGATCAAGCGGTCCCTCGAACGCCTCGAGAAACACCCGCAGCGCCTCGGGGGGAATGTAGAGATCTTCGGGTAATTCGGTGATCGGCTCATCAAACAGCCGGCCCAATGCCTGCACCTGGGTCGGTGCAGACGCCGTGTTCGTCGAGGAAGCGTCCTCCCCCCCGGCGTCGTTCTCGCTGGTTGTCGGCAAATCACTCACACACGTGAACCTGGTCGCGTTGGATCTGGCCCCGATGTGAGACCGACATGAAAGAACTACCGCTGCGTTACCGATCGCCCAGCTTATCAAGCTCTGCGCGTTCTGGCTAAGCCGAGACCGGTGCCCTGAAGCGTCTGCTCACTAGCCTCGAGCCACGACGACAGGGACGGTCGTTCCCTGGCTGCAGACGACAGCGCATGCTCCGCGCTGCCTGCGCTTTTGCACTCTTGCACTTTTGCACTCTTGCACTTTTGCACTACGGCACTACTGCGCGCTGTCGGCGGTGCGGTAGCGACCACGGTAGTCGAATAATTTCTCGCGAATCTGCCAGTGCCGCCCCACCTTGCGCCCCACCACAAAGTCCGGCGCTCTCAGCCGGTGCTGATCGTCGCAGACCTGCTGCGGCGTCGACGGCGCCAGTTCTACCCCAGGTGCACGGGCGTGATCACGCAAAAAGATCGCCGTAAAGGCCCTGCGCTGTGCCGGCGTTTCCAGCGCGAACCACTCCGACAGACTGGCGCCATCTTCGTCGTGATAGGTGACCTTGAGCCGAGGCAGGCCACGACCGTTGGTGGTCGCCTCAAGCTGCATGCCCGAGACTCGGAGCACTCTGGCATCCTTCAGCTTGAGCGCGTCGCGCAGCTTGTCATCGGCATCCACCAGCAACGCCTGACACCCATGGCAGCGTCGCCCCGCAATATCGTTCTCTGCGCCGCAGTCGCCGCAGGTCTTGAAGCGGAAGCGGAAATCGCACTGCCTTGCACCTGGCTCCGCCTGCGTCAACGCCTGCCCCTGGGCATCGACCAGCCCCTGACAGCGCCGACCGAAGTGCTCGATCACCAGTTCGCCATCACGCTTTCCCCAGAAAAGGTTGGCATGTCCGCACTGTGGGCAAGGCACCTGAACCGGCTCGCTATCGCTGTCTGGACGCGGGCTTCCCACCTCAGGCGCGTACAGGTCCCAAGGGTTACCGGCATAGTCCAGGATCAGGCAGTCTTGCTTGCCCGGTGACAGACGCAGGCCCCGGCCGACGATCTGCTGGTACAGACCGACCGACTCCGTAGGCCTCAGGATCGCAATCAGGTCCACATGGGGCGCATCAAACCCAGTGGTCAGCACCGACACATTGACCAGATACTTGAGGCGTTTGGCCTTGAACGCATCGATGATCCGGGTGCGCTCGTCCCCAGCGGTGGCTCCGGTGATCAAGGCGGCGTCCGCCGCGGGCAGATAGCCCAGAATTTCCTCAGCGTGGGCTACGCTGGCCGCGAACAGCATCACCCCCTGACGATCGGCAGCGCGCTCCATCACTTCACTGATGATGCCAGGCGTCGCACGGTGACCTGCCACGACACGATTCAGGTCCTCTTCGCGGTAGATACCGGTGCTGCCCGGCACCAGTCGGGAAAAATCGTAACGTGCCACCGCCGCATCAATCTTGACCGGCTTGGCCAGGTAGCCCTGGCGTACCATCAGCCTCAGCGGCTGTTCGAACACACAGTCGCGAAAGAAGCAGTCTTCATCCCCCCGCACCATGCCATGGTGATGACGATGATAGAGAAACCCCTGCCCCAGCCGATAAGGCGTCGCCGTCAGGCCCAGCACCTTGAGCGAAGCGTTGCGCTGACGCAGGTGATCAATGACCCGATGGTAGGAAGACGAGGCCTCCAGCGACACCCGGTGACACTCATCGATCACCAGCAAGGTAAAAGGCCCGTGGGCGTTCTGTTCATCAGTGACAGCATCCAGATGGCGCACCACCGACTGCACCGAGCCAAACACGACCTGCCGAGCGCTTTCCTTACGGCCAAGGCCCGCGCTGAAAATATCTGCCTCCAGGCCGTAGGCCAGATACTTGGCGTGATTCTGTTCCACCAGTTCCCGCACATGGGCAAGGACCAGCACACGGCCCTTGGCCAGCCGTGCCAATTCAGCAATCACCAGTGACTTGCCACTGCCCGTGGGCAGCACCACCACGGCGGGGTCATCGCTGCGACGAAAGTGACTGACCACGTGCGCCACGGCCTGCTGCTGATAGGGGCGCAGTGTCGGTGTGCTTATTTGGTCAAATTTCGCACCAGCTACCGCCATTCGCGCAACACTCCTCTGCCGAGTTCGGCATGTCTTGATCTAGCGCAGGATACTTAACCCGTTCGATTCGTAGCATGGAGCGCCTGCGCGTGCGTGCCGAAGGGATAAAGGCCGCTATCGAATGCGATGCTGCCACCGGCATCACGACATGAGCGTCGTCAGGGTCCCGATCAGGGCAACCAGCGACGCGAGCCACCGCAGGTCATCCCACCAGGAAGGCGGTGCACTCTACGCCATCTTGGTAACCCGTCACAACAGGCTGACAGCCGGGCTCTCCCCGCCCAGCTGCGTCATCCATGTCGGCACCTCCCGCCGACCACCTTGTCCCCTTACCAAGGACCCCTTCATGATCCTTCGCCACTTTCGCCAGCTGGCTACGTGTTTCGTCATCGCCGGGTTACCGCTTCTGCACGGCTGCAGCGAAGAAGCGCCTCCCCTGACCAAGCAGGTGACTCGCCCCGTCAAGTTGCTGACCCTGGACGAGATCGGAAACAGCTCGATGAGCGCCTACCCTGGTGTCGTCGAGGCATCAGAGCGTACCGACCTGTCCTTTCGGGTCGGCGGCGAACTCAAGGAGCTGAATGTTCAAGCAGGCCAGGTCGTCAGCAGCGGCGAGCGGGTGGCCCTGCTCGACGACCGTGATGCTCGCAACGCCCTGTCCAACGCCCAATCCAGCTATGACCTGGCCCAGGCGACCTACCACCGCATGCAGGTCTCGGTGGAAAAGGGCGCCATCAGCCGCGCCGCCTTTGACGAAGCTCGCGCGGCCTTTCTCTCGGCCCAGGCCCAGTTCGACCTGGCCAAGGATCAGCTCGACTACACCGAGCTGAAAGCTCCCTTCGATGGCGTCATCGCCAGTGTTCCCGTCGACAACTTCCAGGTCATCGCCCCCCAGCAGACCATCGCGGTACTACAGCAGCCGGGCAATATCGACGTGACCTTCGAGCTGCCGGAACAACAGGTGCGCCGCCTCAATCGGGAGCGCATTCGCGATATCCAGAGCCGTGACGCTTCCCTGGCCTGGGTGCGTCTGGGTGACGATCCACGCCGTTTCCCGGCGCGCTACAAGGAGCACGACTCCCGCGCGTCAAGCGGCACCCTGAGCTACGAGGTCAAGCTGACCCTGCCCACCCCCGATGACGTCAACGTTCTGGCGGGCATGAGTGCCGTGGTGGAGATCGACATCAACGCCCTGACCGGGGACAGCGAGGGCCTGTGGCGGGTGCCTCTCGGCACCGTCGTCACCCTTGAGGATGCCCCGGAAAACACCGTGGTGTGGCGCTACGTGGCCGACGACGAGACCGAAGGCCATGTCGAAGCAGTCGCGGTCGAGGTGCACACCACCAATGACGATGGCGTCTTCATTGCCGGTGATCTCCAGCCGGGAGATCAGCTGGTCACCGCAGGCGCCCACCTTATGCGTGACAAGCTGACGGTCACTCCCTGGGTCCAGGAAGCGGGGCTCTGACCATGATCGGCTATTTTCTACGCAACAAGACCATCAGCTGGATGATCACCCTGCTGCTATCGGTAGGCGGCGTGGTCTCCTTCCTTGGCCTTGGCCAGCTCGAATTCCCTGACTTCACCATCCGCATGGCGCTGGTCAGCACCGCCTACCCTGGCGCCACCCCACAGCAGGTCGAAGAAGAAGTCACCCTGCGGCTGGAAAAGGCCATTCAGGAGATCCCCAACCTCAAGCGGGTCAGCACGGTCAACAGTGCGGGCCTATCCCAGATCACGGTGGAGCTCGACACCGATGTCCAGGGTACCGCCCTGCCCCAATACTGGGACCTGCTCAGGCGCAAGATCGGCGATACCCAGGCCAGCCTGCCACCCGGCGCCGGCCAGTCGCTGGTGGTAGATGACTTCAGCGACGTCTACGGTCTGCTGCTCAACCTGTCCGGCGACGACTACAGCCTGTATGACCTGAAGAACCAGGCCGACTTCCTGCAGCGGGAGCTGCGCCTGGTCGATGGCGTCAAGAAGGTGGTCATTGCCGGCGACCGTCCCGAACAGGTCACCATCTCGCTCAACCGCGAGCGGATGCAGGCGCTGAACATCCCGCCAGATGCACTGATCGCCCTGCTTAACGCCCAGAATGCCGTGGCCGATGCCGGCAGCGTGCGTCGTGACGGCAAGATCATCTCACTGCAGCCTAGCGGCGAGTTCAAGAGCGTTCAGGCGCTGGAGGATCTGATCATCGGGCGCCCAGACGCCAACCCGGTACACCTGGGCGATATCGCCACCGTGACGCGTGGGCTGACGGACCAACCCGGGCAGCTCTATCACGCCGATGGAAAACCGGCGATCTCCATCGGCCTGTCCTTCGTTTCCGGTGTCAACGTGGTCAAGGTAGGCGAGGCCGTGGATGCGCGCCTGGCCGAGCTAGAATCCCGCCTGCCACTGGGCATGGAGCTGACGCCGGTCTACCACCAGCCCGAAGTGGTCAAGGAAGCGGTATCCGGCTTCGTCATCAACCTCATGGAATCGGTCGGCATCGTCATCGTCGTTCTACTGATCTTCATGGGCGTGCGTTCGGGCCTGCTGATGGGGCTGATCCTGACCATCACCATCCTCGGCACGCTGATGCTGATGGCCGCCCACGGCCTGCAATTGCAGAAGGTCTCCCTCGGCGCGCTGATCATCGCGCTGGGCATGCTGGTGGACAACGCCATCGTGGTGACCGAAGGCATGCTGATAGGCCTTGGCAAGGGCAAGAGCAAGCTCGCAGCGGCCAAGGAAGTGGCTGGCCAGAACTGGCTACCGCTGCTGGGTGCCACCGCCATCGCCATCACCGCCTTTGCTCCCATCGGTCTGTCGCCGGACGCCACTGGCGAACTGGTCGGTTCACTGTTCTGGGTGTTGTTCTACTCCCTGCTGCTCAGTTGGGTGACCGCCCTAACGCTGACGCCTTTCTTTTTCGACATGTTCTTCAAGGACGCACCGGCGGACGCGGAGCAGACAGACAGCGACCCCTACAAGGGACTGATCTTCGTTATCTTCGGCTGGCTGGTCGACAAGGGCATCCGCTTCCGCTGGCTCACCATCGCCACCTGCATCGGTTTGCTCGTCGGCGCCTTCGCACTGTCCTCCAATATCAAGAATGCCTTCTTCCCCGACTCCACCACTCCGCTGTTCTTTGTCGACGTGTGGATGCCGGAGGGCAGCGATATCCTCGAAAGCGAGCGGATCGCATCGCAGCTGGAGGCCCAGGTGGCCAAGATGGATGAAGTGGTCCACGTCACCAGCGTCATCGGCGGCGGCGCCCAGCGCTTTACCCTGACCTATTCGCCGGAGGACCGCTACGCCAGCTACAGCCAGCTGATCGTCGAGACCGACGACCTGAACAGCAGAGCCCAGCGCATGGCCGACATCATCACCCTGCTGCGCGACGAATACCCCCAGGTACAGTACAAGGTCCAGGCACTGCAGGTGGGGCCATCGGCCAAGGCAAGTCTGGAGGCGCGGATCTACGGTCCTGATCCTGACACCCTGCGTACCCTGGCTACCCAGGTCAGCGACGTGTTCCGTGCCGATCCTCTGGTCGACAGCATCCGATTGTCCTGGGGCAACCGGGTGGAAGAACTGACCCCGGACTTTCTTGAACAGCAGGCCCGCCGCGTGGGCGTCACCCGCCAAGCCCTGCATCAGGCGCTGTTGATTCACAATGACGGTCAGGTCGCCGGGGTCTACCGCGAGGGCTCTGACCTGATACCCATCGTCCTGCGTGACGAAGCCTCCCAGCGCTACGGACTCAATGACCTCTCTAGCCTGAATGTGTGGAGCGCCGAACAACAGAAGTACGTCAGCGCCGGGTCCGTCATGGGGCCGCTGCAGACACGTCTGCACGACCCATTGATCAAGCGCCGAGATCGTCAACGCATGTTGGCCGTGTACGCCGAACCGCTGCCGCTGTCCGGCGAGACGGCGGCCAATATCCTGGCCAGGCTGCAGCCGAAGATCGAGGCGATCCCATTGCCCGAGGGCTACCACCTTGGCTGGGGGGGCGAGGACGAAACCTCACGGGATGCCAAGGAAGCGCTGTTCAAGCTGCTGCCCCTCGGCATTCTCGGCATGTTCATCCTGACCATGCTGCTGTTTGGCAATCTGCGCCAGTCGCTGGCGATCTGGTCCATCGTGCCGTTGACCGTCATCGGCATCGTCGGCGGTCTGCTGGCATTCAACGCCCCCTTTACCTTCATGGCGCTGCTCGGCACCCTCAGCCTGGTGGGCATGGTGCTCAAGAACGCCATCGTGCTGGTAGAGGAAATCAAGATCCAGATGGGTGAGCACGATGCGCCCTTCGACGCGATCATGGCCGCCGCCATCAGCCGCGTACGTCCCGTCTCCATGGCCGCGATCACCACCATGTTGGGCATGATTCCGCTGTTCGGTGACGCCTTCTTCGCGTCCATGGCAGTGGTCATCGTGTTCGGCCTGGGGGCGGCGACACTGCTGACCCTGGTGATTCTGCCCGTGATCTACGCCACCCTGTTCGGCATCTACCCGAACACACCGGCCCGAACCGCCACTGCGGACTGACCACAAGGGTGAGTCCCCAGTGATAACGCGGGGGATAGCGTCAACGACAGGGCCCCGACGGTGCTGATGCACCGCCGGGGCCCTGTATCAATATCAGCAAGCGCTACGCCAAGGAGAGGCTATCTGGTCCGCGCCTCGTCACAGCCCTAGGCAAAGCGCGGCGGTCTGCCATCCAGGCGAGCACGGCGGCTTAGCTCGCGCTCAGTCAAAGCGCGGCGGTCTGCCATCCAGGCGAGCACGGGTTGCCTCGCGCTGTTCCTGCCCGGCCAGCAGATTGCGCTGGAGCTCGGCCTCCATCGCCAGACGCCCGCGCTGGTCGAGACCGGGGGCTTCACGCCACAACTTGCGCGCGGCGGCCACCGCCTTGGGCGAGCGTCGCGCCAGGTCGCCCGCCAGTTCAGCCGCAGCATCCCGCGGGTCCTCATCCAGGCGCGACGCCAGGCCCAGCACCATGGCTTCATCGCCGGCAAGATGGCGCCCGGTCAGCATCATGTCCTGAAGGATATCGTGGCGCAGCCAGGCGGCGGTCACGCTGACCCCCATGTCTGCCATCAGCCCCCACTCGATCTCCGGCAATGCCAGGATCGCCTCGGGATGAACAATCCGAATATCTGCCCCCAGCGCCATCTGCAGGCCTGCCCCATAGACATGGCCATGCAGCGCCGCCACCACCGGTGCGCCCAGCTCGCGCCAGCCCAGCGCCAGACGCTGAGCGGGGTTGATGCCGCGGGCATCCGGGCTCAACAGCCAGGCGATGCGCTCCGGGGACGCCACCACCGAGGCCACATCGAGACCAGAGCAGAAGCTTTCGCCCTCACCACTGAGCACCACCGCGCGAACCCCGACACGCTCGGCAAGCCACTGCTGGGCATCCAGCAGAGCGTCGATCATCGGGGGGTCCATCGCATTGTGACGATCTGGCCGCTCGAGATGAACCTTGGCCACGTGGTTGGCCAGGGTCACGCTCAGGCGATCATGGAAACGGCGCTGGGTGGGAGGCGACATGGAAGCTCCATCTGAAAAAGACCGATATCGGCAGCATCAAACTTGGCACCTGTTGCGTAGCAGCACAAGCTCAAGCATCAACCTTTCCTGCGAGTCATCATCGCCGGCAACGACAACGCCGCCCGAAGGCGGCGCTATCTCAGGGTCTATCACCGGGGCTATCTCAGTGGCTATCAGACACGCTCAGTCCTGAGAGGGACCTGGTTCAGCCCAGCCACACCCGCGCATTGCGGAACAGCCGCAGCCAGGCGCCGTCCTGGGACCACTCTGACGGACGCCAGGAGTTGGTCACGGCGCGTACCACCCGCTCGGGGTGCGGCATCATGATGGTGACGCGGCCATCCGGTGTCGTCAGTCCGGTGATGCCGGATGGCGACCCATTCGGGTTGGCCGGGTAGCGCGTTGTGCACTGGCCGTAGTTGTCGGTATAGCGCAATGCCACCTGCCCCGAGCCCTGCATGCTGCGCAGGTGGGCGCTATCGCGGAACTCGGCACGCCCCTCACCATGGGCCACGGCGATAGGCAGTCGCGATCCTTCCATCCCGGCCAGCAGGATCGACGGTGTCTTTTCTACCTGAACCATGGCCACACGGGCCTCGAACTGCTCCGACTCATTGCGCACGAAGCGCGGCCAGCTCTCGGCACCGGGAATCAGTTCCTTGAGCTGCGACAGCATCTGACAGCCATTGCAGACGCCCAGCGAGAAGCTGTCCTCACGGGCAAAGAAGGCGGCAAACTGCTCGCGAGCGCGCTCGTTGAACAGCACCGACTTGGCCCAGCCACCGCCCGCGCCGAGTACGTCGCCGTAGGAGAAGCCACCGCAGGCGGCCAGCCCCTTGAACTCGTCCAGACCCACGCGCCCTTCCAGCAGGTCGCTCATGTGCACATCGACGGCCTCGAAACCGGCCTTGTCGAAGGCCCAGGCCATCTCCAGATGCCCGTTCACGCCCTGCTCACGCAGGATGGCCGCACGGGGGCGCGCCAGATTGACGAAGGGCGCCGTGATGTCCTCGTCCACGTCAAAGGTCGGCGTGGCGCTCAGCCCGGGATCACGGGTATCCAGCAGGTTGTCGAACTCGTTCTTGGCGCACTCGGGGTTATCACGCAGCGCCTGCAGACGATAGCTGGTCTCGGACCAGGTACGCTGAGTCAGCTGGCGCGTGGTCTCGAGCAGCGGCTCCTCGAACAGCGTCACGCGGATCTGGTCGTCGTAGCGAGGACGGGCGATGACGCCGCAGGTTTCGATCCCCGCCGCAGCGAACTGCGCCAGCACCTCTTCGGTGTGTTCGCGGCTCACCTGGATGACAGCGCCCAGCTCTTCACTGAACAGCGCATTGACCGCCTCGGAGGCTTCATCGATCAACCAGTCCAGCTTGATCTCGAGACCGGCGCGGCTGGCAAAGGCCATTTCCAGCAGGGTGACGATCAGGCCACCGTCGCTGCGATCATGGTAGGCCAACAGGCGGCCATCGGCGTTGAGCCCCTGGATCACGCTGAAGAACGCCTTGAGGTCCTCGGCATCGTCCAGGTCAGGACAATCGTTGCCAACCTGGCCATAGACCTGAGCCAGTGCAGAGCCACCGAGACGGTTGAGGCCGGCGCCCAGGTCGATCAGCAGCAGGTCGCTCTCGTCCTGATCCAGGCGAATCTGCGGCGTCAGCGTCTTCATCGCGTCGGTCACCGGGGCAAACCCGGTGATCGCCAGGGTCAGCGGCGAGGTGACGGCCTTCTGCTCGCCATCCTGCTCCCAGGCCGTGCGCATGGACATCGAATCCTTGCCGACCGGTACCGCAATACCCAACGCCGGGCACAGCTCCATGCCTACGGCGTGCACGGCGTCGAACAATGCCTGGTTCTCACCGACGTGATCAGCAGCACTCATCCAGTTGGCGGACATCTTGATATCGCCCAGCTTGGCGATGGGGGCCGCCGCCAGGTTGGTGATGGACTCGGCTACCGCCAGTCGCGCGCTGGCCGCAGGGTTGATCAAGGCCACCGGCGAACGCTCGCCCATGGCCATGGCTTCACCGGCATGGGTATCAAAGCTGGCGGTGGTCACGGCCACATCGGCCACCGGCACCTGCCACGGACCCACCATCTGGTCGCGCGCCACCTGTCCGGTGATGGAGCGATCGCCGATCGTGATCAGGAAGCTCTTGGACGCCACTGTCGGCAGTCGCAGCACTCGGTCCAGAGCCTCGCGCAGATCCAGGTTATCGAGCATGACGCCCGGTAGCTCGAGGCTATTGCGCTCGAATTCCCGCTGCATTTTCGGCGGTTTGCCGAACAGCACGCTCATGGGCAGATCAACCGGGCGCGTATCGAAGTGGCCATCCACCACGGCCAGATGATGCTCGGCAGTCGCTTCACCGACCACCGCGTAGGGGCAGCGTTCGCGCTTGCACAGGGCGTCGAAGGTCTCGAGATCTTCGGGGGCCACCGCCAGCACGTAGCGCTCCTGGGCCTCGTTGCACCAGATTTCCAGCGGGCTCATGCCCGGCTCGGCGTTGGGCACTTCGCGCAGGCTGAACAGTCCACCACGGTCGCCATCCTTGACCAGCTCCGGCAAGGCATTGGACAGTCCACCGGCGCCCACGTCGTGAATGAAGCAGATGGGGTTGTCTTGACCCAGGGCCCAACAGCGGTCGATGACCTCCTGGGCACGTCGCTCGATTTCGGGGTTGTCGCGCTGGACCGAAGCGAAGTCGAGATCAAAGCTGGATGAGCCCGAGGCCATGGAAGAGGCCGCGCCGCCGCCCAGTCCGATCAGCATGGCCGGACCGCCCATCACGATCAGCTTGCCGCCCACCGGGATCTCGCCCTTGGCAACGTGTTCATCACGGATGTTGCCGTAACCGCCAGCGATCATGATCGGCTTGTGGTAGCCACGACGCTCGATACCGCCGGCGCCCAGGGCGTCCTGCTCGTAGGTACGGAAGTAGCCCGTAAGGTTGGGACGCCCAAATTCGTTGTTGAAGGCGGCGCCACCGATGGGGCCCTCAAGCATGATGTCCAGCGCGGTGACGATCCGCTCGGGCTTGCCGTAGTCGAAGGCTTCCCAGGGCTGCACGAACTCGGGAATGCGCAGGTTGGACACGGTAAAGCCGGTCAGGCCCGCCTTGGGCTTGCCGCCGATACCGGTGGCACCTTCATCGCGAATCTCGCCGCCAGCACCGGTAGCGGCGCCCGGATGCGGGGCGATGGCGGTGGGGTGGTTATGAGTCTCGACCTTGGTCAGGATGTGGATTGGCTCCACCTTGCCGCCATAGCTGGCACGCTCTCCGTCCTTGCCGGTCAGCGGCGTGGGATAGAAACGTCGCGCCTCGCTGCCCTGGATGACGGCAGCATTGTCGCTGTAGGCGGACAAGATCCCCTCAGGCGAGGCCTGATAGGTGTTCTTGATCATCTTGAACAGCGAGTGGCTCTGGGCTTCACCGTCGATCAGCCAGTCGGCGTTGAAGATCTTGTGACGGCAGTGCTCTGAGTTGGCCTGGGCGAACATCATCAGCTCGACGTCGCTGGGGTTACGCCCCAACTCGACAAAGGCGTCGACCAGATAGTCGATCTCGTCCTCGGCCAGGGCCAGGCCGAGCTCGCGATTGGCGGTTACCAGCGCGCTGCGGCCGCCTTCAAGAACGTCGACCTGGCCGAGCGGAGCCGGCTCGTGGTGGGCGAACAGGGTCGCCGCGTCGGCGCTATCATGCAGCACGGTTTCGGTCATGCGATCGTGCAGGCCAGCGACGATGGCATCAAAGTGTGCTTGCTTGAGCTCACCGCGGACGCTCAAGCGGTAGCGAACACCGCGCTCCAGACGTTTGATCTGGGTCAAGCCACAGTTACGAGCAATGTCGGTGGCCTTGGACGACCACGGGGACTGGGTGCCAACCCGCGGCACCACCAACAGCGTCAGGCCTTCCACGTCGGATTCCTGTTGCGCCGGACCGTAGTCGAGCAACCGTGACAGCAGGGCCTGCTCGTCAGCGTTGAGCTCCTCCCCCACATCGGCAAAGTGCACGTACTCGGCGTGCAGTGCCTCGATCTCGGGGACGGATGCACGCAGTTGAGCCAGCAGCTTGGCGTGACGGAAGTTGGACAGGGCGGGCGCTCCGCGCAGTTCGAGCATATCCAGGAGCCTCTGAAGGTCAGCGATAAAAGAAGGGGCCGCGGCGGGCGAGACGGCATATGATACTGGAAACCGGCGGGTGCGAGAAATCGTCGCGGATGACAGTTTCGCAGGGGCTGGGTAAGGTGGGCGCTCCACGGCCAGCGATGTCTTAAGATGAAGGACGGTTTACGTCACGCGCGACACCTGCGCACCCTTGTCACCATCGGCCTGGGCCTGGTTCTCGCATGCTGGCCCAGACCGCCCGTGCCCCCCTCCGACGTCACGCTGCAGCGAGTGCTGGAGCGCGACTTCATCACGGTGCACACCCGCAACACCCCCTTCACTTACTACGAGGGACGCCAAGGGCCCACAGGGTTCGAGTACGAGTTGATGCGGCTTTTCGCCGATCGCCTCGGGGTCAGCCTGAACCTCAGCGATGATCACCACGTGCAAAGCGTCCTCGACGCGGTGCGTGATCAGGGAGACCTGGGCGCCGCCGCGCTGCCGCTGGACCCGCTGGCACCGGGGCTGATGTTCTCGCGTCCGATTCTGTCGATGCAGCCCATGGTCGTCTACCGGCGTGACCTGCCACCGCCAGACGAGCTTGATGATCTGCTCGAACTGAACATCGGCATCGCCAAGGGCACCGGTATCAGTCGCGTCATGCACGAGCTGCAGCAGCGTCGTCCACAGCTCAGCTGGAAGGAGGCGGAGGACCTGGAAATCGCCGCCCTGCTGCGCCGAGTCGAAGATGGCGACCTGGACGCTGCGGTGGTCTATGCCCACCAGTTCCGGCTCAACCGCCTGTTCTTCCCTGAGGTGGAAGATGGCTTCGATGTCGGCCAGCCGGTCACCATGGCCTGGGCCTTTGCCTCCCTGGACGGTCTGGCCCTGGTCGAACAGGCCAACGCCTTTCTAGAGGATTTGCAGGACAGCGGTGAGCTGGACCTTCTTGTCAGCCGCTACTTCGGCCACGATGACTATCTCGAGTATGTCGGTGCCCGGGTCTTCATCCACCACGTCAACCAGCGCCTGCCCCGCTACGATGAACTGTTCAAGCAGGCGGCAAGAGAGCAGCACTTTGACTGGAAGCTGCTGGCCGCTGTGGGGTATCAGGAGTCCCATTGGGACCCGGAAGCGACGTCACCCACCGGCGTCCGCGGCCTGATGATGTTGACCAATGCCACCGCCGAGGAAGTCGGCGTGGCCAATCGCCTGGACGCGGCCCAAAGCATCGAGGGAGGCGCCCGCTACTTGCGCAGCATCGAGGAACGTCTGCCTGACTCGATACGCGGCGACGACAGACTCTACATGGCCCTGGCGGCCTACAACGTCGGCCTCGGGCACCTCTACGACGCCCGTGATATTGCCCGGATGCGGGGTGGCAACCCGGACCACTGGCGAGATGTACGCGACGCGTTACCACTGCTGCAGGAAAGCCAATGGCACAGCAAGACCCGCCATGGCTACGCCCGGGGTGGCGAACCGGTGATCTATGTGCAGAATATCCGCCGCTATCTTGAGATCCTCGATTACGTCGACCGCAGCCAACAGCAATTTCACAAGCTGAATGCGCGCTTGCCGGACCAGGCGGATTCCGAGATCTTTGAACTCGTTCCGCCGATGCCATAGGACACCCCTGCCAATGTCGCGAATCGCCCTGGTCCTCACCCTGCTGGTTGCTGTGCTGGCAGCGACGGGCCTGATCATCAAGCCAGTGATGATCCACGACCAGAGCTACATCGCCAGTTGGTCGCTATTGCTCGCGGTGAGCCTGGGGCAAGCCGCCTGGTACTGGCGGGGGGTGCGTCTGTCTGCTGTCTGTCTGGCGCCGGTGCTCGCCGTGCTGCTGTTGGGCCTGGCCAGCTACCTGCTGCCCGAGGGACTGATTCCTTACGCCACGCTCGAGCACTGGGCCGCGCGCCTGCCCGGCGTCAGCGGTATCGACAGCCTGCGTCCTCCGTTGATCGAGCTGTTCGTTCTGCTGGCGCTGGCCGGAGGAGTGCTCGGACGCACACGTGCCAGCCTCGCCACGCCGCTGCTCCAGTCACTGTCACTGCTGTTGCTGATCACCGAGCTGTGGCTTGTGCTCAACGGCCACACCGACTCCCCGCAGAATCTTGCGGGCACCCCCGCCAGCATGGCGCTGATGACGCTGCTTCTTGGCGCCCAGTTCAGCGGCGTCGTCGCCGGCTGGCGCCATACCCGTCCCAGCATTCTGCGCAGTCTGTTACCGTCCCTGGCACTGGTCTTGGTGACCATACTGGTGTGGCACCAGCAACGGCTGTACGAAGATCGCCGCCTGCAGGCCCAGATGCAGGAAGAGACGGATCGACTGTCGGAGCAACTGAGCAACGAGGTGACGGCTCACCTTGAAGCGGTACGTCGCTTTGCCAGTTTCTGGAGCCTGCTCGACGTGCAACCTACCGCGACACAATGGCAGCGCCAGGCAGAACGTTACCATCGCGATTTTGCCTACTTCCTCAACATTGCCTACGTCGAACCCGACGGCACGATTCGCTACGTCTACCCCCGGGACGACGCCAATCTCGCCATCGTCGGGATCAATGCGCTGGACGTTAACCGCCCCTATATCGACGCCTTATCACGGGCGCTGCGCGAGGGCGAGGAGGGGCACACCGGCGTCGTGCCCTTGCTGCAAGGAATGCCGGGCATGATCTACTATCTTCCCATCATCAGTGACCGCACCCAGCAGGTCACCGGGGCAGCCGCCATGGTGCTCAGCCTGCCGGTGCTGGCCGATCAGCTGTACGCCGCAACGCGCCTGAACCGCGAGCATAACCACATGCGCCTGGCCGTTGCCGATAATGTGATCCGCGACTGGCCCACAGCAGAGACACCCGGCCCCTGGACCCACGACAGCGTCATCGCCTTGGGACGTCACGAACTGGTGGTGTCACTCAGCGCCTCCTCGGCGTACCTGCTGGCCCAGCAGTCACGCCAGCCGGCCGCCAGTCTCAGCATTGGCTTGTTGCTGGCCTACTTGCTGTACATGGTGGTCTTCGGCCACCACCGCATGTCCGCGCAGCACACCAGCATGTTCCGCTCCAACGAGGAATTGCGTCGTGAAGTGCGCCACCGAACCCAGCTTCAGCGAGAGGTGGAATGGCTCGCCGGCCACGATGAGTTGACCCTGTTGCCGAACCGACGCTTATTTCTCACCACCCTGCAGCGTGAACGACAGCAGCGTCCCTTGGCGGTCCTGCTGTGTGATATCGACCACTTCAAGAGCATCAACGACCAGCTGGGCCATCAGGCCGGTGATGAGGCCCTGCGCCGCTTCGCCAGAGTCGGGGCCCTGGCGATACCGGCAGATGCCGTGCTGGCACGCTACGGAGGTGAGGAGTTCGTGGTTCTACTGGTCGGGGATGATGCCGACAACGCCCTGGAAATCGCCGAGACCCTGCGCCAGGCGGTGATGCATAGCGGCATAGAGCATGCCGATGGTCGCCCCATGACGGTCAGCGTTGGCGTCGCGACCCACGACGACCAGACTCTGGTTCCCGAAGATCTGCTGCATCGCGCCGACGTCGCGCTCTATCGTGCCAAGCGCAATGGGCGCAATCGCATAGAGACCGACGCCTGACGTCCCGTTGATCGCGGCCTATGAAGACGACTGGCTTGACGAGGATCAAGCCGCCGCCGGTTAAACGGGGAACATTGAGACACAAGGATATTAGGTTGCTTACCATTGGCGCATGACCGCTGAAATTTGCCGATATAAGCACATTTGCCAATGCGGGAAAGATCAGCAAGCCGCGCTGACAAGCAGCATCTGACATGTCTTCCCGGAGCCACATCATGCATCCCCTGCGGATTCCGCTGACGTTCGCCGCTCTGGCGCTGTCTGCAGCAGGACTGTGGGCAACGCTGGTAGTGTCAGACACGGCCTTCGGCGCCTCATCGACCGGCACCGCCCTTTGCCTGGCGCTGTTGATCGGCCTGGGCCAACTCGCCTGGTATCACCAGCGACTATGGCTCAGCCAATGCCTGCTGGTGCCCCCTCTGGTGATAATGCTGGTGGTGCTGGCGAGCTACCTGCTGCCCGTGCCGTGGCTATCCGCTCCCCTCCTCGACCAACCATTGGCGCTCACCAGCTCGCCGCCACGTTGGGGCTTTAGCCCACCCAGCCTGCTGGATACCCTGCTGCTGACCTGTTTGAGCCTCAGTCTGCTGCTGCGCACGCGGGCAAGTCTCGGTACGCCGCTCATGCATGCCCTGGCCGCGTTGGTCTGGGCGATGCTGGCCTACCTGCAATGGTGGCCTGGGACGATGATCCCCCTCGCGCCCATGGCCGGACCATGGTTCCTGGCCGTCGCTGCGCTGCTGCTGGTCACCCAGTTTCTCACCGTCGTCACCGGATGGCGCCACACCCTACCCAGCATTATGCGTGGCCTAGGACCCGCCTTTCTGATCGCCAGCGCCGCCATGGGGGTGTGGTATCTGCAGGAAAGCGAGGCCAATCACCAACTGATGGACAGGGCCCAGCGCGAGTCGGATCGCCTTGCCCAGCAGATCACCTCTCGGATCAATGAGAAACTGCTGGCCGTGCGTCGCCTGCGCCTGGATTGGGAACTCGACGGAGCGCTGCCGGACCCACTGCGCTGGCAGGCGCAGACCCAAGCCTTTCTCGCTGACTTCCCCAACCTGGCCTTCATCGCCTTGGCAGGCCCTGAGGGCAGGTTGAGACGGTTTCAGTCCGCACGTCACACCGGCCTGGATCGCGACGCCGCCCGCCATGTCGGCCTGCTGATGCCAGACGCGCAAGACACCGCAACATCCCCCCGTGAGAGCGCCTCTTCCGTGCTGACATTGCCGGACGGGGCACGCGGCATTATCAGCTTCCTGCCGGTCAGATCGTCCGCCAGCCACCAGCGAATGGGCACGATCTGGCTGGCCTTCGATCTGGACCGGCTGACCACCAAAGCCATGCCTGCCAAGGCGCGCGACGGCCGTGTCTGGCAGGCCACACTGTGGGCGGGCAAGCGTCCGGTGTGGCGTCTTCCCGGCCCCGATATAGAGGGCCCCTGGTCGGTCAGCAGCGACATGACACTGTTGACGCACCCCCTACGCCTGGAGGTTCGCCCCAGCCACGCCCTGCTCAGCCAACTCAAGCTGCACTACCCGGCCGCCTCACTGTGCGCCGGTTTCATTGTGGCCTGGCTGCTGTATCAGCTGCTCTACAGCCGTCACCAGCAGCGTCAACAGCACCACCAGATCGCCGACACCAACATTGAGCTACGTCGCGAGATGCGTCGCCGTTCGCGACTGCAGAAAAACATCGAATGGCTGGCAGACCATGACGACCTGACAGGACTGTTGAATCGCCGCAAGTTTCTGGCGAGCTTGCCGAAAAGCGCCTCACAGCAGCCGCTGAGCTTACTGCTGTGCGACCTGGATCACTTCAAGAGCATCAACGACCAGCAAGGCCACCAGGCGGGTGATCGGGCGCTCAAGCGATTCGCCGAGACCGTTCGTAGACGACTGCCCGAGGGCGGACTCGCCGCCCGCTACGGGGGGGAAGAGTTCGTCATCTACCTTCCTCAGGGCAACGCTGCGAAGGCCAGAGAGTGGGCCGAGTCGCTGCGTGAAGCGGTTCAATCCAGCGGCATACAGCATGTCGGTGGCCGCCCTCTGACCGTATGCATTGGCCTGATCACGCAGGCCCAAGGCCGCGTTGCGCCCAAGGATCTGTTGCACCAAGCGGATCTGGCGCTCTATCGGGCTAAGCGAAGGGGGCGCAACCGAGTGGAGGAAGCCTCAGCGGCCCCCGAGGGAGCTGTCGATAGCACAGACCTTCACGCTGAGCCCGGTGGCTGACGCCAGCCGCTGACGGACTTGAGTTACCTGCCACCTGTCTCAGTTAGCGTCCTGCCCCTTGCGCTGTTCAGCCGCAGCGCGGCGCTCCACGAAAAATGCCTTCAACAGTCGAGAGGCGCGACTGGCCAGGACACCGCCTTGCACCTCCACCCGGTGAAAGTGCCAAGGCTGGGCCAACAGATTTGCCTTGGACTCGACCATTCCCGAGCGTGGTTCACTGGCGCCATACACCAGGCGGCGAATGCGCGCGTGAATGATCGCGCCGCTGCACATCATGCAGGGTTCCAGCGTGACGTACAGCGTGCACCCTTCCAGACGATAATTGGACAACGTGACGCCTGCGTCTCTCAGCGCCTGGACCTCGGCATGGGCGCTCGGATCATGACGGGAAACGGGGGAGTTGAATCCTCGGCCGACGATGTTTCCCTCGGCATCCACCACGATCGCCCCCACCGGCACTTCTCCCGCGCGCCCCGCCTGCTCGGCCAGCTCAAGCGCTCGGTGCATATAGAATTCATCACTGCGCAAGATGGGTCTCTCCCGTAAACTGGTCAACAAGCACATTACTGATTTCTGATCGCCGCGGCGAAGAACACCTTGTCGCAGCGGTCATCGACAGGCCGGTTTCATGCCGGCTCATGGAGGATACGCGAATGTCCGACGCCTTGAAGGGCCTGGTTGACCTGCTGGGCCTGGAAATGCTGGAGGAGAACCTGTTCAGGGGCCGTAGCCAGGATCTGGGACTGCCTCAGCTGTTTGGTGGACAGGTGCTTGGGCAAGCCCTGTCCGCGGCTACTCAGACGGTCGATCCTGAGCGCCAAGTGCACTCGTTGCACGGTTACTTCCTGCGCCCGGGTGACGCATCCATGCCAGTGGTCTACCAGGTCGATCGCGTGCGCGACGGCGGCAGCTTCACCACTCGTCGCATCACCGCTATTCAGAAAGGCCGTCCCATTTTCTTCTGCAGTGCGTCCTTCCACGGCCGTGAAGACGGCTTCAGCCACCAGGCCAGCATGCCCAGCCTCGATATCAGCGAACCGGACGCCAGCGATGCGATACTAAGGTTCCCCGGTCATCCCATCGAGTTTCGCCACGTCGAGGACAGCGCTGAGCCGGGACAGCCTGCGCGCAAGCGACTGTGGTTCCGCCTGCGTGGCGAGCTTCCCGATGACGCCGCCCTTCACCGCTACCTGCTGGCGTACAGCTCGGACTTCAATCTGCTGACTACGTCGCTGGTTCCACACGGTATTCGCTTTGGCGATCCTTCACTGCAGATCGCCAGTCTCGATCACTCGCTCTGGTTCCATCAGGACGTCGTCGTCAACGATTGGCTATTGTACGACATGGACAGCCCTTGGGCAGGAGGAGCGCGAGGCCTCGCCCGCGGCAGCATCTACAACCGCAAGGGCGAGCTGGTGGCCTCCAGTGCCCAGGAAGGTCTGACACGGCTGCGCCAGGGGTCCTAGCGCCCACTCAGCACGAACAGCAAGGCGCTTGCTGTTCGTGCGAGCCAGCGGCGGCTGAGCATGTCGACGCCTGTACCCGGCCTCTCGCTGCGGGGTCAGCCGTCGGAAGGAACGTCCTTCTGGTCTGACCGCTGGTTCCTTGCGCGGATCTTGAGATTGAGCATCTCGACGGTGACCGAGAAGGCCATGGCGAAGTAAATGTAGCCTTTCGGAATATGGAAGCCGAGTCCCTCGGCCACCAACATGACGCCGATCAGAATGAGAAAGCTCAGTGCCAGCATCTTGATCGTCGGGTGACGATCAACAAACTCCCCTATGCCTTTGGCGGCCACCATCATCACACCCACGGCCGCCACTATCGCAATGACCATGACCGGAACATGGTCGACCATGCCCACTGCGGTGATGACGGAGTCCAGCGAAAACACAATGTCGATCACGGCAATCTGCGCCAGCACTGCCACCATGCTGGACGCCGCGGCCTTGGTCGCGGAGGTGTCGCCGGCGCCTTCCACCGCCGCATGAATCTCGTGAGTGCTCTTTGCCAGCAGGAACAGGCCACCCAGCAACAGCACCAGATCACGCCCCGATATCTCCACGTCCAGTATCGTGAACAGTGGTGCCGTCAAGCTCATCACCCAAGCCAGCGATAGCAAAAGCGCAATGCGTGCCCCCATCGCCAGTCCCAGCCCCAGCATCCTGGCGCGCTGGCGCTGATGCTCCGGCAGGCGTCCCACCAGTATCGAAATGAAGATGATATTGTCGATGCCGAGCACGATTTCTAGCGCCGTCAACGTGCCCAGCGCAATCCATGCCTCGGGTGATGCCACCCAGTCGAACATGCCTTCCCTCCCGCCAGAACAGAGCCCAATGCGAAGGCAAGACGCCTTCCCGAGCACTATCAGCCACCTTCCGATTCAGCACAAGATGGTGAAGAAAAGAAGCCTAGGGAAGGAGAATGAGGGAACGAGGATGAGGGAATCAGAGCAAAGGAATGAGGGTGTGGGAGTGAGTGAAGAAAGATAGTGCGCGCTGGATCCTGGCCAACGAAGCCTCTCTAAAGACATCGCCACCTCGCCGGCACTGGCCGACGAGGGAGACCTATCGCTTGGATGCACGGGCGTGCCGCAACGGCACGCCAGGGCTTCGCCCCAACCTCAAAAGAGCATTACGTGAGGCGATCAAGGATGGTGCACGAGCACTCATGCTCGCCTACGTCGTCGATCAGCACGCGATAGCGGGGTAAGGGATCCTGGTGGTCGTCCGGGCTAAGGCCTGATGTATCGATGATGTCTGCCGTATTGCCGGACACGAGCTGGTCATCTGCGACCATCACGAGCTCGCGACGGATCCGCAGGGTGTCGCCGATATGCATGATGCTTTCCTTTCGGTGGAGAGTGGGAGGAAGCTCCCTCGCCCACGGGATGCTCGACACCGTCGTGCAAGGCAGTGTCGAGCGCAGACCGGGTGATGCTGAGGGAATCCCTACGACAGCTCGTCCATCCTGCGCCCACGACTACCGCCCCGACATAACCTGGGTTAACGTAACCGCAGGATTCATCTGCGTCACGATCACACCTCAAGGAGCCTTGCCGTGCCGTCCAAGGACAGCTGCATCGTCAGACACTTCCGTCATTACCGCAGCTTGAGCGAGCATGACCAACAGTTGGTGGAAGCGCTGGAAAAGTCCCCGCTGGATGTGACCGCGGGCTCGCAACTCTGGGAAGAGAGAGATCCCGCCAACGACTTCCTGACGCTGAGCGAAGGCTGGGCCTACTCCTATCGGCAGCTGGAAGATGGATCGCGCCAGATTCTCGAGGTTTACCTTCCCGGGGACGTGATCGGGCTAAGGGAGTACGCCTTTCATCAGCGCCTGACCGGCGTGCGCATGATCGAGGATGGAGTGGTCTGCCGCTTTCCCCACGACCGACTCGACGACATCTTTCGCCAGTCACCCAATCTGACCGCCATCCTGTTCGCCATGGCCAGCCGACAGCAGGTGCTGCTGACGGAACGCCTGGTCAACCTGTCGCGCCGCAGCGCTCGTCAGAAGCTCGCCCACTTCATCATGGAAATGTATGAACGCCTGGCCAAGACCGCAGGACGACAACAGGACCATGCACTGCGCCTGCCCCTGTCGCAGGAAATGCTGGCCGATGTGCTGGGCTTGAGCCCGGTACATGTCAGCCGCACCTTTACTGCTCTGGACGAGGAAGGCCTTATCCATCGCAGCAGACATCGCCTGCTGCTGCCGGATCCGGCCGCCCTGGCTGACGCCGGACAGTTCGACAAGCGCTACCTGGCCGACAGCCTGTTCGCCGCGCATCGTTGACGCAGGTCGCTGACCGCGGTGGGGCCTGATCATCAGCGCCCCCTCGCTGCGGCTATCTTGTGCTGCCCTGCTTTCCCCTGCTTTCCCCTGTTTGCCCCTACCTGTCCGCCCACGCCTTCAGCTCGTCCTCGCCCGTTCCTGCCCATAGTTGACGCAGGTTGCATGCAATTTCGTTCCAAAGTCTAACTTCAGGCGTTGATGTTAGCCGCTACCCTTGGTATTGCATGCAATGTGAGAGAAGCGCCGTGACGTCTACCGACCACAGCACCGCCACGCCCGGCCCCACGGCCACTGCTCAGGTCCATGAGGCCATCAAGCAGCGAATTCTCGACGGGACCTATCGTCCCCTCCAGTTCGTCCGCGAGGCGGCGGTAGCCAGAGAGCTGGCGGTCAGCCGTACCCCAGTCAGAGAGGCGCTGCGCGAACTGGTGTCTGAAGGCTGGCTCGAGGCGATTCCCCATCAGGGCGCCAGGGTCAGCGAATGGACCGCAGACGATGCCCGGGAGGTCTTCGAGCTGCGCCTGGTCCTGGAGCCCATGGCCGTCGGCCTGGCGGCCAGGCGCATGGATCCTGCGACCATGACCCAACTGAAGGACCTGGCAACTCGCATGGAAGCGCTGACAGAAGGGCCGCTCGGCGGCGCGGAGCACAGTGAACTTGCCTCGCTCAATCACTGCTTTCACCGGCTGTTGATTCAGGCCAGCGGCAATCAGCGACTGGCCCAGATGCTCGAGAGCGTCGTGCGAACCTCCATCATCCGCCGCAACTTCGCGAGCTACGACCGCGAGGCCCTGCATCGCAGCATGCAGCATCACCGGGAAATGCTGACCGCCATCGCGGCAGACAATGCCGCCTGGGCCGAGAACGTGATGCGAGCCCACCTGCTCGCCGCCCGCGAATTGCATACCACTATCGTCACGTCGCCTGACACGGCCAGGTAACGCGCTCCATTGAACCTCTACCTACGGACTCCGCCATGAAAGACCTCATCGCCAACCTGCCTCTCGATGACCTGAAGGTGCTGGAACTAGGCCAGTTGATTGCCGGCCCGACCTGCGGCCAGATCCTGGCCGACTTCGGCGCCCAGGTGGTCAAGATCGAGCCACCGGGCAAGGGTGACGCCATGCGCCAATGGGGCCAGACCGACGCCAACGGCGAGCCGCTGTGGTGGAACGTGATTGCGCGCAACAAGCAGTCGCTCACGCTGGACCTGCGCAAGCCCGAAGGTCAGGCCCTGCTCAAGCGCCTGGCGGAAGAGGCCGACGTGCTGATCGAGAACTTCCGTCCAGGCACCATGGAGCGCTGGGGGCTCGACTACAACAGCCTGTCTGCGGATAACCCTGGGTTGATCATGGTGCGGGTCACCGGCTTCGGTCAGGATGGCCCCTACGCCTCACGGGCAGGGTTTGCCGCTGTCTGCGAGGCCATGGGCGGACTGCGTTACATCAGCGGTTATCCCGATCGTCCGCCGGTCCGGGTAGGCATCTCGCTGGGGGACACCCTGGCCGGCGTCCAGGGCGCCATGGGCGCGCTGCTTGCCCTTCACCAGCGCGAGCGCAGCGGGCAGGGCCAGGTGGTGGACAGCGCCATCTTCGAAGCGGTAATGGCGATGATGGAAAGCTTGATACCCGATTACGCCAGGGCCGGTAAGATTCGCGAACGCGCCGGCAGCTTCCTGCCCAAGATTGCGCCGTCCAACGCCTACCCCGCCAGGGATGGACGTGACGTCATCATCGGCGCCAATCAGGACACCGTCTTCCGCAGGCTGTGCCAGGCCATGGGCCAGCCAGGACTGGCAGACCACCCCGACTACGTCGACCATCGTGCCAGAGGCGACAACCAGCAGGCCATCGATGCGCTGATCGCCGGTTGGACGTCCCGCCACGATGCCCAGCACATCGTCGACCTGCTGGCCGAGGCAGGTGTGCCCGCCGGTCTCGTGTATACCGCCAAGGACATGCTGGAGGACGAGCACATCCGTGAGCGCGGCTCCATCGTCGACGTGCCTGACCGCAACGGCCAACCGCTGCCCATGCAGAATGTCTTTCCTCGTCTGTCGGCGACTCCTGGCCAGGTCCGCCATGTTGGTCCCGCCCTGGGCGAGCACACCGACACCATACTGGAAGACTGGCTGTCGATGGCGTCAGGCGATATCGACCAGCTGCGTAGAGACGGGGTCATCTGAGGGAGCGCTGACGTCATCAGCCGAGCGGCGCAGGCATTTATGCCGTGTTTCCCTAAGCCGCTGCTGCTCGTCAGTGCCGGCAACAGGCTACAACAACAACGAGGCCTCTGAATGGAACCCATCATCGTGCTGGCGCTGCTGATTGCGCTGATTGCCTTTGGCATCCCGATCTTTCTTTCACTCGGGCTTGCTGGCCTCGCGGGCCTCTATATGGCCCGCGGCTCCATGGCGTTCTTCTTCGCCCCTTCATCACTGTTTGGTCAGCTCAATGCGTTCGAGCTGATTGCCTTGCCCCTGTTCATCCTCATGGGCAACCTGCTGGGGGCAACGCCGGTAGGCAGCCATCTGTTCCGCGCGGCCCTGGCGTGGCTGCATTGGCTCAGGGGCAGCCTGGCCATTTCATCAGTGGGCGCTTCTGCGGTCTTCGGTGCCGTGTCGGGAGTCAGTCTGGCGGGGGTGGCAGCGGTCGGCTCCATCGCCGTGCCCCAGATGCTCGAACGTGGCTACAGCCGTTCGTTAGCGGCTGGAGCGGTCGTCAGCGCTGGCGCCCTGGCCATGCTGATTCCACCGAGCGTTCCCTTCATCATCTATGGCGCCGTGGCCAGCGTGTCGGTCGCCGACCTGTTCATTGGCGGCATCGTGCCTGGCGTCGTACTGGCGCTGGCCCTGTCACTCTTCATCTTTGTGCGGGTAAGCCTCAGGCCTGCAGAGGCGCCCGCCGTCGAGCAGCGTTTCAGCTGGCGAGAACGCTGGTACAGTCTCGCCCATATCTGGCATGCCGCATTACTTGTGCTGGTCGTGCTGGGGTCGATCTACTCGGGATTGGCCACCCCCAGCGAAGCCGCGGGGATTGGTGCCTTTGGGGCCCTGCTCATCGCTGCGCTGGTGTTCCGCTGCCTGTCCTGGGCCTCCTTCGCCAGGATTCTCGCCAGTACGGCACGCATCAGCGGCGCCATTCTGCTGATTATCGGCTGCGCCAAGATCTTCGGCGACTATCTCAACATGGTCCGCGTGCCACAGCTTTTGACCGAGTCACTGACGGTGTCTGGTCTGCCTGACTGGGCGATCATGCTGGCCATCATGCTGCTGCTGATCCTGCTCGGCATGATTGTCGATGCGGTGTCCCTGATCGTGGTGACCACCCCTGTGCTGCTGCCGCTGATTCAGGCCATGGGCTATGACCCGCTGTGGTTCGGCATCGTCATGGTGCTGAACCTGGAGATCGCGGTCATCACACCGCCGGTGGGCCTTAATCTTTACGCGCTCAGAGGCGTCTGCCCCGAGCTATCCGTCGAGGAAATCATCAAGAGTGCGCTGCCCTTTGTCGCGGTGCAGTTCATCGTGCTGATGCTGTTCGTCATGTTTCCCAGCATCAGCCTATGGCTACCCGGCCTGATGCACTGACCAGACAAGCCTCAAACAACACTTCTGCCCAAGAGCCAAGCAACCGCTGAAGCAACGACAACGACAATGATAAGAGGACACGTTCCCATGACACTGACTCGCCGCCAACTGCTGAAGACCACCGCACTCGCCGGAGCCGGTACCGCACTGCTGGGGCCCCAGGCGCTCATGACACGGCGCGCCCAGGCCGCCACGACCTTCACCGGCGTCACCTATCTGCCACCGTCCTACAAGGCCTTGACCTACGGGTCGGCAGGATTCGTTGACTACCTGAGCAACAACGGGGGCGACGTCCTGGAGGTGGACTTCTATGATTCGGGCCAGCTGCTCAAGGCCGACGAGCAGCTTCCGGCGCTGCGCTCGCGCACGATCGATTTCATGTTTCATACCACCTCCTACATCACCCGCTCTCTCCCCATTCTTGGCATCACTGGCTTGCCCGGCGTCGTCGGGGAGCTGTACCGACACCCGGAGCGCCTTCGCCTTGGCAGCCCACTGTTCGAGCTGATCAACGAACAGCTGGCCAAGGAGAACCTCTACATGCTGTCCTCCGGCGGCGGAATTCTCGAGCCGGAATACATCTGGAGCACCCAGCAGCACGCCGTGCGTCAGCTAGAAGATATTCGTGGCAAGAAGGTGCGCGTCGTCAGTTTCGAGGCCACCTCAGCGCTGGAGGCCTACGATATCGGCGCCGTGCGGATTCCCTCTTCAGAGACGTATATGGCCTTGCAGCGCGGCACCGTGGATGCGGGGGTCTTCAACATTTCGACCATCATCGGGCGCAGCCTTCAGGAGCAGGTCGACGTGTGCTATCAGCTGCCCATCACCGGCTTTTCGGTCGCCCCTTTCATGCTGCGAGATCGCTGGGACGCGCTGGATAACGACAGCCGGAACCTGCTGACTGACGCCGCGCGGTGGTACGACGACAACTTCATCCACCACTGCAATGACGACATTTACCCCAATGACTACTGGCCCCAGGTGCGCGCCGAGAACGTCGAGATCATCGCGCCCACCGAGGAGGACCTGGCGGCCTTCAACGAAACCACCCACAAGGTCTGGGATCACTGGAAAGGCGAGGTGGGTGAAGACATCGGAGAACGCGCCATTCAGCTGGCGCTGGGACAGTCGTGAGCACCTGGGGTCATCGGAAGGAGAACGACAACACATGAACACATTTGCTCTGACATTGGTTCGTCTGGGCTGGGACAGGGTACTCACCTTGCTGCGGGCGGCATCCATGCTGGTGCTGGTCTTCATGATGGTGTCCATCTGCTACGACACCCTGATGCGCTACGCCTTCGCCGCCCCCACTCACTGGAGTCTGGAGATCAACTCCTTCCTGCTGGTCTATCTGGCCGTCATGGGCGCCGCCGAGGCCCAGCGCTTCGATGCCCATATACGCATCACCTTCTTCAAGGACAAGCTGCCCCAGGCGGTTCGCCGCTGGCTTGAGGTCCTTACGGGTCTTGCGGGCGTCATCTTCTGCGCCATTCTTGCCTGGCGTGGTGGGCTGATGGCGCATCAAGCGTTCGAATACGGCGAGCGGGTCTCAAGCTCTCTCGGCACGCCCATGGTGCTGCCCTACGCCTTGCTCCCCATCGGCTTCACCGCGCTGGGGCTGCAGTTTCTGATCGACACGCTAGCCAGCATGGGTCGCGGCGGACCGCTGCCGCCTCCCGATCAGCCGATCGCTGACCAGCCATCCCCTTCTGCCCTTGAACACTCTGGAGAATCGTCATGACTGCTACACCCGCCGCTGTCGAACTGGTCGAAGTCGCGCCCCGCGATGGCTTCCAATCGATTGCCGAACCCTTGCCCACCGAGCGCAAGATTCAGGTGATCCAGGCCCTGCTCGATGCCGGCATCACGCGCATGGAAATCGGCTCCTTCGTGAGTCCTCGCGCCATTCCTCAGATGGCAGATACCAGCGAATTGATTCACGCCTTCGCACATCGCAAGGACGTGCGCTTCTCCGCCCTGGTGCCCAACCTCAAGGGCGCGGAACTGGCCCTGGCCCATGACCTGGATGAACTGGTCTACGTGGTGTCGGTGTCAGAGGCGCACAACCTCAACAACGTGCGCCAAACGGTGGAGCAATCCCTTGAAGGGCTTTCCCGGGTGGTCGAGGCGCTGCGGGCCAAGGGCAATACCACGCTGCGCCTGGGTCTGGGCACCTGCTTCGACTGCCCCTTCGACGGCACGATTCGTTGGCAACAGGTGGATGACGTGCTGGAGCGGGCGCTAGCGATCATTGGCGATGTGCCGCTGGAGGTCGCGCTGTGTGACACCACAGGGCGGGCATCGCCCTACCAGGTAGCGGACCACTTCGCCCGGCTGACGGAACGTCACCGCTCCTCGACGCTGGCCTGGGCCTTCCATGGCCACGATACCTTTGGCATGGGCGTTGCCAACGCGCTGGCCGCGGTGGCTCAGGGCGCCACCGCACTGGACGCGGCCAGCGGTGGGCTGGGAGGCTGTCCTTTCGCCCCTGGAGCCACCGGCAACACCGCCAGCGAGGATCTGGTCTATGCCCTGCAGGGCGGCGGTCTGGTCAGCGACATTGATCTGCCGCGCCTGCTCCACGCCGCCGACTTGATCGCCGCCCTGCCGGGAGGCAAGACAGAAAGCCACCTGCGGCGTGTCCCGCGGGATACCCTGAACAGGCCAGCCTCAGCCCCGGCTAGCCCATCGACTAGATAAAGCGCCAGCGCTTGAGCACGACCATCTCGACCGCGACAAGCACGACCATGAAGATGCAGAACAGCGCGAAGGCCAGCGGGCTATCGACACCGGGCATGCCGCCAATGTTGACCCCAAGCAGCCCGGTGAGAAAGCTGATGGGCAGGAACACGCCGGAGATGATCGAGAGCAGGTAGGTGTTGCGATTGACCTTCTCGGTGTGCTGGTGAGCCTGGTACTGCTGCACCATCCCCACATGCTCGAGATAGAAATCCACCGACTCGTTGATGCGCTGAATGGTGTCTCGTCCATTGGCCAGGTCAAAGCGATCGTCGCCCAGCAATGGCGGCAGGTTGTCGATCATGGCCTCCAGGGCATAACGCTGGGGCTTGAGGAAGCGTCTCAGCTTGATCAGGCGTTTATTGAGCGCCATCAGCACACTATTGTCGGTCTCGCGTGCTTCTTCCTGTGACGCGATGATGGCATCGAAGGGCTCGACAAAATCTTCGATCCGCTGGTGCAGCTTCTCGATGATCTCCACCACCACCGCTCCTAGATCGTCCGGGCCGGTGCCCTGCTCCAGGTCGTGGCGAATGTCGGCGATGGCACGCGAGGGCAATTTGCGGGTCGAGATCAGCACCCCGTTGTAGTGCAGGATGCGAATACTGAGCATGTCATCCGGCTGCTCGCCTGCGTTGAGGTTGACGCCCCGCAAGATCAACAGAAAGTTGCCATCGCCCAGTGACTCAAAGCGTGGTCGTGTGTCCTCGGCCAGGACACCGTCGATTGCGGACTCCGGGATGCCGGCCTGTTCCAGTCGGTGATACGTCTCCTCGACATCGCGCTGAAAGTGGTACCAGGCGCCCACTTCAAGGGGACCTGGTGCGGGCTCAGGCAGCTGGCGCCGCCCATGGGTGAACGACCAGGCATCGATAAAGAATGGCGCTGTCATCATGGCTCCATCATGGTTCAACACAACACCGGCAATATGGCTGGCGATAGGGCTTGAGATAGGGCTTGCGATAGTACTGGCGATAGTACTGGCGATAGAACGGCTACAACACGGTAAGGCTCAGCTCCGATATGCGCGCTGGCTGGCCGTAGAGGTAGCCCTGGAAACGATGGCAGCCATGCTGAATCAACCAGTCACGTTGCTCAAGGGTTTCCACCCCCTCGGCGATCACATCGAGCCCGAGACTGCGCGCCAGGGCAATGGTACTGGCCACGATGGCCGAGCTGGTGGCATTGTCGAGGACATCGCGAACGAACGACTGATCTACCTTCAGTTCGTCCAAGGGCAGGCGTTTCAGGTAGGCCAGCGATGAGTAACCGGTGCCAAAGTCATCCAGCGCAAAGGTCACCCCCAGCGCCTTGAGCTGTCTCATGGTGCGCTCGACGCCGTCACGGTCCCCGACAAACAGTGTCTCGGTCACTTCGAACTTGAGCCGCTCGGCAGGCGCCTTGGTACGGGCCAAGATGTCGCTGACCCTGGCCACAAAGCCCGGATCCTGAAACTGCCTGGGGCTGACGTTGACCGACACGCTGGAACACGGCGCCTTCTTTACTGCATCGGCGCCCGTCGTTCTCGCCTCTTGCGTGACTGCCGCGCTCGTTATCTCCCCTGGCTCTGTTCCCGCTGGCTGCGCCGCGATGTCGCCCTGTGCCTGTTGCCAGGCCACCAGCGTCAAGCAGGCCTGCTCGATCACCCAGAGTCCGAGCTCCTGGATCAGTGGGCGTTCCTCGGCCAGGGGAATGAACTCGGCAGGGGGAACCATCCCGCGCTGAGGATGCTGCCACCTTAACAGCGCCTCGACTCCGGTCACGCGGTCGTGCTCGTCGACCTGCTTTTGATAGGCCAGATAGAGCTCTCCACGGCCGATCGCTCCGACCAGGTCTTCGTAGAGCTGGGCGCGTTGCTGCATCCGCTGCTGCATGCCTGGATCGAAGAAGCATACTGGTGTCACGGCGCGTGACTTGGCGTGGAAAAGTGCCATGTCAGCCTGTTGCATCTGTCGCTCTTTGGACACCTCATCGCGGAACGGGCTGATACCGACCCGTGCGGTCAGGGTCATGGGGCGTCCCTCGACCCATATTGGCGTTTCCAGTGTCGACAGCAGCTTGCTGGCGATAACCTCAGACAGGCGGATGGCGGTTTCCTGCTCGGCCCCCAGGTGACTCGCCACCACAACAAACTCATCCGCGCTGAAGCGAGCTAGCGTGTCCCCTTCCCGCAGCACCGCCTTGAAGCGCTTGGCGGCCTCGCGTAGCAGGGCATCGCCCCCTCGGTGACCCAGGATATCGTTGACCTGCTTGAAGTTATCCAGGTCGACGATCAGCAGAGCACCGTAGTGATTTTCGCGGCGACTTAACGCCAACGCCTCTTCCAGGCGATCGAGCAGCAGGCGTCGATTCGCAAGGCCGGTAAGAGGGTCAAAAAAGGCCAGCTTGTGAATCTCTTCTTCGGCGGCCTTGCGTTCAGTGATGTCGCTAAGGGTCGCCACATAGTTGCGCACACACCCCTGATCGTCATGCACGCTACTGATGGTCAGCCATTGCGGGTAAATCTCACCGCTTTTGCGGCGATTCCATATCTCCCCCTGCCACACCCCGTACTCTCTTATCTGGCACCACATCTCACGATAAAAATGCTCATCGTGTCGGCCTGAACGCAGAATGCCGGGACGCTGGCCTCTCATGTCTATCTCGGTGTAACCCGTGATCTCGGTGAACGTCTGGTTAACGTTGAGAATCACGCCATCTGCATCCGTGATCATCATCCCCAGATGGGTCTCGAAGGCCACCGCGGCAATGCTCATACGTGCCTGCAGCAAGCGATCCTCAGTGACATCACGCACCACCATCATGGTCCCATCATGCCCCCCACTGCCGCTGAACAGCGGGCTGATCAGCGCGCTGAACTCATGGCGCTCGCCGTTGAGGGTCAAGCTGTAGTCGAGCCGATGAGCATCGCCACTATCGATCCTCGAGGCGAGAGTATTGCGAAGTCGTGCCGCAATATCCTGAGGGAGAACATCCGTGTAGTGGCGTCCGATCAGCTGCTCGACAGGGGCTATCAAGAGCCCCTCATCACCGGCATGAACGAAGGTGAAGACCCCTCTTCCATCCAGCACTATCACCACATCCTGCATGGACTTGATCAACGCCTGCAGGCGGTTTTCTCGCCGGTGTGCCGCCTGCTCTGCCCGCTGACGCTCGATCACCTCTCCGCGCAGTTCGGCCTGGATACGCCACTGGGCCAACATGTGACGCAGCAGCCACCCGCCACTCAGGGCCAGCAACGCCGCCAACGCCAGCAGGGACCACAGGCGCTGGTACCAGCCCGCCAAGGCGTCTTCCTCCGTCTGCCCCAACACCAGCCACAGCGGCATGCCGTTGACCCGGCGTGCCAAAAAGAAGCGCGCCTGGCCATCCAGATGAGACACTTCACGGAAGCGCAGGGTGTCGGGGGTGTTCGTCGTCAACAGCGGGGCTTCCACCCGGGGGACCACCTCACCCGTCGCCAGTGCGACATGGGGTACGCGAACCAGCAGGCGGGAGGCGCTATCGACCAGTGCAATGCTCTCCCCATCCACCAGTCCCAGGCCTGCGATAAGCTCGGCCAGCGGCTGAGGATCCACCAGCGCCAGAGCCACGTGTTGCGATGATGTCGGAGAGGCGCTGCGCTGTGCCACGGTCACCCGGTAGCCATCGGCGCGCTCCGGCCTGTGCAAGGGAGAGATCAAGGTGTCCCCAGGCGCCAGCGCTGCCAGGTATTGATGAAAGCTATCGAGGGGAAGCCATCCATTGGCCAGCGCTGACTCTTGAGGTACGGACAGCGGGGCCATCATCAGACGATCAACCAGGGGGACTTGCGCTGCCCGCTCGGCCAGCAAGGCATCTCGAGAGTAGCCTGCATCCACACCGTCAAGGGCATCATCAAGGGCGATAATTCCGGACAGCGTGCTGGATACCGTGTCGAAGGCGCCACCGACAAGGGCCTCCACCACACTCGCGCGTGCCAGCAGACGCTGGTCGATCCGTTCGAGCTCACTTAGGTATTGCGCTCGCAGGGAACCCGCCAGCGTCACCACCAGGGCCACCAGGGCAACGCCGTAAATCGTGAGGGCGAGACGCCGCCGCTGCCCCTGGGACGGCATTGATCGGGGCTCAGGCTCAGGATGGCGCTCTGCTGTAGCACGCCCCCCTGTCACCAACGCCACCAGCGGGCGACACCCCGTCCGCCAGAGCGCTCACGCCGTTGTTGGTACAGGTCATGAGCACTCTCAGGAGCCTTCATGGGATAGGTCATCTCCACAGACGGTTGAAATAGCTGTCCAGTATCACACGAATGGTAGCCAAGACGTTGACTTGACGCACATATGGCGAAGCTATCAGCTAAGAAAACCCAAGAAAACCCAGGAAAACCGCTACAGCAAAACGAAGACTATTCCCCCAGAAATCCTCCTACCTGGCGCTGCCACAGCGAGGCGTACAGCCCATCCTGGGCCAGCAAGCTGTGGTGATCCCCCATTTCGACAATACGCCCCCTGTCGATCACTACGAGTCGATCCAGCATCGCAATGGTGGACAGGCGATGCGCAATCGCAATCACCGTCTTGCCTTCCATCAAGGTGTAGAGCTGTTCCTGAATCGCCGACTCCACCTCTGAATCCAACGCAGATGTGGCCTCGTCCAGCACCAGAATGGGAGCATCCTTCAGCAGCACCCGGGCGATGGCAATTCGCTGGCGCTGGCCACCAGACAGCGTCACTCCACGCTCTCCCACTTGCGCATCGAGCCCACGCCGTCCCTGCGGATCGACCAGCTCATCAAGAAACTCATGCACATGCGCCTGACGCAGTGCCTGCCACAGGCGTTCCTCGCTACATGGCTGGCTGCCATACAGCACGTTTTCGCGCAACGACCGATGCAGTAACGAGGTGTCCTGGGTCACCATGCCAATCTGCTGACGCAGTGACGACTGACTGACGCCGGCGATGTCCTGATCATCCACCAGAATTCGCCCATCCTGGACATCGTGAAACCGCAACAGCAGCGATGCCAGCGTCGACTTGCCCGCACCAGAACGACCGATGATGCCGACTCTCTCACCCGGGGCAATCTGCAGCCCGAAGCCATCGAATACCTTGCGTCCGGGCAACTGCCCCCGCGCATAGCCAAAGGTGATGTGGTCGAACACGATCTTGCCTCGAGACACCACAAGCCGGGGAGCGCTAGGCCGGTCTTGCACCTCAGGGACCTTCGACAGGGTGTTGATGCCGTCCTGCACGGTACCGATGTTTTCGAACAGGCCTGCCACTTCCCACAGAATCCAATCCGACATGGAGCGCACTCGCATCACCAGGCCAATGGCGACGGCGGTCACCCCAAGCGATACCCATTCGTGGTACCAGGCCAGCACCACCAGCGCGGCCATGGCCACCAGCAGCAAGGTGTTAAGCACCGTCAGCGTTACCGACAGTCCCGTCGCCAACCGCATCTGCCGATGCACGGTGCCCATGAAGCCATCCATGGCCTCCCGAGCGTAGGCCTGTTCGGCGCCGTCATCGGCAAACAGCTTGATGGTCTGGATGTTGCTGTAGCTGTCCACGACCCGCCCCGTCATCACCGCCCGGGCGTCGGCCTGGGCCATCGACACCCGACGCAACCGTGGAATGAACCAGCGCATCAACCCCAGGTAGCCTCCCAACCACACCAGCAGCGGTACCATCAGCCAGGGTTCTGCGCTGCCCAGCACCACCAATGCGCCGGTAAAATAGACCAGCACATACACCAGCATGTCGAGTAGCTTGGTCACCGTCTCACGCATGGCCAGGGCGGTCTGCATGACCTTCTGGGACACCCTTCCCGCGAACTCGTCATGAAAGAACGATAGGCTCTGGTTCAACATCAAGCGGTGAGATAGCCAGCGCCCCAGCATCGGATAGTTGCCGAAAATGCCTTGATGGGTGATCAGAGACAGCACCAGTACCAGCAGCGGCAACCCCACCAACACCGCCACCCCCAACCCCAGCAGCGCCATCAGGTGGGTATCGACAAAGCGGGTTCGATCCGCCTCGGCCAGCCAGTCCACCAGCTCGCCCATGGCGGTGAAGAACACCACCTCGGCGGCAGATACGAGGGCTGTGACCAGCGCCATGGAAAGCAGCAGCCCGGCAAAGGGACGCGAGTAGTGCAGGATAAAGGGCCAAAGCTGGGGCGTCGGCACCGATTCGGGCTGATCCGGGTAGGGATCGACCAGCCGTTCAAAGAAGCTCAGCATGTTGTGCTCTCAAGCGCATTGGCGCGCCAGTCTAGCGCTGAATGTGGTGCATCGGCACCCATGTCCCCAGCAGCAGGCCAGGCCTACCGCTGGACCAATGTCATGTCGTGATTTGTCAGGCGCACCGCCCCTCGCTCGGTGACTCGCACGGTGTTGCTCAGGCCGATACCAAATTGGCCGGGAACACGCAGGCACAGGGGCAAGTGAAAAACCATGTTGCGCTCGAATCGAGTCGTCTGGCCCGGGGCGAGGTAACCGGTTCCCTCCACCCAGCTAGGCGGAAACTGGGCCCCGACCGAGTATCCGTAGACCCCGGAATGAAAGAAGCTGTCGCGCTGCGGCGCCAGCAGCTGATCGGCCACATTGGCGGCTTCCTCGAACCGGCGTCCCGGCACCATGGCCTTGCACAGCTCGGACTCCATGACGGCACAGAGCTCGGCTGCGTGCTGCATCTCGTCAGTGACGCTACCGATCACCACGGTACGCATGATGGGGGCGGTATAGCGGCGCCAGACCGCGCCAAACTCCAGAAAGACCACATCCCCCTGGTGAACGGGGTGACGCTGATGGTTGACATGAATCGTGCCGCTGCGCGGGCCAGTGGTCACGATAGGCGCCAGGCTGAAAAACTCGCTGCCAGCCTCCAGCATGGCCTGGGCGCCAGCGGCGGCGATGTGATTATCGCTGATGCCCGGCTCGACCGACTCAATGGCTCGTTCCAGTCCCTCGGCCGTCATCGCGGCGCTGCGCACGAGGCAATCGATCTCGGCGTCGCTCTTGACCAATCTTAGCGTGGCCATCAAGGGTCCTGCTGCGTGCTGGAAACGATCACCTCCCAAGCGACCTTGAAGGTGCTGCATCACACTGTGTCGAAGACCAGGGTTATGGCCATCCACCCCGATGGCGCGACACTCTGACAGCACCTGCGCCAGCGGGTCGATGATCTCCTCGGGCGCCTCCCAGCGATAGCCAACAATCTCGTCGACCCGCGCGGTCACCACTGCGGGCCCGGTTTCGATCGAGGCCACCTGCAACATGGTGCGCCGAGTCGTGACCACCAGCGCGGCATGTACCGACACTTCAAAGGTGTGGTACCCGCACAGATAGAAGATATCCGATGGCTGACACAGCAGCAGCGCATCCAGCCCCTGACGCTGCATCGCATCGCGGGTCCGGGCCAGCCGTCGATCAAACTCTTCAGCGGCAAAGGGAAGCTCGGCACCGGCCAGGCGTTCCGTCAACGCATGGCGATAGGCAAGATGATCCATAAGCGCTCTCCTTGGTCAGTATCCCCAGTGTAGACAGCTCATGCCCTATGCTTGGGCGACCCGGGCCGGTCACCCACCAGGGCCATAAGCCCTCTCGGCGGGAAATAAGGCTTCTCGCCAGGGGGCAGACTCTCGTAGAATTCTGTGTTCGTGTTGTCACGTCACAGGAATACGCAATGGGTAGGGCCTTTCAGAACCGCAAGGAATCCATGGCCAAGACGGCCGCCGCCAAGACCAAGGTCTACAGCAAGTATGGGCGCGAGATTTACGTCTGCGCCAAGGCCGGGGGGCCTGACCCCACCGCCAACTTGTCGCTGCGCAGTCTGCTGGACCGCGCCAAGAAAGATCAGGTACCCGGCCACGTCATCGAGCGCGCGCTCGAGAAGGCCTCCGGAGTGGGTGGTGAGGACTACTCCAGTGCGCGCTACGAAGGCTTCGGCCCCGGCAATGCCATGGTCATTGTCGAGTGCCTGACCGATAACCCCAACCGCACCTTCGGCGACGTGCGCGCCTGCTTTACCAAGACCAAAAGCAAGATCGGCACTCCCGGCAGCGTCAGCCACATGTTTGACCATCTGGCGATCCTGTCCTACGCCGGCGAAGACGAAGAAGCGGCGCTGGAAGCCCTGATGGAAGCTGACGTGGACGTCACTGACATCGAGAACGAAAACGGCGTGATCACCGTCTTCGCTCCGCCGACCGAATACGCCAAGGCTCGCCAGGCACTGCGCGATACCGTGGGCGCGGCAGAGTTTGAGGTGGACGAGATCCAGTTCCTGCCCCAGGCGACGACCCCGCTGGAAGGGGACGACGTGGCCCTGTTCGAGAAGCTTCTCGACATGCTCAACGATCTCGACGACGTACAGAACGTGTATCACAGCGCTGAATTGGCGTGAGAGCGTAGCACTATTCATCTACCGGAACTGCTACATTGGATGTAGCAACCTGTAGCCGGGTGTCCGGCGGGAGCCTGCTTCCAGGCACGCTCTTCGCCCCACCCTGATGGTCAAGCACGTCGTCTGACGAGACGTCGAGACTCCCCTTACCGAATGCGAGGCTCCCGTGCATGGACCGACACTCGATTCTCGCCCAGACGGCACTCCAGCGCCCGGCCTCCATCCGCCATCGACGCCTGCGCAAGCACCTGCTGACGCGCTGGGCCAGCCTGATGGGGGCTGGCGTTCACTTCCTGTTTATTCCGCTGTTCTGGTGGCTGGGCTATCCCGCGCTGGCACTGACTAACATCGTCAGCGTCGGCATGTGGCTGGGCGCCTATCTGGCCAACGAGCGGGGCGAACAGGATCGCGCTGTCTATCTGATCATCGCGGAAGCCTATTGCCACGCCATCATCGCCACGCTTGTGCTCGGCACCACAGCAGGCTTCCACTTCTACCTGCTGACCCTGGCCTGCTGGGCCGCGGTCACCCACTCGGTGAGGTGGGTATCGCTGCTGCTGGGGCTGATGGGAATGGTCATCTTCCTCTTCCTCGAATTTCCGATCGCCCAGCTGTTTCCCGTCGAGCAGGCAGCGCCCTTCCCGCTGATTCTGGCGACGCTGAATCTAGCGATCGCGCTGTTCACCATGATCGGCTTTGCCATGCTGGCAAGACACGTCTACGAAACGCAGGAAGAAAGCCTGACCAGCATGGCCACCCGAGACGCGCTGACCGGTCTTCACAACCGCCGCTATGCAGGGGAATACCTGCGTCAGCTGGCAAGCGACCGCAGGGAAGGCAAGGGCATCCCCTACAGTCTTGCCTTGATCGACATCGATCACTTCAAACTGATCAATGACAAGCATGGTCATCGCGTGGGCGACCAGTGCCTGATCCAGCTGTCGGACCTGCTGTTGCGTCATTTTCGACGCTCCGACGTGCTATGCCGCTGGGGAGGAGAAGAATTCCTGCTGATCTTCCCCGGCGCTGACCTGGGCGAAATACTGCCGGTACTGGAGAGCTTTAGAAAGCGACTGCACAGCTTGCCGATCATGCACAATGGCGACGTGATCTCGCTCACGGTCAGCGCTGGGGTGACCAGCCATTCTCCCGGCGTCAGCTACGATGCGCTGATCAACCATGCGGACAGGCTGTTGTACCGTGCCAAGGCCGAGGGCCGAGATCGCATCGTCAGCGACCGTGCAGACGTCAGCCCGACGACCGCCTGATAACACCTTGAAGGGGCTAAGCTGAGCCAGTCCAGTCCAGTCCAGTCCACATCAGCCCAGCCCAGTTCACATCCGTTCAAGCCAGCTCAGGTCAGATGCACGACCTCGAAGCGCGCCAGGGTCACGCCCTGGTCGCCCAGCAGGAACAGCTCGTCGCCCAGTATTCGATAGCGGCGAGTCGCTTGCAGCGCTTCCAGCAACTTCTGTTCCTGGATCATCGTCTGTTGAGCGCAGGCCATTTTCGTCGTACCGAGCGGCGATAGCGCCAACGCGTCCGCTTCTACCTGGTAGCGGCCCATCAAGCGGTTGCAGCCGGTAAAGCCAGCAACGCGCCCCTCCTTTTCCTGCAATATAAGATGCGCTTCACCGGTCAGCGGCGACTTGCCCGCCAGTTCGACCAGCTTCCAGTAGCGCCCCTCCAGCGGCTCTGACAGCACGGTCTCCAGTCGCTCCAGGCGAGCTCCCTGTTCACCCGTTTGATCCCCCTGGCCAAGCCAGCCGCCATTGGCGCCCATCCGCCACTCATCAAACGGCTGAGGGACTGCCCCCATCAGTGCCAGACGACTCGCCTGGATCTCATAGTCGCCGCGGTAGCGCCGGTCAGGCTGTTCCCCCGGCCCCAGGTGACGCTCCTTGAGCAGGAAGCGGCCAGCACCATCCAGGGACAGCTCGAGTCGTATGCCACGACAGTCATCGCAGGGTAGCTCTCCCAGGTAGGTGCCCAGGTAGGTGGCCGGCAGCGCCAGGGCCGCCTGTCCCTCTAACGGCTCTGCCATCTCGTTGTCTTGTTTGTCCATCGCAGCACTCGCACCACCCGATACCAGTAGCGCCATCGACAGCACCGACGCCACCACCATCAGAAACGCAGCGCCGGCCGCTGTTGGCCGAGGTAACACAGAAACATCTTTCATGCCGGTTCCTTGGATGATTGAACAACCTGACACCCGCTAGCTTCGACCCGCACCACCACCAGGGTTCCCCGAAAAGAATGGCGTAGTGCGACAGATCATGGTGAAGGCGGTATGTTCAGGGCGTGTCGCCGGCACTAACAGTAGACGCATTGAGTACCACGCGGTCGCGCCCGGCGTACTTGCCACGATACAGCGCCTGATCCGCACGTCGCAGCAGGTCACTGGCCGACTCTCCCCGCTGGCGTCGCGCCACTCCCAGGGTGCAGGTCAACAGCACCGACTCGCCGCTATGTAGTACCAGCGGTGTCGCGGCCAACCCATGGCGGATTCGCTCGGCCACTTCCATTGCCTGGTGCTCATCACGCTCCTTGAGCAGGATGACAAATTCTTCACCACCGTAGCGGCAGACAGGATCCACATCACGCACCACTTCCTCTATGACCGTTCCCAGGTGCTGCAGGGCGCGGTCCCCCTCGGCATGCCCCCAGCCATCATTGAAGCGTTTGAAGTTATCGATATCCAACATGATCAGTGACAGCGGGTGCTCACTCGCCTCGGCCTGAGCAATGGCTGCGGGCAGTGCTTCATCGAGATAACGCCGGTTGTGCACGCCGGTCAGCCCGTCCAGATAGCTCATGCCATGCAGCCGCGCCTTCTCCTCCAGCAAAGTTTCGCGCTCGTGCTGCAGCAAGCTGATGCGATCGGCCAGGGCCAACGACAGTAAGATGGCTTCAAGCCCGGAGCCCATTTGAAAACCGTGTAACGTCCAGACGTTATGGGGAATGATCCCATAGGTGACCAGCAGCAATAGCGAGACCCCCACCACCAGCACCGACCACGCCATCAGCAGCCACTGGGCTGGGCGAAACCCTCGCCACAGTCCCCGTAGAGATGACACCAGAAAGGCCGCCAGCACTAGCGCACCCAGTACCGAGTAGAGCACCACCGTCAAGAAGCTGGGCAGAAGCCAGGCCACCGCTATCGCCGCACACAACGGCCAGCACAACCAACGCATCAGCCTGTCCACCCAAGGGTCTTGATAGGGCGTGCGCAAGAAGCGACGACAGAATTGAATACCGAAAATACTGATCACCGACAGGGAGGACAGCAGCAGCGCCTCGTTGAGGCGAGCGCCCATATGCGGAAAGAGCATCATCAAAAGGCCATTCTGGCTCAGGAAGTAAAGCCCGGAACCGCTGAGAAACCCTAAGTACCACAGATAATTACCGTCGCGCAGACTGAACAGCAAGAGGCTATTGTAAGCAGCGAGACCGGCAATTAGGCCGAAGTACAGGCCCTGGCCCAACAGCAGCTGACGCCAGTGACGATGCAGCTGGGCGTCATCGAGCACGGTAAGGTCAAAGCGGATCGCTTGATGGGTCACCACCTTGAGCAAGTACTCGCTCACTCCGTCAGGCAGCACAAACTGGGGAAGCGCTGCCGCGATACCCTCATTGTCGGCGAAATGCGCCGCCCTACGAACGGGACGGCAATCGTTCGCGGTGCATCCAAACAACTCGATGCCCTGGACCAGAGGATTCGAGAACACCAGGCGCTGGCCCGCCTGCACATTGTGAATGACGACACGCATCCATACAGGATGCGCCCTGAGACCAAGGCTCACCTGCTCTTCCAGCCGGCGTTGCACCAAGCCATCAGAGCTGTTGGGCGGCGGCAGCTCATCGGTGTGGTCGAGCACCCACATTGTGACATTGGACGGTGGCCGCGACGCTTCACTCGCCAGCTCCCAGGCCAGTGATACCACTGCCACCAGCAGTACCAGCCATAGTCGCCTGTCCCTGCCGATTGCCGCTCCTACCCCCCGAGACTGCATCGCAGCACTCCCCGTGACCCCGGTTCAGTGTAGCCAGTTTCCGCAGGTGCTCAGCCGCCTGAGGCCGCAATCCGAGGACCATTTGTTCCATCTCTCAGCATTCTTTTGTTCTGCCCCAGCAAGGACTCGCTTACCCGGTACGACCCAATAGAACCGACTCAAGAGACCCCATCCGATAGAAACAAGCGGCAGCCCCCGTGGGAGGGAGTGGCAAGGAGGACATATGCGAGTATGCTGAAACCTGAACGTGATGAAGGAACAGGAGAACGCTCACTTCACCAGCAAGGAGGTTACCATGAAGGTCTACAAGCCTCAGTGGCAGTGCACCCTGGACGTGACCGAAGGCGTGGAAACAACCGCAAGCTGGAAACACCGCCTGGCATGGCAGCTCAGGCACCTTGCCGACCGTCTTGAAGGCGGCAAGCGAACCCTCACCCTGGACGTGGATGTGCAGCCCGGCATCCCCCGTGAAGACGTCGATCGCTGCCTGGGCAAGGGCTTCGCCCTGTCCCAGACGTTGATGACAGAGCTGGCCCAGCACGCCGCCTGTGAAAACATCATGCGCGATGCCAAGGCAGAGCTTTACGAGAGCGACTGACACCCAGCCTGGATCGACGACGCCAGGTCGGCCTTCTCCACTCGAACACAACACCCGCCCATCGGCGGGTGTTGTGATGATGACATACCGCTACGCTCTAGTCGGCCCAGTCCTCTACATCGCCAGAAGATATCCTTGAGAGGCAACATCCGGTACGACAACACTCAAGTGGCGGCACCCGCTCCATGGCGGGTGTGACCCCAGCTGGCTGAGACAGGCCACATCCACCGGCTCTCCCCTCCTCGACACGTCGCCTATCTGTGCGCTTTTCGTTATTGATACCCGTAAAACTCCGAATATGGATAGGCACCAAGAGCGGTCTTCTGGAAAGAATCGAAAAGTACCGCCGTGACCCGCTTGCTCTCCACAGAGGCTCCATCACACTCCACATAGTAGTAACTACTCCACACCGACATATTTGTAAGCATTTTCAGCATAATTGGAACATACACTTCGCATTATTGGTTTAGATTGTCGACGATTTTTGCCAAAAAGAGCGAGCTCGCGAAAGGACCAAAAAGTGCATTACATATAAACAAAAACATAAAACACTAATATAAAAGAATTTTGCCAAAATAAAAAAGAATTTAACATGCTTTTAAGAGGAGGTCTAAGTAGCCATATGTGCACAAATATAACTCTTGCGCTTCACTCATTAACCATTATTAGTACGTCAAAAAATGTCTCCAAATGAATTCTACATCTATATAAACACAAAAAACAAAGCATTGTTTTTTAAATATATTTTTTTAAAAAATCAAAAAATTGCGAAGCTCATCCTCCTTGGTTATGTCAACAATCTCGATACCTCCTCGTTATCACAAAGCGATAAAAGCCAATTCTGCATAGAAAATCATGTCATCTAGATCGGGCTACTCTCGGCCGCTACCTACTTGTTACTTAACATTACACTACGACATTCTTGCAGAAACATTAGTGATTCTCGTCGTAGTGGTGGCGGACTAGCTGCGCCTATTCCGGTCCAGTTACTGCGACATCTTGACGAATGATGGGCGCGGCAGTGGATACCGCAGCCTTTTGCGACAGTAAGCAGGGAGTGTCAACGATGAAAACATCTTACGGGCGTACAACGAGCGACGCGGAAAGATCTGGATTTCAGCATCGCGCGCTACTCACAGCGATGGCATGCAGTGGCAAAGGGCTTTTCCACCGACCGCTGATGCCAGCGCTAGGCCTGGTCATCATGGCGGGCATGTCCACAACGGCTCAGGCCAATTACATCAACACAGAAGCCTCTTGTTCCGGGGCCACGCTATCTAGTCCGGAGTTTGTGGGTCGTGTGGGGAATCTTCACAACACGTCTCAGGCCACAGACGGTAACGGAACCTTCTCCCTGATAGCTGGCTGCAACGCCACCGGTGGAGGCACCGGCTCAAACGGTTACGCCAACACCGCCATTGGGGGGCTTACCACTGCCACCTCGGAGGGGGCCACGGCTGTAGGATTTCATTCCTCTGCCACGGCACGCTTTGCCAGCGCCTTCGGCCTTGAGAGCGTCGCCTCGTCCTCCGGCGCCACCGCCCTGGGATTTGGCGCCAATGCACAGGCTACCAATGCAGTGGCCATCGGCGGGGCTAGCGATGGCACGAGTGCAGGTGCAGCAGGAGCCAGCGGCGGCACCTTGAGCGTGGCCAACTCCACGACCGCCTCTGGTGTTGGCGCTATCGCTATCGGCAGTAATACCGTCAAGGGCGCGCAGGCCACCAGCAAAGGCGCCATCGCTCTGGGGGGAGAGTCAGCCGCCACCAGCTCTCAAGCCATTGCCATTGGGGAAGGTACTACGTCGAGCGGTAGTCGAGCGGTGAGTTTAGGCAGTTCTCTCACCGCTAGCGCCGAAAATAGCGTGCTGATTGGCACGAACAGTTCCATTAGCACCAACGCTATCAGCGCGAATGCCATCGGTGACTCGAACACGATCAGTGACGCATCAAAGTACGCCAGCGTTGTTGGTATGAAGAACAATGTAGATGGTAATGCAGCGCGAGTGCTGGGTAACAACAACACGGTCAGTGCAGACTTTGTTGGCGTCTCCGGCTCGAACAATTCGATTTCAGCTGCGTCTAAGCACGCCAATGTCATGGGTAACAACGCAACGGTCGATGGTTTGGGGGCAACGGTTGTGGGGAGTACCGGAACCGCTAGCGCCGACCATACGTTGGTACTGGGTTCCAACGGTATCGCATCGGCCGTGGATGCCATCGCCATTGGGCACAGCGCTAACGCCAGCGAGGTGTCGAGCGTGGCGCTGGGGAGCAACTCGGTGACCGATGCGGCAGTGGCAACGTCGGGTATCACCCTGGCCGGTACGGACTACACCTTCGCCGGTAGCTCGCCAATCGCCACCGTGGGCATTGGCAGCGCTGGTCAAGAGCGGACCCTGACACATCTGGCCGCGGGTCGGGTCAGCGCCAGCAGCACCGATGCCATCAATGGTAGCCAGCTATACGCCACCAACCAGGCAGTCGAGGGTGTCTCAAGCCGAGTGGATGACCTCGAGGGCCAGTACGCCAGCCTGAGCGACGACGCCCTGACCTATGACTCCGGTTCTGATAAAGGCAGCATTACCCTCGGTGGAGAAAGTGGTACTAGCCTCACCAACCTGGCCGACGGGGACATCAGCAGTGGCAGCACCGATGCGGTAACCGGGGGACAACTTTGGAACCTTAGTCAGCAGCTCAGCGGCGCTGGCGGCGGCGGTGGCATCTACAGCAATATCAGCACGTCAGGGCCTGGCGCCCAGGTCGATGCAGACGATGGCATTGCCATGGGCGGCGGCGCTCGCGTGGACCAGGGAGCCGAAGGCGGCATCGCCCTGGGCTCAGGCTCCGTGGCTGACCGCGGTGGAATGAACGGTGCCCGCGAGGCGTTCTCCGATGTCGCTGTTGGCTCTACCGCGGGAGCACTGTCGGTAGGTAGCGCGGGAGGTGAGCGTCAGATCACCAACGTTGCGGGGGGCACCGAAGCCACCGACGCGGTCAATGTTCGCCAGCTTGAGTCCGTTCAGGCAGGCGCCGTCAACTACGACCGGCACGAGGATGGCAGCGTCGACTATGGCTCCGTGACCCTTGGCGATGCCACTGCTGGCCCCACCACCGTTCACAACGTCGGGCCTGGCGTCGCTGACACCGATGCAGCCAACGTGGGGCAGCTGAATGCCCTCAACCAAAACGTGCAGCGTCAGTTCAGTCGACTGGCGGAAAAGATTGGTGACGTAGAGGACGATGCCAACGCCGGCTCAGCTACCGCCATTGCCATGGCATCCGTGCCCCAGGCGTATCTGCCGGGCAGAAGCATGGTCGCGGTGGGTGGAGGCAATTACTCAGGCGAATCCGCAGCGGCGGTAGGCGTTTCTCACCTGACGGAGAACGGCAAGTGGGCCTTCAAGATCAATGGCTCCGGCGATACCCAGGGGAATGTGGGGATCGGTGTAGGCGCAGGCTTCCACTGGTAACACAAATGGGTAAAACGCCCTTCTTATACTAGGAAAAGCGCGATGGTGGTGGCAGGACTCGCCGACGATGCACTGTCCAAGCCGGCAATGCTCTAGGTCGACAACGTCACTGCCACTCACCATCCGCTTTCTTCTCTTGTGATGAGATCCCTTATCGTAAATCGTACGACCGCTAGACAGTGTTCAATGCCAAGCCATTGCCACCATCTCAGTTGGCAATACCGCTCTACGCCTGTGCATTCAGGTGCTCGAACTCCTCACCTATCATCTGATCTTTCCACCTGGCATGTACGCCATGGATCACTCATTTTTGCTCCATGTCGTTAAGACATTTGTGGTTGGCACACTCTTACGCAGCAACACGTACCCAAGTAACGTGGTGCTTGTACGCTGCCCTTCGTGGCTCAATCCTCCAGGGCTCTGGCGTAGCCTGGTGGCCACCATCGGCGAACTCTCCGCGGGCGTCTCAGCGCTTGGCCGCTTTCATATTTTCTGCTGGCTTCGTTCTTCTCTCGGTGTTCGCCGTCAATATCAGGACACACTACGAGAATGCCACTATTTGCCTGGCCTGATGAGGCCATCTGACCTTTGCCCCTTGACCCGCGTTGCCTTCATCAAGCACTTCTCCGAAAGACGGCGGGACAAGAGGCTATGTAGGCCCACATTACGAGGTAAGTGCATCATGCAAACTGATCACCTGTATCTCAACGACGCTTATCAAGTCGCGTGCAGGGCCATCGTGTCTCATGTTTCAAAAGAAGGGCTACTGCTTGACCAAACGGTTTTCTACCCACAGGGTGGCGGCCAGGCAGGAGACAGCGGCTGGTTGACCCTGAAAGGTGGGTCCCGGTTACGGATTACAGAGTCGCGCAAGGCAGGTGAGGCATTTCCTGACAAGAATACCGTGCTGCATATCCCGGCTCTTGGTCAGACACCCCTGGTTCAGAGAATCAAGCCTGGTGACGAGGTGTGTGCCAACATCGACTGGCAGCGCCGCTACCGACACATGCGCCTACACACCGCCGCACATATGTTGTGTGCCGTGCTGCCGTATTCGGTCAACGGCTGCAGTATTACCGCTGACTATGCGCGCCTTGACGTCGTGACCAGCGACCCGCTGTCACCTGAACGCATTGAGACAGCCTTGGCGGCAATGGTCGAGGCGGCGCACCCGGTAACGGTCGAAACGATAAGCGACGAGGCACTGCAAGCCAATCCAGAGCTCGTGCGTACCATGAGTGTCCATCCGCCCATGGGCTGCGGGCAGGTGCGACTCGTGAACATCAAGAATACCGATCTACAGCCATGCGGGGGGATCCATGTCGTCAATACACGGGAGGTTGGCGCGGTGAGCGTGTCCAAGATAGAGAAGACATCGGCGAGCACTCGTAGGGTGGTACTGGCACTGGAGTGGCCGAGGGTAGAATGAATCGCGCGCATAACGACGGATGCGCTCTCAGATCAAACCTCTCACGAGGCCACCTACAACCCGCTCCATATAATGCCGCCATGCTCGCTGAAGAAGCGAGCTCATTGCTTGCCTTCGACATGGGAAAGGCAAGCGGCGTCCATGAAACCGTGGGAAGGAAGGACCGCTGCGCAATGACTGAGCTGTTGGCTAGGCGGTCAGCAGTTCCATATTCCCTTGGTCACGCATTGGATGACGAATCGCCTCCTTGGCGATATTCACTGCCAACGCCACCCTCGCTACCTCCCATACGCCAGCATCTATTTGGTAGCCCCCTCGCGCGTTGAGCCAATCAAGCACTTCTGCGAGATGCCAGATCGAAGCGCTACCTTCGTGAACCGGCAGGGGAAACGTGGCTCGGTGGATGAGCATCAGTTTCCGCATGGCCTGGCGGGAAACGCCCACGGCGTCGGCAACGTCAGTCAAGCCTACGAGGTCTGGCGAGGCTTCGATCAAACGCGCGGACGGGACGACGCCTCTAACATCAGCCAACGCAGTGCGAATCGCTTGCTCGGCATCGTCTGCTTCACGGGAGAATTCCAGCGCAAGACGTCCAGCCTGCCCCACTCCCACCAGGGCGTCATCACAACCGGCTGCACCCAGCCGCTCTACCAGTGCATCTTGATCACTGTCTTGGTCAGCCAACTGGTACTTCAGCGTAAAGACATATTCCACGGCTCAATCCTCCGGTTGCTGTCTGCTCCGGCGCTTGTGGGTAGCGCACTTGTCTACGACCCTTCTCAGCGCCCGGGCGTGACTGCCGGGGATTTTCGGCGTACTCCACACACTTGCGATACAGAACTCGCCACAGCGGCACTCATCATCATTGTAAGGACAGTAGATCTTGCCCCAGGCGTGGCTACCTCCTACCTCAACTCGATGGACGAGTCATTCCAAGGCTCCAGTATGGAAACGACACCTCAGGTTGTCAAACGACAACCTAAACTATAAAGCGGTTCCTCTCGGCCAAGCAGCCGGCTCACCATACTGACACCGAGCAGCTAACGACCACTAGCAGGGCATTCACACCGATGGAGTTGCTACCGCAATGGGTCAATACGTTGAGAAAGGCATCACTCTTTACCCTCAATGGGAGCAGAACTTGAACCGGAACATATGGCGAACGTCCCGGCACGAGCCAGGGCGCTTATAGCGCTGAATGTGCTGAACGAGAGAGTGGAGTGGCCCTTGCCCACCGTCTTACGGGCATGTCACGGGCGCCGATGCGTCGAGGCGTAGGATATGCTGACCGGCCTACATCCGGCACTAAAAAAAGCGACACAAGCTAATGAAATTCAAAAGCTTGCGTCGCCTTCTCACTCACGACTGACCGTCACTTAACGGGGGATTATCACTCCCACTCAATCGTCGCCGGCGGCTTGGACGACACGTCGTAGGTGACGCGGGAGACGCCGGACAGCTCGTTGATGATGCGGTTGGACACCTTCTCCAGCAGCTCGTAGGGCAGGTGCGCCCAACGGGCGGTCATGAAGTCGATGGTCTCGACGGCGCGCAGGGCGATAACCCACTCGTAGCGGCGCCCGTCGCCCACCACACCAACGGACTTCACTGGCAGGAAGACGGCGAAGGCCTGGCTGGTCTTGTGGTACCAGCCGGAGTTGTGCAGTTCTTCGATGAAGATGGCGTCGGCCTCGCGCAGGATATCGGCGTACTCCTTCTTCACCTCGCCGAGGATACGCACCCCCAGGCCCGGCCCCGGGAAGGGGTGACGGTAGACCATGTCGTAGGGCAGGCCGAGCTCAAGTCCCAGCTTGCGCACTTCGTCCTTGAACAGCTCGCGCAGCGGCTCGACCAGCTTGAGCTTCATGGTCTCCGGCAGGCCACCCACATTGTGGTGTGACTTGATCACGTGGGCCTTGCCGGTCTTGGCCGCGGCGGACTCGATCACGTCCGGGTAGATGGTGCCCTGGGCCAGGAAGTCCACGCCGTCGATCTTGGCAGCTTGTTCATCAAACACGTCGATGAAGGTGTTGCCGATGATCTTGCGCTTGGCCTCGGGGTCGGCCTCGCCCTTAAGCTTGCCGAGGAACAGGTCTTCGGCGTCGGCGCGGATGACGCGAACGCCCATGTGCTGAGCGAAGGTCTCCATGACCTGGTCACCTTCGTTCTTGCGCAGCAGGCCGTTGTCGACGAACACACAGGTCAGCTGGTCGCCGATGGCCTTGTGCAACAGGGCGGCCACCACCGAGGAATCGACGCCGCCAGACAGGCCCAGCAACACGTGACGGTCGCCTACCTGCTCGCGCACCCGGGCGATCTGGTCTTCGATGATCTTGGCCGGGGTCCAGTTGCGTTCAGCACCGCAGATGTCCAGCACGAAGTGCTCGAGGATACGCTGGCCCTGCTGGGTATGTGTCACCTCAGGGTGAAACTGCACGCCGTAGAAGCGCTTTTCTTCCCAGGACATGGCAGCGATCGGACAGCTCGGGGTGGAGGCCGTCACGGTGAACGCTTCAGGCGCCTGGGCAACCTTGTCGCCGTGGCTCATCCACACATCCAGGAGGCCGCGACCGGTCTCGGGATCAACGTGGTCCTTGATGTCCTTGAACAGCGCCGTCTCGGCATCCAGGCGAATCTGGGCATAGCCGAATTCGCGCTTGTTGGAACCTTCGACCTTGCCGCCCAGCTGCTCGGCCATGGTCTGCATGCCATAGCAGATGCCAAACACCGGCAGGCCCATCTCGAACACGCAGGCGGGCGCACGCGGCGAATCCAGCTCGGTCACCGACTCCGGCCCACCGGCCAGGATGATGCCATTGGGGCGATACTCGCGGATTTCCTCTTCGGTGATGTCGAAGGCGCGAATCTCGGAATAGACGCCAATCTCGCGAACCCGACGGGCAATCAGCTGGGTGTACTGGGAGCCGAAGTCGAGGATCAGGATCTTGTGGGCGTGGATATCGGTCATTGGAATTACCTTGCAGGCGGTGGCCAAAAGGCCTGGCGATCAAAGGGCAATAAAGTGAAAAGCTGGAAGCGCCAGGGCGCTTCCAGCTTCAGGGCGACGGTGGACGCCTCACCCTACGCGATAGTTCGGGGCTTCCTTGGTGATCTGCACGTCATGCACGTGGGACTCGTTGAAGCCGGCGCCCGTGATCTTGACGAACTCAGGCTTGGTGCGCATCTCGTCGATGCTGGCGCAACCGGTATAGCCCATGGACGCTCGCAGGCCACCCATCAGCTGGTGCACGATGGCGCTCATCACCCCCTTGTAGGGGACACGGCCTTCAATGCCTTCCGGTACCAGCTTCTCGACACCGTCATCCTTGTCCTGGAAGTAGCGGTCGCTGGAACCCTGGGTCTGGGACATGGCGCCCATGGAGCCCATGCCACGATAGGCCTTGTAGGTACGTCCCTGGAACAGTTCCACCTCGCCCGGGGCTTCCTCGGTACCCGCCAGCAGACCACCCACCATGATGCAGCTGGCACCGGCTGCCACCGCCTTGGCGATGTCTCCAGAGAAGCGCACACCGCCGTCGGCGATCAGCGGAATGTCATAGGGCTTGACCGCCTCGGCCACGTTGGACACGGCCGTGATCTGGGGCACGCCCACACCGGCCACGATCCGGGTGGTACAGATGGAACCGGGACCGATGCCCACCTTGACCGCGTCGGCGCCCGCCTCGGCCAGTGCCTTGGCGGCGGCGGCCGTGGCAATGTTGCCACCGATCACCTGGATCTGGGGGAAGTGCTCCTTGACCCAGCGCACGCGCTCGATGACGCCACGGGAGTGGCCATGGGCGGTATCGACCACGATGGCATCGACGCCAGCTTCTGCCAGAGCCTTGACCCGGTCAGGGGTCTCGGGACCAGTGCCCACGGCGGCGCCAACCAGCAGACGCCCATCGGCATCCTTGGCGGCATTGGGGAAGGTGCGCGCCTTCTCGATGTCCTGGAAGGTCACCAGGCCGCGCAGGCGGAACTCAGCGTCCACCACCAGCATCTTCTCGACGCGGTGTTCCTGCATCTTGCCCTTGATGACGTCCAGCGGGGTGCCTTCCGGTACCGTCACCAGACGCTCGCGCGGGGTCATGATGTCCGACACGCTGTCGCCATGGTTGGGCTGGAAGCGCATGTCACGCTCGGTGACCAGGCCGACCAGGGTCTCACCTTCCACCACAGGGAAACCAGAGAACCCATGTTCCTTGGCCATGGACAGCAGATCCTGCAGCTTGGCCTTGGGACCTACGGTCACCGGATCCTTGACGATGACGCTCTCGTGCTTCTTGACCTTGCGCACTTCCAGCGCCTGCTGGGCAATGCTCATGCTCTTGTGGATGATGCCAATGCCACCTTCCTGAGCCATGGCAATCGCCAGACGGGCTTCGGTCACAGTGTCCATGGCAGCAGAGGCGAGGGGGATGTTCAGGAAGAGGTCGCGAGTCAGGCGGGTCCGGAGGCTGACGTCCTTGGGCAGAACATCGGAGTAGCCGGGAACGAGCAATACGTCGTCAAACGTAAGTGCTTCTTGGGCCATACGTAGCATAATCGGCAACACCCACAGAGGCTTGGAGGGAGGGAAGAAGTTAATCGCGCATTATAACGTTTCGCCCCACCATCGGGCAATGTGCCCACTCGATACTGCCATGGCTCGGCCCTGTCCGGCGCCCTCTTACGCCGTCCTCAAGCCCGCCTGTGACGGGCGCTGCCTGCCCTCGATGAAGTCCCGCTATCGACGCGACAGCCCAGGTTCATCTGCGCCCACTGCTTATCTGTATCGAGAGTCTCCCTGTGTCGAGAGTGACCCCGTGTCGATCGATGCTTTCGCATCCGCTGTCTCACCCTTTATCTCCGACGGTGCCTCTATCTCCGACGGTGCCTCGATGTCGGCCTTGCCTGCGCTATCGCCAAAGCGTGCTTCCCAGCGATCGATAAACTCCTGGCGCCGCACCGGATCAACAAACGCCAGCAAGGACGCCTTGGGCAGAATCGGATACAGCCTCTCCCCGACCTGAGAGCGCAGCCGTGCTGCGGTATAGGGCCCCGTCACGTCGGGGCGAATGCTGAACAGTGGGGTCTGCCCCGCCAGCACATGCTGGCCGGCTCGACTCAACAGAAACTTGACGAAGGTGGCGGCCGCCTGCGGATGGCGGGCGTGACGATGAACGAACGCCAGACGCATCAGCACCAGGGAGTAATCCATGGGCACCTGCACGATGACCTCAGGATGCTCCTGAGCGTAGACCATGGCGTAGGACCCCAACAGGTTGTAGCCCAGCCAATAACGCCCGTCGCTCAGCCCCCGCAACATGTCTCGGGTGCTGGCTTCCAGCTGGGTGTCGACCGCCCCCATCGCCGCCACCAGATCCCAGAAGCGCGAGGAATAGCGTGCATCCTGCTGTGCCAGGGTATAGCCCACACCGCTGTCCAGCGGTGAGTAGGTCGTCACCCGGCCGGACAATCGCTCTGCCTCGGTGGCCAGCAGGCGGTGCAGGTCACCATGACTCTGGGGTGGCAGCATGTGTCGGGACAGGTCGAGTCGATAGGCCATCACCACCGGCTCGAAGGTAAAGGCGAAGACCTCATCGCGCCAGCGTGCCCAGGCTGGCCAGCTGTCGATTTCGGGCCCCTGCAGACGCTGAGCCAGCCCCTGGTTGGCGCGGTCCATCTGCCAGGGCATCGCAGAGCTGATCACCACGTCCGGGGTCTCCGCTCTCCACTCCGCTCTCCATTCCGCGCCCCCTGGCTGAGACTCCGCGACAGGGTCGACCGACGCGGTGCCTGCCACCACACTGCGATCCACCTCAAGCGTCGATCGGTCGATAAAGCTCAACGGAATCTCCGGATACGCGTCGCGGAAGGCCTCAAGCAGAGGCTCGACTACATCCAGATCAAGTGCGGCCGAGATCACCAGTGGATCCTCCACCGTCGGCACGCTGTCCTGTGAATCACCACAGCCCGCCAGCGACACCGCCACCAGCGACAGCGCCATCACCCACAGCAGCATGCTTCGCCAAGACTTCATGCCTGCCCCCCTACTGGCACGTCGCTCGCCTCTTCTAACGCCGCTGTCAGCGGGGCCTCTTGCATCTCGTCGTCGGCCAGCGGCAGCGACAGCGTTACCCTCAACCCCTGGGGCTGGCAGTGCGCGAAGGTCAGCGTTGCCCCCATTCGGCGGGCCGTGGTCTCGACAATGGCGAGTCCCAGACCTGAACCAGCGGTGTCCTGGCGCCCCGCCCGCTGGAACGGCTGGCCGAGGGTAGCCAGCGCCATGGCGCTGACGCCGGGGCCATTGTCCACCACTGACACCTGAACACGCCGAGATGCCAAGTCCCTGGACGGGGTCTCTCGTTCCATCATCACCGTTATCGCGCTCCCTGCCGGGGTATAGCGCAGCGCATTGTCGATCAGATTGCCCAGCGCTTCTCGCAGCGCCCAACCCTCGACGCGCACCAGCACAGGCCCGGCGGGCACCTCGCCCAGCCCCAGGTCGTGATCCCGGGCCTGGTCTCGACCCGCCCAGTCCAGCGCAACATCGCGCACCAGCGCGGTCAGCTCCAGCGCCGGGCATCCCTGACCCTGGTCAAGGTGCCTAAGGCGCGCCAATGACAGCAACTGTCCCGCCAGGCGACTGGTATCGTCGACCCGCTGGTGCACCCGTACCAGCGCATCGTGCCAGTGCTCCGGGGAATGACTGCGAAGCCCGAGTTCACAGGTGGTCTTCAACCCGGCCAATGGGGTCTTCAACTGGTGGCTGGCATCGGCGGTAAAACGCAGCAGGTCTTCCCGTCCCTGGCGCTGGCGGGCAAACAGGTGATCCAGGGCCTGGACCAATTCGTGCAGCTCCTGGGGTACCTTGGCCGACAATGGCCGAAAGTCATCGGCACTTCGTGACCTGAGCTGTCGTCGCAATCGTCGCAGCGGCAGCAGCACTGCGCGCACGGTTAGCCCCATCAGCGCGCTGGTCATCAGCACCATGGCCACGAACCGCGACAGGGAGCCGCGGAACAGCGCCCAGGCGAGCGCCTTGCGGCCTTCCAGGGTGTGACCGACCCAGACCTGTACCGGCAGCTGACTGACCCAACCCGCCGAGGCCACCCGCTGCCCATGGACCCGCAGATCACCCCGGGAGGTCATCAAGTCGCGGGACAGGCCACCGGCATCCAGCCTGTCCTGCCAGGCCGAGGGGATCACCACCGGCCAGTTGCGCGACAATACGCCGCCGTCCTCGTCGAGCACCGCGTAGAACACGCGATCCTGACTGTCGGTGGAGAGTATCTGCAGCGCCGCTTCGGGCACCACCACATGGGGCACCCCCTCTCGCCAGCGAACCGCTTCCGCGATCGTCAGTGCAGCCGCCTGCAATTGGGCATCGAAGGCGCGATTCGCCGCGCGCTGACTGCTGATCCAGGCCTCGGCCATCAACGCCAGGCCCAACAGCAACACGGTGACCGACAACCACCCGAGCAACTGCCGTTTCAGCGAGCTCCCGAGGGTGATCACGGCATCGCTCCATGGCTAGACTGTCGAGACGACATCACGCGTCATCTTCCAGACGATATCCCAGCCCACGAAACGTGCGAATCCGCAGTCCAGAGTCCTTGAGCCTTTTGCGCAGACGGCTGACATAGACCTCAAGGGCATTGGAGCCGACCTCACCAAAACCAAACAGACGCCCTTCCAGGGTTTCCCGCGGGGCAATGGCCCCGGCATGCAGCAGCAGGCTCTCGACCAACAGCAATTCGCGATGAGGCAGGGCCATGGGCTCACCGAACAGGCTGGCGGCACCGCTGGCCGGGTCGAAGGTCAGTGGGCCAAGGCTCAGGCGGTTATCGGCACGTTGCTGGCTGCGCCGCAGCAAGGCGCGCACGCGCGCTTCCAGCTCGGCCAATTGAAAGGGCTTGGCCAGGTAGTCGTCGGCCCCCAGGTCGAGTCCCCTGACTCGGTCATCGAGAGCATCCCTGGCCGTCAGCAGGATGACCGGCGTGCGATCGCCGCCATCACGCATCTCGGCCAGCAGCGACAGGCCATCACCGTCGGGCAGCCCGATATCGAGCAGCACCAGGTCGACGCCACCCTGGCGTAACGCTGAACGCGCAGCGGCACGGGTCGACAGCACCTCGACAGTGTTGCCAAGCGGTGTCAGGGCCTCCACCAAGGAGCGGCTGATGAGGGCATCATCTTCAACGACGAGAAGGCGCATGAGACTAATGTCTTATCCGTAAATCAGGTGGATGACAGGTTGATGAAAGCTAGAAGGCCTAGCATCCGTTGGGCTGACGATACGCGCCGTACGCTTCGCTCCGGTTGGCCAGTGCTGCACGCCACTATCTTGCGCTAGCTTGCGCCAGCGCCGTGCCAGCCGCCGTCGGCAACACCCATCACTTTCGTCGACTCATAATAATATCTGATCAGGAGTACGCATGAAGACTACCATAGCCCTTCCCGCAGGCCTTGCTGCACTGCTGCTGGGTGCCAGCCTGACGACCGGCACGGCCCAGGCGTCCGACGACGCCGAGTGCATCGCTCCGGCCAAGCCCGGTGGCGGTTACGATCTGACCTGCCGTCTGGCCGCCAATGGCCTGCTCGAGACGGGGCTGATCGAAGACCCGATGCTGGTGACCTACATGCCCGGCGGCATCGGCGCGGTAGCCTACAACCACGTCAACGGCGTGCGTACCGATGACCCCAACCTGATCGTCGCTGCCAGCACAGGCGCCGCCGTCAACCTGGCGCTGGGCAAGTTTGGCCAGTATGACGCCAGCGAAGTGCGCTGGGTCGGCGCGCTCGGCGTCGACTACGGTGCCATCGTGGTCAAGGCCGATGCTCCCTGGCAGAACCTGGAAGAGCTGATGACCGCGCTGCAGGAAGATCCAACCCAGGTCGCCTTCGGTGCCGGCGGCAGCGTCGGCAGCCAGGACTGGATGAAGGCAGCCCTCACCGCCAAGTCCGCAGACGTCGACCCCAGAAGCCTTCGCTACGTGGCCTTCGAAGGCGGCGGCGAAGCCCTGGCGGCTCTGCTGGGCAATCACATCCAGGTCTTCACCGGTGACCTCTCCGAGCTCAAGTCGCAGCTGGAAAGCGGTGATATCCGAGTCCTGGCCGCATTGGCCGAAGAGCGCGTCGAGGGCCCCTACGCCGACATCCCCACCGCCGCGGAACAGGGCTATGACGTCGAGTGGCCGATCTGGCGCGGCTACTACATGGGCCCCGAGGTCAGCGATGAGGCTTACCAGGCCTGGGTCGAGAAGTTCGAACACCTGGCCGAGAACGACACCTTCGCCGAGCTGCGGGAAGCTCGTGGCCTGTTCCCCATGGCGCTGTTCGGAGATGACTTCGACGGCTACGTGAAGGATCAGGTTGCGGAGTTCAAGCAGCTGGCCGCTGATGTGGGTCTGACACAATGAGTCTTGCCGCCGACCGCTGTCTGGGGATTGCCCTGATGGGGTTGGCGGCGTTTACCGCCGTCAACGCCCTGTCCCTCGAGGTGCCGTTCAGCTACGACCCCGTCGGCCCCAAGGCCTTTCCTCTGGGGCTCTCGATCCTGCTGGGCCTGCTGTCTGTGGTGCTGGTGATTCGTCCCGGCGAGAACGGCCACTGGCCGGACAAGCGCCTGGCGCTGCGCCTGATCGGCGTCCTGGCCCTGCTGCTGGTCTACGCCTTGCTGTTCCCGCGCCTCGGTTTTGCCATCAGCTCGATGCTGGTGATCGCCGCCCTCGCCCGGCTGTTCGAGGCAAGCTGGCCCAAGGCCATTGCCACCGGTGTGCTGATGGCCTTCGGCGGCCAGTGGCTGTTCACCCACGGCCTTGGCATCACCCTGCCCGGCCTGCCCTGGTAAGCCAGGCCACCGACGCGACCGCTTCCTGCTCAAGGTATCCCCATGTTCGACTTCCTTATCGAAGGCTTCGGCGTTGCCCTGACGCCACTCAACCTTGGCCTGGCCTTTCTTGGCGCCCTGCTGGGCACCCTGTTCGGGGCTTTGCCGGGGATCGGACCGATCAACGGTATCGCCATCCTGATGCCGCTGGCCTACACCCTGGGCCTGCCGGCCGAGTCCGCACTGATTCTGCTGGCGGGTATCTACACCGGCGCCGAATATGGCGGCCGGATGTCCAGCATTCTGCTCAACGTGCCGGGCGACGCCGGCGCCGTCATGACCACCCTGGACGGCCACCCGCTGGCCAAGAAAGGCCTAGCCGGCCCGGCTCTCGGCCTGTCTGCCGTGGCTTCCTTCATCGGCGCCACCATCGCCATCATCGGCCTGACCCTGTTTGCCCCGCTACTGGCCCGGGTCGCGGTGATGTTCGGTCCCGCTGAATTCTTCGCCCTGATGGTATTCGCCTTCTCTTCCATGTCCGTAATGATGGGCAAGGATCCGATCAAGACCGCCATCGGCGCCGTGCTGGGCGTACTGATCGGCACCGTTGGCGTCGACTCCGGTACCGGCGTCATGCGCTACACCTTCGGCATGCCGGAGCTCTACGATGGCATCGACTTTGTGGTGATGATCATCGGCCTGTTCGCCATCAGCGAAATCCTGCTGATGCTGGAACACGCCCATCGCAAGGACGTGGACAGCGAGCTGCCACCGCTGGGACGCGTGTTCGTCAGCCTCAAGGAAGTGCTGGCCTGCAAGGGCACCATGCTGCGCTCAGGGGTGCTGGGTTTCATCATCGGGGTGTTGCCAGGTACCGGTGCCTCGGTCGCTGGTGCCGTCTCCTACACCACCGAAAAGCGCCTGGTCGACAAGGACAACACCTTTGGCACCGGTGACATGCGCGGCCTGGCCGCCCCCGAGGCCGCCAACAACGCCTCTGCCGCCGGTTCGTTCGTGCCCATGCTGACCCTTGGCATTCCCGGCTCCGGCACCACCGCCGTGTTGCTCGGCGCCCTGATGCTCTACAACATCACGCCGGGCCCGATGATGTTCTCGCAGAACCCGGAAGTGGCCGGTGGTCTGATTGCGTCGCTGTATATTGGCAACCTGGTGCTGCTGGCTCTCAACCTGCCCCTGGCCGGGGTGTTCGCCAAGGTGCTGACGATCCCCCGTTGGGTACTGGTGCCCGCCATCGCCGTGCTATCCTTCGTCGGGGTCTATCAGCTGCATTCCGACCTGACCGCCATCTACCTGATGCTGATCATCGGCGTGTTCGGCTACCTGCTGCGCAAGCTGGGCTTCTCGCTGGCCCCGGTCATTCTCGGCTATGTGCTGGGCGGCTTGATGGAAGAGAACCTGCGCCGTGCTCTGGCGATCAGCGGAGGCGATACCTCCATCCTGTGGCAGTCGGGCATCTCGCTGGGACTGTGGATCGCCGCCATCGCGCTGCTGGTGCTGCCGTGGCTGGTGCCGATGTTGCTGAAACAGCGTCCGTCGGCACAGTCTTGACGCTATCCCTGCGCGGCGCCTGATGGCGCCGCGCGCCGTTTAACCACGACCCACATCGACGGCCATCTGAACCGATCGACCACTATCCCCGATATCGTTACTTACCCACGACCCACTGCCGGTCGCCCTGCCAGGAGACGCCATGCCCGCCATTCCCTCTTCTCTTCCCTCCGGCGCCTGGCGATTCCTTCCCACCCTGGCCCTGGGCTCGGTGGGCGGCTACCTGGCCTTCCTCATCGATCTGCCGCTCCCGTGGCTGCTGGGGGCGCTGATCACCACCACCCTGATCAGCCTGACCGGCATCAAACTGGGTTCCCCCGGGCGCCTGCGCAAGGGAGTTCTGGTGGTGATCGGCGTCATGCTGGGTTCGGCCTTCACCCCGGAGCTTTCAGGCAATCTCTCTGCCTGGCTGGCCAGTGCCGCCATCATGCTCGCCGCCACGGCGGTGATGATGGTGGTCGCGGTCGCCTTCAGCTACAAGGTGGCGGGGCACTCGCTGGACACGGCCTTATATGCTGGAGCCCCTGGTGGACTGTCGGCGCTGCTGATGATGGCCCATGAGTCCGGCGCGGATCTCAAGGCGGTGGGCATCACCCACGCCGTGCGCATCCTGGTGCTGCTGCTGGCGATTCCTCCTATCCTCACCATCATGGGCCATGTGGATCTGGCCGGCGCCAGCAACGGGCCAACCCGCTGGAGTGAACTACCCACCCTGAGCGGAACCGCGTGGCTGGTGGCAGCGGCGGCTCTGGGCGCACTGGTAGGCAAGGTCCTGCGCCTGCCCAACGCCCTGCTGTTCGGCCCCGCCCTGGTGTCGTCGATACTGCACTTCTCAGGCATGACCCACGCGGTGCTTCCGCCTGCGTTGATCGCCCTGGCCCAGGTCGTCATAGGCACCTCGGTCGGCGTGCGCTTCGTCGGGGTCGCGCTGTCGGAGATGGCCAGACATCTAGGGCTGGCCGTGGTGCAGGCGCTGATTCTGGTGATTCTGGCGGTCATCGCCGCCTGGGTCGGCCAGGCCCTGACCGGCATGTCCGTCGCCGCGGCCCTGCTGGCCTACATGCCGGGTGGCGCGCCAGAGCTGAGCCTGGTGGCACTATCGCTCAACATCGAGCCGGCGTTCGTCACCTCCCACCATCTGTTGCGCATCACCGTGCTGCTGATCGCCCTGCCGCCGCTGGTGACATGGGCCCACCGGCGACTCAAGAGCTAGGCCGCCTGGTCTCTCACCGCCTGCGATTCATGCATTGGCGCTGAGAAAGTCCATCAAGCGCGGGAACACGTCTCGGTCAACCCGCGCCCCCATGAACACGTCCTGGTGGCCATAGCCCTCGACAATGTCCAGGCGATGGCGACCAGGCGCCGCCTTCTCCAGTGCGCGGTGGCAGTGCAGATTGCTGTCGCTGAAGACTCGGTTATCGCGGCCGGTAAGCAGCAGGCATGGCGTCTCGATGCGCTCTGCGGCGACCAGGTAGTCATCGGGCAAGACGTCATACTCGGGCGCCTTGCGCATTCTCACGGTGCGATGCCCTCGGCGCAGCATCTTCATGACGTGACGGTGATAGTTGAGCCCTACCGGGCCATACAGGTCTCCGCCTCGCCGGTGGGTGCGCTCGTCCAGGTTGTGATGGTGATATAGCGCCGGCCAGCCGGTGCCCCACATCAGCGACAGCATATGGCAGGCAGGCACGTCGCACTCCCGGTGAAACAGCGAGACGCCCTTCGACAGCAGCTTGCCCAGGGTCAGGCGAGGGTCGTCGCTCCAGCGCGGGCTGACATAAGGCTGCTGCAGGATGCGCTCAACGATAAAGGGAAACACGTGGCCCTTGACCATCGACCAGCGTGGCACGTGGGGCGTCAACGCCACACTGTTGAGCACGCAGGAGCGAATCCCCCGGATGGTGCCACCAAACAGAGCCATGGCGACACTCATCGACCCCAGGCAATGAGCGATGACATGCAGCTGCAGCTCATCCCCGGCGGGATCGCCGGTCAGGCGACGAATCGCCGCTACCGCTGCCGGTATGTCATACACCGCGCAGTCATCCATGGAATAGCGGCTGGGCTGCAGGTTGTAGGGGTGGCGGTTGCTCATGCGGAAATCCAGCGTCCACACCTCGTCGATCCCTTCGTCCAGCAGAAAGCTCACCAGGTTGCGGTGTTCGGGCTGGATAAACATGTCGCTTGATGTCGTCAGCCCATGCACGATCATGACCGCCCGGCGCCCTTTGGCGCAGGAACTGGAACCGCTACTTCGGACAAAACGCAGCAGCGACAGACCCAGGCCGTCACCGGTACAGAAGCCATGCTGGCTGATCTCGGCATCGGTCACGCCTTCCAGGGTGTGCAGTGCGATTTCCCGGACCATGGGGTCACCTCTCTATCATCGACCCTGCCGCCACCGAAGAGCCTCATCCTGCCCAGGCAGCAATGTCTTCTCAGGCCAACATCCGCGCCATGGCACGTTCGGCCAGGGCAGCGATGGTGCGTGATGGGTTCAGCCCCAGCGCGCGCGGCACGATGGCACCGTCGAGCACGTACAGCCGCGGATATCCGAATACCTCGCCGGCGTGGTCGACCACCCCGTCCCAACGGTTCTCGCCCATGGGGCAGCCTCCCAGGGGATGAGGCGTCACCAGGTAATCCAACAGGCGCCAGCTGGGTGGCTCGATGGCGACGCCTCCGGTGAGCTCACTCAACTGCTTGTGTCGATCGCACAGGGCCTGAACCACCGAGCGTGACGCATCCACGCGGTAATCCAGCGACAGCGCGGGCTCTCGCTCCAGCCAACGGCGCGAGAGCCGCAGCACGCCATCGGCAACATCCACGCCCTGGCCGAACCACGGCATCAGGCAACGATCCGGGTCGTTGTGCTTGAGCGCTTCCGCCAACACCGCACGCCAGCCGCTTCGCAGCATGCCGGCGACAGAGGAATGGGCCAGCAGCCGCGACAGCGCATGGCCTATAAGGTCCGGGTAGCCGCCGTCCTCGACAAGGTAGCGCCGGCCCTGGTCGATACCGTCCAGAAAGTCGATAGCCGCACTGATGGTCGGGCCGCGACAGGGATCGATACGCCGATTCGGATACATCGCGGGCGTCAGGAAGTCGCCGTTGGCGCACCAGCGATGACCCAACAGGGGCGACAGTTCCGGCAAGGTGCGGTACTGGTCGCGTGCCCGCAGCAAAAGCTCGGTGGAACCCAGCGAGCCCGCCGCCAGGATCACCCGTTCGGCTCGCTCGTGGCGGATGGTTGGCGCGCCCTCGAGATGCTGAAAGGTGACCCGGTAGCCATCGCCCTCTGGCACCAGCGAGCGGACCAGGCTCAGCGGGCGAATATCGCAGCCAAGTTGCTCTGCCCTGGCCAGATAGTTGAGGTCCAGGGTATTGCGCGCTCCCACGGGACAGCCGATGTCGCAGTAACCGCAGTGGATGCAGGTCCCCTGGGACTTGCCGTAGGCATTGAGGCTCTGCCGACTGTGCCGACGATGATGCGGCTCTTCCAGCCGGTAATGCCAGTCCGGGTCAAAGCGCACCGCCAAGGGCAGCGAGCGGAAGCGTTCAGGGTGCCCGCTGGCCTCCGCCGCCTGCTTCAGCAGCTTGTGGCGCTCGCTGACCTGAGCCGAGGGCACTTCACAGACCTCCAGCATTTGCCCGACGCGCTGCTGGTAGGGCGCAAGTTCGCTGTAGCTGATCGCCTCCGGCCAGCCGCTGTCGAAGGCAAACGGCTGGGCAGGCACCGAGACATTGGCGTAGACCAGAGAGCCACCGCCGACCCCCGCCCCCTGGGCCACCGCCATGCGCGGAAAAAAGCGCAGGTCGAGCCAGCCATGGCGGCCCCGCGGTTCTTCAACGTCGAAGCACCAGTCATCGTCAGGCCCCCGCGGGAAGTCCTCGCGCTCCCAACGCCGTCCTCGTTCCAGCACCAGCACCCGCTGGCCAGCCTCGGCCAGACGACAGGCCGCCACTGCGCCACCAAATCCGGAGCCCACCACAATCGCGTCGTAGCTCATGCGTCGGACTCCCGGCGGATCACCCAGGGGGCATACAGGTGCCACAGTTCACCGAAGAAGAAGCGACCAAAGTCCGCGACCGTCGCCAGGTCCCCCCGACCGCTGGGCGTCAATGTCCCGAGCATGGCCATCAGCTCCGCTACCCCCAGGTGGAGTACCCCCGCCCCTATGATGTCGGCGGTGTCGCTGACACCTTCATGCAAGGTGGTATACAGCGTCGTGGTGTCTCTCCACAGATCGGGCCCAGGATCATCGTGTACGCGCTTGACGCCATGCAGAAAGAGTCGCCTGTGGCCGTATTCCAGCAACGCATCGTAGACCATCTGACGCCCGGCTCCGGGCCCCTGGGAAAACAGCTGAAAATCGCCTTCCAGAATGACCAGGCCCAGCCCCAGAGGGGCAAAGTCAACCACGCCACCCAGCTTGCCGTGGTGATGCTCGTCGGCCAGAAAGGCATTCATGTCGTCGATCTGGATCTTGGCGTGCAGCGCAAGCTCGGTGCCTTCGCGATGTCCCAACCGCTCACCGCGCTCGGGCATCTGGCTATCCAGCGAGAAGTGGCCGGACATGGTCTCCTCGAAGGTCAAGCCTGGCGCCATGGTGATTCTGTTCACACGCACCTCCCTGCCACGATGGTTGCTCCCCTGGCTCGCCTCAACTGCCAACGGTCATCGGCTACCAGGGACTCAGCTCGAGGTCGTTATAGGCCACGGTCTGGCCATTCGGTCCCGCTACCTTTACCTCGTGACCGTCCCTGTCCAGCACCCTCACCCTCAGCCGATGGCGCTGGCGATCCACCTCGAGGCGGCAGAAGTTCTCCTGCTGATAGAAGCCGTATGCCCGGTAGTGCAGGGTCATGGCACCGTCGAACAGCGGGAAGCCATCGCGCTGTCCCGCCACCCGAGAGTCGTGCACGAAGCCGTTGGGGTCTCCATCGGCCCAGAAGAACGGCCAGTACAGGGCCGAGGAGGTAATGTCGTAGAGCCGCTGACCGCCGCCGCCTCCCTCTTCTTCAACATGCATCTCAGCGATATTGGCGCAATGAACGTCGCCGCTGAGAAAGATCACGTTGTCGATACCGGCGGTGACGATGTGCTCGATCAAGGCCTTGCGGGTCGTTGGAAAACCGGACCAGCTGTCGCTGTCGGCTCGGCGTGACAGGTTGGTGCGCGCCAGGTCCACCGCCGCCTGGTCGTCGTGGCCATCTAGGCTGGGGTCCAGTCGCTCGTCCAACGGGCTGGGGGCAAACACCGTGGAGGTCACGATGAACTTGGGGACCGCTCCCCACCGCGCCTGCTGGTCGCTCAGCCATTGCAGCAACAGATCCAGCTGAGAGGGGTGCAGGGGGTCGATACTGGGCCGCCCCAGCAGGTGATTGTCCATCACCCGCCCCTCGCGCCCGTAGGTGCGATGGGTGCGGGTATCGCAGACGAAGAAGGGATAACCGCCGCAGTCAAAGTGATAGTGCAGATGGCGACCGAAGCTGCGTGGCCCGTGGGACCACTGGTAGCTCATGTAAGCACCGATGGCGACGTTGAACAGCTCGCGCTTGGCGCTCAGCCGGTCGCGATGCCAGTTGTCCTCGATCTCGTGGTCGTCGAGGATCATGTACACCGGGGCCTGGCGCAGGAAACGCCGCGCCAGCGGCGAGCCAAAGGCCGTGCGATAGCGCTCCTGGAACTCCGCGAAGGTATCGGCCCGACCGATCGGCAGGTAGCGACTGTACTGGTCGGCGTAGATCTGGTCACCGACCAGCAGGCTGAAGCGCGCAGCCGCTCGGCTGCCTCGGGGGCGCAGGTGCTGCTGCATGGGACCGAAGATGCGGTCCGACTCCTTGGTCTTCCATAGCGTGCCTGGATAGCGACAGGACCCCAACAGAAAGGCCAGACGGGCTGACGGCTGCTCCGGAAAGGTCGTGAATTCCGCCTCGCAGTGAGCGCCCTCCAGGCTGGCCAGCAACTTGGACATGCCACCGATATCCGGCAGCCGCGCCACGATCTCGCTATCGCTGAGACTCTCGACGTCTGGGGTGGTGTCATCCAGGGTCAGGGTGGCGACACGCACCCGGTAGCGGGTGTCCGGCGCCAGGGGCACCACGCCATCTGGCTGCCCCAACGGAGCGACACCGTCCTTTGCGCCAAGGCCCTGCTCGGCACCCAGCTCGAAGGTGCCGGTGCGGTCAAATTCACGATGCAGGCGGAAGTAGAAAGCATGCGCCCGGGGTGGGCTGCCTGCCAGCCGACACGGCATCCCGTTGTCTTCCACCACGGCTACCAGCCCCACGGTTCTCAGCGAGGCGCTAAGATCGACTCCGTCATCGCTGGGGGCGATGCCACGCACCCACAGCCGGCAACTATGGGCGGTGGTATGTCCGACGATAGGCCCGATATCGGGCGAGCGCAGTCCCGACATGGGGCCTCCTGCGTCACGATGTCTCGTCCCTGTGTGTCCAGTCCCTGTGTCCGCGTCACGATCTGTCCAGCTCACTGTATCTAGGTCAGTGTGTCTACATCACGACGTCGCCTGCGCGGTGCGGTTCGCTACGGCTCCCACCTCCGCCATCGCTCAACGTTGTGCAAACGCTGACATCACACACTGAGAGTAAAGATAGTTCGCCTTTGATGAAGCGGCGACCTGGCCTCTGCTACCCTGTGGCGTCACTGCTGCCATGCCTGTTCCGACTGCCTGTCTTCTGGTGGAGTCGTCGTGACAGGTCTGGTTCACGCCCCACCCTTCAGGAATTGCCGTCATGTTGGATCCTTCGGACGACCCCCAGCACGTGCTATCGGTCAGCGATCTCAACCTGCGCGCGCGGCAGGCACTGGAAGCGGATCTTGGCGAACAGTGGATCGAAGGCGAGCTGTCTGGGGTCTCCAGGCCGGCCTCGGGCCATCTTTACTTCACCCTCAAGGACGAGCGCGCCCAGGTCAAAGCCGTGCTGTTCCGCACTCGGGCGCGATTCGTCTCGACGCCCATGCGCGACGGTGACCTGGTTCGAGTACGCGCCAGGGTGTCGTTGTTCGAGCCAAGAGGGGACTATCAGCTGATCGTGGAGGCAGTCCAGGCCGCGGGCGCTGGAGCGCTTCTGGCGGCACTCGAAGCGCTCAAGACCCGCCTGGCCAACGAGGGCGTCTTCACCAACGCACGCCCCCTCGCCTACCCTCCCCGTCATCTGCTGGTGCTGTCGTCGGCCACGGGAGCCGCCCTGCGCGACGTGCTGGCGGTGCTGAGCAAACGCTGGCCGCTGACCACGGTGACGTTGATTGCCGTGCCGGTGCAAGGCGCCGAGGCGGCACCGGCGATCATTGCCGCCCTTGGCCTGCTCAATCGCCAGCCAGCGCTCGATCCCGCACAAGATGTGGTACTGATCACCCGTGGTGGCGGCAGCCTGGAGGACCTGTGGGCCTTCAATGACGAACATCTGGCCAGAGCCATTCATCATTCCCGTCTGCCGGTGATGTCAGCGGTAGGTCATGAAACCGACCAGAGCCTGTCCGATCTGGCGGCGGATGCCAGCGCGCCGACGCCCTCAGCCGCGGCCGAACGGCTGGTGCCATCGAAACAGGAGCTGGTCAGCCAGCTCGGGCAACTCGAAGGGAGACTCAAGGGCGCCCAGTTACGCCACTTGCAGCGGGAAGGACAGCGACTGGATCACCTGCGGGCGCGGCTACGCCATCCCGGGGAGGCCATCGTGCGCCAGCGCCAGACACTCGACCAGCTGCGCTCACGCATGGCGCGGGCCATGGCCGGGAGGATGAACGGCGAGCAGCAACGATACCTCGACCTGACCCGGCGACTGGCGCTACGCTCTCCACAACGGGCTCTGGCGGAGCATCACAAACAGCTGACCGATCTGAAGCGACGGCTTGTGGCTGCCCAGCACCAGCAGCTGACGCGACAGCGCCAGCGACTGAGCGCCACTGTGCGCGAGCTGCAGGCTGTCAGCCCATTGGCCGTGCTGGCTCGTGGTTACAGCATCCTGACCAATCCACGGGGTGAGGCGCTGACCCAGGCGAGCCAGACGCACCCAGGGGAGCACCTGCAGGCTCGCCTGCAGGAGGGGGTCCTGCATCTCGAGGTGATCGATACCGCCCCGGCCAGCGAGCGCTCCCCCACCGTCATCGATCCTGGCAGCTCCTGACAACGGGGACTGACAACGGCTTCTGGCGACGGAGCCCGACTGACTGCGGAAGCCGTCGCCGGCTGGCGCTCCTACGCCAGGCTAGCGCGCCTGATCGGCCGTTCCCGGCTTGAACGAGGCGGGTTCCAGCTCGTGACGGGACAGCAGCTTGTAGAAGTCGGTACGGTTGCGGCCTGCGATACGCGCCGCCTGTGTCACATTGCCTTCGGTGATCTTCAGCACCTTGACCAGATAGCTACGCTCAAAGCCTGCCCTCGCGTCGTTGAAGGTCGGCATTGCATTGTCTTCCGCCGCCAACGCCTGGGCCACCAAGGCTTCGGGAATCATTGGCGCACTGGACAGCGCCACGCACTGTTCGACCACGTTGACCAGCTGACGCACGTTGCCAGGCCAGGCGCAGGTTGCCAGCAGATTGAGCGCTTCCGGCGAGAAGCCCTTGACGAACGGCTTGTGGCGCGACGCCGCCTGGGCAACCAGGTGCTTCACCAGCAGCGGCACATCCTCGGCGCGATCCTTGAGCGCCGGCAGCTTCAGGTTGACCACGTTCAGTCGATAGTAGAGGTCTTCACGAAACTCGCCTTCGTGCATGGCCTGGTCGAGATCCCGGTGGGTCGCTGACAGCACCCGCACATCCACCGGTACCGACGTGGTGGAACCCACTGGCCGTACCTGACGCTCCTGCAGCACGCGCAGCAGCTTGACCTGTATCGCCAGGGGCATGTCCCCGATTTCGTCCAGGAACAGGGTACCGCCATCTGCCGCCTGGAACAGACCACCATGTTCGCTGATGGCGCCCGTAAAGGCGCCCTTGGCGTGGCCGAACAGCTCGCTTTCCAGCAGTTGTTCCGGCAAGGCACCGCAGTTGATCGCAATGAAAGGCTTGTCGGCCCGCGCGCTGGCCTTGTGAATCGCGTTGGCCAACAGCTCCTTGCCGGAGCCAGAAGGTCCGGTGACCAATACGCTGACGTCGGAGCCTGCCACCATCCTGGCCTGCTCGAGGATCCGCTCCATCTCGGGACTACGGGTAATGATGGCCTCGCGCCAACTGTCATCACCTTCGACACCGCTGGCGGTGTTCGACAATGCATCGTCAATGGCACCGAACAACTCTTCACGGTCCACCGGCTTGGTCAGGAAACTGAACACACCCTGGCGAGTGGCGCTGACCGCATCCGGAATCGACCCATGGGCGGTGAGGATGATCACCGGAAGACCCGGCATGCGCCGCTGAATTTCCTGAAACAGCGCCATGCCGTCCATTTCATCCATGCGCAAATCCGACAACACCAGATCCGGGCGCCCTTCCTCCAGTCGCTTGAGCGCCTCACGACCGCTCTCGGCAGTGGTAACGCGATAGCCGCGGCTTTCCAGGCGCATGCCAAGAAGTTTCAGCAGGCTGACATCATCGTCAACCAGCAGTACATGGGCACTCGTCTTGGCACTCAGGGTTGCTGCGACTTGCTTCATATCGCCGTCTCCACAGGTTTCATTCCGTCTGTTGGCGCAGATTGATGTTCTGTTCGATTTTGGTCAGCGCGTCCAGCTTGTCGGCCAGCGCCTGATTCTCCTCACGCAGTCGCGATAGCTCGCCATGGCGACGTCCGGCCCGCTGGCTGAGGGCACGGCGACCCTCCAGCTCGTTAAGCCAGTAGCGCATCAGCGGCTGCAATTCGCTGGGGGCCATGCTGAGGTCGGCCTTGTACAATTCGGAGGCCTGGTTCCACTGCGCCTCGCTGCCCCAGGCAAGCACCACGGCACGGCCAAGGCGTTGTTCCGGCGCGTGTCCCTCCAGCAGGGCCAGCATGGTATTGCGCCACTCGCGGTCTCCCCGCTGGGAGGCAAGCCCAAAGGCGACCCAGTCCGTCAGCATGCACTCTGACTCAGCGAAGGTGGGAATATCGGCATGGCATGCGCTCAGGTCGAGCGTTTCGACCTTGGGTGCGGTCACGCCACCAGGCTCGATAGGCAGGTACTCACAGCCGCTGAGTAGCGCCACCAGGGCGACAACAGCAGCGGGGCCGGCGGCGCGATATCGCGAGCGCCGGGGTGTCAGGGTCACACCCCTAGAGGTCATAGCGTCAGGTTCCTTGCGTGCTGGCCCGTCAATGCGGGCCTTGTATCGTTATAGGGGTCGCTACCGCGACCCTGTGGCGGCGCCACGGGCAGACTCAGGCGAAAGCACACCGGCCAGTCTGGATCGTCGACCAGTTCGAGCCGGCCATTTTGCAGCCGTGCGCAGTCTGCCGCCACCGACAGGCCAATCCCGGAGCCTTTGAGGGCGCCCTTGCGGCGAGCCCGGCCTTGATAGAAGGCCTCGAACAGATGCTCGCGATCCTGCTCTGCGATCGGATCGCCGGTATTGGCCACCTCAAGTTCCAGGCGGTCCTGGCGGGTCCGAGCACGAATAAGCAGCTTGCCGCCGTCTTCTCCATATGCCACCGCATTGGATACCAGGTTATCCAGCAGTCTGGCGGTGGCCTGGTGATCGGCGTTCCACTGCAGCGGACCGGAAAACACCTCGACCTGCATGTCCTTCGATTGCAGGCTGAGCCTGTGCTTGGCCAGCACCTCTCGCGCCACGGTCGCCATGTCGATGCGCTCGATGGAGGCACTGCGGTGATGCTGCAGCAAATTATAGTCCAGCAGCTGCTCGATCAGCCGTTGAAGCTCGGCGCCACTGGCGTCGATCAACTCCAGCACTTCTCGCTGACGTGGGCTGAGCTCACCTGCCACCCCATCAGACAGCAGGGCAGAGCCCTCTCGCACACTGGCCAGCGGCGTCTTCAACTCGTGGGACATATGCCGCAGGAACTGCTGCTTCTGGGCTTCGAGCTCTTCAAGGCGGTGGGTCAGCCAGTCCAGACGCTCACCCAGGGCGACCAGCTCCGCGGGACCCTGAACGCGACCAGCGAGACGATCCTGATGACCACTGCCAATGCCGAGAATACGCCGCTCCAACTGACGCACCGGGCGAATGATCAGCCGCGTGAACAGCAGCATCAACAGCAGGCTGGATGACACCAGCGCCCCCGTCTGCCACCACAGCCGCTGCTGCACCTGCTCGGCCCTTTCGCGTATGGCATCCAGGCGCTGATCGATGCGCAGGTTGGTGGCCTGGCGCATGCCTTCGACGTGTCGGGAAAAGGGGACAAAGGTGTCCAGCGAACCGATGAAGGCGTCCTGCTCCTTCTCGGGCAGGGTCGCCAGCTGATTCAACAGCCGTTCCAGTGCCAGGATGTCGGGATCCTCAGGCAGCAGCAGGCGCTGGCGCGCCAGCAACTGGCGGAATTCCGCCACCCTCTCGGCGTAGATGTCGAGCAGACTCTCTTCCTGAACCACGGCGTACTGGCGCGCCCCACGCTCCATCTCCACCGCCAGGGAGCCCAGGGTGCGGGCACGCCGTGTCTCCGACACCGCTTGACGAGCGCTGACTTCGGCAAGGCGCGACAATTCGGACAGCGCCTGACCTGCCTGGTACATCAGTACACCAAGCGGCAGCATCACCACCACAAAGGCCAGCAATACCAGTTGCAACAACGAACGGGGGCGCCAACGGCGCGTAGCGGCAGTGGTCATGACCAGAGTTCTGTGAAGGAAGGTGAATGAAGCGTCCATCAATCCATCCAGAAGGATACCAGAGTTAGGCCACTCGCCCCGCGTCAACCTCTCATTCGGCATCGCTTGCGAAAAAAAAGGGGCCGGCTGAGCCGGCCCGAATACGCAGGGAACTGAAGGGTCGAAAAACAGATCAATCGATGGCCTGGTCCGCCCATTGAACGGTTTTCCGTTGGCCCGAAGGCCCGAAGCCAGAACACCGCCGTCGTCACCAGGGACCTTACGGTGTTCAGCGGATGGTCTCCCATCCCGCCTCGTTCTGGCCCCGTCGCCGCAGCGCCGGAGCAACATACTCCCCCGAAGGGGTCGGCATCCTTGCCAGAGCATCCTTGCTCTTCACGATACCTGTCCATGCCAACAAGGCCGGTACCGTCTCATCGCAACCTTGTGTTTCACATAGCGTGTCGCACATCACGCGGAGCAGACGCAGAGATCGACATAGACGCACAGGGCAGTGATTCTGTGCCAACCTCGGAGAATTAGACGGCTATCCGGCTAGTCCTCCCCGCTCGTTAAATACATAGCGAAAGCTGTGCCAAAAAAACATAAAAGCCATTAATATCAACAAGATAAAAAATAAGAAACGTCACCAAACTGTGCTGTAAGCTCAATCAGCGTCGATCGACATGTCGCCCACGACCAAAAACGTCTCTGTTTGCCGACGCAATTTCAGGATTTTTTCAGAAAACCTGGAAAAACAAAAAGATGCGGCGTCTCCTATTGGAGACGCCGCGTCTTTTCTGAGACTCCCTACCAACAACAGGGCTTGTCGCTAGGGCGGATAAACCGGGCTGACCAACAGCGCTTGTCGGTGCCGACGGTCAATCTCCCCGCGAATGCACGCACGGCGATCATCGTGACCGGTCAGCTACTCACCCGGAGCTTGCCTAGGCTATAACCCCTTGCAGAGAACCTTAGACTGCCGCGCATGATTGTAGGCATCGCGCCTGAGCGGTGGGAGCTCGTCCAGCGCCGATGGCACGAAACCATGCTCCAGAAACCAGTGGGCCGTATGCGTCGTCAGTGCGAACAGACGCTGAATCCCCTGCCGCCGAGCCAGACGCTCAATCTCCGCCAGCAGGCGCTCCCCCCTGGCCCCACTGCGATAGTCAGGATGCACCGCCACGCAGGCCAGCTCGGCGACGCTTGCGTCAGTGAAACGGTGCAGTGCGGCGCAACCGATCACCATGCCATCCCGCTCGATGACCAGGTAGTCATCAATTTCATGCTCCAGTCGCTCGCGGGAACGTGGCACCAGCATACCGCGCTTCTCGAGGGGCTCCAGCAGCTCGAGCAACCCACCGATATCATCGATCTCGGCCGCTCGGAGCTGCTCATAGCGATGCTCGGTGATCATGGTGCCGACACCATCACGGGTGAACAGCTCGGCCAGCAATGCATCCGCATCACGCCAGGACAGCAGGTGGGTGCGCGCCACCCCATGGGTGGCCGCCTCGCAGGCGGCCTCCAGATGTCGCGAGCGCTCTTCCGCCGGATCAGCCTCGGCCAACAGCGGGCGCGCCTGGGCAGGGGTGAGCTGGCGTAACAGCTGCCCGCCCTCATCGCACAGGCCGTCGGACTGCCCCAGCAGGATCAGCTTGTCGGCCTTGAGCGCCACAGCGACCTGCTGGGCGACTTCTGCCGCATCCAGGTCAAACACTTCGCCGGTGCTGGAGAAGCCAAGCGGTGGCAACAACACCAGCGACTGCTGGTCGAGCAAGGCCCGCACCGCACCAGAGCGCACCCGGCGCACCTCGCCGGAGCGTTGAAAGTCGACACCGTCACGCACGCCCAGCGGCTTGGCCATGACCAGATTGCCGGACACGGTCGTCAGCTCGATGCCATGCAGCGGCGTATTGGGTAGCCCCAGCGACAGCCGTGCTTCCAGCCACAGACGCTGCTCGGCGGCGACACGCTCCACCCGAGCCATGATGGTGTCGTCGGCCACCCAACGTGCCTGGTGGCGCACCGGAACGATGCCCTCACTGTCGAGCACGGCGTGCACCTGGTGACGAATGCCAAAGACCACCACCAGCTTGACCCCCAGGGTATGCAGCAGTGCCAGATCCTGAATCAGGGACTCGCCTCGGCCGGCCGCCATCGCCTCCCCTTCGACCAGCACCACAAAGGTTCGGCCTCGGTGGGCATTGATGTAGGGGGATGAGTGGCGAAACCAGTCAACGAAGGAGAAAGAGGTAGTCAAGGACCGAACCTGCTGCAGCGGACGAGGGGAATGATGGAGTCATCACTATATCAGAGCCTGCTGGCGCTCCACACCTGCGCGCCCAGGGTCGCAAACGACGACGGCGCCCGCAGGCGCCGTCGATATCCAGGGCAGACACTGAGATCAGTTGAAGATGCCCTTGAACATGAAGAAGAACATGATGGCAAGACCCGCACCCGCCGGCAGCGTGATCAGCCAAGACATCACGATGGTGCCGATGACGCGCAGGTTGAGCGCGGCCAGACCGCGTGCCAGTCCCACACCAAGCACCGCACCTACCAGCGTATGGGTGGTCGAGATCGGCAGACCGGTGCCCGATGCCAGCACCACCGTGGTGGCGGCGGCCAGGGTCGCGGCGAAGCCACGGCTCGGCGTCAGTTCGGTGATGCCGGTCCCCACGGTGGCGATGACCTTGTGGCCATAGGTCACCAGGCCGACGACGATACCCCCGCCGCCGAGCACCAGCACCCACCAGGGCACAGCCGACGCCCCTTGAATGCTGCCGTGCTCATGCACCACGCTGATGACCGCCGCCAGCGGGCCCACGGCGTTGGCCACGTCGTTGGAGCCATGGGCAAACGCCATGGCACAGGCGGTAAAGATCATCAGTACGCCGAAGACTCGCTCGACCCCTTCAAAGCCGAAGGCATCGGTCTTGCGCTGGCTGCGATCGATGCTGCGCTCACGCCAGACACCCAGACCCGCCAGCGCCACACCAAAGGCCAAGGCAATCAGCAGGCTCTCGAAGGGCGCCAGGTGCAGACCCACATGCTTGAGGCCCTTGGTCAAGGTCACCATGGCGACGATGAAGCCGACCAGGAACACGTACATGGGCACGTAGCGCTTGGCCGCGACGAACGGATCGTCGGCCTCGAAGACCAGGCGCTGGACCGATTTGAACAGCATGAAGCCAATGGAACCCGCCAGCAGCGGGGACACGATCCAGCTGGCGGCGATCTGGCCGACCTTGCTCCAACCGACGGCCTCGATACCAAGGCCGGCCAGGGCAAAACCGACAATCGCGCCGACGATGGAGTGGGTGGTGGACACCGGCCAGCCCTTCATCGAGGCGATCAACAGCCAGGTCCCTGCCGCCAGCAGCGAAGCCAGCATGCCGTAGACCAGGAGTTGTGGGTCGTTTTCGAGCAGCGCCGGATTGATGATGCCTTTGCGGATCGTTTCCGTGACCTGGCCACCGGCCAGCCAGGCGCCGAGGAATTCGAAGATGACGGCGATAATGATCGCCTGTTTGATGGTGACCGCCCGAGACCCTACCGAGGTCCCCATGGCGTTGGCGACGTCATTGGCGCCGACACCCCAGGCCATGAAGAAACCAAACACGCAGGCCAGTAGGATGAAGATGTCACCGTGCTGGGCAATGATCGACATGGGAGAAGATCCCTTGATTGCTGACTGAGGAAACTCTGAATGACGTCAGGCCGCGTTGGCGCGGCCTGTCGGGGCGACGGTCTTCAATTCGCCGTCATGATCTGGAGGCGACTGCCGACCCGCTCGGCGCGGTCCGACACTTCACCGATCCATTCGATGATCTGATAGAGGAACATCACGTCAACCGGCGGCAGGTCCTTCTCGAGGACAAACAGCTGGCGGCGAATGGCGATCTGCTGCTCGTCGGCACGTTGTTCCAGCGCGTGCAGGTCACGAATCAGCTTCTGCATCAGCTCGGTCACGTTCTTGCCGAAGCCGGACTCGAGCAGGTCCTTGAGCTCTTCCAGGGCCTGGCGTGCCTGGGCGACACAGTCCACCGATGTGGCGATGTACTCGCGCATCGGCGTCGCCAGGGAGTCAGGCACCTGCATCTGACGCCCGAGCATGATGCCGGTGATATCGCGGGTTTTGTTGGCGATCTTGTCCTGCACGCTGACCAGATCGAGCAGGTCAGAGCGAGATACCGGCAAGAACAGGGTATTGGGCAAGTTGAGACGCAGCTCGGTCTTGAGCGAGTCGGCCTCATGCTCGAGTCGAGTGATCACTTCGCGGTGCGCGGCGGCAGCATCCCAGTCACCCTGCAGCGTTGCCTCGAAGAACGGCAACAGCTCAGCAGAGCAGTCGTGGGCCTTTTCGATGTGGGCCAGCAGCGGTTGAAACGGGGAGCGGCCAAACATCGCCGAAAACGGATTTGATGTCACCATAGGGAGTCACAGACACTGGAGAAATGGCGGCGACAGTATAGTGACCCCAAACTGTCACGTCATGGAAAAGTTACCGTCATCACCGCGTAACCTTGACCCGGTCCACATTCCCTTTGGCACGCCAGGACACCACTATGAGCCATGAAATCGAACTGAAGCTCGCCCTCGGACAGCATGGCCCCGACGCGCTGCGCCGCCACCCTCGCCTGGCCGGCGCCGACAGCCAGCGCAAGACGCTGATCAATACCTACTTCGACACCCCTGAAGATGACCTGAAAAAGGCACGCGTCGCCCTCCGGCTCAGAAAGATCGGCGACCAGTGGCTGCAGACCTTGAAAACCAGTGGCCAGGGCAGCTCCGGCTTGTCCACCCGTGGCGAGTGGGAGTGGCAGGTAGACGGCGACCAGCTGGACCTCGACGGTCTGCGTGACTTGCCGCCCTTTCAGGCGCTGGCCGATGACGTCGATATCGATGTGCTGCTGTCGCGCCTGAGGCCTCGCTTCACCACCAACTTCCAGCGCCAGCTGTGGTGGGTAGACAGCGATGGCAGCCAGATCGAAGTCGCCCTCGACGAGGGCTCCATCGAGGTGGGCGAGGCCTGCTGCGTCATTCGTGAGCTGGAGCTCGAACTCAAGCAGGGTGAGGCGTCGCGCCTGCTCGAACTGGCCGAGGGCTTCGCTGAAAGCGTGCCGCTGCGGCCTTCGGACTCGAGCAAGGCTGCACGCGGCACCGCCCTCACCCAAGGCTGGCAACTGCCCCCTGGCAGAGGACCACAGGATCGCCTGCACCAGGTGGTCGTTGCTCTGGATGCCTACGCAGATACCCAGCAGCAGCGCTGGCGCGAGGCCGCCTGCGAGGCGCTTGGACACCTAGCCGAGGACAGCGACAGTGCCGACATCAGCCGCGACGCTCACTGCTTGCGCGACGCGTTGCAGCAGGCACCGCAGGAGCAGGATTGGCTCACCTCGGAGATGGGAGCACTATTGTTGCGGTTGGGTCGCCGGCTACCCCAGAGCGTCGAGATGGAGTAACGTCAGTGACGAGGTGGCGCGCCGTCTACGGCGCGCCACCCCAGGCCTGTGTCCCGATCGATCAGGCCCTGTGTCGAGCAGCCCTTGTATCGAACAGACCCTGGCCGATACAGATCATGATCACGCTTATGTCTCGTACCACTGTCTCTCGGCCCTATCTCTCAGCCCTATCTATCAGCCCTATCTCCCACTACAGCGAAAGGAAAGCGCCCGTGATCAATGGCCATAAGCCGGCTGCCGAAGGCCTCAAGACTCGCGTGTTTCAGATCATCTTCGAGTCCGACACGCGCCTTGCCAAAGGCTTCGATATCGCCCTGATCACGGCCATTCTCCTCAGCGTGCTGGTAGTGGTGCTTGAGAGTGTGGATGGACTGCGCGCCGAGCATGGAGAGCTGTTTCGCTCGCTGGAATGGACCTTCACGATTCTCTTCACTATCGAGCTTGGCCTGCGGCTCTACTGCCTGGAGCGCCCGCTCAACTACTTGAAGAGCTTCTACGGCGCCGTTGACCTGATCGCGATCCTGCCAAGTTGGCTGGCGCTCCTGATTCCCGGCGCACAGTCGCTGATCGTGATTCGTCTGCTCAGAAGCCTGCGTATCTTCCGAGTACTGCGACTGATGGAGTTCGTCGGCGAAGGCAGGTTGCTGATCGATGCCCTGAAACGCAGCGGCCATCAGATCTTTCTGTTTCTGTTCACCGTGTTCATGCTGGTCACGATCTTCGCCTCCCTGATGTACTTGATAGAGCCCAGGGAAGCGGGCTTCACCAGTATCCCCGTCGCCATCTACTGGGCGGTGGTCACGCTGACCACCGTCGGCTATGGCGATATCTCTCCGGTCACACCGCTGGGCCAGGCGATCAGTGTGGTGGTCATGCTGATCGGCTACTCGATCATCGCGGTGCCCACCGGCGTGTTCTCCGCCGAGGTCATCCGTTCGATCCGATCAGACCGCTACTCGGACGAGGCCTGCCCTGGCTGCGGCCATGACCGTCATGAGCAGCGGGCCAAGTACTGCCTAATCTGTGGCACCTGGCTGGACGAGGAAACGCCGGACCCCAACGCCCCAGAGCCAGAACCCGAACCTGAGTCTGAACCTGAACCAGAGGGCGACGCGGGCGATGAACAAACGCCCAGCCCTGCTGACGACAAATAGCCAGCTCGCACTCACCATGCCTCGGTGCAGGCTTCCCCGGGACAACCCCGGCTCGCCTACTCGGTGAACGGCGCCACATCCCCACGACCTTCACGCACGATGACGGGCGGCATCTCGCGCAGGTCGATGACGCTGGTAGGCTCGAGCGTGCAGGCCCCGGCATCGATGATCAGGTCGAGATGCGCACCGAAGCGGTCACGAATCTCTTCCGGATCGGTCATAGGCAGCGTCTCGTCCACGGGAATCAGGGTCACGCTCATCAAGGGTTCGCCCAGCCGCTCCAACAGCGCTCTCGATATCTCGTGGTCCGGCACCCGCACGCCGATCGAGCGGCGCTTGGGATGCAGCAACAGCCGGGGCACTTCCGTGGTGGCGTTGAGGATAAAGGTGTAAGCACCAGGCGTATGAGCCTTGAGCAAGCGGAAGACGGCATTGTCCACCTTGGCATACGTACCGATCTCGGACAGGTCCGAACACACCAGGGTGAAATTGTGCTTGTCATCCAACGAGCGCAGCCACTTGATCTTCTCGATGGCCTTCTTGTCACCCAGATGGCAGCCCAGGGCATAGCCCGAATCCGTCGGATAGGCCACCACGCCCCCCTTGTGGATGATCTCCACCGCGCGATCGATCAAGCGCTTCTGGGGGTTGTCCGGGTGAATCTGAAAATACTGAGTCATGTCGCCTCCCTGGCGATGCAATAGAGCGTATGTAATGACAGCAGCGCATCAGGCATCCCGGGCATCCGCTGTCTTTCAGGCCTTGCTGTGAGCCTAGACCGAATTGCTCCGGACGGCGTCCTCGCTCACGCCGCTTAAGCGGCCCACCGAGACAGCTGCGGATGGGTCCAGACCGGCCGCACGGCAGTGCGCGGGACCGCCGTCATGGTACCTGGCGCCAGATGCCCCCCAGGAAAATGAAAATCGCTGCCGAGGGATCCATACATGTCGCGTTCCATCAGCTGTCGCGCCAGATCCCGCGTGACGTCTGGATTCTGGGAACCGCTGACCAGTTCGGCTGCCTGTCCGCCAGCCGCACAGAACTCATCCAGCAGCAGACCACGCTTGCGCCGGGTCAGCTTGTAGCGCAAGGGATGAGCCAGCACCGCAACGCCGCCACTATCGAGGATCCATTCGACGATTTCCGACAGATACGGCCAATGCGACTTCACGTCACCTATCTTGCCGTTACCCAGATACTTGCCAAACGCGGTCGGCAGATCGGCCACCAGTCCCTCGGCGACCATGACATGGGCAAAGTCCGGGCGATTGAGCGGACGATCACTACCGGCCCAGGCACGCGCCTTGGCCAGCCCGTCGCTCAGCCCGATGCGCTCCAGCCGCTTGGCGATAGTGTCGGCGCGTTTTTCCCGCGCCAGCGCCTGCCCGGCCAAACCGCTTTCGAGCAGGGGACCGGCGCCACCAGGCAGCAAGCCCACCACATGGATATTGATCCCCCGCCACTGGCAGGAAAGCTCCGTGGCCGGCAGCAGTGACATGCCCAAGTCGCGGGCACGCTGGTCCGCCTCATCCACCCCAGCCAGGGTGTCATGATCGGTGAGAGCGACGTGGCTCAGCCCTTTCTGATGGCAAAGGTCCATCAGCGCAGTGGGTGCGAGAGCGCCATCCGAGGCCGTGGAATGCATGTGGAGGTCAACGGCGAGGGGCGCGCCTTCGAAGGTATCAACCAGCGCAGCGCGGCTGTCCAGCGCCGGCGTATCAGCAAGCGCAGGGGTATCAAAAAGGGAAGGCATGGGACAGGAAACTGGCTCCTCGACATGACGCCGGGCGGCGACTTTGACAGAATATGCCGTCCATGGTGCGCGTGGCGCCCGCCACGGTCAATGCTGACGCCCTGAACGCCAGCCTGTGCTGCCGCTCCCGTGACCGGTTCAACGGGCATTTACCTGTCCGCGCCGACGCCATCCGGTGATGCCAGTTAGCCTGCCCCAGCTGTCACGCTCGGGCCCTAATCGAGGAAGATGCGATGCTCTACGCTATCATCAGTGAAGATGTGGATAACAGCCTGGAACGGCGCCTGGCCGCGCGACCGGACCATCTGGCCCGCCTTGAAGCGCTGCGTGACGAAGGACGACTGGTGTTGGCTGGCCCGCACCCCGCCGTCGACAGCGACAACCCTGGAGATGCCGGATTCAGCGGCAGTCTGGTCTTGGCCGAATTTGCCGACCTGGCCACCGCCCAGGCCTGGGCGGACGCCGATCCCTACGTGATCGCGGGCGTCTACGCCAACGTCAGCGTCAAGCCTTTCAAGAAGGTCCTGCCCTGAACCAGGCACGCGCGACCCCGACACGTCGGTCGGGGCGCCATCACCCCTGAATCCAACGCAGCACCCTGTCAGCCAGCGAGCCAATGTGTCAGGCGTTCCGCTCCCCAGAACCTGGGGCCCCTCGCTGCGACGGCGCAGACGCCATTATCCACAGCAGCTTGTTCACAGAGACTGTGGAAAAGTCTGTTGAAACGCCGCGGACGCATTGCTGCAGCCCTGCTGTCACGCTTATGACAGCAAGATGATCATTTCTTGACCAGCTCTCATCCGCAGGAACCGATAGCCGTGACCCACGCTCCCGACGGCCTTCCCGCCCTGACCTCCGCAACGCCGGCCGAGCTTGAATGGCGTGAGGAAAGCAGCGGCCTGAGCCCGCACTCACGCGTCTTCGACGACGTCTACTTCTCCCGCCATGACGGTCGCGCTGAGACCGAGCACGTGTTCATTCACGCCAATCACCTGCCCCAGCGATTCCGGGAATGGACTCTGGAGCGGCCCTTCGTGATCGGCGAGACAGGCTTAGGTACGGGTTTGAATATGCTGTGTGCCTGGCAAGCCTTTGACCAGCATGCCCCCGCCGGTGCCCGCCTTCACCTGGTGTCCACTGAACGCTACCCCATGTCCGCCGCTGACCTTGCCCAAGCGCTGGCGGGGTGGCCAGACCTGGCGGATCGCGCCGCCGCGCTCATCGAGGCCTGGCCTGAACCGGTCATCGGCGTTCACCGATTGACGCTGTCCCCGCGGGTGACTCTGGACCTCCACATCGGGGACAGTAGCGAGCGCCTGGCATTGCTGGATGGCCGAGTGGATGCCTGGTTCCTGGATGGCTTCGCCCCGGCCAAGAACCCTGACATGTGGCAACCCGCGCTGTTTGAGCAGATGGCGGCGCGCTCGCGCCCAGGCGCGACGTTTGCCACCTTCACCTGCGCGGGTATCGTCAAGCGCGGCCTCAAGGCAGCGGGCTTTCAGTGGCGCAAGGTCCCAGGCCATGGACGTAAACGCGAGATGCTGGCAGGCGAGATCGACACGCCCCCAGCCGACAAGCGGCGTCAGGCCACCCCCTGGTATAGCCCACCGCCAGCTCTGCCCCATCGCCGGGTGGCCATCATCGGCGCCGGGATCGCCGGCTGTGCCACCGCCGAAGCGCTGGCTCGCCGTGGTATCGAGGTCACCTTGATCGACAGCACTGCGCCCGGGGCCGGGGCGTCGGGCAACGAACAGGGCGCCCTCTACGTCAAGCTGGCGGCCGACACCAACCACCAGAGCAGGGTCTACCTGGCTGGTCTGCTCTATAGCCAGCGCTGGCTGGCTCGGCTCGACGGCGAGGATCAGCTGTGGTCACCCTGTGGCGTGCTGCAGCTGGCTCATGGGGACCGCGAGGCTCGTCGTCAGCGGCGCTTCCTCGAGCATCACCCGCTGCCGCACTCGGTGGTGCATTCGATCGATGCCGCGCAGGCATCACAACTGGCAGGAGTGCCTGTGACAGCGGGTGGGCTCTGTTATCCCGGAGCGGGCTGGGTCAAGCCACGCGCCCTGTGCGAGTTTCTGGTCGCGCGTCCTGGCGTGAACTTCGTGAAGGCCCAGATCCATGACCTGAAGGCCTCAGACCAGGGCTGGCGTCTGCTCGGCACCGCAGCGGATGGCAGTCAGGTGACAGTTGACGCAGACCAGGTCGTCATCGCCACTGCCCACCAGGCGAACCAGTTCGAGTATACCCAGGGGCTGCCGCTGCAGCCGGTCAGAGGCCAGGTCAGTCGCTGGCGACTGCCCCCTGACGCGCCGGCGCCGCAACGGGTCGTGTGCGCAGGCGGCTATGTGGCTCCGCCCCTGGAGGGCGTACTGACCTTTGGCGCCACCTTCGTCCCCGGCCGCAGCGATGCCGACACGCTGCCAGAGGATCATGCGGCCAATCTAAGAGAACTCGACCAGACCTTGCCTGGCTACACCGACCGGCTGCGTGCACAGGGAATCACGCCAAGTACCGAGTCTCTCGACGGTAGAGGTGGCGTACGTTGTGCCAGCCCTGACAAGAGCCCCTACGCAGGCCCGCTGCCCGACCAGCAGGCCTGGGTCGAGGACTATGCGGTACTGGAAAAGGACGCCACCCGAGTGCCTGATACACCAGGTCGTCACCATCGAGGGCTCTGGATCAGCGCCGCCCACGGGTCCCGTGGCCTGGCCAGCGCGCCACTGTGCGCTGAGGTGCTGGCATCACGGATCTGCGACGAACCGCTGCCACTAGAAGCGCCACTGGCCGACCATCTGCACCCGGGACGCAGGGTGATCAGAGACATCATCCAAGGCAAGCGTCGCCACTGATACCCCGCCCTTGCTTCACTGGGGAAGCGGCAGCGGAGGGGCGCTAGACGTGAGTCGAGCGTCCCTTCGCTGTTTAGATATCGCCTTCTTCCTCGTCGTCAGCCAGATCCCTGCCAAAGGCACGCCACTGGGCCAGTGTCAGCACTTCGGTACTCTCGGTCTCCAGGTCGTGGGCGATGATCAACTCTGAGCGCTCCAGCTGGGCCTTGAGTTGCTTGACCCAGCCGTGCATGCCTTCCCCTGTGTCTGTGGTGTCGTAGCCCTGACGAGTCACAAAGCTCTCGAGCAGTGCATCGAGGGTCTCGCCAGGCAGCATCCGATACGGCACTTCCACGAATCGACTCATGCGTCCTCCTTATCGCTAGCTTCCCATTGCGCTAGACGCTCGAGAAACGTGGCTTCATCGATGACCGGGACACCGGCTTGTTCGGCCTTGGTTAGCTTGCTTCCCGCACCGGGGCCAGCCACCAGGCAATGGGTCTTCTTCGAGACGCTACCCGAGACCTTGGCACCGAGCGCCTGCAGGCGCGCCTTGCCCTCATCCCGCGTCATGGTTTCCAGGGTGCCGGTCAATACCCAGGTCTGGCCTTCCAGCGGTGTTGCCTGCTCGCTGACGCTGATCTCGTCCCAGCGGACTCCAGCCTCCAGCAACGCCTTGATGGTATCGACGTTGTGCTCCTGGTCGAAAAAGGTGGCCACATGCTTCGCCACCACCGGTCCTACGTCCTCGACGGCTTCCAGGGCCTCCCCATCGGCCTGCATCAGGGCCTCCAGGCTGCCAAAGTGGCTAGCCAGGTTGGCCGCGGTGGCTTCACCCACTTCGCGTATCCCTAGCGCATAGATGAACCGACCCAGCGTTGTGTCTTTCGAGCGCTCGAGCGCCTTAACCAGATTGGTCGCGGACTTCTCCGCCATGCGAGGCAGCCCGGCAAGCTCCGGTGTCGTCAGCGAGAACAGGTCCGCCGGCGTCTTGACCATGTCACGATCCACCAGCGCCTCGATCAGCTTCACCCCAAGCCCATCGATATCCAGCGCGCGACGTGAGGCGAAGTGCTTGAGCGCTTCCTTGCGCTGGGCAGCGCAGTAAAGCCCGCCGGAGCAGCGAGCCACCGCCTCGCCCTCGATACGCTCGATCTCGGACTCACAGACCGGGCAATGCTGGGGAAAGGCGATGTCTTGGCCATCGCCGTCGGCGGCAGCCTCGACCACCCGAACCACCTGAGGTATAACGTCCCCTGCGCGCCGAATAGCGACACGATCACCGATACGCACTCCCAGGCGCGCAATCTCGTCCGCGTTGTGCAGGGTCGCATTGGACACCGTGACGCCTGCCACGCTGACAGGCTCCAGTCGCGCCACCGGAGTGATGGCGCCGGTTCGGCCGACCTGGAACTCGACATCCTTCAAGGTGGTGGTCTGCTCCTGGGCGGGAAACTTGAAGGCTATCGCCCAGCGTGGCGCGCGGGAGACGAACCCCAGCTCCCGCTGCAGGCGCAATTCATCCACCTTGATCACCACGCCATCGATGTCCACATCCAGGGAATCGCGGCGCTCGCCAAGGCGCCGGCAGTAGTCGATCACCCCCTCGGCGCCGGTGACCACCTCGAGGTCACGGCTGACCGGAAGCCCCACCGCTGCCAGTGAGTGCATCAGCTCACTGTGGGTCCTGGCGCCCTGATCCGGCTCCAGCCTGGCGACCTGATAAGCGCTGAATTCCAGGGGACGCTTGGCCGTCACTCTGGGATCGAGCTGACGCAGACTACCGGCAGCGGCGTTGCGGGGATTGGCGAAGACCTTGCCATCCTGCTCCCGCGCCCTTTCGTTCATGGCTTCGAACTCCCGGTGGCGCATGACCACCTCGCCACGCACCTCCATCAGGCTAGGCGCCTGGTCACCGCGCAAGCGCAGCGGAATCGACTTGAGGGTCTTGAGGTTGGACAGAATTCCCTCGCCGGTACGGCCATCTCCGCGGGTGGCCCCGCTGACCAGCACACCCTGCTCGTACACCAGCGACACGGCGGCGCCATCCAGCTTCGGCTCGCAGACAAACGACAGCGCCTCAGGCGAGAGCTCCAGCCGTTCGGCCACGCGGTTCACGAAGGCGCGAAGCTCCTCATCGTCAAAGGCGTTGTCGAGGGACAGCATCGGCAGCGCATGGGTGACTTCAGGAAAACCATCGGCAGGCTTGGCGCCGACCCGCTGGGTCGGGGACTGCGGGCTGGCGAGGTCGGGGTGCGCCTGCTCGAGCTCGCTCAATCGACGCAATTTGCGGTCATACTCGATGTCCGGCAGACGCGGATCATCCAGCACGTAGTAGCGATAGTTGGCGTCATCGAGTTCGGTGCGCAGTTGCGCCACCTCGTCGCGAATCGAAGCGTCGGTGGTCATGTCAGCCCTTTGGCGAATAGCAAACGTCTTGGTCTGGCACCATTTTACCCCATGCCCCTCGGGAAAAAACCGCTGCGGGACCGCTCTCGCCAGACGACGCAAATGCAAGCGGCCCCGTGTTTTCACGGGGCCGCTTTCTCTTTACTGCTGACTTGACCGGCTGTCTGGTATCGCTGTCACGGAGGCAGTCTTCGCCATGCATCACGCCGTAGCCGTCGGTCGATGGAGAACGAGCGTCGCCGCTCCTCTCAGTTGACCTGGTAGCGATGCAGACGATGCCTGCGCTCGAACTCCTGCACGCGCTGACGAGCGAACTCCACGGTTTGAGCGGTCATTACACTGCGGTTTTCATCCTTCAGCTCGCCCCCCATGTGGCGCACGATCACCATGGCGGTCTCGACCATGGCCTCAAAGGCAGCCGAGCTGTCCTTGGCGCTGGGTAGCGGCATCAACAGGGTGATGCCCGGGGTCGTGAAGTCGTCCATCGCCTCGATCGGGAAGGTGCCCGGCTTGAGCACGTTCACCATGGAGAACTGCAGGGCGCTGCCCTCGTCCTCGGTCTCGAACCGGTGGAAGATCCCCATCTCACGACTGTAGCGCAGGCCGCAGGCCATCATCAGCTCTAGCAGCGTTGTGCCGGGGAAGCCGTTCTCATCACGGGACATGACGCTGATGACGATGATTTCCTCGGCGTTGCTGAGACTGTCACGGGCGTGCTCGGCATTGACATCATGACGAAGCGCCTTTTCCAGCACAGGATGCGGGCGTACCTTGCCGCCGTGCCCGCTATCGAAACCTTCGTCGTAAGCGGCATAACCACTACCATCCTCGACGTCAAACTCGGGCTCGGGAACATCTGCTTCCCAGCGCGGCTCGGCCGCTGGTGCCTGGTGGGAGGCCTGAAGCGTCTGCTCGTGCTCGGCTGTTGCCCGCTGGCGCTCGGCTGTTGTCCGCTCGCGCTCGGCTGTTGTCCGCTCGCGCTCGGCTTGCTTCAGCGCAGCTTCCCGCTCTGCGGCCAGGTGCTGTCGCTCTGCCTGCTCGCGTTCCCGCTTGGCGGCGTTTTCGGCATCCTGCTCGGCCTTGCGCTTGGCAGCTTCTGCTTTCTGCTCAGCCTTGAGGCGGGCCTTTTCCGCTTTCTGCTGTTCACGCCGTTCGCGGCGCTCGCTGACGCTCTTCTGCAACGAGGCGCCAAAGCGCTGCATGGAGCTTCCCATGCGGCGTGAGCGATCCTTGAGCGAGTCACCCATGCCCTCGAAGTCGACCAGGCGATACTGATCTTCGTCGAAGTCTTCATGATCTTCAGGATCGGCAGCCAGGTGCATGGCGTTCGGGTCGCGTTTTGCAGTGCGCTCTTCCGCACCCTTGACGCCAGCTTCACCAGTGGTGTCGCTATCGTCAGCGGTGGCAGACAGCACCGGCTCGCGACGATCCCCAGCATCGGCCGGACCAGCCGCTTCTGCGTCCACGTGCGCCGCCGGTGTCTTGGCAACGCTCGGGGTGTTGGCGGGTGGAGCCTCTGACGCTTCTGGGGCCTCGCTCGGAATAGCGGGCGCAGGGGCTTTTTCTTCAACCTCAGCCGCAGGCGCTTTTTCTTCAACCCCGGCCGCAGGCGCTTTCTCTTCAACACCCGCCGCGGGCGCTTTCTTCTCGACCTCAGCCGCAGGCGCTGTCGTTTCAACCTCGGCGTCAACCCCGGCCGCAGGCGCTGTTCTATCCACCCCAGCCGCAGGCGCTGTCCTTTCAACCTCAGAGTCAACCCCAGCCGCAGGCGCTGTTCTATCCACCCCGGCCGCAGGCGCTTTTTCTTCAACACCAGCCGCGGGCGCTTCAGCAGTCGTCACCCCAGCCCTACCACGGTGGGCCTGACTGGAGCGGAATTCGGACAATACCCGAGAAGGTCCAGGATGCTCCTGGCGCTCAAGCTTGGGTTTGGGCTGCACACTGGAGAAATCCGCGGGCTTGATCACCCGAGCCCCTCCGTTGGGCAGCTCCCAATTGATTTCTTCCTCGCGCGCTCTCTCTTCGGGGTCATCCAGATCAGTGCCCCCGTCTACTGTGTCACGTCTGGCGGACACATTGACGCCAGGATGGCCCGCAACGGCGGCCTCCTGTGTCTGGCTTCGATCCAAGCCAGCGTCATCGAGAACGTCTCCCTGCACCTCATCCAGGCGGGGAGTGCGACGTTGGCGCTGCAGGCGACGCGCCCCATCGATAACGATGAGGGTCACCAGTGCCAGCCCCAGAATGATCAGCCACTCTCTTAGTTCCATGGGTCGTCATGCCTTTGCTAAGGCGCCATGCCTGATGGTTGTCCGTCAACAGCATAGCGTGATTGCGAAAAAAAGGGCCACTTTTTTGTTTGTCAAGCGTCGGATTTTTTCCGCTCTTCTCGACAATGCCCTTCGCATTCGCCCTTCCAACTCCCTTTGCTTACCTTGCCATGCAGCATCATGGTCTTATTGGGACACCCTATTATAACCGCCTTTAAAGTGCATCATGCTTCTGCCAAAGCCGCAGCTTCGTCAACGCCAACAGACACCAGACGAGAGACACCGGGCTCCTGCATGGTGACACCCATCAATCGTTCCCCGGCTTCCATGGCGATCTTGTTATGGGTGATATAGATAAACTGCACGCTGTCGGACATCTCCTTCACCAACTTGGCATAGCGGCCAACATTGGCATCGTCCAGAGGTGCATCCACTTCATCCAGCATGCAGAACGGTGCCGGATTCAATTGGAAGATCGCAAATACCATCGACAGCGCGGTGAGGGCTTTTTCTCCCCCTGACAGCAAATGAATGGTGCTGTTCTTCTTGCCCGGTGGTCGTGCCATGATCGCCACGCCGGTCTCCAGCAAATCCTCGCCTGTCAGGGTCAACCATGCGGCTCCGCCCCCAAAGACTCGAGGAAAAAGAGACTGCAGCCCGGCGTTGACCCGCTCGAAGGTATCGCGGAAACGGGCACGGGTCTCCTGGTCAATGCGCCGAATCGCCTTGTCCAGTGTCTCCAACGCTTCATTCAGCTCGGCCTGCTGCGCCTCCAGATAGTCGCGCCGCTCGGCCTGCTGCTCGTACTCCTCGATGGCCGCCAGGTTGATGGCACCCAGCCGCCGGATCTTCTCACCCAGCTCTTCCAACCGGGTCTGCCAGGCCGATTCGGTGGCATTCGGGTCGAGCTGCTCGGTCAATGCCGCCGCATCGTGTCCCAGCTCCTTGAGCTGTTCGTCCTGGGTCTCGGCCTTCAGCGCCAGCGCCTGCACCTGCATGCGCGCTTCCTGCAGCCGCTCACGCACCCCGTCCAGGTTACGTTCATGAGACTGTCGCGCCTGCTCGTCATCCCTCAGGCGCTCGACCAGCGCGGCCGCTCTGGCCCGGGACTCGTTGAGCTGACGCTCCTCCTGCTCACGCCGATGCAGCAACTCATCCAGTTGCTCACGACGCTCTTCATCAGGCTCATGCAGGCCTTCGCGGGCCTCTTCAAGCTCTGCCACACGCTCTTCCAGGCGTGCACGGGTATCCCCCGCACGGCCCTGCTGCTCGGCCAGGCCGGCTCTTTCGGTGGTCAGCCGCTGGTGCTCCAGCGTCAGTTGCTGAGCCCGTTCGGCCAGCGGGCGTTGGCGAGCACGCAACGTGGCGAGACGCTCGCGGGCCTCGCTGCGGGAGCGCTCGAGGCGCTCGCGTACGCTGGCGCCGTCTTCGAGGCGGGCCATCGCCGTTTGCCACTGCTCGCGCATTTCCTCAATGGCGAGCCGCGCCTCTTCATCTGCCTCACTGAGTCCTTCCAGCTCTTCGTGGATCTCCGCACCCCGACGTGAAAGGTGCTCCAGCCGGCTGGCCAGGCCGCTGTCCTGAACCGCCAGCTGCTGCCGCTGCTGGTCGAGCTCGCGCTCGGCAAGACGCAGCTGCTCAAGCTCGTGCTCGGCCTGGTCCATGGCCTGCTGGGCGCCTTCCCGTGCCTCGTCCAGCGCCTCCAACCGCTGCGCTTCCTGCGCCAACGACTCGCTGGCCTCACTCAGCCGTGCGCGACTGACCAGCAACGCGTCAGGGCCTTCCCCGTGACCGCGCTGGCGCGCCCAGTCAGGTCCTAGCCACAGACCGTCAGCCGACATCAGGCTGTCGCCGGGATCAAGCTGGGACCGAGCCTGCCAAGCGGCGTCACGGGACTCGACGCAGCGAATTCGCGACAGCCAGCTGGCCGCGGCACCGGCTCCGGACACCTTGGCTGCCAGGCTATCGCCCGGAGGCGACCCTGGGGAGGCAGGCGACAGCAAGGCGAGTTCCGCGTCCAGGGGCTCGCCCAGGGCATTGCGCAGGCTGCTGTCGGGCGCTAGCCGAGCCTTGAGCCAGGGCGCCAGCACCCATGACACCACCTCCTCCCAGCCGGGCTCGACCACCAACTGCTCGCCCAGGCGCGGGGCCTGGTCAAGCTGATAGGCGGCGAGATGGCGGTCGAGTCCTTCGTCGTGGTCGGCCAGGGCGGCCTCGATCAATGCCTCCAGCGAGGCGATCTCGCCGGTCAGGGCGCTGTGGCGTGAGCGAGCCTGCTCCCGGGAGGCATCATGCTCGGCGATCTGGCGGCGACTGACGTCACGCTGCTCACTGACACTCTCTCGACGTTGCTCGAGCTCCTGGGCGCGGGCGTCGTGCTCGGACAGCTGCGCACGCACTTCGTCGCGCTGAGCACTCAGTTCGGACAGGTCGGGCAACTCACCCAGCTGCTGACGTCGCTTGGTCTGATCGCCAGCGATTCGCTCCAGCCGCGCCTCGAGTTCGCGCAGCCGATCCTGGGTGCGCTCGGCCTCATGACTGTCACCACGCCAGCGTTCGTTGAACGCTTCCCACTCGGCATCGGCGTCTTCTACCGCGGGCTCGGCTTCCTCAAGCGCTGCCTCGAGCTCGGCCAGTTGTTCGGCCAACTCTTCCTGCTCGGGTCCCAGTGTCTCTAGCCGGTCATCCAGGGCCGCCAGACGTTCGCTGTCGGTCTCCCCCAGGCGATCCAGCTCACCTAGCTCGCGCCTGGCACTCTCAAGATCTCGGGCGAGCTGTTGATCCCGGGTGCGGGTATGCTCGAGCTCCTGTTCCAATCTAGCGATGGCGGTGGTGGTCTCGTAGAACCTCGCCTGACGCTGGTCCAGCTCAGAGGCCAGGCCGTCGTGCTCGGCACGCGCCTCTTCCAGGCGGGTCTCGCACTGGCGCATGCCCAGCACCTCGCGCTCGACGGCGGTTTCCAGCTCGCGTACTCGACTGTCCTGCTCGGTCTGGGCGGCTCGCAGGGCACGCCCCCGCAACAGCGCCAGCTCCCCCTTGACCCGATGCTCTTCCTGCTTGAGCGACTGATACCGTTTGGCGGCTTCTGCCTGTCGCTTGAGTCGCTCGAGCTGCTTGTCGAGCTCTTCCCGAATATCGTCCAGACGATCCAGGTTTTCCTGGGTCCGACGCATGCGGTTTTCCGTCTCGCGTCGTCGTTCCTTGTACTTGGAGATACCGGCCGCCTCTTCGAGGGTAGAACGCAGCTCCTCGGGGCGAGCTTCGATCAGCCGCGAGATCATTCCCTGGCCGATGATGGCGTAGGATCTGGGACCAAGGCCGGTCCCCAGGAACAGATCGGCGATATCGCGGCGACGGCACTTCTGGCCGTTGAAGAAGTAACTGGACTGGGCGTCACGCGTGACCTGACGCTTGACCGATATTTCGGCGTACTGGGCGTAGACGCCCCCCATGGTCCCGTCACGGTTATCGAACGTCAGTTCGATAGATGCCATGCCCACGGGTTTGCGCCCGGTGGAGCCATTGAAGATGACGTCGGTCATCGACTCGCCGCGCAGGGTCTTGGCCGAGGATTCCCCCATGACCCAGCGCACGGCATCGATGATGTTCGACTTGCCGCAGCCATTGGGACCGACAATCGCGGTCATGTTGCTGTCGAAGGGCACCGTGACCGGGTCGACAAAAGACTTGAAGCCGGCCAGCCGGATCGACGTCAGACGCATGGGTTATTCAATCACTTGATCGATGACAAGCGTGACAGGATCCTGATCCGAGGCCCCCACTGCAACCCCTTCACGCTGTCCCATCAGGTCACCGGGCTGCGGCTGCGCCTGACCGCTGGGTGAGACCCGTGCCAACAGGCGTACCTGGTCGACATCCTCCAGGCTGGCCATCGGCGACATGGCATCACCGGCATCCAGGGTAATGCTCGCTGGCAGCTCGGCCAGGGTCAGGCGCTGGATCGCCAGAGGAGGAAGCTTGCCGTCGCTGTCACGGGCCACCACGAACACGGTGGTGGATGGGGGCAGCCGGTCGCTCTTCAGCGCCTGTGCCAGCGACAGGTGAATGCGAATGGCGTGCTGACCCGCCGGAGCGAGACGTTGCTCCGCCTGGGCCACGCCCTGCCGCATGGCTTCCTCCAGGGGGGAGCCGTCTGCGGCGGAAAGTCCTCTGCGCCAGTACCCCAGGGCCGCCTGATAATCATCCTGCTGAAAGGCCTCGACTCCCAGGAACCACATGGCGGAGGGCAGGTTCGGCGCCTCACGACTGGCCTCTCGTGAAAGCGCCAGGATACGCTCGTTCAACCGCCCTTCGTTGGTGAAGTACTCCATCTTGGCCAGCTCACCAAGCCACCAGGGGGAGCGCCCTTCCAGCGCCAGCACCCGCTCGATGGCCTGACCGGCCTCGCGGTAGGCGCCGCTATCTCGGTAGAGGGGATAGAGGGTTTGCCACACGCGGGGATTGTCGGGCTGGCGCTCGGCCAGGGCCTCAAGGCGCTCCAGCATCAGCGCCAGGCTGGCCGCGGGGTCGTTACGCACCTCTTCGATGGTGTGATAAAGCACCAGATCGCCTTCGGCACCTTCGCGCTGGTACCACGCCACACTGGTCACGATGACCAGTAGCAACACCACGGGAATCGCCAGCTTGCCCGATCCCGCTGACTTGAGCGGAGCCCGCTTTAGCCGTTCGGTATCGTCGAGCAGCGCTCGCTTCAGTTCGCTGACATCCTCATCGAAACGGGTAGCGTCAATGTCGCCGCGAGACCTGGCGGCTTCAAGCGAGGCCAGGCGCCGGCGATACACCGCCACGTTCTGGGCAGCCGCACCGTCGTTGGCTTCCAGCTCGCGCTGACGTTGCTCCAGAGACGCCGCTCGCCGCAGAGGCAGGATCAGCAGCCAGGCAGCCGGTAACAGTAACAGGGCAAAGGCGAGCCACAGCAGCGTCATGAGCGTCTCTCTCGATCAATCAGTTCGTCCAGACGGGCCTGCTCTTCGGCAGACAGCTGCCGGACACTCACCCGACGGCGAGAGCGAATGATGGCCCACAGCGCCAGCCCGCCGACCACCACCAACGCCCCAGGCAGTCCCCACAGCAGCAGGGTGCGACCTTCCAGCCGGGGGTTGTAGAGCACGTAGTCGCCAAACCGCTGGACCATGAAGTCGATAATTTCCTTGTCAGACCTGCCATCATTCAGCTGTTCATAGACCTTGTCACGCATGTCCGCGGCAATCGGCGAGTTGGAGTCACCAATGGCCTGGTTCTCGCACTTGGGGCAGCGCAAGGTCGCCGTCAGCGACTGATAGCGCTGCTCCGTCACCGCACTCTCAAAGCGACGCACTTCAATCGCTTCTGCCATGACCTGCAGGGCCAGTAGCCAGCCCGTCAACAGCAGCACGCTGGCCAGCCAAGGGTGCCCTTGCGAAGGTGCCTTCAGCGCCATTTCTCCACCTCCGGCATAATGATGCTCTCCACGTCATCAGCGGTGATGTAACCGGTGTGGTGGTAACGAATGATACCGTCTGCGTCCACCAGAAACGTCTCAGGAGCCCCGTAAACGCCGAGATCAAAGCCCAGGCTGCCCAGCGGATCAAACACGTTGAAGGCAAAAGGGTTACCGAACTGGGTCAGGAACGCCTGGCCCTGCGCACGCTTTTCCGCATCGCTGGCAGCGGTCTCCTTGTAGTCGACACCGATCAAGCGCACGCCTCGGTCCGCCAGGTCCAGAAGCTGCGGCATTTCCTGGCGACAGGTGGGGCACCAGCTGCCCCAGACGTTGACCAAGGTCACCTCTCCCTTGATATCCCCTTCATCCACGCGTTGCTGGGGATTATCCAGCGTGGTCAGCTCGAAGGCGGGAAACTCGCGCGCCATCAGCGCCGACTCTCTGTCGAAGGGGTTGATCGACAGCCCCTGATACAGGAAGGCTCCCAACACCAGAAACAGCACCAGTGGCACCAATAGTAGTAGCCGTCGTTTCATGCCCGCACATCCTTGGAGGTGACCTGACTGGCGCTGACCACGCCGGAGCTGGCCGTACTGCTCGACTCGCGCTCAGGTGCACGGGTGCTGAGCTGGCGTCGATAGCGACGGTCCGCCACGGCCATCATGCCGCCTGCCGCCATCAGCAACGCCCCCAGCCACAGCCAGCGAACAAAGGGTTTGATCTGCACCCGCAGCGCCCAGCTGCCATCGTCGAGCTCTTCGCCCATGGCCACATACAGGTCATGGAACAGTCCCGGACGCAGCGCGACCTGGGTCATCGGCATCCCCCTGGCAATATAGAGGCGCTTTTCTGGATGCATCTCGAAGCTCCGCGTGGCGCCTTGGCGGGTCACTTCGATGGTCGCAGCATCGGAGACGAAGTTGGGCCCCCTGCGCTCATCCAGAGCGGTCATGTGGAAACGGATGCCAGCGACATCGACGCTATCGCCGACATTCATCCGCACATTGCGCTCCACCGAATAGTTGGAGACCAGAGCGACACCGACAATCGTGACCGCGAGGCCTAGGTGGCCCAGCACCATACCCCAGTAAGCTGGCGTCAGGCGCATCACTGCCTGGCGTCGGGAAGCGCCGCGGGAGGTCTTGTCCCACAGGTCCCGTGCCAGCGACAGCACCAGCCACAGGGCCGCCACCAGGCCAATGGACGCCTTGAGATTCCATACCCCGGTATAGGCGAGCGGTGCCAGCACACCAATGACCAGCGCCGCGGCTCCCGCCAGCCACAGCCGCGACAGCAGCTCGCGACCACTCATGCGCTTCCAGCGGGCGCTGGGCCCCAGCCCCATGAACACGCATAGCAATACCGTCAACGGCACGAACAAGGCATTGAAGTAAGGCGGCCCCACGCTGATCTTGCCGAGGTTCAGCGCATCCAGCAGCAGCGGATAGACCGTGCCGAGCAGCACCGTCACCGTCATCACCACCAGCAGGATATTGTTGACCAGCAACAGCGCATCCCGAGACAGCCAATTGAATCCGCCTGGCTGGCTGACCCGCGGCGCACGCAGGGCAAAGATCAGCAACGACAGGCCGACGGTGATACCCAGCAGGACCAGGATGAACAGTCCCCGCGACGGATCATTGGCAAAGGCATGGACCGAGGTCAGAACGCCGGAGCGGACCAGAAAGGTCCCCATCAACGATAGCGAGAAGGTGGTGATCGCCAGCAATACCGTCCAGCTCTTGAAGGTCCCGCGCTTTTCGGTCACCGCCAGCGAATGGATCAACGCAGTGCCGGCCAGCCACGGCAGCAGGGAAGCATTTTCCACCGGGTCCCAGAACCACCAGCCGCCCCAGCCCAATTCGTAGTACGCCCACCAGCTGCCGAGGGCGATGCCGACCGTGAGGAAAGCCCAGGCGATGTTGGTCCAGGGTCTCACCCAACGGGTCCAGGCGCTGTCGAGACGCCCCCCCAGCAGGGCCGCAATGGCAAAGGCAAAGACCACGCTGAAACCGACATAGCCCATGTACAGCATCGGCGGATGAATGATCAGGCCGACGTCCTGCAGCAACGGGTTGAGGTCTGCACCGTCCGCCGGAATATTGGGCAGCGAGCGCTCGAATGGGTTGGACGTGATCAGCACGAAGGCCAGAAAGCCGACGCTGACCAGTCCCATCACCCCCAGCACCCGCGCCACCATGTCAGGCGGCAGGCGTCCCGAGAAGCAACCGACCGCGAAGGTCCAGATTCCCAGAATAAGGCTCCACAGCAGGACCGAGCCCTCGTGGTTGCCCCACACCGCGCTGAACTTGTAATACCAGGGCAGCAATGAGTTGGCGTTGTTGGCCACGTTGACCACGCTGAAGTCATCCAGCAGGTAGCTGGCTGTCAGGCAGCCGTAGGCGATCAGCAGAAAGGCCAGCTGGCCGGCCGCCATGGGCCTGGCATACGCCATCCACAAGGGACGTCGCGTGGCAGCCCCCGCCAGAGGCAGCACCGCTTGCACCACTGCCATCAACAGCGCGATAACCAGCGCATAGTGTCCGATCTCGGGGATCATCTTGATCAGCATGACATCACCTTGGTCTGCCCGGTCTGTGCGTCACTGGGGGGAACCCGGCGCGGCTTGCTTGTAGTCGGCGGGGGAATAGCCGGCCTTTTCAAGCGCCTCGGCAACCTCGGGCGGCATGTAGTTCTCGTCGTGCTTCGCCAGTACCTTGTCGGCAGCGATGATGCCATCACCGGTCAATTTACCGACCACCACGACCCCCTGCCCTTCGCGAAACAGGTCCGGCAGAATGCCGCTGTAGCGCACTTCAACGTCGTCGACATAGTCAGTGACCACGAAGCTGACGTCCAGGCTGTCGCTATCACGCCGCACGCTGCCTTCCTTGACCATGCCTCCGGCCCGCAGCTGGCGGTCGACGGGAGCTTCTCCCGCGGCAATCTGCACTGGACTGAAGAAGAGATTGATATTGGAGCGCAACGCATACAGCGTCAGCCCCACCGCCACCGCACACAGCGCGACCAGCCCGAGCACCAGCAACATCCGATTTCGACGCTTAGCCCTCATGGCGACCCTCCGTGGACTTCAGCGCCGCGGCGCCTTCTCGCCTGAGTCGACGGCGCAGGGTGCGCCGAACGTCACGACTTTCACCGCATACCAGCAACACGCTAAGCAGCAACACCCCCAGGGTGGCACCCCAGGCCGTCCAGACGTAGGGGCCATGGGAGCCCATCTGCCACAACTCAGCCAATGATTCGAATGCCATCACGCATCCTCCTTGAACAGCTCCTTGACCCAGCGCTTGCTGCCTTCGCGGCGTAGAATTTCAGTGCGCGTACGGGTCAGGGTGAAAGCGGCAAAAAAGGCATAGAAACCCAGCACCATGATCAACAGCGGTAGCCACATCTCGGTAGGCATGGCCGGCCGTTCGGTGAGGGTGAAGCTGGCCGGCTGATGCAGCGTGTTCCACCACTCCACCGAGTACTTGATGATCGGAATATTGATCACCCCGACCATGGCCAGCACCGAGGCCGCCTTCGAGCCACTTAGTGGACGCGGAAAGGCGCGCCGGATCAACATCACGCCCACGTACAGGAACAGCAGAATCAGCATTGAGGTCAGGCGCGCGTCCCACTGCCACCAGGTGCCCCAGGTCGGCTTGCCCCAGACGGAGCCTGACAGCAGCGCAATCGCGGTCATGGCGGCGCCCAGGGGCGCCATCATCGCCGCGGCCATGTCGGCGATCTTGACCTTCCAGACCATGAACACGAAGCCCGACGCGGCCAAGGCGATAAAGATCGACTGGGCCAGAAACGCAGCCGGCACGTGGACGTAGATGATGCGAAAGCTGTTGCCCTGCTGGTAGTCGGATGGCGCAAACGCCAGTCCCCAGACGCTACCCACCACAATCAACGCCAGCGCCAGGCCCCAGCACCATGGTGCTAGCCTGGCCGCGATGCCGTAGAACCAGCGCGGCGACCCCAGTTTGTGAAAGAAGGCCCACATGAGCGTTGTACCTCGATCAAGCGTGAAATCGTGTCGCCGACATCAGCGCATCAGCCATGCACGCTGATGCGCAGTGACGCGGCAATCGCCAACGGTGCACTGGCCAGTGCCAGCGCCAGCATGGCGCCGATCACCGCCAGGTGAGGCAGCCACTCGCCCCCCGACAGCGCCGCCCCCATGGCTCCTGTACCGAAGATCAGGACCGGCATGAACAATGGCAGCACCAACAGCGACAACAGCATGCCTCCGCGGGCCAACCCTACCGTCAATCCAGCGCCAATGGCCCCGATCAGGCTGATGCAGCCGCTGCCCACGGCCAGGGTGACACTCAAGGCCAGGTAGCTGCCCTGGGGCAAGGCCAGCAGCACTCCCAGCAACGGGGCCATCAGTGCCAGCGGCAGACCTGTGGTCAGCCAGTGCACCAGCACCTTCGCCACCACCAACAGTGACAGCGGGTGGGGAGCCAGCAACAGCTGCTCCAGCGTGCCGTCTTCATAATCCGCGCGGAACAATCCATCCAGCGACAGCAGCGCGGACAGCAAAGCCGCCACCCACAGCACGCCGGGGGCTATCCAGGCCAGACGCTCCGGTTCCGGCGAAATTCCCAGGGGAAACAAGGTGATGACCATGGCGAAGAACACCAGCGGGGTCAGCGCGTCAGCGGGACGCCTGGCCACGCCGACGAGATCTCGCTGAAAGGTCGCCCATAGCGCCATCCCCAGACCCGCGCCGGCCTCCTTGACCGCCACCACCGCGGGCTCGACGTCAGTGGAACAAGCGCTCATGCCACCTCCCGGGCAGGGCCTGACAGGGACAGCCTGCGCAGACCAGGCACATTGGCCAGGGCATGATGGGTGGTGACCAGTACGGCACCGCCCCGGCCGGCGTGCTCGACCAGACGCTGCTCCAGCGCCGACACGCCATCGACGTCAATGGCCGTGAAAGGCTCATCCAGGATCCACAGTGGATGACGACTGAGCACAAGGCGGGCCAAGGTCACTCGGCGTTGCTGTCCAGCGGACAGCTGGGAGGCCACCACATCCTCGAAGCCCGCCAGGCCGACCTCGGCCAGCGCTGCGCCAAGCTCGCGATCGCTACATCGGCGACCTGCCAAGGCCTGATACCAGCGCAGATTTTCCATCGCCGTCAGGTGGGCCTTGATACCCGGCGCGTGGCCAAGGTAGAGCAGATTGGCCAGCAAGTCGGCGCGTGCCTTGGACAGCGCTCTGCCGTCCCATAACACCTGCCCTTCCACGTCGCTGATCTGGCCGCACAGCACCTTCAGCAGCGTCGTCTTGCCGCTGCCGTTGGGGCCCTCGATCCGCAGAACGTCGCCTGCCCCGAGAATGAGGTCGAGCCCATGAAACAGCCAGCGACCGTCGCGCTCACAGGCCAGTTGTCGGGCTTCAAGACACAGACGCAAAGGGCACTCCACTGCCAGGACCGAGAGGGGGAAAACACGCACAGACTTTACACCGATTGCTACATCCGAACCAGACAGCCGGCCCCTCGTACCAGCGCAATCGCACAGCCAATGCACCTTTCGTTGATCCATGGCACTTGCGCGAACGCTAGGCCCTGCTATCTTTCTCGTGTACTGTATGAATCGACAGTATCCAGTATGACCCGCCGCCGGAGCCCAGCCCGCGCCGCACTTCCGTACCCGTGACAGCCCGACCCTTACCACCAGGGAGACACCGTGCCATGGATATCGCGACCTGCCAGTTCCTTCAACGCCTGCCCAACCTGCCCATCGCCGACAGCTGGGAGCCCATTGACACCCCCGATGCGCTGGTGGACATCCCCCTGCTGGGACATGTCTCCGCCGGGATGCCCATCGAAGCCTGCCTCGACAACGCGACTCTGCAGGTACCTTCGCGCATGGTGCGTCGCAACACCTACGCGCTGAAGGTGTGCGGCAACTCGATGATCGATTGCAATATCTTCGACGGCGATGTGATCATTATCGAACGCCAGGAAAGCGCCGAGAACGGCGAAACCGCGGTGGTGATGATCAATGACCAGGAGGTCACCCTGAAAAAGCTGTACATCGAGAAGAATGGCGTGCGGCTTCAGCCCGCCAACGAGACAATGCCGCCCATCTACCTGAAAAACAGTGACATTCGGGTGCTTGGACTGGTGATGGGCGTGGCTCGCCAGGCAGAACTGGTCGCCTGATGCGCTACCCGATACCGGATCTCGCGGCAGGCGAATGGCACGTGGCGGAAATTGAGGTGGAAAAAAGCCGCTTCATCACCTGGGTGGCTCACGCCCCTGATGTGGACGCTTTCAATGTGCTGCTGGCCGAGGCCCGGCGCCAGCACCCCAATGCCAGCCACCACTGCAGCGCCTATCTGGCTGGCCCTCCCGGCGAGCAGGTCCACATCGGCTTTTCCGACGACGGCGAGCCAGGCGGCACCGCGGGACGTCCCATGTTCCAGGCGCTGGAGGGTGACGGAATCGGCCAGACCGCGGCGGTGGTGATTCGCTACTTTGGCGGCACCAAGTTGGGCACTGGCGGACTGGCGCGGGCGTACACCCAGGCCCTGGTCAAGGCCCTGGAGACACTGCCCAGGCGCGAATGCGTAGAGCGCCGCCAGGTGCGTATCCAGGTCGACTTTGCGGGCGAAGCCGACGCGCGCCAGTGGTGTGAGTCCCGGCACATTCCTGTCGACGCGGTCGACTACGCGGCCGAAGGCGTCAGTCTGACCCTGGGCTGGCCCACTGACGCGCCCGTGGACCTGAGTGAGTTGAGCACCCGCCTCAAGGGACGCATCGCCATTGCCCGGGACGACGACCTGGACAACGAGCAAAACGACACGGCCTAGGCCCCTTGCCGTCCGTCGGTTTGGCTCATGCCCTGTCGACGCGCCCTGCCAATCCGCCCTGTCGGCGCGCCCTGCCAATCCACCCTATCCATTCGCCCTATCCATTTGCCCACGCATGCGCCCGTCATACGTGCACACCCAACCTATGCACACCTCGTGTTGGCACACCAAGGTGGTGACACGCCTATGCATGGGCAGGGGCTGATGCAGCCCCGATGTAGCGCTTGCGCTTGTCCGCCTTGAGCCGCGCCACATCCACCACCACCAGGCCGTCGATGCAGTAGCCAAACGCCGTGTCGACGCCAAAGGCCTTGAACGACACCCCGCCAGGCTCAGCGACATCGACATACTGCTTGTAGAGTGCGGGCACACCCGCCCCCATGGTCTGAAGCGCGGCCTTGAGGCGCAAGAAATCCTCTGCCACATCATTGCCATCAAACAGGCGATCCGCCTCTTCGCGCCCGGCGCGGGACAGTGGGCAGACCGCCTTGGCCCGAATCAGGCTGTCGCCATCGGCATGATAGTGCCGGTAGTAGCTGACCAGCAGGTCCTTGGCCAGCGGTGGCAAATGGTTGGGTATGGTGACGGGGCCAAACATCCAGCGAACCTCGGGATGGTGGCGAAGATAGGCGCCTAACCCATGCCACAGGTAATCTAGACTGCGCCGTCCCCAGTAGCGTGGCTGGACGAAACTGCGGCCCAGTTCCAGCCCATGACGCCACTGCTCCCAGGGCGCCTGGTCGAGGTGAAAGATGGTCGCACTGTAAAGCCCCTCGATGCCGATGCTGTCGAGGATGTGGCCCACATCCCCCAAGCGGTAAGCCCCGGCGATTTCCAGATCGCGGTCATCCCACAGCACCAGATGACGATAGTGCTCGTCGTATTCGTCCAGGTCGCGCTTCTTGCCCGTCCCTTCACCGACACGGCGAAAGGCAATCTCCCGCAGCCGTCCGATTTCCCGCATGACGGCGGAATCTGGCTGGTGCTCAAACAACAGAATCTGCTTGCCATCCGGGGTCTTACCCAGCACCTCGGCCTGCGCCAGCTCTTCGCGCAGGTGCTGGCGGTTCTCGGGATGAGCGATCCCCGCCTCGCTGACAAAGACCCCCTTCTTGCCGCGGCCCAACCGATAGATATGCTTGCGCAGCAGCTTCAGCTTCGCCTGAGTCGCCAGGTCGTCTCGATCAAACCGAGCCAGCGGAATTTCGCCGCCGATCTTGATCGTGATATGGCGCCCCTGCTGGCGAAACATCTCGTTGGGTAGCAGCAAGGTCCCCAGCGGGGAGTACAGCGACGTCAGGGAGTAGAACAGCGGAGAGTTTCTGCCGCCCACATGCACCGGCAGGATGGGCGCGTTGGTGCGCCGCGCCGCATGCAGGAAACCGGACAGCCAGTTGCCATCCCGGATGCCTCCAGGACCTGCCCGCGAGACCTCCCCCGCGGGAAACACGATCACTGCCTGCTCATCGTCCAGGGCGTCGACGATACCCTGCAGGCTCTTGCGGAAACCGCGGCGAGACAAGTTGTCCACCGGCAACAGCAGCGGCGCCAGGGGAGACAGCTGCATCAGCAGGTCGTTGGCGATGATTTTTACATCCGGCCTCACGTCCGCCACCATGCGCACCAGGGCAAGGCCATCAAGGGCGCCCAGTGGATGATTGGCCACGATGACGACCCGACCGGCCACCGGAATGTTGTCTCGATCTCGCGACGACAGCGAATAGCCGAAATTCAGGTGATCAAGCACCGCATCGATAAACTCGAGCCCACCGGCACGCCGATGCTGCTTGAGGAAGGCATTGATCTCACGCTCGTGTACCAGACGCTTGAGGCCGGACATCAACAGCTGTCGTCCCCAACGAGGCCAGCCCCCGACCTTCGGCGCCTTGGCCAGCAGAGCCTTCTCTACATCGATCATGCGCATTCCCCCTGACGTGTCGAACGTCAGACTAGGAAGCGAGCATGACAGAAGCGTGGCGATTCGATGTTGAGCGGATGACGTGCCCGACGCAGCTGAACGGCAAAAGCATGCGGCGCCCCCACCTTTCAGCAGGGGCGCCGCATGTGGCTGCCAGGATCAGACGTCACGCCGACCCTGGGCATATGGCGTAGTGCTGGAACCTATCCGAGGTACTTGATCATCACCCCAGCCGCCACCGCGGAACCAATGACGCCTGCCACGTTTGGCCCCATGGCATGCATCAGCAGGAAGTTGTGAGGATTGGACTCGAGCCCGACCTTGTTGGACACTCGCGCCGCCATGGGTACCGCCGACACGCCGGCAGAACCGATCAACGGATTGATCGGGTGCTTGCTCACCAGGTTCATGAACTTCGCCATCAGCACCCCGCACGCCGTGCCAATGGCAAAGGCCACCATACCAAGACCGAGGATGCCCAAGGTTTCCACTGCCAGGAAACGGTCGGCCATCAGCTTGGAGCCCACCGACAGCCCCAGAAAGATGGTCACCGTGTTGATCAGCGCATTCTGTGCGGTATCCGACAGACGCTCGACGACGCCACATTCGCGCATCAGGTTGCCGAAGCAGAACATGCCCAACAGGGGAGCAGCGTCGGGCAAGAACAGCACCACCAGAATCAACAGCGCCAGAGGAAACACGATCTTCTCGAGCTTCGACACCGGGCGCAGCTGGGTCATGGCGATGCTACGCTCCTTTTGCGTCGTCAACGCCTTCATGATCGGAGGCTGAATCAACGGCACCAGCGCCATGTAGGAATAGGAGGCCACGGCGATGGCACCCAGCAGTTCCGGCGCCAGAATGCTCGACACGTAGATCGACGTCGGCCCATCGGCGCCGCCGATGATGCCGATGGCAGCGGCCTGATTGAGGCTGAAATCCATCCACCCCATCGCCGTCATCGCTACTGCCCCCAACAGGGTGGCAAAGATTCCGAACTGGGCCGCAGCACCGAGAAACAGGGTGCGAGGGTTGGCCAGGAGCGGGCCGAAATCGGTCATCGCCCCCACCCCCATGAAGATCACCAGAGGCGCAATACCTGAGGCAATCGCCACGTTGTAGAACTGGAACAACATGCCGTGGGCATAGCCACCGTCCATGGCCACATCGTTGGCCGCGCGAATCAGCGCCGGGGACATGTCCCCGTGCAGCGCGTCAGACAGGGTGTGGCGCCAGATATCCAGCTCAGCACCGGTGGGCAAGCTGATCCCCAAGGCTTGAGCCATCTGCGCCAGCAGTTCAGGGCGACCCAGATGAGCGGCCTGCTCTGCCGCGGACAGCGCCAGACCCGCCTCGGGAATATTGGCGAGAATCCCACCAAAACCAATCGGCACCAGCAGCAGCGGCTCAAACTTCTTGGCGACGGCCAACCACAGCAGCAGTAGACCCACCACCAGCATCACCGCCTGGCCGAGCGTCAGGTTATACAGGCCGGAGCCGTACCAGAGCGTCAGTATCTTCTCCATGACCCGTCCTTAGAGCACTACCAGTACATCACCGACAGCGACGCTGTCACCCTCAGCCACCTTCACATCGGACACGGTTCCCGACGACGCAGCGCGTACCTCTGTTTCCATCTTCATCGCTTCAAGGATGATCACCACGTCGCCCTCCGCCACGCTATCACCGGGTTTGACGTTGACCTTGAAGATGTTGCCCGCCAGCGGCGCCTGCACCGTGGCTCCGGATGAGGCCTCGCCGCCAGCGGCGGGCGCCGGAGCTGGCGTAGCGGACGCTGCTGCAGGCTGAACCTGGGAAATATCTCCCCCTTCGGCAACCTCGACCACATAGGCGGTGCCATTGACGGTGACGGTGTAGGTGTCTGAACCACCGGACTGAGCCGCCGACTTGGCCGGAGCACTGGCCGCGGGCGCTGTTGCGGCCGGCGCCGTCTCGGCTTCGGGAGCAGGCTCAAAGGCGTCTGGGTTGTCCCGGTTTTTCAAGAACTTGAGACCGATCTGCGGGAACAGTGCATAGGTCAGCACATCATCGACCTGCTGCTCCCCGTCGGCCAGGCGAATGCCATCCTGCTTGGCCTTGGCAAGCAGCTCCTCGGTCAGGCGCGGCATCTCCGCCTCAAGGCGATCCGCCGGACGCTCGGTCATCGGCGAGGCGCCCTCCAGCACACGCTGCTGCAGGTCTCGCTCGAAGGGCGCAGGCGCGGCACCGTACTCCCCTTTCAGCAGTGCCTGCACCTCCTTGGAGATAGAGGCGTACCGCTCCCCCATCATCACGTTCATGACCGCCTGGGTGCCCACAATCTGTGAGGTAGGCGTCACCAGAGGAATGAAGCCCAGGTCTTCGCGCACCCGCGGAATCTCGTTCAGTACATCGTCGAGCCGGTCACCCGCACCCTGCTCTTTCAGCTGGCTCTCCATGTTGGTCAGCATGCCACCAGGCACCTGAGCCACCAGAATGCGTGAGTCAATGCCCTTGAGAGAACCTTCAAATGCGGCGTACTTCTTGCGCACTTCGCGGAAGTAGGCCGCAATGTCCTCGAGCGCTTCAAGATCAAGGCCGGTATCGCGGTCGGTTCCCTTGAGCATGGCCACCAAGGATTCAGTGGGGCTGTGACCGTAGGTCATGGACATGGAAGAAATGGCCGTATCGACGTTATCGACACCCGCCTCAGCCGCCTTCAGGGCCGTCGCCGACGATAGACCGGTCGTGGCGTGACAGTGCAGGTGAATGCGAATATCCAGCGCCGACTTGAGCTTGGTGACCAGCTCATAGGCATCGTAAGGCGTCAGCAAGCCCGCCATGTCCTTGATCGCCAGGGAGTCGGCCCCCATGTCAGCGATCGACTGCGCCAGCTCTACCCAGCTGTCCAGGGTGTGTACCGGACTCTTGGTATAGGAGATCGTGCCCTGGGCATGGCCGTCGTTGGCCTTCACCGCCTTGATCGCACGCTCGAGGTTGCGCGGATCATTCATGGCGTCGAAGACACGGAAAATGTCCACTCCATTGGTCTTGGCGCGCTCGACAAAGCGATCCACCACATCGTCGGCGTAATGACGGTAGCCGAGCAGATTCTGCCCACGCAGCAACATCTGCTGTGGAGTACGTGGCATGGCCTCCTTCAACGCCCGTATCCGCTCCCACGGATCCTCACCGAGATAGCGGATACAAGCGTCAAAGGTGGCCCCACCCCACGATTCCAGTGACCAGAAGCCGATGTTGTCGAGCTTCTCGGCGATGGGCAGCATGTCATCGATGCGCATACGGGTCGCAAACAGAGACTGGTGTGCGTCTCTCAACACGACATCGGTGATGCCAAGTGGGCGTGCAGTGTCGCTCATGGTCGAGTCCTTATCATTATGGCTTGTCGATACCAAGCGCTTTCGTCGAAAATCACGGCCGCCGGCACTGTGCGAGGGAGCTCATCAACAACGTGGTTTGACGAGCCCACTGACAGCGCCTGGCAGACTCATCGCTTTTGGCGGTGACGGTGAACAGCAGCAGCGATTACCGCCATCAGGGTGTCGTCCTGCGTCGGCGCCGCTCTTGAGCGGGGAGCGGAAGCCTCGGCTACCGGCTCCGGGAAGAAGCGCCCGATGACACGCGACATCAGTGTCGTCGTGACCACCAGAACCGTAAGAAAAACAAAAACGAAGCCCATCCCAAGGGCCATGAGGGACAAACCCTCGCTAACAAGCTGTGATTCGTTCATGCGGGATCCTCCGCTTTACGACGACTAAGTTGCCTTGATCTTTCTAGATCATTCGGCTTGCGCATATTTTTTGTTGCTATACCCTGCCACACCCCCGGCGTATAGCCATGGTCTAAAGGTAGCAGTTTTGGTTGTTAATTTACTACATAGACATAGGTTGGACGAAGGTCGCATAGGGCTGGCGCCCATGGAGGGCGTCATTGATGCCAACACCCGCGACCTGCTGACCCGACAGCAGGGCTTCGACTGGACGGTCACCGAGTTTGTCCGCGTCGTTGACGCACGCCTGCCGCCCCGAGTGTTCTACAAGCACTGCCCTGAACTGGCGACGCAAGGCGTCACGACGCCGTCACGCATCCCGGTACACCTGCAATTGCTCGGCTCAGACCCGGACGCCCTGGCAGCCAACGCGCGACAAGCGCTGCGCCTGGGCGCCATCAGCCTGGACCTCAACTTTGGCTGCCCGGCCAAGCTGGTCAACCGTCACGACGGCGGCGCGTCGCTGATGCGCGACCCTCACCGACTGGCCGCTGCTGTCGCCGCAGTGCATCAAGCCGTCGGCGAGGACATCCCGGTGACCGCCAAGATCCGGCTCGGATTCTCCCACCGCCGCCTGGCCCTGGACTGCGCCATGGCAGCGGAAGCCGCCGGCGCCAGACAGCTGGTCGTCCATGCGAGAACCCGCGACGAAGGCTATCGCCCCCCGGCCCACTGGGAATGGATCGGCAAGATCCGCCAACGCCTGCGCATCCCGGTCGTGGCCAACGGCGACATCTTCACCCTCGAAGACTACTGGAAGGCACGCACCCTGTCGGACTGCACCGACGTCATGCTGGGCCGCGGCGCCCTCGCCGACCCCCTCCTCGCCCCGCGCCTGAAACATTGGCAGCTCACCGGCGAACGCCTTCCAGCCACGACCTGGGCACAGCGCGCACAAGTGCTCATGGAATATGCTGCAATGCAGCGTAGCATACTCCCGGCGAAAGTGGTGGTATCACTACTAAAGCAGTGGATGAACCACATGAGAGCCCGTGACGAGGAGTCCGCAGCCCGCTTCAAGGCCTTGAGACGCATCACCGATCTCGATGACTTTATCGCCGGACTCTCCGCTGACACCCCCGAATCCGGCTTGCCTGCCCGCCACACGGCACTAAACGCCAGACCACAGGCGATAGCCGCAGACTGACACCCGTTTGTGCCGAGCATAAAAAAAGGCGTCCATCGAGAGATGGACGCCCAAACGATCGCGACCGGGCGGCGAGCCCGCAAGCCGGTCAGCATGAAAAAACGCGAGAGTAGACCGCTGCCACTAGCTCCTGAGGCGAGTGCACGTCACCGTCGACCGACAAGCGCTCAACAGGACACTCAAGCAGAACCGTCGCAGCACGGTAACAAACAGAAAACCCGCCCTCCGGAGAGAGCGGGTGAAATTCTGGCGCGCCCGGGAGGATTCGAACCTCCGACCACCTGATTCGTAGTCAGGTACTCTATCCAGCTGAGCTACGGGCGCGTGAGCAATACATCGTATTGCAGGTGACATGTGCTCATTCTTTCCTGCAGCGCTTGGCGACATCAGGACAGCACAAACCACGATGTGCAAGTGTATGGCGCGCCCGGGAGGATTCGAACCTCCGACCACCTGATTCGTAGTCAGGTACTCTATCCAGCTGAGCTACGGGCGCGTTTCACACTTACGATAACAAGACGACAGATACGCCTTCTTGTCAGTACCCATGAAGACCTTTGACTGCCGCTACTCGCTTCACGACAGGCAAATGGCGGAGAGGGAGGGATTCGAACCCTCGATGAGGCTATAAACCCCATACTCCCTTAGCAGGGGAGCGCCTTCAGCCACTCGGCCACCTCTCCCTCATCGGCACGGTGCGTATCCTACCGAGACTTAAGGCCTTTGTCCAGCCCGTGACAAAAAAAGTTGCGCAAGGTCTCTGCGCTGTCACTCGTCATCAACGCTACCGTCATCCGCTTTCTCACGCTGAATGCGCTGATAGATCTCTTCGCGGTGTACAGCAACGTCCTTCGGCGCATTGACGCCGATACGCACCTGGTTTCCCTTCACTCCTAGAACCGTAACGGTGATATCGTCACCGATCATCAGAGTTTCGCCGACGCGGCGTGTCAGGATAAGCATGACTGATCTCCTTCTCAGACTTGTTACGTGAGCCGCTACGCCGTCCCGTCTCCGAACGACGTGCCCTCTTTCTTGGTGGCGAGCACTAGCGACTCATGACACCTGATTGTGCCGTTTAAGGGAAGCCCCCTACCGCCGTAGCGGTACCGGGGACTCCTTAAAGCGTAGATGGTGTGCGCCGCGTCGAGGAATTTATTCGCTCTCGATGTCTGCCTTATCGAGACCAAATGCCTTGTGCAGGGCGCGCACCGCTAGCTCCATCTGCTTCTCGTCAATCACCACGGAAATCTTGATTTCCGAGGTGGACACCATGCGGATGTTGATATTTTCCTCGGCCAGCACGCGGAACATCTTCGAAGCGACCCCCGCGTGAGAGCGCATACCGACACCCACCAGTGACACCTTGGCGATGTTATCGTCTCCACGCAACTCACCGCCGCCCAGATCAGGGATAACCTGCTGCTCGAGGATGCGCATGGTCTGCTTGTAATCACCCTTGGCGACCGTAAAGGTGAAGTCAGTGTAGTCACCCGCCGGCGCAACGTTCTGCACGATCATGTCGATTTCAATGTTGGCATCGGCAATCGGACCCAGGATGCGCGAGGCCACGCCCGGCACGTCCGGAGTGTGCAGCAGGGTCAGCTTGGCTTCATTGGCGGTGAAGGCGATACCGGAAATCAGCGGTTCTTCCATGGAATCCTCGTCTTGGTCAGAGTCTGCAACGATCAGGGTGCCGGGGCCGTCTTCAAAGCTAGACAGCACACGCAGCGGGACATTGTACTTACCGGCGAATTCGACAGCGCGAATCTGCAGCACCTTGGAACCGAGGCTGGCGAGCTCCAGCATCTCTTCCACGGTGATCTCATCCAGGCGCTGGGCCTTGCTGCAGACGCGGGGATCGGTGGTATAGACACCGTCTACATCGGTATAGATCTGGCACTCATCAGCCTTGAGCGCGGCCGCCAGCGCCACACCGGTGGTATCTGAACCACCACGACCGAGGGTCGTGATATTGCCTTCCGCATCGACGCCCTGGAAGCCGGCAACGACCACCACCTGCCCGGCATCCAGATCCTCGCGCATCTCATCTGTCTCGATACGCTGGATACGCGCCTTGGTGTGAGCGCTGTCGGTCATGATGCCAACCTGCGAGCCGGTGTAGGACGTCGCGGGCACTTCCAGCTTGTGTAGCGCCATGGCCAGCAGGGAAATGGTCACCTGCTCACCGGTGGACACCAGCATGTCCATCTCGCGGGGGGTAGGCTCGTCGTTGATCTCGTTGGCCAGACCGATCAGGCGATTGGTCTCGCCACTCATGGCAGATACCACCACCACGACCTGATGGCCCTGGTCTCTAAAGCCCTTGACCTTCTCGGCGACCGCCTTGATCCGCTCCACCGAGCCGACCGACGTCCCACCAAACTTCTGTACGTATAGTGCCATATGCCGTCATCCTCGCTCGTTGGATTCCAATGAATGAAACTGTTGTCTCTGCGAAGCTGTATCTGCACAGCGCTGTGTCAGACAGAAAAAAGGGCCGTGGACTCTCTCGAGTCCACGACCCCGCAGGGGCTACAACCTGGCATCGAGCCAGGCGGGCACACTCTCCAGTGCGCCAGGAAGCGCCTGAACGTCACTCCCCCCTGCTTGTGCCATATCCGCGCGGCCACCGCCCTTGCCACCGACCTGACTGGCGACATGATTGACGAGCTCGCCAGCCTTGACCTTGGCGGTCAGATCATCGGTGACACCGGCAATCAAGCTGACCTTGCCAGTGGCCTCATCCGCCACACCGAGCACCACGATGCCTGAGGACAGCTTGTTCTTGAGCTGATCCAGCATGCCGCGGAGTTCCTTGCCTGATACGCCCTCCAGGCGGGTGGACAGGACCTTGACGCCCTTGACCTCGACCACCTTGGCCAGCATGTCGCTGCCTGCCGCGCTGGCCAGCTTGGCCTTGAGCCGCTCCAGCTCCTTCTCGAGGCCGCGATTACGCTCCACCAAGCTCTCGACCCGCTCCTCCAGCTGTTCGGGCTTGGCCTTGAGGCGCTCGGCCACCCGCGACAGGCGCGCCTCCTGCTCGGCGAAGTGGGCCAGCGCCCCCTCTCCCGTGATCGCTTCAATACGACGCACGCCAGAGGCAATGCCGCTTTCCGCGACGATATGGCAGCAGCCGATATCGCCACTACGTGCCACGTGGGTGCCGCCGCACAGCTCTATCGAGAAATCGTCGGCACCGATGGTCAGGACGCGGACGCTGTCGGCGTACTTGGCTTCGAACAGCGCCGCGGCCCCCTTCTCCTTCGCCTCATCGAGGGTCATGGTCTCGACGCGGGTCGGAGCATTGGCCAGCACCTGCTCGTTGACCAGGCGCTCCACTTCCTTGAGCTGCTCGGCGGTCATCGCTTCAAAGTGGCTGAAGTCGAAGCGCAGGCGCTCGGGCGTCACCAGCGAGCCCTTCTGCTGAACGTGCTCGCCCAACACCAGGCGCAGCGCCTTGTGCAGCAAGTGTGTGGCCGAGTGGTTACGCACGGTAGCGGCACGCAGGCTGGAATCCACCTGCGGCGTGACGTCTGCGCCCACGACCAGCTCACCCTCCAGCAGCATCCCCTGATGCAAGTGGTGGCCGGACTGCTTCTGGGTATCCTTGACCAGGAAACGTCCCGAACCAAAGGACAGATAGCCGGTATCCCCTACCTGCCCGCCGGATTCTCCGTAGAACGGGGTACGATCCAGCACCACCACGCCGGACTGCTCCTGAGTCAGCCGCTCCAGAGCATTGCCTTCGCTGTCATAAAGCCCGACCACGCGCGCCTGGTCGTCGAGGCGGTCATAACCGGTGAATTCGGTCGCGCCATCCAGCTCGATAGTGGCGCTGTAGTCGGCTCCAAACTGGCTGGCGGCACGGGCACGCTCGCGCTGGGCCTCCAGCTCACGGTTGAAGCCCTCTTCATCGAGGGTCACGCCACGCTCGCGACACACGTCTGCCGTCAGGTCGTAGGGGAAACCGTAGGTATCGTAAAGCTTGAACACGGTCTCACCGGCCAGGGTGTCCCCATCCAGTTGCGTCAGCGCCTGCTCGAGCAGCCCCATCCCGTGGTCCAGGGTGCGTGCAAACTGCTCTTCTTCCTTGAGCAGCACGCGCTCGATCTGATCGCGGGCCTTGCGCAGCTCGGGATAGGCCTCGCCCATCTCGCTGTCGAGGGCCGCCACCAGCTTGTGGAAGAATGCATCCTGAGCGCCGAGCTTATGCCCGTGGCGGATGGCACGACGAATGATCCGGCGCAGGACGTAGCCGCGCCCCTCGTTGGAAGGCAGCACGCCATCAGTGATCAGGAAGGCGCAGGAGCGGATGTGATCGGCGATCACCCGCAGCGACGGAGACGCCAGATCGTCGGTACCGGTAGCCTCTGCAGCGGCCTTGAGCAGATTCTGGAACAGGTCGATCTCGTAGTTGGAGTGCACGCCCTGCATGACCGCGGCGATCCGCTCGAGGCCCATGCCGGTGTCGATGGACGGCTTGGGCAGCGGGGTCATTTCACCGCTGGCGTCACGATCGAACTGCATGAACACCAGGTTCCAGATCTCGATGTAACGGTCGCCATCCTCTTCCGGACTGCCGGGAGGACCACCCCACACCTCAGGGCCATGGTCGTAGAAGATCTCGGAGCTGGGCCCGCAGGGACCGGTGTCGCCCATCTGCCAGAAGTTGTCTTCATCCAGCTTGGAGAAGCGCTCGGGATCAATCCCGATCTCGTCCTTCCAGATGCGCTCGGCCTCATCATCACTGATGTGCACCGTAACCCACAGCTTTTCCTTAGGCAGCCCCAGCACGTCGGTCAGAAAGGTCCAGGCAAAGCCGATGGCGTCACGCTTGAAGTAATCGCCAAAACTGAAGTTGCCCAGCATCTCGAAAAAGGTGTGATGGCGAGCGGTGTAGCCGACATTGTCCAGGTCATTGTGCTTGCCTCCAGCACGCACACAGCGCTGGGAGGATGTGGCCCTGACATAGTCGCGGGGATCACGCCCCAGGAACACATCCTTGAACGGCACCATGCCGGCATTGGTGAACAGCAGGGTCGGGTCGTTGCCCGGCACCAGGGAGCTGGACGGCACGCGAGTGTGACCGTGCTCCTCGAAGAACCTCAGGAAGGCCTGTCTGATATCTGCGCTTTTCATGAAATACCCGTGACGATGAGCGATAGAGCGCGTCGAGCCGGCCAGCTGGCGTGGCACGCCGGCAGCTACCGGGCATGACACCACACCCCGGAGCCGTCGCAAAAGAGGACATTATAGCGTAGTTGTCAAGCGACTAAAGTGGGTCACGTAAAACACCTGCACACGAGCCCTGGGATGGGCGGACAACCACACCGCTTTATATGAGCCTTCAACGATACTAGGTATCTGCCTCAGACATGGCGCGCAGTGCCTCGCGGACGTGATCAAAATCAAACCCTCGCCCGGCCAGGAAGCGCTCTCGCCTTGCCCGCTCTTTCGGGTCGCTTGCAGGCCCTCTGCCGAATCGACGCTCGAGGGCCTCGGTCGCCAGTTGATACCAGTCCACCGACTCCTCCTGCTCTATCTCTCTCAGGGCGTCTCTGGCCAACTCCCGGTCGACCCCACGCTGCCCCAACTCCGCCAGCATCTTGACCGGCCCCTGCCCGCGCAGCACTCGTCCACGCAGAAAGCTCTCGGCGAAGCGACGATCACTCTGCAGGCCCTGCTCGGCCAGTTCGTCCAGCAGCGCTTCGACCTCATCATGCTCGTGCCCTCGGCTCAGCAACCGTGTCGCCAGCTCTTGGCGACCATATTCACGCCGGGCGAGCAGTTCGACCGCCTGCTCCCGTGGCGACATCTCCGTTCTCGCCTTGCGCATGCAAGCCTCCCGTATATGCGCTGCATGACCACCAGCATTCATGCTCGGCGTGGCACGGCGCGCGCCCCACCCATCTGGTGAACGTCAAAACGCAACGGGCCCCTAGCAGGGGCCCGAATGGCGATGGAGGCCGGCGTTGCCTACCCCCATCCAGTACCGCAGCAGCGAATTACAGCAGGTCATCGCCGAAATCGTCACCCGCTGGTGCGGCTTCCGCTTGCTTGTCCTGCTCTTCCTTCTTGGGATCTGGCTGGACCAGCAGCTGAGCACGAATCTGAGACTCGATCTCTTCCATGATCGCAGGGTTGTCTTCCAGGAACTGGGCGGCATTGGCCTTGCCCTGACCGATCTTGTTGCCCTGGTAGCTGTACCAGGCACCTGCCTTGTCCACCAGCTTGCACTGGACGCCCAGATCGACCACTTCGCCGGCGTGATAGATGCCCTTGCCGTAGAGAATCTGGAACTCGGCCTGGCGAAACGGCGGAGCCACCTTGTTCTTGACAACCTTCACCCGGGTTTCGTTACCGGTGACCTCATCGCCCTGCTTGACCGAACCGGTGCGGCGGATATCCAGGCGCACGCTGGAATAGAACTTCAGGGCGTTACCACCAGTGGTGGTTTCCGGGCTGCCGAACATCACACCAATCTTCATACGAATCTGGTTGATGAACACCACCATGCAGTTGGCGTTCTTGATGTGGCCGGTAATCTTGCGCAGCGCCTGGGACATCAGACGCGCCTGGAGACCCACGTGGGAATCCCCCATTTCGCCTTCAATTTCCGCCCTGGGAGTCAGGGCCGCCACCGAGTCGATGATGATCACGTCCACACCGCCGGAACGGACCAGCATGTCGCAGATTTCCAGGGCTTGCTCGCCGGTATCCGGCTGGGAGACCAGCAGATCATCCAGGTTGACGCCGAGCTTTTCTGCATAGCTCGGGTCAAGGGCGTGCTCAGCATCGATAAAGGCACAGGTCTTGCCGTCCTTTTGTGCCTGAGCGATCACCGACAGCGTCAGCGTGGTCTTGCCCGAGGATTCCGGGCCAAAGATTTCCACGACGCGCCCGTAAGGCAGTCCGCCAATGCCCAGGGCGATATCCAGACCCAAGGAGCCGGTGGACACCGACGGCATGACCACCCTGGGGGCATCGCCCAGACGCATGACCGTGCCCTTGCCAAACTGGCGATCGATCTGAGAAAGAGCGGCGTCAAGCGCCTTGCTGCGGTTTTGATCCTGCGCCATTTCGGAGCTCCTGTAGACAATGGATCGGGGCCGAACGGCGTGTCCTGGTCCCCATCGGGCCCTGCGCCGGACCCTGGCAATTACTGTATGACTGAACAGTAGTATGACGAAAAAATGCGCTGACCACCACCCCTGCTCCAGGCCTATTGCTGCCATCGGAGTCCAATGCCAGCGAGCCGCCGGCCGCCAACATCGTCACCCTGGGGGCTAACGCTAGCCTTGGCGTTAGCTCAGCCGATCAATCAGCCCCTGCAGCGCGTAGGCAATGGCTTGGCGGCGCACGTCATCGCGATTTCCTGCAAATTGGCAACGTTCTGCCACGCACACGCCATCTGCGGCAAAGGCAAACCAGACCGTGCCCACCGGCTTATGGTCGCTGCCCCCACCAGGCCCCGCAACACCACTGATGGCGACGCCATGGGATGCGCCACTTTCGGCACATGCTCCAACCACCATGGCTTCGACCACTGACTCACTGACGGCCCCGTGGCGCTCCAGCAAGGCCAACGGCACCCCCAGCAGGCGCTGTTTGGCGGCATTGGAATAGGTCACATAGCCAGTCTCGAAGTAGTCCGAGCTGCCTGCGATATCGGTGATCGCGGTGGCCACGCCGCCACCGGTGCAGGACTCGGCGGTGGTCACATGGACCTGACGCTTGAGGCACAGTTCACCCAAGCGACTCGACAGCACTCGGATATCTTCTGGTGCAGGCGTCATGGAGATAGCTCCTGAAGTGAAGGTGGGGGCACGGGCCGCAACGATGGGGCCGCGACGTCATGCAGGCGCGCGGGATACGTCGCCAACATCGTGCCTGCAACTCGGGATCAACGCATTGCGGCGACCTCAGTCGCCGCAATGTGCTCTACCGCCGATCACAGGATTGACGACGAGGCCACCTAGCGCCTCGCGATAATCCACACCGCGTGAACGATCCCGGGAATATAGCCGAGAAGCGTCAGCAGGATGTTCAGCCAGAAGTGCAGACCGAAGCCAACTTGCAGGAAGACACCCAGCGGGGGCAGCAGGATGGCCAGAATGATGCGAATAACGTCCATATACTTGCTCCTTTATTCAACGTCCTTGAATCATCACCCAACTTGGATCATCGCCCAAGAGGGATCGGGAAGCGTGGTCCTTGCAGTGACATCTGTTGGCTGATGCTCCCAGGGGCAGCGGTGACTCCGTCACCGCCTTTGCTCGCGCCCTGAGGCATACCACCTAGGGTAGCCGGAGATCTCTCCGACAAACAGATGCCGTGTCGCGCATGCATCATATTGCCATGATGTAGGCGGTTCTATCATCCCCCTCCGTCGTCCTGGCTGCGCTACAGATCGGCCCGTCGGCCATGCTATCCTTATGGGCTTTCGTCGGCCTTGTTCCGACCGATCCTCGCTTTATCCATCCGCCCACCAGCGCATTGAGATTCCATGAACGACATGGCCAAGCCCAGTGCTCCCAGCCATACGCCGATGATGACCCAGTACCTCAGGATCAAGCGCGAGCATCCTGACGTCCTGCTGTTCTATCGTATGGGGGACTTCTACGAACTGTTCTACGACGACGCCAAGCGCGCCGCGGCACTGCTTGATATCACGCTGACACAGCGTGGCCAGTCAGCAGGCAAGCCGATTCCCATGGCCGGTATTCCCTACCATAGCGCCGAGGGGTATCTGGCTCGCCTGGTCAGTGCGGGCGAATCGGTGGCCATCTGCGAGCAGATCGGTGACCCGGCGACGTCCAAGGGCCCGGTAGAGCGTCAAGTGGTGCGGATCGTCACCCCAGGCACCCTGCATGATGAGGCACTGCTGGATGCACGCCGCGACAACCTGCTGGTGGCGGTAGCTCCCCATGGCGACCACCTTGGCCTGGCCTGGCTGGAAGTCTCCAGCGGACGCTTCAGCGTGCTGGAGGTCGACAGCGAAACCGAGATGCTGTCCGAGCTGACGCGCCTGGATCCGGCTGAACTGCTGGTGCCGGAAAGCCTGGAACTACCCGCCTCCATGTCCGAGCGACGCGGGCTTCGACGCCAGAGTGACTGGCTGTTCGATCATGAAAGTGCGCACCGGGTATTGTGTGATCAGTTCCGGGTTCAGGACCTCAAGGGGTTTGGTTGCGCACACCTGCACTCCGCCATCATTGCGGCTGGTGTGCTGATGGACTACGCCAGGGACACCCAGCGCAGCGCCCTGCCCCATGTCACCGCGATCGGTGTGGAAAACCGTGACGACAGCGTGGTCATTGATGCAGCAAGCCGGCGCAACCTGGAGATTGACATCAACCTGGGAGGTACCAGCGACAACACCCTCGCCAGCGTCCTGGACACCACCACCACGGCAATGGGCTCGCGCCTGCTCAAGCGTTGGCTGAACCGCCCGCTGCGAGACAGGCAGCAGGTCATGGGACGTCAATCCGCGATCAGCTTGCTGCTGGACCAGGAAGGCTACGAGCCGCTGCGCGACGAGTTGAAGGCCATTGGCGACATCGAGCGCATCCTGGCCAGGGTGGCGCTGGGCAGCGCTCGCCCGCGGGACCTGGCGAGACTGAGAGACGCCTTCAATGCGTTACCCGCTCTGCGCGATCAGCTGGCTGGCTACGCTGAAGGCACCACGCTTGACGAACTGCGCGTCCATATCCAGCCACTTCCCGAGCTGGCGGACTTGCTCACCCGTGCGCTGATCGACAATCCCCCGGTGGTCATTCGGGATGGGGGCGTGATCGCTGACGGTTTCGACAGTGAACTGGACGAACACAGAGGGCTGGCCGAGCACGCCGGTGACTACCTCGTGCAACTGGAAACACGGGAGCGGGCACGCACCGGGCTCGCCGGGCTCAAGGTGGGGTACAACCGCGTCCATGGCTACTTCATCGAGATTCCTCGAGCCCAGGCCAAGGAAGCCCCTGCGGACTATATCCGGCGCCAGACACTGAAGAACGCAGAGCGCTTCATCATCCCGGAGCTCAAGGAGTTCGAGGACAAGGCGCTATCCGCCAAATCCCGCGCACTGGCCCGGGAAAAGCTGCTTTATGAAGGCCTGATCGACAGCCTCAACGCAGAGCTCGCTCGCCTGCAGGCCACCGCCAGAGCACTGTCCTCCCTTGATGTGCTATGCGCCCTGGCCGAACGCGCACGGGCACTGGATTTTGTACGCCCCACGCTCGCTGATGTGGCCGGGTTCGATATTCGCGGTGGACGCCACCCGGTCGTCGAACAGGTCAGTGACACGCCATTCGTGCCCAACGACCTGCTGATGGACGACGACCGCCGCATGCTGGTCATTACCGGCCCCAACATGGGCGGTAAATCGACCTACATGCGTCAGGCCGCGTTGATCACCCTGCTTGCCCACTGTGGCAGCTTCGTTCCCGCTGACAGTGCCACCATCGGCCCGGTGGACCGCATCTTTACCCGCATAGGGTCCAGCGATGACCTGGCCGGTGGCCGCTCCACCTTCATGGTGGAAATGACCGAGACTGCCAACATCCTGCACAACGCCACAGATCATAGCCTGGTCTTGATGGACGAAATTGGCCGCGGCACCAGTACCTTTGATGGACTGTCGCTGGCCTGGGCCAGTGCCGAACACCTGACCCGCACGCGGGCCTTCACCCTGTTTGCCACCCACTATTTCGAAATGACCGCTCTGGCCGGAGATTCTGCTGCGGTGGCCAACGTGCACTTGACCGCTGCAGAGCACAATGACGGCATCGTGTTCATGCACCGGGTGGAAGAAGGCCCAGCCAGCCAAAGCTACGGTCTCCAGGTCGCGCAACTGGCCGGCGTCCCCCAGTCCGTCATCGCCGAAGCCAGGATCAAGCTCGCCGCGCTGGAGCAGCAGGAAGTGGATCATGGACAAGGCCCGTCCAGCCTGTCGCGAACGGAGCCTGCCCCCCAGCAGGCAGACCTGTTCGCCAGCACGCCTCACCCCTTGATCGAAGAGCTCGAGCAACTGGCCATCGATGAACTGTCACCGCGTCAGGCACTGGAGCTTCTATACCGCTGGAAATCGTCAGTATGACCGTGCACCCCGCGCTTGCCCCTACAGAAGTGCGGGTCTAGAATGTGGCACCCAAGGACCGTGCATTATAAGAAAGCCATTTCCATATAACTTTAAGGCTTAACACGCGACAGGCGAAACGACGCTCAGCTCCTCTGCGTCGGGGCGCGAGCTACCCATGATCCGAAGCGTCGCCATGGCGACCTTTCGGGCGCAAGTGACCAATGATTGAGCGGCCAGCACCGAACTGGCCCGAGGAAGGGAGACTGGCATGACATTCGTCGTCACCGAAAACTGCATCAAGTGCAAGTACACCGATTGCGTCGAGGTCTGCCCGGTGGACTGCTTCTACGAGGGTCCCAATTTTCTGGTGATCCACCCGGACGAATGTATCGACTGCGCCCTGTGTGAGCCCGAGTGCCCGGCCGAGGCCATCTACTCCGAGGATGAGCTACCCGAGGGCCAGGAGGCGTTCATCGAGATCAATGCGGAGCTTTCCGAGGTGTGGCCCAACATCACCGAAAAGAAAGATCCACCGGAAGACGCCGAGCAGTGGGACGGCAAGACAGGCAAGCTGGAGCAGCTCGAACGCTGATCTGGCACGACAAGCCACTACCTGCTTAACACAATAGCCGCCCAACGAGGCGGCTATTGTGTTGCTGGCGGCGGCGAACATCCTTCAGACGATACCTCCATGGCGCTCGCTTTCCCGGCCATCAGGCGTCTCTCCGAACTCGGCTGGCCGTTTTCACTATCCAGACGACCTGTCCAAACCACCTGCCCGGACCCGCTGTTCAGGGCAGCTGTTCGAGCCGACCGCGCCGGCCACCAGGCTCAGCATCTCGTCACGCCAGCCAACCTGCTGGCATAAAAAAAGGCGGCCCGTAGGCCGCCCGCTCCAAGCATTTCCTTGGGCGGCTCCCTCCGCCCGACTCCCTGAGTGCCCTCCGTGCCCAGAAGCGACATCCTGTCGCACCAGGCGCACTCTTGACTCTAGAACGCATCCCGAAAACACCCAACTGAATCGAACGTCGAGCCACATGCCGTGATGGTCCTGCGATCGGCGTTCCATGCCTGCCTGTTGTTGCCGAACCTGTCTACCTCCATGCAGACGAATCCGACCACCCTAGGCGTCTCGCAGTCCTGGCAAGCAGCCTGATGCCGCGAAGCCTGACCTCTCGATTCATGAGTGCATTCTGTCAGCTTTGGGCATCATCTCAAGTCGCCTTATTTTGCAGTGCGACATATCCTACGTGACATGCTTCTTTGCGACGCCCCAAAAAATATATAGAAATGAACAACATAAAAAAGGCCCGCGATAACATCGCGGGCCTCTTCGGGTCATATGGGGGTAATGTCCTACATAAAATGTAGTCAATGTCTTACAAGATGTGAGGACACAACCACCACAAAGGGTTTATCAAACCCTACGCCTGTCCCTTGATCGCCGCGCGACCTGGGTAAGTAGCGCGCTCTCCCAGCTCCTGCTCGATGACCAGAAGGCGGTTGTACTTGGCGACACGATCACTACGGCACAACGAACCCGTCTTGATCTGGCCCGCGCAAGTGCCTACCGCCAGGTCGGCGATGGTCGTGTCTTCGGTTTCACCGCTACGGTGGGAGATGACCGCCGTGAAACCCGCGTCCTGTGCCATGCGGATGGCATCCAGCGTTTCGGACAGTGAACCAATCTGATTAAACTTGATCAGGATGGAGTTGCCGATGGATTCATCGATACCACGCTTCAGAATCCGCGTATTGGTCACGAACAGGTCGTCACCGACCAGCTGGACACGGTCTCCCAGCTTGGCAGTCAGAGACTTCCAGCCGTCCCAGTCGGACTCGTCCAGGCCGTCCTCGATGGACACGATCGGATACTCGTCGGCCAGACCCACCAGGTAATCACCAAAGCCTTCGGCGTCGAAGCGCTTGTCCTCGCCTGCCAGCACGTACTGGCTGTCCTTATAGAACTCACTGGCGGCACAGTCCAGCGCGAGAGTGATGTCCTTGCCGAGCTCGTAGCCTGCGTTCTCAACGGCCTGCTTGATGACCGCCAGCGCCTCGGCATTGGAAGACAGGTTAGGGGCAAAGCCACCTTCATCACCTACGGCGGTTGCAAGACCCCGCGACGACAGCACCTTCTTCAAGGCATGGAAGATCTCGGCACCGGCGCGCAGGCCTTCGCGGAAGCTGGCGGCACCCACCGGCTGCACCATGAACTCCTGAATGTCGACGTTGTTGTCGGCATGCTCGCCACCGTTGAGGATGTTCATCATCGGCACCGGCATCAGGTACTGCCCCGGCTGGCCGTACAGCTCAGCGATGTGGGCGTACAGCGGTACGCCCTTGGCATTGGCCGCTGCCTTGGCGGCGGCCAGTGACACCGCCAGGATAGCGTTGGCGCCCAGGTTTTCCTTGTTGTCGGTACCATCGAGCTCGAGCATGGCGTCGTCCAGGCCACGCTGATCACGCGCATCCATGCCCACCAGAGCGTCACGAATCTTGCCATTGACCGCGTCGACGGCCTTGAGCACACCCTTGCCCAGGTAACGACCCTTGTCGCCGTCACGCAGCTCCAGCGCCTCGCGGGAGCCGGTGGAGGCGCCGCTCGGCGCGCAGGCGACGCCCACGGCGCCGCTTTCCAGGCGCACTTCTGCCTGGACGGTGGGGTTACCGCGTGAATCCAGCACCTCTAGGGCGCGAATATCGACGATCTTGGTCATCTCGATGGGTCCTTGTGGGTGATAAAGCTCGTGTCAGCGTTGTCGATCTACTCTGGACGTGCCATAGGCCCTTGGGTCAGGCCCGTCAGGCTATCAGAGGTAGCGCTAGCGTATCTCGATGGACGGAAGCTGTTTCACGACGTCGTCCAACGTCTTGATCTGTGCCAGGAAGGGCTCGAGTCTATCAAGCGGCAAGGCACATGGGCCGTCACATTTTGCCGAGTCGGGATCCGGGTGCGCTTCCAGGAAGAGCCCGGCGATACCGACGGCAACCCCGGCACGGGCCAGGTCCAGCACCTGCGCACGGCGTCCGTCCGCACTGTCGGCGCGTCCGCCCGGACGCTGCAGTGAGTGGGTGACGTCAAACAACAGCGGGAAGCCGGTGTCTTTCATCTCGCCGAAACCGAGCATATCGACGACCAGGTTGTTGTAGCCAAAGCTGGAACCGCGCTCGCACAGCAGCAGCCGTTCGTTGCCGGCCTCACGGAACTTGGTGATGATATGGCGCATCTCGTGGGGGGCAAGAAACTGGGGCTTCTTGATGTTGACCACCGCCCCGGTCTCGGCCATCGCCACCACCAGATCCGTCTGGCGCGCCAGAAACGCCGGCAGCTGGATGACGTCAGCCACCTCAGCGGCGGGCGCCGCCTGGTAGGGCTCATGAACGTCAGTAATCACCGGCACATTGAAGCGCGACTTCACCTCGTCGAGGATCGCAAGCCCCTTGTCCAGCCCAGGCCCACGGAAGGAATGCACCGAGCTGCGATTGGCCTTGTCGAAGCTCGCCTTGAACACATAAGGGATATCGAGCTTGCCGGTCACCTCGACGTAGGCCTCGGCCACCTCGAGCGCCAGCTCGCGGGATTCAAGCACATTCATCCCGGCAAACAGCACCAGGGGCAACGAATTGCCGGCCCTCAGGCCGGCAAACTCGATAATACGCTGGGCGTCAGACATCAGTATCACTCCTGATGGGTGGACTGGGCGCGGGTGCGCTTGGCCTTGTGCCCGAGTGCCGCATTGACGAAACCGGTAAACAGCGGGTGCCCGTCACGCGGCGTCGAGGTGAATTCCGGATGGAACTGACACGCCACGTACCAGGGGTGATCCGGCAGCTCGACCATTTCCACCAGGGAGTTGTCGACGCTGCGACCAGAGATGACCAGTCCTGTCTTCTCGAGCTCTTCAATAAACTGGTTATTGACCTCGAAACGATGGCGATGACGCTCGACGATGACCTCGTCGCCGTAGGCGTCACGCGCCTTGGACCCCTTGGCCAGCCGGCACTCCTGGCCGCCCAGGCGCATGGTGCCGCCGAGATCGGAGGCCTCATCACGGATTTCGATCTTGCCCTCCGGATTGAGCCACTCGGTGATCAGGCCCACCACCGGATGCTGGGTATCGTGGGTGAACTCGGTGGAGTTGGCATCGTCCCAACCTGCCACATGCCGAGCGTACTCGATCACCGCTACCTGCATCCCCAGGCAGATGCCCAGGTAAGGAATGTCGTTTTCACGGGCGAAGCGCGCGGTGGCAATCTTGCCTTCGACCCCGCGCTCACCAAAGCCACCCGGCACAAGAATCGCGTCCTTGCCTGCCAGCCGCTCGGTGCCGTGACGCTCGATATCCTCGGAGTCGATGTAGTCGACGTTGACCTTCACGCGGGTCTGGATACCCGCGTGGATCAAGGCTTCGTTGAGCGACTTGTAGGCGTCCAGCAGCTCCATGTACTTGCCGACCATGGCGATGTTGACCGACTTCAGCGGATTGAGCTTGGCATCGAGCACCTTGACCCACTCGCTCAGATCGGCCTCGCGGGCTTCCAGACGCAGCTTGTCGCAGACGATGTCATCAAGGCCGTGCTCGTGCAGCATCAGCGGAATGCGATAGATGGTATCGGCATCCTGAAGCGGCACCACCGCACGCTCTTCGACGTTGGTGAACAGCGCAATCTTGCGACGCTCGGTCTCTTCCAGCTCGACCTCGCTGCGGCAGATCAGGATGTCCGGCTGGATACCGATAGAGCGCAGTTCCTTGACGGAGTGCTGGGTCGGCTTGGTCTTGGTCTCACCCGCCGTCTGGATGTACGGCACCAGGGTCAGGTGCATGAAGATGGCGTTGCTGGCGCCCTTCTCGCTGCGGATCTGACGGATGGACTCAAGGAACGGCAGTGACTCGATGTCGCCGACGGTGCCGCCGATCTCGACCAGCGCTACGTCGAACCCTTCACCACCCTCGTACACGCGACGCTTGATTTCGTCGGTGATGTGCGGAATCACCTGCACCGTACCACCGAGGTAGTCACCACGGCGCTCCTTGCGCAGCACGTGCTCATACACTCGGCCGGTGGTGAAGTTGTTGGCCTGGGTCATCTTGGTCCGGATGAAGCGCTCGTAGTGACCCAGATCCAGGTCCGTCTCTGCGCCATCCTCGGTGACGAACACCTCGCCGTGCTGGAAAGGGCTCATCGTGCCCGGATCCACGTTAATGTACGGGTCGAGCTTGAGCATGGTGACCTTGAGGCCGCGAGCCTCGAGAATCGCCGCCAGCGAGGCCGACGCAATGCCCTTGCCAAGAGAGGACACAACGCCGCCGGTCACGAAGATATATCGTGTCATGGAGAACCTGTCGAAACGTGATCGGTAGGCCCGGCAGGAAGCCGCGCCAGGATGGGACGACAGACTAGCAGAATTCGATCAACGGCTCAATTTGCACAACAGGGAAGCTTCTTCTCTCTGCCCAACTCGCCAGCGCTTTGGCGCCCGCCCTCCTGATCGAACGGGCGCCAGCATCACTCTCGGTTTCTAGATATCGAGGTAGTCGAGGATACCCTCGCCCGCCTGGCGGCCTTCATACACGGCGGTCACCACGAGATCGGAGCCGCGTACCATGTCACCACCGGCGAAGATCTTTTCATTGGTGGTCTGGAAAGCAAAGCTGCCGTGCTCCGGCGCTTTCACCCGGCCACGCTCGTCAACCTCGATACCAAAGGTCTCGAACCAGGGGGCCGGACTAGGCTGAAAACCGAAGGCAATGACCACGGCGTCCGCCGCAATGATTTCCTCGGATCCTGGCACCACTTCCGGGCGACGACGTCCGTTCTCGTCAGCCTCGCCCAGCCGCGTGCGCACCACCTTGACGCCTTCGACTCGCTCCTCACCGACGACCGCCACCGGCTGCCGATTGAACAGGAAGTCGACACCTTCCTCCCGGGCATTGGCCACCTCGCGACGGGAACCCGGCATGTTCTCTTCATCACGACGATAGGCGCAGGTGACTTCCCTCGCACCCTGCCGGATGGCGGTACGGTTGCAGTCCATGGCCGTGTCGCCGCCACCCAGCACCACCACCCGCTGGCCTTCCAGAGACACGAAGTCCTCGGGGTTCTTTTCGAAGCCCAGACGATGATTGACGTTGGCGATCAGGTAGTCGAGCGCCTTGTGCACGCCGGGCAGATCCTCGCCCGGGAAGCCACCTTCCATGTAGGTGTAGGTACCCATGCCGAGGAACACCGCGTCGTACTTCTCGAGCAGCTCGTCGAAGGCAATGTCCTTGCCGACGTCGACGCCCAGGCGGAACTCCACGCCCATCTCCTCGAATACGGCGCGACGGCGCTCCATGACGGTCTTTTCAAGCTTGAATTCCGGAATGCCGAAGGTCAGCAGACCACCGATCTCGGCGTACTTGTCATACACCACCGGCTTGACCCCATTACGCACCAGAATATCCGCGCAACCGAGCCCGGCGGGTCCGGCACCGATGATGGCGACCTTCTTGTCGGTCCAGGTCACCTGACTCATGTCCGGGCGCCAGCCCATGGCAAAGGCCGTGTCCGTGATGTATTTCTCCACCGAGCCGATGGTCACGGCGCCAAAGCCATCATTGAGGGTGCAATCACCCTCGCACAGGCGATCCTGGGGGCACACCCTGCCGCATACCTCGGGCAGCGAATTGGTGCGATGAGACAGCTCTGCCGCCTCGAGAATGTTGCCCTCGCTGACCAGTTGCAGCCAGTTGGGAATATAGTTGTGAACAGGGCACTTCCATTCACAGTAGGGATTGCCGCAGTGCAAGCAGCGATGGGCCTGACTCGCCGCATCCATGGGCTTGAACGGTTCGTAGATTTCAGCGAACTCACGGGCGCGGGTGCGCGCCGCTTTCTTCTGCGGATCCTGACGACCGACGTCGATGAACTGGAAGTCGTTGCTCAAACGGTTTGCCATGATGTTCTCCTGCCTTGTTCGGGACGCCGTCGGGTTATTCGGGCTGACGCGTGGACTGGGCGAGCAGACCGCTCAGGCTCGCCGCCTTGGGCTTCACCAGCCAGAAATGGCGGATGAAGTCGCTGAAGTCCTCGAGGATCGCCTGGCCGCGTTGTGAGCCGGTCTCGGCAACATATTCCTCGATGGTCTCCCTCAGGTGTCTCCGGTAGGCCTCCATGGCCTCGGTATTGACGCGATGGATCTCCACCAGCTCGTGGTTGTAGCGATCCACAAAACAGCGATCTTCGTCGAGCACGTAGGCAAAGCCGCCGGTCATGCCTGCACCGAAGTTGACGCCAGTTTCACCGAGCACGCAGACGATGCCGCCGGTCATGTACTCACAGCAGTGATCGCCAGAGCCTTCGATGACCGCATGGGCACCGGAGTTGCGCACGCCAAAGCGCTCGCCGGCCGTGCCCGCAGCGAACAGCTTGCCGCCGGTCGCGCCGTACAGGCAGGTATTGCCGATGATCGCTGTCTTGTGGCTGTCGAACTGACTGTTCTTCGGCGGCGTGATGACGATCTTGCCACCATTCATGCCCTTGCCGACGTAGTCGTTGGCATCCCCTTCCAGGTACAGGTTGAGCCCGCGAGCGTTCCATACACCAAAGCTCTGACCCGCCACGCCGGTAAAGCGTGCCGTTACCGGGGCATCGTCGAGACCAGCCTCGCCATACTGCTTGGCAATGGCCCCAGAGGTCAGCGCCCCCACCGAACGGTCACAGTTGGTGATGGTGAAGGACACGTCGGCCCCGGCCTTGGACTCGATCGCCGACTTGAGCGCATCGAGCACCTCGAGGTTCTTGGCACCAGGGTCATGTGGCACGTTGCGGCTGACCTGGCAGGACTGGGGCGCATCTGCCGGCACGTGATCGTTGGCCAGCAACGGCGTCAGGTCCAGCTTGTTCTGCGACGGTGTCAGGCCTTCAAACACCTCCAGCAGATCGGTGCGGCCAATCAGGTCGGTGAGCTTGCGCACCCCTACGAGCGCCATCAGCTCACGCACTTCTTCAGCAATGAAGCGGAAGTAATGCTTGACCATGTCCACCGTGCCGCGGAAGTGTTCATCACGCAGATACTGCATCTGGGTCGCCACGCCGGTGGCGCAGTTGTTCAGGTGACAGATGCGCAGGTACTTGCAGCCCAGGGCCACCATCGGCGCCGTACCAAAGCCGAAGCTCTCGGCACCGAGAATCGCCGCCTTGATCACGTCGAGACCGGTCTTCAGACCGCCGTCGGTCTGCAGTCGAATCTTGTCGCGCAGGCCGTTGATACGCAGCGCCTGATGCACTTCCGGCAAGCCTAGCTCCCAAGGCGAACCGGCATGCTTGATGGAGGTCAGCGGACTTGCCGCGGTACCACCGTCATAACCGGACACGGTGATCAAGTCTGCATACGCCTTGGCCACACCGGTCGCGATGGTGCCGATACCCGGCTCAGACACCAGCTTCACCGACACCTGGGCATCAGGATTGACCTGCTTGAGGTCGAAGATCAGCTGAGCCAGGTCCTCGATGGAATAGATATCGTGATGTGGCGGCGGCGAGATCAAGGTCACCCCCGGCACCGAGTAGCGCAGACGGGCAATCAGCTCGTTCACCTTGCCACCCGGCAACTGGCCGCCTTCACCAGGCTTGGCACCCTGGGCGACCTTGATCTGCAGCACCTCGGCATTGACCAGATAGGCCGGAGTAACGCCAAAACGACCAGAGGCGATCTGCTTGATCTTGGAGCTTCTGATAGTGCCGTAACGTGAGGGGTCTTCACCGCCCTCACCAGAGTTGGAGCGCCCACCGGCCTCGTTCATGGCCTGCGCCAACGCTTCATGGGCCTCAGGAGACAGTGCCCCCAGGGACATGCCGGCGCTGTCGAAGCGTGGCAGCAGGTCCTCGACCGGCTCGACCTCCTCAAGCGGAAGCGGCTCGGCGGCGGGCTTGAGCTTGAGCAGGTCACGAATGGTGGCTGGGTCACGCTCATTGACCAGTTGGGCAAACTTCTTCCACTTGCTGTAGTCGCCCTCCTGCACCGCCTCCTGCAGCGCTTTCACCACATCGGGGTTGTAGGCGTGATACTCGTGCCCGTGAACGTACTTCATCAGGCCGCCCTGGGAAATACCCTTGCGCGGCTTCCAGGCGTCCTTGGCCAGCGCCACCTGGGTCAGCTGAATCTCGTTGAAGCCAGTACCCTGAATGCGCGACGCCATGCCGGTGAAACACAAATCCATGACTTCCGAGGAAAGCCCCACCGCCTCAAACAGCTGGGAGCCACGGTAGGACGCCAGGGTCGAGATACCCATCTTCGACAGGATCTTGTAGAGCCCTTTCTGCAGGCCCTTGCGATAGTTCTCGCGAGCATCAGCGGGGTTGCCAGAGAGCTCACCGCTACGGTGCATATCGGCCATGACCTGATAGGCAAGCCATGGATAGACCGCCGTCGCCCCGACACCGAACAGCACCGCCATCTGATGCGCGTCGCGGGCATAGCCGGTCTCGACGATCAGGTTGACGCGAGGACGCAGGGCCTTGCGACCGAGTTCGTTGTGGATCGCGCCCACCGCCAGTGCCGGATGGATCGGCACCTGCCCCTGGGGAAGGTCAGCGTCGGACAGGACCAGAATGACCTTTTGCTCATGCACCGCGGCTTCTGCCTCACGGCAAAGCTCCAGCAGCGCAGCCTTGAGCCCCTTCTCTTCCGGGTCATAGCCCAGCGACAGGGTGTGACTGGCGAAGGCGGGGTCGTCCTGACTCACCAGGGCGGTGAACTTGCGTGGCGACAGGATCGGGGTGGTCAGCACGATCCGGTGGGCGTGTTCAGGGGTCGCCTTGAACACGTTGCGCTCGGCGCCGATGCAGGTCTCAAGCGACATGACGATGGCTTCACGCAGCGGATCGATGGCCGGATTGGTCACCTGGGCGAACTTTTGACGGAAGTAGTCCGAGAGCATGCGATGCTTGCCCGACAGGACCGCCATGGGGGTGTCGTCACCCATGGAGCCGACGGCTTCCTGACCGCTTTCTCCCAGCGGGCGCAGCACCTGGTCGCGCTCTTCGAAACTCACCTGGAACATCTTCTGCTGCACCTGCAGCGTTTCAGGGTCCATATTCTTGAAGGCGGCAAGCTCGGTCAGGGCAGACTCGAGGAACTGGGCTTCCTGCTTCAGCCAGCGCTTGTAGGGATAGGCAGACTTCAGCCGCTCATCGATGTCGCTGGTGTGCAGCACCTCACCGGTCTCGGTGTCCACCGCCAGAATCTGACCGGGACCGACACGCCCCTTGGCGACCACGTCTTCGGGCTTGTAGTCGTAGGTGCCGATCTCGGAGGCCAGGGTGATGAAGCCGTTCTTGGTGATCACCCAGCGGGCCGGACGCAGGCCGTTGCGGTCAAGCATGCACAGCGCCTGACGCCCATCGGTCATGACCACGCCGGCAGGACCGTCCCACGGCTCCACGTGCATGGAGTTGTATTCGTAGAAGGCGCGCAGGTCGCCATCCATGATTTCCACGTTCTGCCAGGCAGGCGGCACCATCATGCGCACCGCACGGTGCAGCTCCATGCCACCGGTCAACAGCACCTCCAGCATATTGTCCATGCTAGAGGAGTCGGAACCGGTGGTGTTGACGATCTGGTCGAGGCTGGCGATGTCGGGCAGCCGCTCGGAGATGAAGTTCTCCTTGCGCGAGTTGGCCCAGCCACGGTTGGCCTCAATGGTGTTGATCTCGCCGTTATGGGCCAGCAGACGGAACGGCTGAGCCAGCGGCCAACGGGGGGCGGTGTTGGTGGAGAAGCGCTGGTGAAACACGCAGATAGCGGTTTCCAGGCGCTCATCACCGAGATCCTGATAGAAGGCCGGCAGATCTACCGGCATGACCAGCCCCTTGTAGGACACCACTTCACTGGACAGCGAGCTTACATAGAAGTCGGGCTCATGAATCAGGGCCTGCTCGGCCAGACGACGAGCCATGAACAGGGAAACATCAAACGCTTCTTCCCCCGCACCCGGCTCGACAAACAGCTGACGGATCCGCGGCAGGCAGTCGAGGGCCATGGGACCACAGACACTGGGGTCGACCGGCACGTCGCGCCAGCCGATGACCTTGACACCACGCTGGGTCAGGCAGTCTTCCAGTGTCTGTCGGGCGGCCGTCTCGCGCTGGTCGTCATCCGGCAGAAAGATCACCCCTACGGCGTAGCGATCCCCCAAGGCCACATCAAGGCTCTCCTGAGCCACCTGACGCATGAAGCCGTCGGGCATCTTCAACAACAGCCCGCAACCATCGCCGGTCTTGCCGTCGGCCGCGATACCACCGCGGTGGGTCATGCAGGTCAGGGACTCGATGGCAGTGCTGAGCAATTCATGGCTAGCCTGCCCTTCCATGTGGGCGATCAGGCCAAACCCGCAGTTGTCACGGAACTCGCCAGGCTGATGAAGACCTTTGTTCATGGGCGCGCCTCGGGTGAAAGGGTTGTAGTCACAGCATTTTCGCGATATTGTTATCGGTTTTTCTTTTTATTTAGCGCCCGCTCGGGCCATCGCTAACTGCAGGAAAAATGGGTTCCCAGCATAGCCAGCACCCCGCCCTTGCGCAATTACCCGCGACCTCCACATAGATAAAAAAACACCGTAAATCTGAAGGTTGCACAGACAGGCAAGAAAAAAAACGTATCAGGTCAACCACTTGGAAGTGTTTTCCAGCAAGTTCGACTACCCCGATTTCGCCACTAGACTTTAGTCGTAAAAACTGTCGACACCCCATGCCGATCAGGCATATGACATACTGATCGACGCATGAACGCTGTTCGTGAACCTGCTCGCCATCCGCCCTGATTGCCTGTGACTGGCTGACAGACTGACGGAGCCCCCCCCCCTTGCATCAGTCTGTCGCGAGCGACGCTACCCTCAGACACGCAAACGCCCGCACAATGGCGGGCGCCGGCGATCCACGCTCGAGCAAAACCGGTCGAGCACTACCCCCTGCCGCAGCCCAGCATCAGCAACGCGGGAACTCCTTGATGCAATCGTGAAGGACCGCGGATGGCGTCTGATCATGGACGCAGGCCTTGCCGAGCTCCTGCAGCAGGATCAGTCGAATGCGATCGTCGAGATTTTTCTTGTCGAGTTTCATGCGTGACACGAAGTCCTCCACACTCATCTCGGCCGGCGCCGACACCGGGAGACCACAGCGCTCGATCAGCCGCCGTGTGCGGTCGACCGCTTCGCTATCGATAAATCCGAGCCGCATCGACAGGTCGGCAGCCATCATCATGCCCGCTCCCACTGCCTCGCCGTGCAACCAGGCACCGTAGCCCATATGGGCCTCGATGGCATGACCAAAGGTATGGCCCAGATTCAACAGCGCCCGAACACCTTGCTCGGTTTCATCCAGGGCCACGATCTCGGCCTTGATCGCACAGCTACGCTCGATGGCCGTGGCCAGAGCCACGTCATCCAGCCGACGCAGCGCGTCGAGCTGCTGCTCCAGCCATTCGAGAAAAGCGCGATCGTAGATAAAGCCGTACTTGATCACCTCGGCAAGCCCGGCGGACAACTCCCGCTGGGGCAGCGTCGCCAGCGTCGCCGTATCGATCAGCACGGCACGGGGCTGCCAGAAGGCACCAATCATATTCTTGCCCAAGGGATGATTGACCCCGGTCTTGCCTCCCACCGAAGAGTCCACCTGAGACAACAGCGTGGTCGGCACCTGAATGAACGAGATGCCACGCTGATAAGACGCTGCGGCATACCCGACCATATCCCCGATCACCCCGCCACCCAGGGCCACGAGCGTCGAGCGGCGGTTGAAGCCAGCCTCCAGCAAGGCATCCCAGATGCGCGACACCCCTTCGATATTCTTGTACGCCTCCCCATCGGGCAGTACCAGGGTTTCGATACGCAGCGTTTCGTCCGCCCGGGCGAGCGCCGTCGTCAGGCGCTCGAGGTAGTGCGCCGCCACGGTCTCATTGGTCACCACCATCACCTGCCGCCCGGACAGGTGCGAGACCAGGCGCTCGCCCTGGTCCATCAGTCCCGCACCGATATAGATGGGGTAGCTACGCTCTCCCAGGGAGACGTTCAACGACAAGGGATCAGCAATCGATGCGGTGGTCATGAGGAAGCCTTGCAAGTCAGGGGGTCGAGAAGACGATGGACACGCCGCACGATATCGTTGACCACGGAGCGCGGTCCGCGGCGATCCGTACGCACTACCAGGTCGGCGGTGGCACGATACAGCGGGTCGCGCAGCGCAAACATGTCACGCAAAAGCTGCTCGCGATCACCGCGCTGCAACAGCGGACGGTTGCGATCCTTGGCGGTACGCTTGAGCTGCTGTTCCACGGTGGTATAGAGATAGATGACGGTGCCACCCTCCCGGATGCACTGTCGATTTTCCTCGCGCAGCACGGCGCCACCACCCGTGGCAATGACGACCTGGTCGTAATCGACCAGCTCGCTGATCATGCTGCTTTCACGATCGCGAAAGCCACTCTCGCCCTCGACATCGAAGATCCAGGGAATATCCGCGCCGCAGCGTGCCTGGATCTCATGGTCGCTGTCGTAGAAGGGACGTGACAATTCGGCCGCCAGCAGGCGGCCGATGGTGCTCTTTCCAGCCCCCATGGGGCCTATCAGAATCAGGTTCGGTACATCCTGCATCAGTGATTCGCCAGGCCGTCGTCGAGTATCCGGGGTGTAATGAATACCAACAACTCTACCTTATCGTTGACGTCCTCGGTATAGCGAAAAAGCCTACCCAGCACCGGCAGGTCACCCAGCAAGGGGGTCTTGTAGAGGGTATGCAGCTGCTGCGTGGTCAAAATTCCGCCCAACACCACGGTTTCACCGTCATCCACCAGCACCTGGGTCTGAATCTCGTTGGTATCAATAGCGGGCTCGCCGTCGATGCTCTGCTCGGCCAAGGTATCGTTGTTGATGGTCAGATCCATCACCACCCGGTCGTCACCGGTGATCTGTGGCGTTACCTCCAGCGCCAGCACGGCCTCCTTGAACTCCACGTTGGTGGCGCCACTGGAAGTGGACTCCTGGTAGGGAATCTCCGTACCCTGCTTGATCAGCGCCGTATGCTGATTGGAAGTAATCACCCTGGGCTCGGAAATGGTCTGGCTCTTGCCTTCGCTCTCCAGCGCTCGAAGCTCCAGGTCCAGCAGCACGTCACCGGCCAGATAGCCGATGTTGAAAGAGTTACCCGCTTCCAGGGCATCTCCCAGGTCCACGGACATGCCGCCGTAGGTATCCCCTCGATTGCCCGAAATCACATCCCCGATGGTGATATCCCCACTATCGCCGACGGTCTTGCCATGGCGACTGCTGACACCCCAGTTGACGCCGATTTCCTCGGCGGTATTGTCCCTGGCGACGACGATACGCGCCGAGATCTGTACCTGCTTGACCGGTACATCGAGCCGCGCCAGGGTTCTTCTGATCTCGAGCAGCTGAGCCGGCACATCCTGGATCAGCAAGGTGTTGGTGCGCGGATCCGTGGCGACCCTGCCGCGCTCGGTCAGCAGACCAAAGCCACTCTCACCTCGCAGCAGCGCGGCCAGCTCACTGGCCTTGGCATAGCGCACCTCGACATGCTCCGTCACCAGCGGCTCCAACAGGTCGCGTCGAGAAGCGGCCTCCAACGAGAGTCGGTCCCGCTCGGCAAGCTCCGCCACCGGGGCCACCAGCAGGATATCGCCCTGGCGGCGACTACCCAGCCCCTGGGTCTGCAGCACCATTTCCAGGGCCTGGTCCCAGGGCACGTTATCGAGATTCAGCGTGACGCGACCACTGACGCTATCACTGACCACGATATTGAGGCCGGTGAAGTCACTCAGCACCGACAGCACGGAACGCACCTCGACATCCTGGAAGTTCAGCGTGATCGGCGCGCCCTGATAGTCCGCCTGCGGATAATCTGCCGCCTGCACGCTGCAGGACGCCACTCCCAAGATGACCGGCACGAGCCAGAGAACAGCCCCCGCCTGCGGTGCTTGCGGCCCTTCATCGGGCTGCGCCATGATTTCATCAGTCTCTGCATGTTCGCCCCGCGTCATTGAGTTGCTGTGGCGACGACGGACCCTGCTGGCCCTTCGCCCACCGACACCAGGCGATCCCGCCAGGCATAATGCTCCGGATGATCGGCTTCCAGCCTGACCGCATCGGGTTCGATGGCCGCCACCTTGACCGCTGGAGAGGCCAGCGACTGCCCCTCCATTACGGCATGCACCCGCCCTCCAGGCGTCTCGAACAAGGCCCAGCGCTGGGACTGGCGCTCCAGCACCCCGACCAGGGTCAATTCGTCCAGAGCAAAGGCGGCCAACCCTTGGGGATCGCGCTGCACCTGGCCGGCGAAGCGAAAGGGGCTTCTCGACTCGGCATACAGGTAGTGAAGAATCGGAAGCTCAACGCTCTCAGGCAGCTCTCCTGCCGGCTGGCGCCATTCGGTGGTCAGCGCCGCCGCCAGTCGTTCATCCAACGCTTCCAGGCTGTCGTGTTCACAGCCCGTCAAGACACAGCCCGTCATGACACAGGCCAGAACCAGCCACAGACGGGTGAACTCTCCCCGACAGCGGCTGCTCATTGACGCCGTACCTGCTCATCGGAGACTCGCACAGCGGCGGCCGACGCATCGCCAATACTGTAGGTCTGCACCCGAGCACTCAGCTCAAGCTGGCCTTCCACGGGCAGCAGACTGAAGTCGTGAATGGTCACCAAGCGCGGCAGATTGGCGAGGTCAGCGATAAAGCCACCGATGGCGTGATATCCCCCCCGCACCCGCAGCTCGAAGGGACGCTCCACATAGAGCGCCAGCGGACGAGGCTGCCCCAGCGCCAGCTCCTGCAGTGCCAGCCCCCGGGCTCTGGCCTCATCCCCGATACCTTCAAGCAGCGAGGGGATATCAGCCCCATCCGGCAGCATCTGCCGACGCTCGCTGACCATCTGATCCAGATTCACCAGCACGCGCTTCATGCGATCCAGCTCCGCCAGCTCACGCGCCCGCGCTTCAAACTCCCCGATCGCCTGCTGCTCCTGCAGCTCAAGCTGCTCCAGGCGTATCGCCAGCGGTCGCACGTAGCACACCAGCGTCACAACAAGCGCAACGCAAAAGGCGCTGGAGCCCACCAGCACGCGCAACATCCATGGCCAGCGCCCGGCCTCACCCAGCTCCAACCGTCGCCAGTCGACCACACCCAAGCGACGCCACTCTTCCCTTAGGCGCAGCCACCGGGAGCGCGATGATGGCACCCCCGCTATCGCGTCGGCCCCATGCCCCACCGCCCTGCGCCTATCCAGTGACGGCATCATGGCCTTGGCCTCTCGACGGCGTGGGACGCCAGTTGCAACTGCACGACAAAGTGCTGGCGACCATGCTGTGCCCCTACCCGAGACAGCTGCGGCTCCAGGAACGTCGGCACTCGCTCAAGGGCACGCAGCTGCTCGACCAGGCGCGCACTGTCGACCGCCTCCCCCTCGAGGATAAGCGCATCATCGCGGCGCTCGACCCGGTCATAACGCACGCCATTGACCAGCGTCGCAGCCAGACCATTGACCACATCCAGGGTCTGCCGACGCTGGTCCTGCAAGCGAGACAGCAGTGCCTCTTCCTGGTCAAGCAGCGCCAGCTGCCGGTCAAGGTCCGCCATTTCCCGCGACGTTGCCTCGAGCTGCGTCATCGCCTGCTGCACGTGCTGGTCGCGCTCAGCCATCAACGACAGCTGCCACTGCAGCCACAGCGACGCCAGCAAGGCCACTCCCACGCCTGCTGCTGCAGCCATGACCACCGTCAGCCAGAAGCCATGGGTACGCCGCACCCTGGCCGCGTCGCGCCAATCGAGCAGATTGATGCGCACCCGGCTCATGCCCGCCCCCTCAGCGCCAGGCCACAGGCGGTCAGCAGCGCGGGGGCCTCGGCGCGCACGGCGTCGACGTCCAGGGATGATGCAATGCTCATGCCCTCCAGCGGATCGACCAGGCTGACCGGCAATCCGATCGACTCAGATAGCCGTTCGGCGAAGCCGCCGATCAGGCTGGTGCCCCCCGCCACCAACAGGCGACTCAGCGGGCGAAATCCTCCCGACACGCGATAGAGCTGGAGCGAGTTTTCGATATGGCCGATCAAGGTATCAAGAAACGGCAGCAGCACGGCCTGCCCATAGTCCCCCGGCAAGCCGCCGCGTTTCTTGGCGAAACCCGCTTCATCAAGACTCATGCCGTAGTGACGCTGGATGGCCTCGGTCAACTGCATGCCGCCGTAAAGACTGTCGTGGCTATAGATAATCCGCCCTGCCTCAAGCACATGCAGCGCATTGAGATAGGCACCAACATCCACCAGCGCCAAGGCCTCATCCCCCATCTGCAGACGCCGATAGAGCCCAGCCATGGCTCGTTCGATGGCAAAGTTCTCCACATCGACGGCGGCCGGCACCAGCCCACTGGCCTCCAGCGCCTGGGTCAATTGCTCGACATCGTGGCGTCGACACGCCACCAGCAACCACTCCCGAAATGCCGGATCATCGACACACTCACCGAGGCATTGAAAGTCGAATGCCACCTCACGGAACGGAAACGGAATGTGCTTGTCAGACTCCCACTCGATCCGGGCTTCGACCTGGTCCTCGTTCAAGTCCGCCGGGAAACGCAGCAAGCGTGTGATCGCCGCTCCAGAAGGGACCGCCACGGCGGCATGCCGACTGCGCGGGGCGGCGCGCTCGACGACACGGGACAGGACCTCGATCACCTCGCCCATATCGCGAATACGGCGTTCGACCACGGCTCCCTGGCGCAAGGGTCCCACCGCATGGCTGACCACTCGGTGGCCACCCGCTACCGACTCAAGCTCGATCAGCTTGACCGTGGCAGACGTGATATCCACACCCACCAGGCCATTGGCCCTTGAGGTAAACCACATGTCGTCGTCGCATCCGCAGCTATGGCATGCACCCGATGCACATTACCGTGGTGCCAGCCTAGCCAACCGTAGGCAAGAGGTTACTGATCTATGCCACGACTTTGTGCAACAAGGCGGGTAATTCGTCACAAAGGTGGTGACGGCTGCGCCCAGTTCCTATAATGGCCGACGCAAAGGATTGCCTTTTTCAGTGATATACCCCGCCGTTTTCGTTTTCAGCATGGACACCGCGATTTCATGAAGTATCTCAGAACGCTCTTATTCTCTGCCGTGTGGCTAGTGATCTCACTGGGCGCCGCAGCAGCCTTGGGTGTCGTTGGTGCCGCCCTCTATTTTGCGCCCGGTCTTCCCGATGTCCGCCAGCTGCAGGACTTCGAGCTGCAGACCCCGCTGCGCATCTACACCAGGGACAACCAGCTGATTGGCGAATTCGGCGAGGAACGCCGTATGCCCGTCGATTTCGATGAGATCCCCGAGCCCATGCTGCAGGCCCTGATGGCCGCTGAGGACGCGGCGTTCTTTGAACACCCGGGGGTGGATCCGAAAGGGCTGGCGCGGGCCGTCAAGCAGCTGATCACCAGCGGCGGCACGCCCCAGTCCGGGGGTTCGACCATCACCATGCAGGTAGCGAGAAACTATCTGCTGACGTTGGACCGCACCTTTACCCGCAAGCTGCGTGAAATCCTGCTGTCGCTGCAGATGGAACAGATTCTGTCCAAGCAGGAAATCATGGAGCTGTACGTCAACAAGATCTTCCTGGGCCACCGCGCCTACGGCATTGCCGCTGCGGCAGAGGTCTATTATGACAAGCCGCTGGACGAACTGACCCTGGCCGAAAGCGCCATGATTGCCGGGCTGCCCAAGGCGCCTTCGTCCTTCAACCCGCTGGCCAATGCCGAACGCGCCCTGATTCGCCGCAACTGGATCCTGTTCCGCATGCGCGAGCTTGGGTATATCGACCAGGCAGCCTACGACGACGCCGTCCAGGCCCCGATCACGGCCAGCCGTCACGTCGCCCGTGCCGAAGTTCAGGCCGATTATGTCGCGGAGATGGCGCGGCAGTTCGCCACCGAACGTTTCGGTGACGAGGCCTATACCGGCAGCTATCGCATCACCACGACCATCGACAGCGAGCTGCAGCCCATGGCGCGGCAGGCGCTGGCCAATGGCCTGATCGCCTACGATACCCGCCACGGCTGGCGCGGCCCGGAAGACACCGATATCCCGCAAAGTCTGGCAGAAGCGCAGGACCAGACCGAGCGCACTGGCCTGGAAGAAGAGCTGTCAGGCTCACCCGAGGTGATGGAAACCGCTCGTCGTGCCGCAGAACGCAGCCAGACAACGGTCGAAGGCATCGATGGCGACGTCAGCAACTGGCTGCAAGTGCTCGAGCGCACCCCCTCCTTCGGCCCCCTGGAGCCCGCCATTGTGGTGGCGACCGATGGCCGTGAAATGAAGGTCCTCACCCACGACAGCCAGTTGATCACCCTGGACTGGGCGGGCCTTGAGTGGGCAGCTCCTTACAAGAGCGCTCGCTATCGTGGGGCCAAGCCCACGGCCGCCTCCCAGATCGCCAGCCGCGGTGATCTCGTGCGCATTCTGCAGCGCGAAGACGACAGCTGGCGACTCTCCCAGCAGCCCGATGCGGAAGGCTCGCTGGTGGTGATGGATCCCAAGACCGGCGCGATTCTGGCCCTGCAGGCGGGCTTTGACTTCGATGCCAGCAAGTTCAACCGCGCCATTCAGGCACGTCGCCAGGCAGGCTCGATCTTCAAGCCGTTTATCTACCTGGCAGGCCTCAACAGCGGCGATGTGACCCCCGCCACCGTGATCAACGACGCCCCCGTCGTGCTCAACGACGGCAGCAACGAACTGTGGCGCCCATCGAACTCCAGCGGCGACTTCCTTGGCCCGACCCGTCTGCGCACTGGCCTGGCACGATCGCGCAACCTGGTCACCATCCGCCTGCTGCAAAGCATTGGCCTTGATCGCACCATCGACTTTCTGGTCGACTTCGGCTTCTCCCGAGAGCGTCTGCCTAACGGGCTGTCACTGGCCCTGGGTAGCGCCAGCCTGACGCCACTGGAGATGACCAATGCCTACGCCGTGCTCGCCAACGGCGGTTTCCGCGTCACTCCCTGGTTTATCGAAAAGATTACCCAGGGTGAGCAACAGACGCTGGTGGAAGAGGCAAGCCCGCGGGTGGCATGCCGTGAGTGCGAGGAAGGACAAAGCACCACCGAGATCGACGGCAAGACCTATGAAGTCGCTCCGCGGGTGGCCAATGCCCGCGCGGTCTACCTGCTGCGTGACATGTTGCGTGACGTGGTCGAACGCGGCACCGCTCGTCGCGCGCTCTCCCTTGAGCGCAGCGATATCGTCGGCAAGACCGGTACCACCAACGATCAGCGCGACGCCTGGTTCGCGGGCTTCAACGGCGACTACGCCACCACCGTATGGGTCGGCAAGGACGACAACACTCCCACTGCGGAGTACGGCGCCCAGGCAGCACTGCCGATCTGGGTCGACTTCATGGGCCAGGCGCTGGCGGGCAAGCCGGAGAACATTCCGCCGCAGCCGCCGGGTATCGTGACGGCCCGCGTAGACGCCAACACCGGCCGGTTACTCGGCGACAACCAGGGCGGTGGCATCGAGGAAATCTTCGACGAAGATCACATGCCCAGTGTCCAGCCCCGTCGCGTGGAAAGCGCCGTGGAGCGTCACAGCGGCTCCCAGGGCACTGGCGCCTACGAAGCTATCTTCTAGCCTCATCCCGCAAGTCGCTTCTCCCCCGCCCGGGGGAGAAGCATGACTGCCGCCATGGCGGCATCCTGATCTCTTCCCCTAGCCTTATCCAGGTGACCACCACATGGTGCTTTCCCGCTTACGCACGCTGGCAGCCACACTGTGCTTCTTTGGGCTTTTTGTGCCGATATCGCCATCCCTGGCCGATTCCTTCTACGCCCCTGCAGCGCCGAACGACGACGCCCCCGACTTTATCGGGCATGTCGAATTTGGCTATACCCGTCTCTCCGGCAATACCAACACCGAGACCGTGCTGGGCAAGACCCAGCTGACCTGGCTCAACGGCGCCTGGCTATCGCGCTTTCGGGCCGAAGCCCGCCATGCCAGCGAGGACAGTGAAACCAGCGCCGAACGCTACATGACCTCGTTTCGTCAGCGCCGCGAGCTGGTAGGTCCTCACTATCTGTTTGCCTTCGGTCGCTGGGAGAAGGATCGTTTCAGCGGCTACGATCATCAGTTCACCGCCATTACTGGTTACGGCCGGCAGATCCTCGACTCTCCCCGCGCCCACCTTGAGCTTGAGGCAGGCCCAGGCTATCGCGCAGACATCCTGCCCGACGAGGACGATCAGCGCCTGGCCGTCGCCTACGGCGCCATGGAAGCCGGCTACATCCTGAGCGCCAGCGCCAGTCTTGAACAGGAACTCTCGGTCGAGACCACGCGCAAGAACTCGACGCTACGCTCTTACACCGCACTCGATACCCGGATCAATGCGCACATGTCGCTGCGACTGTCGCATGAGATAAAGCACAACTCGGATCCACCCGAAGACGCCGAAGCACGGACGGATCGAATTACGTCAGCCTCATTACGCTACGAGTTCTGAGACGACGTCAGCCTGGGTCAGCGCCCGAGCCAGCGTTGGTGAACCATCCTCTCTCGACACACCAAGCTCTGCGCTCCCTGATCAAGCCCTCACATACAAAAAAGCCCATACAAAAAAGCCCTCCAGTGGAGGGCTTTTTCATTACCGCATGACCAGAGAGCCACGCTTGAGACGGCGCTCAGCTGCCGTAGACGTCGTCGATGGTCTTCAGCGGATAGTGCGAAGGATAGGGCTTGCGTGCCACCCCTGAGTCGACAGCCGCCTGGGCGACGGCGGAGGTCACTCGCTCCAGCAGGCGCACATCCACCGGGGTCGGAATGATGTATTCCCGGCCAAAGCTCATGGCGTCACGCTCGTAGGCATCCAGCACCGCCTGAGGAACAGGCTCGCGAGCAAGGTCCTTGAGCGCATGGACCGCCGCTACCTTCATCTCCTCGTTGATGCGAGTTGCACGCACATCCAGCGCGCCACGGAAGATGAACGGGAAACCCAGCACATTATTGACCTGGTTGGGGTAGTCAGACCGCCCCGTCGCCATGATGACGTCCGGGCGGGTTTCCCGGGCCAGATCGGGATGAATCTCGGGGTCCGGGTTGGTGCAGGCAAAGACGATGGGATCCTTGGCCATTTTGCGGATATGGTCGGCCGTCATCAGGCCGGGGCCGGACAGGCCGATAAAGACATCCGCGCCATCGATGGCGTCGTCCAGGGTGCGCTTGTCGGTATCTACCGCAAACATCGCCTTGTGCTGATTCAGGTCTTCCCGCCCGCTATGGATGACTCCCTTGCGGTCGAGCATCACCAAGTTGGCGGGATTCGCACCACAAGCCACCAGCAGCTTCATGCAGGCAATCGCAGCAGCACCAGCCCCCATGCAGACGATCCGCGCCTGCTCAAGCGACTTGCCGGCGATGTCGAGCGCATTCAGCATGCCCGCCGCCGTCACGATGGCGGTGCCGTGCTGGTCATCATGGAAGACCGGGATCTTGCAGCGCTCAACCAGGGCTTGCTCGATCTCGAAGCACTCCGGCGCCTTGATGTCCTCGAGATTAATGCCACCCCAACTGTCGGCAATGCGCGCCACCGTGTCGATGAACGCCTGCGGACTTTCGGCATCGACCTCGATATCGACCGAGTTGATGCCGGCAAAGCACTTGAACAGCACCCCCTTGCCTTCCATGACCGGCTTGCTGGCCAGCGGACCGAGGTTGCCAAGGCCAAGGATGGCGGTGCCATCGGAAATCACCGCGACGGTGTTGCCCTTGCCGGTATAGCGATAGGCATTCTCCGGGTCCCGAGCGATTTCGCGCACGGGCTCCGCCACGCCAGGACTATAGGCAAGCGCCAGGTCCTTGGCGGTGGCCGTCGGTTTGGTCAGCTCGACCGACAGTTTGCCGGGAATGGGAAGTGCGTGATAGTCCAGCGCAGCCTGCTTCTTTGCGTCTGTCATGCTTGGTGTCCGGATATCCTTGTGGAACGTGGCCACACAATATAGAAAAATATTCCATTTCTCAACATTGGCACCAAAAGCGATATTTACACGCTCGTTTGAAGATGTTCGCTGACAATGTCGACAACTTTTGCTGCATTGCACCAACGTCTAACAAAGCGCTGAATCCATCAGCCGAGCGACGCAACCGTCCTTAGAAGACTAGACCTCAGCGACGTCTTACGCATTGACGCGCCGCAACAGCGATACCCAGAAACGTGGTGCGATGCGTCCTCCAGATACAACAAACCCGCCAATGCTGGCGGGTTTGTGACGGGCAAAGCCCGAGCGTCATCATGACATTGCGCCGTCGCCTGACGACGGCGCCCATCAGACGATCAACGCTTGAGTGCAGCACCGAAGCGCTTGTTGAAGCGCTCGACGCGGCCACCGGTGGTAGCCTGCTTCTGCTTGCCAGTGTAGAAGGGGTGGCACTGAGAGCAGACGTCCAGGTGCAGGTCGTGACCGACAGTGGAGCCGACTTCGAAGCTGGCGCCGCAGGAGCAAGTCGCGTTGACCGTCTTGTAATCCGGGTGGATACCTTGTTTCATCGTGAACCTCACTTTTCGGTATGCCGCCACCTGATCCATTGCCAGGCACCGCATACGGGTAATGGCACGGCCATCGTGCATGCTGTGACGCACCACCGTGCCGGCCGGTGAACCGCCTGCCTGTTACAGGCGGCGGAGCATTCTAGCAGACTTCATTGTGGAGGCCAATTGCCTGACACCCCTGCCCCGCGCGTACTGCGCATTGCTATTCCCTCACCTCTGCGCAGACTGTTCGACTACCGTCCTGGCGGCCCAGTTCCGCCCGACGGCTGGCAGGAGGGCCTGCGCGTGCGCGTCGAATTCGGTCGTCGGCAGGTGGTGGGCGTCATCGTGGCCTGCGCCGATGACAGCGACTTCCCACTGGACAAACTGAAGCCCATCCAGAGCTGTATCGACAGCACGCCGCTACCGGCGGACTGGCTTTGGCTGTGCCGGTTCACCGCACGCTACTATCAACATGCGCTGGGCGACACCCTGGCACATGCCATGCCGGTGCTCCTCCGCCAGGGGCGACCACTGCAGGCCCGCACCCGTGAGCGCTGGATGATCAATGCCAACGCCGACCGCTCGCGACTGGGACGCGCGCCTCGACAGGCCGCACTACTCGAGATGCTGGGCCAGCATCCTCACGGCCTGACGACCCAGGTGGTCCTGGCACAGTCCTTCAGCCGAGACCAGCTGGGCTCCCTGGAAGCCAAGGGACTGATCATCCGCCATGAGGAAGCGCTCGCCGCGGCCCCCACGGACGACACCAAGGGCCTTCTCGCCAGCCCCGCCCTCAGCCTGAACGACGAACAGGCGAAAGCGCTCAATCGGTTGCACCAGGGCCTGGATCGCTTTCACCCGTGTCTGCTGCACGGTGTCACGGGAAGCGGCAAGACCGAGGTCTACCTGCAGCTGATCGAGGCCGTCGCGGCCAAAGGTCGCCAGACCTTGGTGCTGATTCCGGAAATCGGGCTTACCCCCCAGACCCTGGGACGCTTCCGCCAGCGCTTCCGTGTGCCCGTCGTTGCGCTGCACTCCGGTCTGACCGACCATGAACGCCTGGATGCCTGGGAAGCCGCTGCCAGCGGCAGAGCACTGATCATCATCGGCACCCGCTCGGCCATCTTTACGCCGCTGGCGAGGCCAGGCCTGATCATCGTCGATGAAGAGCACGACGGCTCCTTCAAGCAGCAGGACGGACTGCGCTACCATGCGCGAGACCTGGCGGTGGTGCGCGCCAAGCGCGACCAGATCCCGCTACTATTGGGTAGCGCTACACCCTCATTGGAAAGCCTGCATCGCGCGTTGACAGGGGACTACGCCCACCTGCGGCTGACCAAGCGAGCCACCCGCCACGCTCCCGCTCGCCTGGAGCTTGTCGACCTGAAGGGGCGCACTCGCCGCGGAGGCCTGATTCCACCGGTTATCGACGCCATCAAGGCCACTCTGAGCGCCGGACATCAGGTCCTTGTGTTCATCAATCGCCGCGGCTTTGCTCCTACCCTGTCCTGCCATGCTTGCGGCTGGATGGCGGACTGCGATCATTGCGATGCACGCATGACGTGGCATCGCCAGCCTCCGATGCTGGCCTGCCACCACTGCGACCGCCGGCGAGTCCTTCCCGACGCCTGCCCAGAGTGTGGCAGTGCTGACCTGCGCCCGCTGGGCAGCGGCACCGAGCGCACCGAGGAAAGCCTGGCGGAGAGTTTTCCCGACGTTCCCGTGCATCGTATCGATCGTGACAGTACCCGTACCAAGGATGCCCTGGAGAAGATGCTGACGGAGGTGCGCCGGGGCGAGCCGGCCATCCTGGTGGGCACTCAGATGCTTGCCAAGGGACACCATCTGCCTCACGTCACGCTGGTGGTCGTGGTCAATGCCGACGCCGGCCTCTATGCCAGCGACTTTCGTGCCCTCGAGCATTCCGCCCAGCTGCTCGAGCAGGTGGCCGGCCGCGCCGGGCGCGCGGCCCACCCGGGCAGGGTGCTGGTACAGACCATGCACCCGGACGACCCGAACCTCCGTTTGCTGGCAGACCGGGGTTATGACGCTCTGGCCCAGACACTGCTGGATGAGCGACGCATCGCCGCCCTTCCTCCCTACCGTTTCATGGCCCTGCTGCGCATGGAGGGGCCTCGAGAAGAGGCACTGACCACCCTGGCACGAGAGCTCGCCCGCGAATTGCGCGATCACATCAAGCAACAGGCGCTCGAACTCGACTGCCTCGGCCCAGTGCCCGCCCCCATGGAGCGGCGACAGAATCGTTACCACTTGCAGCTGGCGCTGATGTCTGACAAGCGCAGTCAGCTGCACCCTGCCCTGGCGTGGCTGGCACAGCGGCTGGAGGCCTGGCCCGACGCCCGACGCGTTCGTTGGTCGATCGATGTCGACCCTCAGAGCCTGAGCTGATCCGGAATTTCCATGAGCAGACGTCCGGCCTTTAAAGGCTGGACGCAATCATCGATAATGCACGGTCTGCCTGCCGACTGGCGCCCTGATCGCCGCGCTCGGCCACCGTGCCACAGGACATAGACGCCTCATGAAAGACACTATCGTTGCGCTGCTGGATGCCGCCCTTGCCGAGCTCAAGCAGCAGGAAGTCATTCCCCAGGAACTCGCCCCCACCTACAAGGTCGATCCGACCAAGGACAAGGCTCACGGTGACTACGCCACCAACCTCGCCTTGATGCTGGCCAAGCCCGCCAAGTCAGCCCCGCGCCAGATAGCGGAAAAACTGGTGGCCGCTCTCCCGCAAAGCGATGCTGTCGCCAAGGTCGACATCGCGGGCCCAGGCTTCATCAACTTCTTCGCCGCCACGGATGCCGCTGCCCAGGTCGTGCGCCACGTGCTGGATGCTGGCGATACGTTCGGCCGCAGCCTGACAGGCCAGGGAGAGAAGGTGCAGGTGGAATTCGTCTCGGCCAACCCGACCGGCCCGCTGCACGTGGGACATGGCCGTGGCGCTGCCGTCGGCGACTGCCTGTGTCGCCTGCTTGAGGCCACCGGCTACGACGTCACCCGCGAGTTCTACTACAACGATGCAGGCGCTCAGATCAGCAACCTGGCGCTGTCCGTCCAGGCCCGCGCCAAGGGTCTCGGGCCAGACGACGCAGGATGGCCGGAGGACGGCTACCGCGGCGACTATATCACCGACGTGGCCAACGCCTACCTGGCCGGTGACACCGTCCATGCCGACGATCGCCATGTGACCGGCAAGGGCGATCCCGATGACCTCGAGGCCATCCGCGACTTCGCCGTCGCCTATCTGCGCCGGGAGCAGGATCTCGACCTGCGCGCCTTCGGCGTCAGCTTCGACGTGTACTTCCTGGAGTCCTCGCTGTACGAAGACGGCAAGGTCGAGGAAACCGCACGCCGCCTGACGGAGAATGGTCACACCTATGAGCAGGACGGCGCTCAGTGGCTGCGCACCACGGACTTTGGCGATGACAAGGACCGGGTAATGCGCAAGAGCGAGGGCGGCTACACCTACTTCCTGCCGGATGTGGCGTACCACCTCGACAAGTGGCAACGGGGTTTCACCACCGTCGTTAATGAGCAGGGGGCGGACCACCATTCCACCGTGACCCGGGTACGCGCAGGGCTGCAAGCCCTGGACGTGGGTATTCCCAAGGGCTGGCCCGACTACGTGCTGCACCAGATGGTGCTGGTGACCCGTTCAGGGGTCGAGGTCAAGCTGTCCAAGCGCGCAGGAAGCTATGTCACCCTGCGAGACCTGATCGATGAGGTCGGGCGAGATGCCACCCGTTTCTTCCTCGCTGCCAGGCGGGCAGACTCCCAGCTGACCTTCGACATTGATCTGGCGCGCTCCCAGTCCAATGACAACCCGGTCTACTACGTGCAGTACGCCCACGCCCGCGTCTGCAGCGTGCTGCGCAAGGCTGAGAGCGAAGGCCTGGCCTTCGACCACGCCACGGGCATGGCCAACTTGGGCCTGCTCGAAGCGGATCAGGAAAAGGCGCTGCTCAATCGCCTGGCCCGCTACCCCGAGGTGGTCGAACACGCCGCCAAGGCTCGCGAGCCCCAGCAGATCGCCCAGTATCTGCAGGACCTCGCTGCCGATTTCCACAGCTGCTACAACGCCTGCAAGGTCATGGTCGAGGACGCTGCCTTGCGCAATGCCCGCCTGGCACTGGGCCTTGCTGCCCGCCAAGTGCTGCGTAATGGGCTTGACCTGATGGGCGTCGGCGCGCCGGAGGAGATGTAAGCCATGGCCACTCGCAAGGCGCCGCCCCGCAAGCGGGGAGCCACCAGCAGCCAGAAGCGCAAACAGCCCTCCACGCGCGGCCGCGGCGGCATTCCCGGCTGGCTGTGGGCGGCCGTCGGCCTGGCGGCTGGCTTTCTGCTGGCACACCACCAGAACGGCACCGCGCCATGGCAGGATCCGCGATCGCCGATCGCTGCGGTACTGCCCAAGCCATCGAGCAATGATGGCCAGGGCGGTGGAACAAGTAGTACTTCCACCAGCGGCGGACAAGGTCAGAGCAGCGACAGCGAACCGCCCATGCCGACCTTCGAGTTCTACACCCTGCTCCCCGAGTCAGAGGTCATTGCGTCAGACGAGGAAGTGCCCGAGTCCACGGCTCGTCGACCGGAAGCGGCAACGTCCAGTGATGATTCCATCTCGGACGATGACCCCATTGCCGCCGTGATCGCCGCCAACTCCCGCGAGGACACATCGGCGAGCACGCCCTCCGAGACGCCCCGTAGCGCCGAACGCCGCTACATGCTGCAGGCAGCGTCATTTCGTGAAGTGGGTGATGCACGTCAACTGGCTGGCCGGCTCAAGGACTTCGGCTTGCTGGCCAAGATCAGTGAGGTCGAGGCCACCGGCGGGGCGACATGGCACCGGGTGCAGGTCGGTCCTTACAGCGACCGCAACGAGCTGGCACGCGCCCAGGACCTGATGAGCACCCAAGGTATCGAACCCTTGCTGATTCAACTGCAGAATTGATGCCTTACCCCGTCACTTGACGACGCCTTGCTGACACCTCGAGGCCCGCTTCCTGATCTACCCCAGGAGCGGGCCTTGTTGTTTTCGACACGGCATCAGCCATATGGCTCATTTTCTTTGCCCTCTATCATATCTCTGAATATGCTCAGGCAACTCTCACATTTAGAACGCATCTTTCACGTACTGTGGTACAAGAAACAGTGACGTATCTCAGAAAAAACCCCAAAAACACGCCATACAAGCACATTTACATTTTCTAATTATCACGCGAATGAATGACTTAGATTAGAGCACTCATCCATACCTTACCTAATCACGCATACCAAAGTTTCCCCACCTGCCCATGTAGCCAGTATTACCACTTTGTCCTTATCACTAGCATGGTTTTCGCCAGCGCATGCCCATATGACGGGGTTACGTCAACAACCCTGAAACTGCACAACAATGGCGAATTCTGTCATTGAGCGTCGGCGCATTTTCCTCTACTTACAGGTGGACAGTGATGGCTGAAAGCAACGTTGAAACAGTGAACACAACCGCGTTCCTTGATGAAGATGGACTGACAGGCGGCAATGCTGGTGGTATCAATGATCTCCCCGGCACGGATATCACCACCCAGGGTCTGATCAGTTTTTCCTATAACAATGGAACCCCTGCCAGCAACTCGCCTTTTACCTGGAAAACTACAGGTATTCAGGCAATCACGTCCGGCGGCTCCGCCGTGACGTACTCAGTGTCAGATGACGGCCTGACCCTGACAGCCGCTGACGAAGATGGCGAAAAAGTCTTCGAACTTGTCATGCAAGACACCTCTTCAGGTCTGTTTGAGGCGACACTTTTCAAGTCAGCCGACCATGGCATTCCCACGGCGGAAGACGATCTGCTGTTGCAGGTTGGCTTCACCCTGACCGACAGTGCCGGCGCCACCTCGAGCGACATGATCGCTGTCTTTATCGACGATGATTCGCCTGCCATCACTTACCAGGACGGCAGCGAAATCGAAGTATCCACCACACATACCGGCAACTGGACGCTCAGCGGCGGTGCTGACGGTCTGGAAGATGCCAGCGTCAAGGTGCCTGGCGACAGCACCAGCTATGCACTCGATACCGCCATTCAGCTGGACAATGGCGTGCTGACCATCAAGAGCGACGGCACCTGGACCTTCACCATCGACAGGGACGTCATCGAGGATGACCCTAAACTCAGCTTCACCGTGACGGCCAGCGACACCGACGGTGACGTCACCAGCCGTACCTTCAATACCACGGTAAAACTCAAGGCTGTCCCCGTCACGCCAGAGACGGACGATGATCCCGCCACCACCTCACCCACTGCCACCGTCGACGAAGACGGTCTAGAAGGCGGGGGCGAAGGTGGCGTCGGCGATGTGCCTGAAATGTTCGCCACGGCCCGAGGCGAGCTCGGCTACAGCTATGGTGCCAGTGGCCCTGCGGCCGGGGCCGACGCCTTTTCTTGGCACCTGGAAGATATGCCGGCGCTCACCTCTGGAGGCGAAGCCGTCAGCTATACCCTGAGCCCCAACGGCCGGGTCATTGAAGGCAAGACACCAGATGGCGAAGCCGTCATTACTCTGCAGCTCATGGATGTAGAGAAAGGCACCTATACCGTCTTTATTCGCCAACCGCTGGATCATTCCGACACCACCATGGAGGACAATATCGAGTTCTCCGTCGGCTTTACCATCACCGATGCCGAAGGCCTCAGTGCCGATGGCAAGCTAAACGTCGTCGTCAATGATGACTCCCCCAAGACCCTCAAAGATACAGCCTCTACAGACAGCGCCACAGCGGTGACGGTGGACGTCCTTGAGAACGACCGTCCCGGTGGCGATGGCAGCCAGGTGACAAAGGTGGATGTGCAGGGCGGAGCCGCTACCGGCACGGCCGAGATCAACGCCGACGGCACCGTGACCTTTACACCAAACGTCAACTTCGCAGGAGACGCCGTCATCACCTATACCTTGGTGGATGGCGATGGCGACCAAGCCACCGGCGAGCTGGCAATCAGCGTCGACAGCGCAGGAAACGTGGGCCCAGTCACGCCTGATAGCGATGGTGATCCGCTAACCAAGACGGAAATCACCGTGCTGGATGAAGAAGGGCTTGCGGGAGGGGTGCGAGGCGGCGCCAATGATGCGCTGACTACCGCAACTGTGCGCTTCGGCACGCTGGGATATGACTTTGGCATCTACGGAGCGGCGGATACCGGCGCCTTCCGCTGGGATCCCAGCAACCTGCCGTTGATCTCCACCGGTGGCGAAGCCATCACCTTCAACTTGAACGGCAACGGTCGCTCCCTGGTCGGCAGCACTGACTCGGGCGAGAAGATCGTTTTCATCCAGTTGACCGATGTGCCTACAGGTACTTACAAGGTGGTCATCACCAAGCCACTGGATCACCGCAACCCTGAGGTCGAGGACGATATTCGCCTGGTGGTTGGCTATACCGTCACCGATAAGCAAGGGTTGACGGCGGAAGGTGCATTGAAAGTCATCATTGATGATGACTCCCCCCTGGTGAAGGATGACCACACGTCCACCGATAACCAAAGCCCCATCACCTTCGACGTTCTGGCCAATGACCAGGCCGGAGCAGATGGCTCTGGGCAACTGTCTGCGACCGTAGCTGGCGGCGATAGCGTCGGCACCGTTGTGGTCAATGCCGACAACACCCTGACGTTTACCGCGGCTCAGGACTTCACCGGTAAAGCTATTGTCGAATACACCTTCACTGATGGTGATGGCGACATTGCCTATGGCAAGCTCAAGGTAGACGTCACCCAGACGGCCACAGGGCCGACGACGCCAGAAACCGACGGAGACCCTTCTTCCAGTGCTCCTCTCGCCATTGTAGATGAGGACGGTTTGCCGGGTGGAAACGAAGGGGGCATCGGAGATATTGCTGGCACAGCTATCGTAAAAACAGGTCAGCTGAATTACGACTTTGGCTCGTTGGGGCCTGCCGATCCAGCCGATGCGTTTTCCTGGGATCAGAGCTCGTTGCCGCAGCTGACCTCTGGGGGTAGCGACGTCACCTTCTTCCTCAACGGTAACGGTCGCTCCTTGGTGGGCTTTGACGATTATGGCCGGAAGGTGATCACCGTTCAGTTGCCTGACCTGGCGTCAGGAAGCTACAAGGTGGTGCTCCATCAGCCGCTGGACCACGCCAACCCGACAGAAGAAGACAACTTCGTACTGGACTTGGGCTATACCATCACCAACAGCGCTGGCGCTCAAGCCTCTGGCACGTTGAAGATCCTGGTGAATGACGACTCATCGCAGGCAAGAAATGACCGCGTTGATGCCGAGAACAACTCACCCATAACGCTGAACGTACTGGCGAACGATGCGCTGGGCGCCGACGGAGCCCACATCAGCAAGGCGACCGTGGTCGGCGGTGCGGACGTTGGCTCCGTGTCCATCAACAGCGATGGCACTCTGACCTTCACTCCTGCTCCCAAGTTTGAAGGGATTGCCAGGATCTCCTACACCCTCAAGGACGGCGACGGCGATACCAGCAGCGCGACGGTAACGGTCAATGTCATGGATAACGGCATCGTACCCACGACGCCCGAGACCGATGGTGATCCTAACACCACCTCCCCTGTCACCACCCTCGATGAGGACGGCCTGTCAGGTGGCCTGGCCGGCGGCAACGGCGATGTGTCCGGTGAAGTCGTGAAGACGACGGGATCTCTGGGTTATACCTTCGGCGAGGATGGTCCGGCCAGCACCGGCGCCTTCACCTGGCAGACGGCAGGTCTACCGTCGCTGACTTCTGGCGGTGATGCCATCACCTTTACCGTCAGTGCCAACGGCACCGTGTTGACGGGTAGCACGACCGATGGCACGACAGTACTGACCGCCAAGGTCACTGACCTTGCCTCCGGTAGCTACGAAGTGGTCCTTAGCGATGTCCTTGATCATCCGATGATCAATACCGAGGACACTATTTCCCTGGACCTCGGCTATGCGCTGAAGGATGGTGATGGTGATGTCGTCACCGGCAAGTTGACTGTCAACCTCAATGACGACATGCCGGAAGTGTTCATGGCGGATCCTGCCTTCCTGGAAGATGGTGCGTCAGGTTCCCTCAACTTCGCTACCCATGCCGGCGCCGATGGTGCCGATAGCGTGGTGTTCTACGACGACATCGATGGCACCGCAGCGCTGGACAGCGCTGGTAACGCTCTGATCTACCTTGGCAAACCCCTGACCTACGCGCTGAGCGACGACGGCAAGATGCTGTCAGCGGTTACCGCTGACGGCGACGTTGCCTTCTCTGTGGCCCTGTCGGACGATGGGACCAGCTACTCGGTGATGGCCAGCGATGCCTTTACCACTGGCGAGACCAATGACGTCATCGTATCGACGGGAACCGCTGCCGAAGACCACAGCTTTATCGGCTACAACGTGGCGGATGCAGAGCCTGGCAACGATGTACTGATCAGTTCCAAGGGTCAGACCATCGTTCGTGATGACAACTCCCTGGGCGTCAAGGATGCCAAGATCAGTGCTGGTGAGGTCATCCGCGTCGACTTCCTCAACAATGCTGTCATCAGCAAGAGTCAAGCGTCCTGGGACAGCCATCAGTCCATCAGCCGCTACCAGCAGACGCTGCATGTTGATGGCAAGTCCAGCTCGACAGCGTCCCTCTCTGTCTCCGCATTTGCCTTTGATGTCGACGGCGGCGCCGGCAGCTCGGTACCTGCCCTGGGCAGTGGCACTCCTGTCGACCTGTCGGTCAGCGACATCTCGGTATTCGATGCCGTGGGTGTCGAGGTCACCTCGGAAATCACCCTGACCGATAACGGCAACAGCATCACCGTGGCCGGCATTCAGGACGGATGGCGTATCGAACTTGAGAGCAGCCAGCCCTTCCAGGCAGTGGAAATCACTGGCCAGGCGGGCAATGACCTTAGCCTCGGCGGCATGGAGTATCGCTCGGGCGGTGAAGGTGGCAGCCTCGATGTTACCTACGAGCTGACCGGTACCGATGGGGATGGCGACTACGCCGAAGGCTACCTGACCCTCGAGACCCGCGAGGAAGACAGCGTGCAGGCCGGTGGTGACGGCGATGACACTATCACCGCAGGCCACGGCGACGATGTCATCATCGGCGACGATGGCGGCAGCGCAACCATCATCGAGAACGGCAAGGACTACAACCTGGCTCTGGTGCTCGACTTCTCGGTGAGTACTGCGGCGTATACCGACATACCGAAAGACGGCTACCCCGGGTACTTCAAGACGCGTATCGAAATCTTGAGGGAGGCGGTCACCGAATTCGTCAATGGCCTCAAGGATCATGTCGGCGTCATCAACATGAACGTGGTGATCTTCAACGATCACGCCTACACCATGGAGTACAAGGACGTCGTCGGCAACAACCTGTTCCAGTCCATCATCGACCGTGTCAACGGCTGGGGCCCGGGTGGTTACACCAACACCGAAGACGCGTTCCGCAAGACAGAGACCTGGTTCAAGCAAGTCAGTACTGACGACGTGGAAAACCAGACCATCTTCTACACCGACGGTACGCCTCAGTTCTACATGGCGGGCGTGAACAACGACGCCAAGGTGTGGACGGCCAACACCACCCAGGTCACGATGCAGGAGACGGTAGATGCCTTCAACGACCTGACGCAGTACACCGATGTGCACGCGGTGGGCTGGGATGAAACGCCCAAGACCCGCACGATTCTGCCCGACGATACCAACGTCTCGCAGATCACCCAGTACTTCGACAACACCAACGTGGTCGGGGAATCTACCGTCATTCTGGATGACGGCACCGAATTCACCGGCACCATTGGCGAGGCGGAGATTGTCGACACCCAGTTCGAGCTCAACCTGGCCTTGGCCACCGGCTCCAAGGAAACTGGATACAACGGTCTTGGCAACGACACCCTGGATGGCGGCGGCGGCAACGACATCATCTTTGGTGATACCACCAACAGTGACGAGTTGAGCTGGACCAATGGCGACACGGGAGCAAGCTTCGCTGCTGGCACCCATGACGGCATGGGCCTGAGAGGGGTATTCGAGTTCCTGACGTGGTCTCCGGAGCACGGTGATGGTGAAGCACCGACCAATGCCCAGCTCAGCGACTACGTTCGCGACAACTACGAATCGCTGCTGGAAACCACTCGCACCCAGGGCGGTGACGACATCCTGAGGGGCGGTGCCGGCGATGACATCTTGATCGGCGGTGGCGGTGCAGACACCTTTGTCTTCACTCTCGCTGACGCAGGCGTCGAGGGCTCGCCCGCGACGGACACCATTGTCGACTTCCACACCGGTGTCTATGGCTCTAGTGCCAGTGCCGACAAGCTGGACCTGTCGGATCTGCTGGAAGATGCATCAGAGGCGTCGCTGTCTGACTACCTGCTGGCAGAACAGCAAGGGGCCGACACCGTGCTGCACATCGACGCAGGTGGCAACATCAGCGCCGATGGCAGCAACGCCAGCCAGGTCATCGTGCTGTCCGATGTCAGCATGTCGGGCTCCAGCGATGACTTCCTCAAGGGTCTGTTGGAGAACCACCAGCTCGATATCGAGTAAGGCTTGCATTGAGCCCCTATCGATACCCGCAGTAGCAAGGAAGCAGTTGATGTAAAAGGAAGAAACAGCACCCGGCCTCGGCCGGGTGCTGTCGTTTACGGGCCCGGAGCGATGAATGCAGCGTCAGCCATGGCCAACGACAGTCTCCATGGCTACGCCACGAACGTATTCTGCCCCACCGCCAGCGCGATGCCCGCTGTGCCCGGTTGAAATCTCGGCATGGTGCCCACACCTCCCAGACTATCGTCTTCAACGAGGGACCCTTCCCTCGAAAGTCACAGGAAACCCGAGGCCGGTCGAATGCCGGGGTTTCCTCAAGGAGAATGCTCCATGACCACGATTGTTTCCGTTCGCCGCGGCGACCAGGTGGCGCTGGCTGGTGACGGCCAGGTGTCACTGGGCAACACGGTAATGAAGGGCAACGCCAGCAAGGTGCGGCGCCTCTATCATGGCCAGGTGCTGGCAGGCTTTGCCGGCGGTACCGCGGATGCCTTCACCCTGTTTGAACGCTTCGAAGCCCAGCTCGAGAAGTATCAGGGCAACCTGGTCAAGGCAGCGGTGGAGCTGGCCAAGGACTGGCGCACCGATCGCGCTCTACGTCGTCTTGAAGCCCTGCTGGCGGTCGCCGACAAGAAGGCCTCGTTGATCATTACCGGCAATGGCGACGTGGTCGAGCCCGAGCGCGGCATCATCGCGATTGGCTCCGGCGGCAACTTTGCCCTGTCCGCCGCCCGCGCACTGCTGGAGAACACCGAGCTGTCGCCCCGCGAGATCACCGAGAAGTCGCTGGAAATCGCCGGTGACATCTGCGTGTACACCAATCACCACGTGACCCTGGAAGAGCTTTGATCATGACCCAGATGACACCCCGCGAAATTGTCCACGCGCTGGATCAGTACATCGTCGGTCAACAGGATGCCAAGCGCTCCGTGGCCATCGCCCTGCGCAACCGCTGGCGTCGCATGCAGCTCGACGGTGAGCTGCGCCAGGAAGTCACGCCGAAGAACATTCTGATGATCGGCCCCACCGGTGTCGGCAAGACCGAGATTGCTCGACGCCTGGCCAAGCTGGCCAAGGCACCGTTCATCAAGGTCGAGGCCACCAAGTTTACCGAGGTGGGCTACGTCGGGCGCGACGTCGAGTCGATCATCCGCGACCTCACCGAAGCGGCCATCAAGCTGGTCCGCGAGCAGGCCAAGGAAGAGGTCGGCCACCGCGCCGAGGACGCCGCCGAGGATCGCATCCTCGACGCCCTGCTGCCGCCGCCGCGGGGCCAGGAAGACGAACCGCGTCAAGACTCGTCCACCCGCCAGATGTTCCGCAAGAAGCTGCGCGAGGGTCAGCTCGACGACAAGGAAATCGAGATTCAGGTGTCTCCCCAGGCACCCAATCTGGAATTCCAGACGCCGCCGGGCATGGAAGAGATGACCAACCAGCTCCAGAGCCTGTTCTCGGGCATGGGCAAGGGCAAGACCGAGACCCGCAAGGTCACGGTCAAGGAAGCCTTCTCCATCCTGCGCGACGAAGAGGCCGGCAAGCTGGTCAACGAGGACGACATCAAATCCCGCGCCGTGGAGGCGGTGGAGCAGAACGGTATCGTCTTCCTCGACGAAATCGACAAGGTGGCCAAGGGCAGCGGACAGTCCAGCGGCGGGGAGGTCTCCCGCGAGGGCGTCCAGCGCGACCTGCTGCCGCTGATCGAGGGCTCCACCGTGTCGACCAAGTACGGCATGGTTAAGACCGACCACATCCTGTTCATCGCCTCAGGGGCCTTCCACCTGTCGCGTCCGTCAGACCTGATCCCGGAACTGCAGGGTCGTCTGCCCATCCGCGTCGAGCTGTCGGCGCTGACGCCGGAGGACTTCAAGCGCATTCTGACCGAGCCGTCCGCCGCCCTGACCCGTCAGTACGAGGCGCTGCTGGCCACCGATGGCCTGGAAGTGCAGTTCACCGACGACGGCATCGAGCGCATCGCCGAGATCGCCTATAACGTCAATGAAGGCACCGAAAACATCGGGGCTCGCCGCCTTCACACCGTGATGGAACGACTGCTGGAAGAAGCTTCCTTCAAGGGCTCAGACATTGGCAGCCCGCTGGTCATCGACCGCGCCTACGTCGATTCTCAGCTGGGTGAGCTGGCGATGGACGAGGACCTGAGCCGGTATATTCTGTAATACCTTGCCATGCCCGACGAGGCTTGAGCATCACTCCCACGGGCCGCCGCGCATCGCGCCGCGGCCCGTGTCGTGATGGTAGGCTGTCATGACCATCCCTGATGATCAGCTTCAACCACAAGGGCAGCAGCAAGCGCAAGATCGGCATATCACTCCGTGGAGATCGACATGACATCCCCTACCCCTACCCTGGTGCACTATCACAGGAAAGCGCGAGAGCTGGAGATTGGCTATGCCGATGGCTCTCGACACCGCCTGCCGGTGGAATACCTGAGGGTGTTCTCGCCGTCTGCCGAGGTTCGCGGCCACGGCGCCGATACCGCCACCCTGCAGGTAGGCAAGAAGGATGTAGGTCTTGCCGATATTCGCCAGGCCGGACGCTACGCGCTCAAGCTTCACTTCGATGACGGCCATGACAGTGGGCTCTACAGCTGGGACTACCTGGCCTGGTTGATCCGCGAGCGCGACGCCAACTGGGCCGACTACCTCGAACGCCTCGAAGCCGCTGGCGCCAGCCGCGAGCCGCTGGGTATCGAGATCCGTCAGCTGTAGCAGCACTCGTCTTTCCGAGGCCAGGCCACGGTCAAAGACAAGCCCGGCCCGCAAGGCTACAATGGCCGTTTTCTAGGCCCATCTCGCGACAGCTCACGACTCGGGAGTCCCATGGATAAGCGCACTACCCACTTTGGTTTTCAGGACGTGCCGGTCGACGAAAAGGCGTCACGCGTCGCCGATGTCTTCCACAGCGTGGCAGCCCGTTATGACGTCATGAACGACCTGATGTCCTTCGGTATCCATCGTCTGTGGAAGCGCCTCACTATCGAGCGCTCCGGTGTTCGCCCAGGCCACAGCGTGCTTGATATTGCCGGTGGAACGGGGGATCTGGCGCTCAAGTTCTCGCGTATGGTGGGCCCTCGCGGCAAGGTCGTTCTGGCCGACATCAACGCATCGATGCTGGGAGTGGGCCGTGACAAGCTGCTCGACCGCGGCGTCGGTGGCAATGTCGAGTACGTTCAGGCCAACGCGGAATGCTTGCCCTTTCCCGACAATACCTTCGACTGCATCACCATCGCCTTTGGCCTGCGCAACGTTACCGACAAGGATGCCGCGCTGGCGTCGATGGCGCGTATCCTGAAGCCAGGAGGCCGTCTGCTGGTGCTTGAGTTTTCCAAGCCCGGCAACCCCCTGCTGACCCGAGCCTACGACGAGTACTCGTTTCGCCTGTTGCCGAAGATGGGCGAAATGGTGGCGGGTGATGCCGACAGCTATCGTTACCTGGCCGAATCGATTCGCATGCATCCTGACCAGGAAACGCTGAAGGGCATGATGGAAACGGCCGGCCTCGAGCGTGTCGAATACACCAATCTCACCGGTGGTATCGTCGCCCTGCACCGCGGCATCAAGCTTTGAGGACATGATGGCCTTGACCCCGACCCTGCTGCTGGCCGGCATCGAGAAGACCGTCAACACCCTGCTTGCCCGCGACCCCGCTGCCCCCTCGCGGCTACGCCAGCTGGCGGGCCAGCGCGTCCTGCTGTGCCTGGAATCGCCGCCGGTGCAGCTGGGCCTGTGCTACCACCCTCAAGGGCTTGACCTGCTGCTGATCGACGAGGTCGAGGAAGCTGCCTGGGACGCGGTGGTCGAGCTGGACACGGAGACCCTGGGACGCCTCGCCGGCGGTGCCGACATGGAGCGCCTGATGTTCGAGGGCCGCCTGGCGGTGCGCGGCAAGATCCACCTGCTGGAGGCGACCCGCGACCTGCTGCTGGACCTGGATCTGGACTGGGAGGCCGAACTCGCCCGCTGGCTGGGGGATCTGCCCGCCCACCAGCTTGCCGAAGGGCTGCGCGGTCTATCCCGCTGGGGACTTCGCACCCAGCGGGAACTGTGCGCCGATGTCTCCGAGTACGTGTTCGAGGAAGCCCGCTGGCTGCCCGGCCGCCACCAGCTGGAAGCCATGCGCGACGCCCTGACCGAGCTAGAACTCGCCACTGATCGCACCGAAGCACGCCTCAAGCGCCTGACCCGCCGCCTGGCCCAGGAGAACGACGCCCCATGATCCTTCGCCCCCTGCGCATCATCTGGGTCGTCACCCGCTATCGCCTGGATACCCTGCTGCCACTGGAGAAACTACCCTGGTGGCTACGCCTGGTGTTCACCTGGTCGCCGCTCAAGCTGGTGCCCGTAGGTGAACGCTCACGGGGTGAGCGGTTGCGCCTGGCGCTGGAGTCGCTGGGACCGATCTTCGTCAAGTTTGGCCAGATGCTGTCGACGCGACGAGACCTGTTTCCCGACGATATCGCCAACGAACTCAAGCGACTGCAGGATCAGGTACCGCCCTTCCCTGGCGAGCAGGCAGAAGCGCTGATCGAAGAGTCCCTGGGTGAACCGCTGTCGGCGCTGTTTGCCGAATTTTCGCGGGAGCCGCTGGCCTCTGCATCGATCGCCCAGGTTCACACGGCGCGCCTGCACGATGGCCAGGATGTGGTAGTCAAGGTCATCCGCCCGGGCATTGATCGGGTCATGCGCCAGGACATGTCGCTGATGTATCTGCTGGCCAAGGCCCTGAGTTTTCTGCCCGAGGCACGCCGGCTGCATCCGCTGGAGGTGGTACGCGACTACGAGGTCAACCTGTTCGATGAACTGGACCTGACCAAGGAGGCGGCCAACACTTCCCAGCTCAAGCGCAACTTCGAGCGCTCGCCACTGCTTTACGTACCGTCGATCCACTGGCCGCTGACGCGTCAGAAGGTCATGGTCCAGGAGCGTATCCACGGCGTTCCGGTGGCCGATATCGAAGCCCTCAAGGCCCAGGGGACAGACCTCAAGCGGCTGGCAGAGCGAGGCGTCGAAATCTTCTTCACCCAGGTCTTTCGCGACAATTTCTTCCACGCCGACATGCACCCGGGGAACATCTTCGTCTCGCGCCAGAATCCGAGCGACCCCCAGTACATCGCCATCGACTGCGGCATTGTCGGTAGCCTGACAAGGGAAGACCAGGACTATCTGGCCCGCAACCTGCTGGCCTTCTTCCACCAGGACTACTACGAGGTGGCGGCGCTGCACATCGAGTCCGGCTGGGTGGCAGAAGACACCCGCGCCAACGAGTTTGCCGCCGCGGTGCGTACCGTGTGTGAGCCGATCCTCGAAAAGCCGCTCAAGGATATTTCCTTCGGCCAGGTGCTGCTGGGACTGTTCCAGACCGCACGGCGCTTCAACATGGAAGTCCAGCCACAGCTGGTGCTGTTGCAGAAGACTCTGTTGAATATCGAGGGACTCGGCCGTCAGCTCTATCCCGATCTTGACCTGTGGGCCACCGCCAAGCCGTATCTGGAACAGTGGATGAAAGAGCGCGCCGGCGCCCACGGGCTCTGGGACTCCTTCAAGCGGCAAGCGCCGGAGCTCACCCGCCAGCTACCGGAACTGCCCGTGCTGGCCCACAAGGCGCTGTCGGAAACCGAAAAGCGCTCCCGACAGATCACTCAGCAGGCCGATGTACTGACCCATATCCTGAGTCAGCTCACCCGCCAGGCCAAGCGCGTCCGACGGACCCGCCTGGGCCTGGCGCTGGCCGCCGTCGCACTGGCTTGGCAGCCATTGACGGCATGGCTATCGGGCCAGCCATGGCCCGTCCTGCTGGCGGCAGGCATTGGCACCCTGCTGGTGATCTGGAACTGACCCTTCATGGAACCTTCACCGATGAGCGATATTCTGAAGCAGCTCGACGCCGCCCTCGCTGAACGTCGACACGCCGACCCCGAGTCCTCTTACGTCGCTTCCTTGCATCACAAGGGCCTGAACAAGATACTCGAGAAGGTGGGGGAGGAAGCGGTGGAGACCGTCCTCGCCGCCAAGGACGTTGACGCAGATCCAGCCAGTCAAGAGGCGTTGATCGCTGAAACGGCAGACCTGTGGTTTCATAGTCTGGTGATGCTCTCGCACCTGGGCCTTGACCATCAGCAGGTGCTGGATGAACTGGCCCGTCGCTTTGGCGTATCGGGCCACGAGGAAAAGGCGTCCCGCCCCCGCTGACAAGGCGGCCGGAACCAACGATTCAAGGCGCTTGGCGCCGTACATTGAGGAAGCACTTATGTTAGGTGGTATCAGTATCTGGCAGCTGCTGATCGTGCTCGGCATCATCATCCTGATCTTCGGCACCAAGAAGCTCAGAAATGTCGGCAGCGACCTGGGAGGCGCCGTCAAGGGCTTCAAGAAGGCCGTCAACGAAGACGAAGAGAAGCCCGAGGACGACAAGCCTCAGGCCCAGGTGCGTCATGACGAGCCCACCGGCACCCACACCTACGATGTCGAGGCAGAGCGCAAGCCCGAGTCCTCCGACGAACGCAAGTAACGCCACATGTTCGATATCGGCTTTCTCGAACTGCTGATCATCGGGGTGGTGGGGCTTCTGGTGCTGGGGCCCGAGCGTCTGCCCAAGGCCGCGCGTACCGCCGGCCTGTGGGTAGGCCGGATCAAACGCTCAGTGGCGGGCATGCAGCGCGAAATCAGCGCCCAGCTCGAAGCCGAGGAACTGCGGCAGAAACTCAAGGAGCAGGAACGCAAGCTCAACGAAGGCGTCAGCCAGGCGAAGAACAGTGCGGCAAGCGCCAAGCGCAGTGTCGAGTCCATCGCCGACGCACCGCCTCGTGACAGCGCTCGCCCGCAGAGCGACGGCAGCACCAGCGCGGACCAGCGCCTGGACGCCGCCATTGACAGCGCCAGCCAGCCAACCTCGTCCGCCGACTCAGCTGCCACTTCCGATCACAAGGATTCCACCGCCCGATGAGCCATTCTGGTGACACGCCGCCGTCCGGTCAGGGCCACGCCCCGCTGATTGAACACCTGGTGGAACTGCGCTCGCGACTGATGCGCGCGGTGATCGCCATCGTGGTGATCTTCCTGGCGCTCTACGCCTTCTCCAACGACATCTATCAGTTTGTGGCAGATCCCCTGATGGAGCTGTTGCCGGAAGGCTCGCAGATGATCGCCACCGAGGTCGCATCGCCCTTCCTTGCGCCCTTCAAGCTGACGCTGGTGGTGGCGGTATTCGTGGCCATTCCCTTCGTGCTGCACCAGGCCTGGGCCTTCGTCGCCCCGGGGCTTTACGACAAGGAAAAGGCCCTGGCGCTGCCCCTGCTGGCCTCCAGTGTGGTGCTGTTCTATCTCGGCGCGGCCTTCGCCTACTATGTCGTGTTTCCCCTGCTATTCGCCTTCTTCACCCAGACCGGGCCGGAGAACGTGCAGGTAATGACCGACATCAACCAGTACCTCAACTTTGTACTGAAGCTGTTCTTCGCTTTTGGCATTGCCTTCGAGATCCCGATCGCCACTTTCTTGCTGGTGCTTACCGGAGCCGCCAGCGTAGAAAGCCTGAGCGCCAAGCGCCCCTACGTCATACTCGGCTGCTTTGTGATCGGCATGCTGATGACGCCCCCGGACGTGGTCAGCCAGAGCCTGCTGGCCATTCCCATGTATCTGCTCTATGAGGTGGGGCTGCTGTTCGGCCGGCTCGTCAAGCGCCGCCGCGCTGATGCCGAGCAGGAAGACAGCGCCAGCGAGGACGCCAACGACGCCTGATCCCGGAGCATTGTGCAAACCTGCGCGTCGCTAGGGACACAGCAACCGACGCCTCGGTAGCGAAAGACTTGTAGCGAAAGACCTGTAGCGAAAGACGCAAAAAAGCCGACGAAAAAACGTCGGCTTTTTTGCTATCCAATCCCGATCACTGGGTGATGTGCGTACCGCACATTCAGTGATTCAGGTCCATCATCTCGTCGATGCGCTCGACCAGCTTGTTGATGCCCAGTGCCGCTTCACTCATGCGGGTCGCCAGCATATAAGCGGGCGTCGTGACGATACGGTGTTCGAAATCCACCACGATATCGTCAACGGCGCAGCTACGATGCAGCCCGCCCATGGCACTGATGCAGCCGCACACTTCCGGATCGCTGCCGATGGTCACTGCAATTCCCGGCCCCAGGACCTTAGGCACCAGCACCGGGGCAATGCACATCAGTCCGATCGGCTTGCGTGCGTCGTGAAACTCGATCAACAGCTCACTCAAGTCCTGGTGCACGTCCATATCGGACTTGGCTGTCGCATAGTTCGACAGGTTCTTGGCCACCCCGAAACCACCGGGCAAGATCAGTGCATCAAAGTCCGAGGCAGACAGCTCATCCAGCGGAGAAATCTCTCCCCGGGCCAGGCGCGCAGATTCCACCAGCACGTTCCGCGTCTCCTCGACCGCCTCGCCGCGGTGATGATCGACCACCGCCTGATCGATATCCGGTGCGAAGCAGCGATAGGCAATGCCCAGTTGATCCAGGCGCAGCAGGGTCAGGGTGGTTTCATAGACTTCAGAGCCATCCTGGACGCCACAACCTGACAGGACGATCGCTACCTGTTTACTCATTTCATTCTCCTTATGAGCGCACTTGGCTCTCCGGGGCGCCAAGTGCAGCCAAGACAGCCACTACTCTAGAGAGTCACCAAGGGTGCGACAAGACGCGACTTTCGACGAACAGGCGAGGAGGAATATACTCGACGGATGTCACGCGCCTGTCATCTAACGCCACCACACTAGCGCGTGGCGCCAAATCTCGTTCCCAGTGGAGTGCCGTCTTGAGTGCCATCACCCCTCGCCTGTTTCCTGCTGCTCGTCCCCGTCGCATGCGCAAGGACGACTTCTCTCGCCGCCTGATGCGTGAGAACACCCTGACCGCCGATGACCTGATCTGGCCAGTGTTCGTGCTGGAAGGCGAAGGTCGTCGCGAGGCCGTGCCGTCCATGCCCGGTGTCGAGCGCCTGTCGCTGGACCTGCTGATTGAAGAAGCCCGAGAAGCGGTCGAGCTGGGGATCCCCGCGATTGCCCTGTTTCCGGTCGTCGATGCCGACAAGAAAAGCGAGCTGGCCGAAGAAGCCTACAGCGCAGGCGGACTCGTCCAGCGCAGCGTGCGCGAGCTCAAGGCGGCACTGCCGGAACTCGGCGTCATTACCGACGTGGCGCTGGACCCTTACACCAGCCACGGCCAGGACGGCATCCTCGACGAGCACGGCTACGTGGCCAATGACCGCACCGTGGAAACCTTGATCAAGCAGGCCCTGTCCCATGCCGAGGCGGGCGCCGACGTGGTGGCACCGTCCGACATGATGGACGGCCGCATCGGCGCGATCCGCGAGCTGCTGGAGCAGGAAGGACTGCACAACACTCGCATCATGGCCTACAGCGCCAAATACGCATCGCGCTACTACGGCCCCTTCCGCGACGCCGTGGGCTCCGCGGCCAACCTGGGCAAGGCCGACAAATCCACCTACCAGATGGATCCCGCCAACAGCGACGAGGCGCTCCACGAGGCCGCCATGGACATTACCGAAGGCGCCGACATGGTGATGGTCAAGCCAGGTATGCCCTATTTGGATGTGGTGCGCCGGGTCAAGGACGAACTGCGTGTGCCCACCTACGCTTACCAGGTCAGTGGTGAATATGCCATGCACATGGCGGCATTCGACCATGGCTGGCTGGATGCCGACAGCGTCATTCTGGAGTCCCTGATGTGCTTCAAGCGTGCCGGAGCCGACGGCGTGCTGACCTATTTTGCCAAGCGAGCGGCCAGACTGCTGGCAAGCTGACGAGGGGAAGGAACGGCGCCTTCCCGGGCCCCTTTTTGAGGAATGACCATGGAAGACGCACAGACCGACAACGCCACCATTGAACAGGCCACCCTGGGCAAGTCCGATATCTCGGTGGGAGACTCCCCCCAGGCCGATACCCCGGTGCCGCGGCTGAATCAGACGCGCACCGGGATCAAGCCCAAGGCTCTGCCCGACCCGGAGGCGGATCTCAGCGATCCCAGCCTCTATTTCAATCGTGAGTTGTCGCATCTGCAGTTCAACATCAGGGTGCTCGAACAGGCACTGGATGAAGCGCATCCACTGCTCAACCGCTTGATGTTCCTGCTGATCTTCTCCTCAAACATGGACGAGTTCTTCGAAATCCGCGTCGCCGGCCTGAAGAGCCAGATCGCCATGGGCGATGACGCCACCGGAGCCGATGGGCGCAGCCCGCGCTCCGTGCTGGACGAGATTTCCAAGATCGCCCACGAGCATGTCGAACGTCAGTACCGCATTCTCAATGAACAGCTGATTCCGGCGATGGAGGCACAGAACATTCGCTTCCGCCGCCGCAGCGACTGGACCAAGGCTCAGCGCAAGTGGGTCCATGACTACTTCTCCAACGAAATCATTCCGGTCGTCAGCCCGATTGGCCTGGACCCATCACACCCCTTCCCACGCCTGGTCAACAAGAGCCTGAACTTCATCGTCGAGCTGGAAGGCAAGGATGCCTTCGGCCGCGAAGGCGGCCTCGCCATTCTTCCGGCGCCCCGCTCCCTGCCACGGGTGATCGCACTGCCCAGCGAGCTGTGTGAGGAAGGCTTCAACGAGTACCTGTTCCTGTCCTCGATGATCCATGCCCACGCCGACGAAGTGTTCCCGGGCATGAAGGTCAAGGGCTGCTATCAGTTCCGCCTGACCCGCAACGCCGACATGACCGTGGACCCGGAAGAAGTCTCGGACCTGGCCTCGGCCCTGCGTGGTGAGCTGCTGGCCCGCCGCTACGGCAGCGGCGTGCGCCTCGAGGTGGCCGACAACTGCCCGGAAGGCTTGTCCGACTTTCTGCTCAAGCAATTCCAGCTCGAGCCCAATGACCTCTATCGCGTCAACGGCCCGGTCAACCTCACTCGCATGATGTCGGTACTGGGGGACGCGGAGCGCCCAGAGCTGATGTATCGCTCCTTCGTGCCGGGGATACCCAAGCAGGTCAAACAGCCCAACAGCATCATGCAGGCCATGCAGGAAGGCGATATCCTGCTGCACCACCCCTTCCAGTCCTTCACTCCCGTGGAAGACCTGTGCCGTGAAGCCGCTCGCGACCCGGACGTGCTGGCGATCAAGCAGACGCTGTATCGCACCGGCGCCGACTCCCCCATCGTCACCGCCCTGGTGGAGGCCGCCGGCAATGGCAAGGAAGTCACCGTTGTCATCGAACTGCGTGCCCGCTTCGATGAAGCCGACAACCTGGCCCTCGCCTCACGCCTGCAGGAGGCCGGCGCCATCGTCATCTACGGTGTCATGGCCTACAAGACCCACGCCAAGATGATGCATATTGTGCGCCGCGAGAAGGGCGCGCTGCGTCACTATGCCCACCTGGGCACCGGCAACTACCATTCCAAGACGGCCAAGCTCTACACCGACTACAGCTTGCTGACCGCCGACCCAGTGCTATGTGCCGACGTGCACAAGGTATTCCAGCAGCTGTCCGGCATGGGCCGCACTCGCCAGATCGAAAAGCTGCTCCACGCTCCCTTCACCTTGCACGAGCAAGTCGTCGCAATGATCGAGCGCGAAGCCGACTTCGCGCGTAAGGGAAAGCGTGCCCATATCATCGTCAAGTGTAATTCCCTGACCGAACCCAAGCTGATTCAGGCCCTCTATCGCGCCTCCCAGGCCGGGGTCGAATGCGATCTGATCATTCGCGGCATGTGCTGCCTGCGCCCCGGACTTCCCGGCATCTCGGAGAACATTCGCGTGCGCTCGGTCATCGGTCGCTTTCTGGAGCACACCCGAGTCTTCCACTTCCACAATGACGGCAAGCCCGAAACCTGGGGCTCCAGCGCCGACTTCATGGCCCGCAACATGTTCCACCGGGTCGAGACCTGTTTCCCGCTGCTGGACAAGAAACTGGCCGCACGGGTGCGCAAGGACCTGGAAACCTACCTGGTCGACAACTGTCAGAGCTGGCTGTTGCAGGGCGACGGGACCTACATCAAGCAGGATCCCGGCGAGGCCGCCCCGATCTCGGCCCAGGAAACGCTGCTCTACGCCTATGCCGCCCGGGCCTGACGGCTTTAGCTCCAGGACACAGCGCTCCTAGAAAGCCCCCGCCAGCGATGCTGTCGGGGGCATATCATGCCGGCACCGCCAACATCACGGACATCAGGGCGCCTTGGCGCCAGCACCGCCCCTGTTGCGCCCAGCCCCTGTCGCGCCCCGCCCCTGTTGCCCCCTGCCCCAAAGCAAAGCCCCCGGCTCCGATGAAGGAGCCGGGGGCAGGTGCTGGACGCGGCAGTCAAAGGCGGCAAGCGATGGCTAGAGTCCGATCTGGCCGCCGTCTTCGCGCTGAATGACCACCGTGGCAGCACGCGGACGCACGCTGGAATCGGTGGCCTGGGTAGCATCATCGCTGGCAGGCCAGTTGCCAGGATGCTGGATGTTGATAAACAGCGCCGTCTTGTCAGGCGTCGAGAAGATACCCGTCACCTCGCAGCCGTTGGGACCCACACAGAAGCGCTTGAGCTTGTCCTGGTTGGCACCGGACAGCACCGCAGCCGCACCATCGGCACGCTCCAGTCCTGCCGGCACCACCGCCAGAACCTGGTCATTGGTGCTTTCGGCAACGCCCTCATAGCCATTGTCGGTCTGAATCCACAGGATACCCTGGCCGTCGCCGCGCTCGTCGAAGTAAAGACCGTCAGGACTGGCGAACTCGTTGTCGGCGGTCAGGCCCGACAGGTTATCGGCATCGCTGGCGGCGGCACCGAAGACAAAGACCTCCCATTCGAAAGCACTGGCATCTCCCCCCTCACGCCAGCGGATGATCTGCCCCGCCTCATTGTTGGCCCTCGGGTTGGCGGCATTGACCGGAGCGGTGGCGTAGCCATTCCCCAACGCCTCGATGCTGTCGCCATCGCCGGTCAGTGTCGCCTCGGTGCCTTCCTCGGTACGCTTGGAGTTGTTGGTAAGGGTCATGTAGACCTCACCGGTGGAAGGATCCACCGCGCCCCACTCCGGGCGATCCATCGGCGTTGCCCCCATCAGGTCAGCGGCATCGCAGGTATGGATGATCACCCCTGCCAGATCGTCGGCACCGAGCTCCAGGGCCTCGGCCAGGGGTCGACCATCCTGGGTGGTGGCTTGCGGCGTCAGCGGCAACCACTGGCCACTGCCATCGGCATTGAAGCGAGCCACGTACAGCGTGCCCTCATCCATGTACTTGCTGCCTAGCGCCAGGCGGTCGGCCTCGGCACCGGGCGCGATGGCATCCGCCGGGTCCCAGACCGCCCTGGACACGAACTTGTAGATGTACTCGTTGCGGGAGTCGTGGCCAGAGTAGAACACGACCGGCTGGCCAGCCTCCAGCTTGCCCGGCCAGCACCCCTCGTGGCGGAAACGCCCCAACGCCGTGCGCTTCACCGCTTGCTTGCCGGTGTACGGGTCGATCTCGACGATATAGCCGAACTGACGCGCCTCGTTGCGATAGTCGCCGGTGGCATCGCCATCGCCGGGGTTGCCGATCAGCCGGGTAAACTCGTCATCACGTTCGCTGGCGTCGCCAGCTGCGGTTTCCCAGCCATAGCGACCGCGCCCGGTGGCGATGCCAAGACGATCATCGTCCCGCGTCCGCCCTTCGTCCTTGACGAAATAATCCGGCCAGTTTTCTTCGCAGGTCAGATAGGTGCCCCAGGGGGTATACCCATTGGCACAGTTATTGTTGGTGCCCCGCGCCTGGGTTCCCCCCGGAGAGAACCGGGTCTTGACGTAGTCACTGCCGGCCACCGGGCCAGACAGGTGCATCGGCGTGGCACTGGTATAGCGACGGTTGTAACGGGATCCCTTGACGTGACTCCAGTGTCCGTTGGCGCCCTTCTGCACCTCTACGACCGTGACCCCGTGGGCATTGATTTCCGTTCGGACTTCATCGGCAGGACGCTTGCCCTCCGCCATGTTGGTGGGACCGCCCTGGGGCGCCCACAGGGCATTTTCATCAATGTACTCATTGTTCATCACCAGCAGGAAGCGCTCAGAGCCGCTGGCATCATCCAGAGCGAAGGGGTGCATGCCGTCGTGGTGCATGCCGACGCTGGCTGCCTGTCCCTCTGGCGTCATTGCCAGGTCTTCGCGCCATTGGGGGGCGCTGTCATCGAGCGGGGTCCCCCAGGGCACCAGTACCTGGGCGGTATACCCCGCAGGCACCACTACCGCATCCGTGCGCGACCCTTTGACCGCGTCGAAGGCCAGTGCCAGCGGCGTCTTGGACATGCCCGACCCATGCTGATCGGCGATAGCGGTCAGCCCGAAGCCCCCCAGCATGGACATGGCTGCCATACCCATGCCGCCCTTCATCACAGCGCGGCGCGACAGGCGACGATCGAGTATTGAAGAAAAGGGCTCATTGCTGCTGGGGTTCAACAGGCGGTGATCTTCGATTTCCTTGCTCATTGCGCAGTCCTCTCTTGGCCGTCGACGTGTGGAACGTCGGCAGACGGGATGTCGTTGCCGGCTGCGGGCCGGTGGCGGGCGGTCACTCGCGCCGATCTGCGCTATTGGGTGCGCTATCTCGGCGATGTCGGTCCTCGCGACACCCTAGGATGTCTAGATGACAGGGATGTGACGATGCGGTACGCCGGACAAAGCATAAGAGGTAACTGAAATGTTAAAAGGGTAACAATTAGTGAAAGAAACTAAGCTTACGTGACGACAGAGTGATCCAACGCTTGCTCTCGACAGGACCAGAACCATGTGGCATCTGGGACACCGACATCAGCGCATTCTGCTCATGCCGCAAAAGGCACCCTCTAGCGATGAGGACCCAGAACCTTGCTGGCACTGGGTACATTGCACCGATCAAAGGCAGCAGCGAGGGGGGAGCCACTCCCGGCTGGATCTCCTTGGTCAACTGGATCCTGCCCTACCCTGCGTGCTGGTCATGCCACCCCACACTATCGCTCTGGTGGCGCTAGAGCGGGGGGTACTGGGCCATAGTGACCCGCAAGCGTCACTCGACACGCTGATCGCGAAAGAGCTGTGTGTGAGTCGACAGAGCCTGGCGGTACATGTGCTCAATCAAGACCATCAGTACCTGGATGTGATGGTGATCCAGCGGGGACTGCTGGCCCAGTGCTTGAACCGGCTTCACCGCCAGCAGCTCCACCCCACCTGGTGGTCCAGCGCCTTCCAGGGACTGCCGTTGCCAGACCCTGGACATCTGGCGGTACTGCCCTGGGGCGACGACTGGATGCTCAAGTGGCGTCAGCCCCAGGCCCTGGAGAGGGAGCGTTGGCTCAGCTGGCCAAAGAGCCAGGAGCTGGAGCAGCTCAGCCAACAGTTGCCCGATGAGCTGCGCGATTCCCCATGGAATTGCCCGCTCGCTCCCGACGCCTCCAGCAGCCTCGACTGCCTGGCATTCTTCGCCCGCCATCTACCCGTCGACCTGCCAAGGGTGCCGAAGGACATGCAGGATCCAGGGGAGCTCTCTCAGGCGACGCCTGAAACAGCATAAAACCAATCAACGAATGCAACATGGGTGACGCCAAGTGTTCTCCAGATGGCGAGAACGGCATAATGCTTAAGCTCATCACGACAATGGAGTGTCCATGCCCGCCTCAAGGCCTGCCCCCGAGTCTTTCTTCAGGAGCTCCCTCTCCAGAAGCTGTTCCTCCAAGCGCCCTGTCTATGGGCGCTGTGTCTCCAGGGGCGCTGTCTCTCAACCGGCTCGCAGGGTCTTGAAGTGCTTAGTCTTGAAGTGCTTGGTCTTGAGCGGCATGTTGCTGCTGGGAGGCTGTGCGGCCTTCGCCCCAGCGCCACCGGCCCATCAGGACAATCTGTGCGACGTCTTTCGCCAGCAGCCGGACTGGTATGACGCGACGCGTGCCTCGTATGAAAAGTGGGGGACTCCCCCCTGGACCCAAATGGCGTTCATCAAGCGCGAATCGTCGTTTCGCAGCCACGTCAGGCCTCCCAGAACCACGCTATTGGGGTTCATTCCGTGGACGCGTCCCTCCTCGGCCTACGGCTACGCCCAGGCCCAGGATCCGGTCTGGGGAGAATACCGTGATGATGCGGGTGGGCTGTTCTCAAGCCGCAGCGACATGGACGATGCCACCGACTTCATCGGCTGGTACAACGCCCGAACTCAGCGCATGACCGGCGTCTCGCTGGCCAATCCGGAACACCTCTACCTGGCCTACCACGAGGGCCAGGGGGGCTACCAGCGCGGTAGTTATCGCGCCAAGCCTGCGGTCATGCGCGCGGCGCGCGAGGTTGCAACCACCGCCTCGCGTTATCGCGGCCAGCTGGCCGCCTGCGAGGCGGAGTTTCGTTGCGATGGATTCTTCGAGGTCTGGCCATTTTGCCGGGGTTGATCAGGCGCCCTCGGCCAGGCGCTCTGCGGCCACACTCAACAGGTGTTCGGTGGTCTCCCAACCAATGCACGCGTCCGTGACGGAGACACCGTAGCGCAGCTTGCCGGGGTCCAGAGGCTGCTTGCCTTCATGCAGATGGCTCTCGAGCATCACCCCGATCAGCGCCGTATCGCCCGCCAGCCGCTGGGCCAGCACGTCGAGCAAGACTTCGCTCTGGCGGCGGTGGTCCTTGCGTGCATTGGCATGACTACAGTCGACCATCAAGCGCGGCGGCAGCCCGGCCTCGCGCAGAGCTCTACGCGCTGCCGCCACCGCAGCAACATCGTAGTTCGGTTCGCCGTGGCCGCCCCGCAGCACCACATGGGTATGGGGATTGCCCTGGGTCTCGACCATCATCGGCTGGCCGTCGCTGCCTACGGCAAAATGTTGATGGGGATGGGCAGCACTGTGCATCGCATCTAGGGCCACCTGCACATCACCACTGGTGGCATTCTTGAAACCGACGACAGCCCCCAGGCCACTGGCCATCTCACGGTGCAGCTGAGACTCGGTCGTGCGTGCGCCGATGGCGACCCAGGCCAGCAGATCCTCCAGGTACGGGGCCATCATCGGCTGCAGAATTTCGGTGGCGACCGGCAGCCCCATCTCGACGATGTCCCGCATCAGCTGGCGCGACAGCCCCAGGCCACGGCTCATGTTGCCAGTCCCATCCAGGTCTGGATCGTAGGCCAGCCCTTTCCAGCCCACGGTGGTGCGTGGCTTCTCGACGTAGACGCGCATGACCACCAGGACACGATCGCGGATACTGGCCGCCAGGCCGGCCAGGCGCTCGGCGTATTCCAGGGCCGCCTGGGGATCATGAATCGAACAGGGCCCCACCACCGCCAGCAGGCGGTCATCTCGGCCTTCCAGTATGTCGCGAATTTCCTGACGCTGTGCTTCGACACGGTCCGCCAGAGTGGCGCTCAACGGGTACTGCTGCTTGAGCGACAGCGGTGCGGGCAATGTGGTCCCATTAGATCGATCCTGCACAGCAGTCTCTGGGGTCGTCGTGGCCATGTGGGAGGTCGTAGCAAGGGAGAGGGTCGCGGTCATGGTATCAGCTCCAAAGGGTCGTACATCGTTGAACATGTCGACCACCGAGGCGCTCACGGTCGGAGGTGGCCAGTTGGGCCGACCGCGTGTCGATAAATCGCCAGCCATACCCATAGGCGTAACCCTGGAAGTCGGCGTAGACGAAATCTCGATATGCGGTCATCGGTTATCTCCTGTTACCTGCCACTGCAGGCTGTCGCGACGCTCTGGAGCATCATGCCAAAAACAAAGAACCCCCGGACGGGCTGCCGTCCGGGGGTTCTGGGAGGCGGCCCTGGGTGGGAGCGCCTCGCGAGTGCCGACGTTGTCGTCAGGCCTCGCGCACCAGCGCCCCGGTATCAAACCAATACCAGGTAAAGCTGGACCAATAAAAGGACACGCCCGTCATCGCTTGCCCACCACTCAGCGACGCGACATCGGTCGCCAGCGCACCACTTGCGGAGCAAGATGCTCCGTCAGGGCAAGCTGTTGGCTGAGAGGTGACTGATAACATGGCGATCTCCTGAATCTGCCTTCATCCTGCCCGGCGCCGAGGCAAATGGCAACCCCTGACACCTATCCTGCTGTTGCCAGCGTCACCCAGGCGATGGTCGCCGGCAGGCACGTCATGCCCGCCATCACCACCAGGCCAAGAAAGATCGTCAGAAAGCCGCTCTCATCACGAAAGTCAGCCGGGTCGTGGGGGCTGTCATGGACATTGCCATGCGTCTTGCCGTGAACGCTGGCGTGGCCATCGGTGTGGCGCTGCTCAGGAGCGTTGTGGTGGGCCATGGAAGCCTCTTCTCATCGTTGGATTGTCAGGGCACACCACGAGTCTAGCTCACCAGAGCCTGCTGGCGAGGCCCCTCAGCGCAGATGGCGTCCACCATCGACGGCCATCACGGTACCGGTCACGTAACGATTGTCGAGCAGGTAGCGCAGACTCTGATAGATCACACCGGGGCCAGGCACCATGTCCATCAACGACTTCGCTCGCGCCTTGGCGGCATAGGCCTCGTCATCCTGTTCGTTCAGCATGATCAGCGCCGGCGCGATGGCATTGACCTGGATCCCCGGGGCGTACTGGGCCGCGAAGGATAGCGTCAGGTTATCCAATCCGGCCTTCGTCGCCGCATAGGCCGCGTGCTTCTTGGACCCCTTTTGCACGACGTAGTCGGTCATGTGGATGATATCGCGCTGGGGTTCGCTGCAGGCGTCCAGCAGGCTCTTGGCGTGCAGGTTGATCAGGTAAGGCGCCAGCATGTGGACGCGAAACAACCGCTCGAAATTGGCCCCGGCGTCGCTGTCCAGACTGTCCGGCGCCCAGTCACTGGCATTGTGGACGATTGCCCGCAAAGCGTTAGTCTGGCCCTTGAGGCGCTCGATGAAGTCAAGAATGCCGGCTTCACTGGAAAAATCGGCCTGAAGGGTCACGATGCCTCGCTGGCGCATGCTGTCCAGCTCCGCTCGCTCACGGCGATAGCTGACGATGACCGGATGTCCATCTTGCACCAGGCGCTCGGCACAGTGCCTCCCCAGCCGCTGGGCGCCACCGGTAATCAGGATCGGCGACGCGCTCACGGGGCCTCTTCCTTGATCAGGCTGCCGACCACCGGCACCAAGGGGTCACGCGGGGCATAGGCAAACACATCGGAAAACACCCGCGACGGCTCAAGACCCAGCGACGCCAGCACATCGACGCAGGCATAGACCATGCCAGGAGAGCCGGACAGGTAGACATCATCCTGCGACACATCCTCCAGGTGATCGCCCAGCGCCGCATCGATACGGCCATGGTGGGCGTATACCCGCTCACCATCGAAGCCTTCCTCGAAACCCGCCTCACAGACCGCGTGGAACACCAGGTTGTTGCACTCGGACACCCACTGTCGCGCCAGCTCCTCTGCATACAGGTCGCGTCGCTCCTTCGCTGCCCACCACAGGGTGATGGGACGCTCGGGGTGCTGATGACGGGCTGCCTCGACGATGGCCTTCATCTGGGCAAAGCCGGTGCCGGCGGCAATCAGCGTCAGGGGCCGGACACTCGATTCGTCCAGCACACAATCACCGCTGGGCAAGCGCACCGTCAGGTGCTCCGCCACCACCAGCATGGCGCGCAGTTGCGCCGAGTTGGAGCGCTCCGGCCAGTGTTGAATGTGCAGCTCCAGTCTGCCGTCATCGCGATGGCGGCTGGCGATCGAGAACGGCACCCAGCAGTCGTCTGACAGACGCATCTCCAGATACTGTCCCGGCGCATGCGCCATGGCCTCGGCGCGTCCTTCAAGCACCACACGAAATACGTCAGGAGTGAGATCCTCGACCTCGATAACCTGGCAGGTCAGGGTCCTTGCCGTCATGTCGACCTCTTGTCGGTGTCAGGGAGGGGAATACCATAGTCGTCCCAGCGTTCGCTGACCCGGGACTTTATGCTGTCGTCCATGCTGATTGCCACGCCCCACTCACGATCGGTCTCACCGGGCCACTTGCTGGTCGCGTCCAGCCCCATCTTGGAGCCGAGTCCGGCGACCGGAGAGGCAAAATCCAGGTAGTCGATAGGCGTGTTCTCGACCATCACGGTATCCCGGGCGGGGTCCATGCGGGTCGTGATCGCCCAGATCACGTCTTCCCACTGGCGGGCGTCGACGTCGTCATCCAGCACGATAACGAACTTGGTGTACATGAACTGACGCAGAAAGCTCCAGACCCCCATCATCACGCGCTTGGCGTGGCCAGGGTACTGCTTCTTCATGGTCACCACCGCCATGCGGTACGAACAGCCTTCCGGGGGCAGATAGAAGTCGACGATCTCGGGAAACTGGCGACGCAGGATCGGCACGAACACTTCGTTCAAGGCAAGCCCGAGAATCGCCGGCTCGTCCGGGGGGCGACCGGTGTAGGTCGAGTGATAGATGGCATCCTTGCGCATGGTCATGCGCGTCACCGTAAACACCGGAAACGTCTCTACCTCGTTGTAGTAGCCGGTGTGGTCACCATAAGGCCCTTCTGGGGCCGTATCATCGGGGTAGAGAAACCCCTCAAGGATGATTTCGGCGGACGCCGGTACCTGCAGGTCCGCATGACCACACTTCACCAGTTCGGTGCGCGACCCACGCAGCAGGCCGGCAAAGGCGTACTCGGACAGCGAGTCGGGCACGGGGGTGACGGCGCCCAGGATCGTGGCGGGGTCGGCTCCCAGAGCCACCGCTACGGGAAATGGCTCGCCAGGATGCTGTTGCTGGAATTCCTGGAAATCCAGCGCCCCACCGCGGTGGGACAGCCAGCGCATGATCAAGCGGTTCTTGCCGAGCTTCTGCTGACGATAGATGCCCAGGTTCTGGCGGGACTTGTGCGGGCCCTTGGTGATCACCAATGGCCAGGTCACCAACGGCGCCGCATCACCGGGCCAGCAATGCTGGATCGGCAGCATGTCGAGATCGACCTCGTCACCCTCGAACACCCGCGCCTGGACAGGTGCAGAGCGCACGGTCTTGGGCCCCATGCTCATCACCTGCTTGAAGATCGGCAGTTTTTCCCAGGCATCTCGGAAGCCCTTGGGGGGCTCCGGCTCCTTGAGGAAAGCCAATAGCTCGCCGACCTCGCGCAGCGCTTCCACCGACTCCTGCCCCATGCCCATGGCCACACGCTTCGGGGTGCCGAACAGGTTGCCCAGCAGCGGCATGTCGCTGCCTTTCACGTTTTCAAACAGCAGCGCCGGTCCGCCGGCCCTCAAGGTCCGGTCGCAGATCTCGGTAATCTCGAGATACGGATCCACTTCCGCGCTAACGCGCTTGAGCTCGCCAGCCGCTTCAAGACCCGCGATAAAGTCACGCAAGTCGCTATACTTCATGCGAATTTCTCGCTGTCAAATACACCAAAGGGGCAGCATAGCATGCTGCCCCTTCGACTGACCTCGAATGAACGACGATCAGCGCCGCTTCATGGCCTCAAAGAACTCGATATTGGTCTTGGTGTCCTTGAGTCGATCAATCAGGAACTCGGTCGCAGCCGTATCATCCATGGGATTGAGCAGCTTGCGCAGGATCCACATCCGCTGCATCTCGTCATCGGAAGCAATCAGGTCTTCGCGACGGGTGCCACTGCGACGGATGTTCAGAGCGGGATAGACGCGACGCTCGGCCAGGCGACGATCCAGATGGGCTTCCATGTTGCCGGTACCCTTGAACTCCTCGAAGATCACCTCGTCCATCTTGGAGCCGGTATCGACCAGAGCCGTCGCGATGATGGTCAGGCTGCCACCTTCCTCGATGTTTCGCGCGGCGCCGAAGAAGCGCTTGGGCTTCTCGAGTGCATGGGCATCGACACCACCGGTCAGCACCTTGCCCGAAGACGGCACCACGGTGTTGTAGGCACGGGCCAGACGAGTGATGGAGTCGAGCAGAATGACCACGTCCTTCTTGTGCTCGACCAGCCGCTTGGCCTTCTCGATGACCATCTCGGCGACCTGTACATGACGCGCCGGGGGCTCGTCGAAGGTAGACGCCACCACTTCGCCGCGCACTGTCCGCGACATCTCGGTCACTTCCTCCGGACGCTCGTCGATCAGCAACACGATCAGCTGGCATTCGGGGTTGTTGCGCGTAATGGATGTCGCAATATTCTGCAACATCAGTGTCTTACCAGCCTTGGGCGGAGACACGATCAGACCACGCTGGCCCTTGCCGATGGGCGCCGTGAGGTCGATGATGCGGGCCGTCAGATCCTCGGTGGAACCGTTGCCGATTTCCATGCGCAGACGATCCTGCGGAAACAGCGGCGTGAGGTTCTCGAACAGGATCTTGTGCTTGGCGTTCTCCGGACGATCAAGGTTGATCTGGCTGACCTTGAGCAAGGCAAAGTAGCGCTCGCCTTCCTTGGGGGGGCGAATCTTGCCGGAGATGGTGTCGCCCTTACGCAGGTTGAAGCGACGGATCTGAGAGGGCGAGACGTAGATGTCGTCGGGGCCGGCCAGGTAGGAACTGTCGGCACTGCGCAAAAATCCGAAACCGTCCTGAAGGATCTCCAGTACGCCATCGCCGAAGATGTCTTCGCCGCTCTTGGCGTGCTTCTTCAGAATGGCAAAAATGATGTCCTGCTTGCGGGACCGGGCCAGATTATCGATACCCATCTCGCGTGCGATATCGAGAAGCTCCGGCACGGGCTTTTGCTTGAGTTCGGTCAGATTCATCAGAGTTCAGAAATTACTCGTGGAAGCCGGGCGACAGGGCGCCGTGGGGCGAAAAAAGGACACGCCGATTGAGTGCGTTCAGAGCCCGGGGCTGCTCGTGCGAGGCCTGGTAAAGATGATAGGGCCATGGGCTGGATTCTCCAGAAGGGAGAACCACGCCAGCGTCTGGACGAGGGAGCAGATTCATTCGCCATTGCCAGATCTCGATTGCTGGAACCCTTGGGGGGGCTCTGGCAGAGCTGGCATCGTGCGGGCTGTCTGACGACTTGGGATGGTCACGCCGCGGCAGCGACGCGACCGGGAAAACACATTCGAAACAGGCGAATGACCCGATACTAGACAAGCCGGCGAGGGAACGCAAGCCCCCTGCCTCCCACAGATCATTGACATACCAGAAAGCGATACGCAACCTTGACCCATCTCCAGTGAAGGACCCCACATGAACCAACCCTCGGATTCGCTCAGCGCCCTGCGTGAGACGCCCCATGACCCCGGCAAGGACCCGGCTCGCCTGGCCGCCATCGATCTGGGCTCCAACAGCTTCCACCTGCTGGTGGCCAATTATCAGGACGATCGGCTTCAGGTGGTGGCGCGACTGGGCGAAAAGGTCCAGCTGGCAGCCGGGCTCGACGATGACGGCTACCTCAATGAGGACGCCATGGCGCGCGCACTGGACTGTCTGGGGCGCTTCGCCCCCTTCCTTGAAGGGATTCCGGCGACGCGCATGCGTGTCGTGGGCACCAACGCCCTGCGCGACGCCCACAATAGTCAGGAGCTGATCGATCGCGCCGAAGCCTTGCTCGGCACGCGCATCGAGATCATCGCCGGTCGCGAGGAGGCCCGCCTGATCTATCTGGGCGCGGCCCATGCTCTGGCGGAAAGCGGTCGACGCCTGATCGTGGATATCGGTGGCGGCTCCACCGAGTTCATCATCGGCGAACAGTTCGAGCCCAAGGCGCTGGAAAGTCTCTCCATGGGCTGCGTCACCTTCACCCGCCGCTTCTTCGGCGATGGCGACATCACCGAGAAGCGCATGCGTAACGCCGAGCTTGCCGCGCTGTCGGAGCTCGCCAACATCCGTCGCCCCTATCAACGTCTGGGCTGGGATGATCCGGTCGGCTCCAGCGGCACCATCAAGGCAGCAGCTGCGGTGTTGCATGCTGCAGGTGACTCCCCTGAAGGCGTCATCACTCGCGATGGGCTGGCCAAGCTGCGCAAGCGTCTGATCAAGACCAAACAGCTGGACAAGGTGTCGATGGAGGGTCTGAAGGCCGATCGTGCACGAGTGTTTCCGGCCGGGGTGGCGATTCTCAGCGCTATCTTCGAAGCCTTTGAGCTGACGCAGATGCGCTTCGCCGATGGCGCCCTGCGCGAAGGGGTGCTCTACGACATGGCGGGCCGCAACAGTCCTGAGGACTCGCGCCTGAAGAGCCTGGAGACGCTGGCCCGCTACAATGCCGTGGACACACGCCAGGCCGACAATGTCGCCGCCTCGGCACGGGCCATGTTCGAGCAGGTCAAGCAGGACTGGAACCTGGACGAGGAGCGCGGACGCTATCTGGAATGGGCCGCCTGGATGCATGAGATCGGCCAGTCCATCTCCCATAGCCAGTTCCACCGTCACGGCGCCTATCTGCTTGAATACTCCGACCTGGCCGGCTTCTCGCGCCCGGAGCAGCGCCTGCTGTCATTCCTGGTGCGGGCGCACCGCCGCAAGTTTCCGCTCAAGGAGTGGCAAGCGCTGCCCGAAAGCGAACAGCGCGACAGCCAGCGCCTGGCCCGGCTGTTGCGCCTGGCGGTCATTCTCAACCATTCGCGCCCCGAGCAAGCGCCCGCGGCGCCGCGCCTCGAGGTGGATGACGACACCCTTCACCTGCACTACGAAGGTGGCGATGAGCCGGGACTCTTGTGCACCGACCTGGAACGAGAAGCCGACTATCTTACCAGCACCGACTTCGCGCTGGTGCTGCATGCGGTGACCCCTGACAGCTGACGACGTGGCCAGACAACAGACGCATGCTGGCGGGATCATCTTGCTGGCTGGCGGGATCACGTAGCAAGGTCCCGTCGGCGAGCAAACTCCCGTCAGGGAATGGCCGTCCAGCCTTGTGCTACCGCGATCCAGGCCCCTGAAGCGGCATCCAGCACCGCGACGCATTCGTCCGCTCGCCACAGCAGCACGATATGACAACGCTGCCAGGGAGGCACCGCAGCCTCCTGCAGCAGCCGCTTCACATCGCGCCGTCCACGGCCTTCCAGGCGAATGCGCTCTCCCCCCTGGCGCGCTCGCAGCGTCAGCAGGCAACGCGCCTGGCCAGGAGGCGCGACCAGGGCAAGCGTCCTCCCTGCCACCACGACCTCACGCCCAGACCACCACGGCATCTCCGGCAGCGAGACCGGGGTCGTGCGGCTGTCCGCCAGCAGATACAAGGTGCCGCGCCAGCAGCGCGCTTCGCCACCTGACCAGTGGATCCTCACTTCGGCATCACGTCGTGCCCGGCACTGGGACATGATCTCATCCAGCCGTGTCCCCGGTGGCGTGGCCAGGTCCAGACAGCGCAGACACCAGCCCAGCAGCCAGCGCTGGCGCGGTCGCGACAGCGCCAGTAGCCCATTTAGCGGCAACCTGGCCGGATCGCCCCCCAGCCTGTCCAGATCCTCCTGGGCGTATTCCTCGAGCAGCGATACCGCCTCACCAGCATGCCGTGCACTGGCGGACAGCGCTTGAAGGGCGTCAGGCCAACGCTCCAGCAGTGACGGCACCAGCCGATGGCGCAGGAAATTGCGATCCAGCGACAGGTCCTGATTGCTGGGATCCTCGATCCAGGCAAGCCTTCGCCTGGCGGCCTCCTTCTCCAGCGCGAGGCGTCCGACACTCAATAGCGGACGGACGATGACCCGTCCTTGCTGCTGACGGCGTGTCGGCATGCCAGCCAACCCCATCACCCCCGACCGACGCAGGGCCGCCAGCCAGAAGGTCTCGGCCTGGTCATCAGCATGCTGCGCCAGCCACAGATGATCCCCAGGCTCCATGATGTCCATAAAGGCCTGGTAGCGGGCCGCCCTGGCCGCCGCCTCGAGGCCCTTGCCCGCCAGATCGACATTGACCCGGACCACCTTCAGCGCGACGCCCTGCTCGCGACACAGGGCACGGCTGTGGCGCGCAAAGTCGTCCGCCGCCGGCTGCAGGCCATGGTGGACATGAATCACCCTGAGCTTCCGCCCACGGCGCCGGCAGGCATCCGCGGCCAGTGCCAGCAGTACGCAGGAATCCAGCCCTCCCGAAAGCCCCACCCATAGCGTGCGATCAGCGGGCAGGTCATCGATAAAGGGCGCGACAATGGCCTCAAGGCCAGGGGACTCAGACATGCCTGCTCTCCACCAGATACCCGGGCATCACATACAAACGGCCCCTATCGCAGAACGACAGGGGCCGCAGGTTTACCACGAAGACCCGACGCCTCAGGCGGGGGCGCCGTAGCTCATCAGGCGCTCATAGCGACGTGCCAACAGGGCGTCGCTGTCCAGAGCGTCCAGGCGCTCCAGACTCTCGCTGATGGCGTCACGCACTCGCGTCGCTGCCTCATAAGGGAAGCGGTGCGCACCGCCCAGCGGCTCCTTGATCAGGTTATCAACGAAACCGAGCTCCTTGAGACGGCTGGCGGTAATCCCCATGGCCTGAGCTGCATCGCTGGCGCGTTCCGCGCTCTTCCACAGGATCGAGGCGCACCCCTCAGGAGAAATGACCGAATAGGTGGAGTACTCAAGCATCATCAGCTCGTCACAGACACCGATGGCCAGGGCGCCACCGGAGCCACCTTCACCTACCACGGTGGAGACGATGGGGGTCTTGAGACGCGACATCACCGCCAGGTTATAGGCGATGGCCTCACTCTGGCCGCGCTCTTCCGCGTCGATACCTGGATAGGCGCCAGGGGTGTCGATGAAGGTCAGCACCGGCATCTTGAAGCGCTCGGCCATTTCCATCAAACGGCACGCCTTGCGGTAGCCTTCTGGGCGGGGCATGCCGAAATTGCGGCGGACCTTCTCCTTGACGTCGCGGCCCTTCTGATGACCGATGATCATCACCGGACGATCATTGAGGCGCGCAACACCGCCGACGATAGCGGCGTCATCGGCAAACTCGCGATCACCATGCAGCTCATCGAAGTCGCTGAACACATGCTCGAGATAGTCCAGCGTGTACGGGCGCTGCGGATGGCGAGACAGCTGCGATACCTGCCACGGCGTCAGATCCTTGAAGATCGACTCGGTCAGCTTGCGGCTCTTTTCCTCAAGGCGCGAAATCTCGTCAGCCAGGCTGACCTGACTGTCGTTACCTACCAGACGAAGCTCTTCGATCTTGGCCTGCAGTTCGGCGATGGGCTGTTCGAAATCGAGATAGTTGGGGTTCATGGGCCAGCCTTGTGATCATGGTCAGGCGGGCGCGACCGCAGGTCGCAGGCCCACCCATGGCAAATAAAAAGTGGTGTGCATTATCGCACCCTGACGGGGCCACGCAAGGCGCAGCCGTCCAGCGACCTTAACGCCGCAGCGTATTTTGGCCACCTCAGCGATACTTGAGACGTACGCCATCCTGTCCTTCGACATCCCGCAGGGCGATCAACAGGTCATCGGATGGCAGGACCTTCCACTGCTCGTCGAACTCCAGCCAGCCGGTAGCGTCGACATTGCGATAGCGCAGGCGCACCGGCAGGCCTTCCTCATGTCGATGGGGCTCAAGGCTTGCGCGCAGGCTGTCAATCAACCGGCCGTTCGCCTGACGACCATCCACCGAGACCTCCACCGCCTGGCCAAAGCGCGAGCGTGCCTGGACCATGGGGGTGACGTCCTTGCCTCGCAGGCGCAGGCCACCGGAGTAGTCATCGCTGGAGACTTCTCCTTCGACGATCAGCACCTCGGCATTGTCGAGCTGCTCACGCACGCTGTCATACAGCTCGCCGAACAGTGACGCCTCGATCCGCCCCGTGCGGTCGTCCAGGGTAAGGAAGGCCATGGTATCGCCCCGCTTGGACTTCATGGTGCGCTGCGCCACCACCAGCCCGGCCACCCGCTGCGGCTCCCGGGAAGGCTTCAAGTCCGCGATGCGGGTCGAGACAAAACGTGCCAGTTCCTCTTCGTACTCATCGATGGGGTGACCCGTCAGATAGAGACCAAGGGTGTCCTTCTCGCCGGCCAGCCGATCGCGATCGCTCCATTCCCGCACGCGCAGGTAGTCCGCATAAGGATCGCTGGCCCCTTCATCGGCGTCCGGTGCAAACGCTTCGCCGAACAGGTCCATCATCCCGGCGTTGTGATTCTTGTGACTCTGCGCAGCGGCCTTGAGGGCGTCATCCAGGGCCGCGCTGAGCACCGCACGATTGGGCCCCAGGTTATCCAGCGCCCCGGAGCGGATCAGCGCCTCCAGGGTACGCTTGTTCATGCGCTTGGGGTCGATACGCCGACAGAAGTCGAACAGATCGGTAAAGGGGCCTTCGGCGGTACGCGCCTCGACAATGGCGCCGATCGGACCTTCCCCCACGCCACGAATGGCACCCAGGCCATACACCACCCGGCCTTCATCATCGACCGTGAACTTGTAGCCACCCACGTTGACGTCCGGTGGCGTGACCGTAAGCTTGAGATGGCGACACTCCTCGATCAGCGGCACCACCTTGTCCAAGTTGTCCATTTCGGTGGACATCACCGCCGCCATGAACGGGCCCGGGTAATGCGCCTTGAGCCAGGCGGTCTGGTAGGACACCAGCGCGTAGGCCGCCGAGTGGGACTTGTTGAAGCCGTAACCGGCAAACTTTTCCACCAGGTCGAAGATGTTGCCAGCGAGGTCCGCATCGATGCCGTTGGCAGCACAGCCTTCCATGAAACCGGTACGCTGCTTGGCCATCTCTTCCGGCTTCTTCTTACCCATCGCGCGCCGCAACAGGTCAGCCTGACCCAAGGAATAGCCCGCCATCACCTGGGCAATCTGCATCACCTGCTCCTGGTACAGGATGATGCCGTAAGTCGGCTGCAGCACGGGCTTCAGCAGCTCGTGCTGGTAATCCGGGTGGGGATAGGAGATCTCCGCCCGTCCGTGCTTACGGTTGATGAAGTCATCGACCATGCCGGACTGCAGCGGCCCCGGACGGAACAGTGCCACCAGTGCGATCATGTCCTCCAGCGAGTCCGGCAAGAGGCGCTTGATCAGCTCCTTCATCCCCCGGGATTCCAGCTGGAACACCGCGGTGGTCTCGGCCTTCTTGAGCATCTCGAAGGTCTTGCCGTCGTCCAGCGGGATCGCATCGATATCCAGCGCCCCCTTGCCCTCGCTGGCGCGTACCCGATCGACCATCTCCAACGCCCAATCGATGATGGTCAGCGTACGCAAGCCCAGGAAGTCAAACTTGACCAGTCCGGCATCCTCGATGTCGTTCTTGTCAAACTGAACGACCAGCCCGGAGCCATCCTCGTCACATAACAGCGGTGAGAAGTCGGTCAGCTTGGTGGGCGCGATGACGACGCCCCCGGCGTGCTTGCCGGTGCCTCGCGTCACCCCCTCGAGCTTGAGCGCCATGTCCCAGATTTCCTGGGCTTCCTCATCTACCTCAAGAAACTCCTTGAGCTGAGGCTCCTCTTCGATGGCCTTGGACAACGTCATGCCCACCTCGAAGGGAATCAGCTTGGACAGCTTGTCCCCCAGCGAGTACGGCTTGCCCTGGGCGCGGGCAACGTCTCGCACCACGGCCTTGGCCGCCATGGTGCCGAAGGTGACGATCTGCGACACCGCGTTACGGCCATAGCGCTCGGCCACGTAATCGATGACGCGATCACGTTTTTCCATGCAGAAGTCGACGTCAAAGTCCGGCATCGACACCCGCTCGGGGTTAAGAAAGCGCTCGAACAGCAGGTCATACTGGATCGGATCGAGATCGGTGATCTTCTGCGCGTAGGCCACCAGCGAGCCGGCACCGGAGCCACGCCCCGGCCCTACCGGCACATCGTTGTCCTTGGCCCACTGGATAAAGTCCATCACGATCAGGAAATAGCCGGGGAACCCCATCTGCAGGATGATGTCCAGCTCGAAGTCCAGGCGCTCTCGGTAGCGCTTCTCGAGCGCCGCCCAGTCGTCGCTGTCGCGTGGATGGCTGTCCACCGGGTAAAGAGCGTCAAGGCGCTCGGTCAGGCCATCGTGGGAGATCTTGCGGAAGAACTCGTCCTGGGTCATGCCCTCGGGAATACCGTACTCCGGCAGGAAGATCTCGCCCAAGCGAACGTTGACGTTACAACGCGCGGCGATCATGACGCTGTTTTCCAGCGCCGCGGGAATATCGGCAAACAGCTCCGCCATCTCCTGTGGCGACTTGAGGTACTGTTCCTCGGTGTAGCGCCGCTCGCGACGGGGGTCATCCAGCGCCTTGCCCTCGCCAATGGCCACGCGGGTTTCGTGGGCCCAGAAGTCCTCACGCTTGAGGAAGCGCACATCGTTGGTCGCCACCACCGGAACCCCGGTGTCCATGGCCAACGCCACCGACGCATGCACGCAGTCTTCTTCCAGCGGGCGACCGGTCCGGGTCAGCTCCAGATAGAAACGGCCGGGAAACGCCTGACACCATTCGTCCAGCAAACGCCGCGCATCGGCATGATGATCGCTGAGCAAATGGCGGCCCACGTCCCCTTCACGCCCACCAGACAGCGCAATCAAGCCTTCGCTCTGCTCCAGTACCCAGGCTTTCTCCAGGTAAGCCCGGTCCTGACGCTGGCCCTCGACCCAGCCGCGAGAGATCAGCTCGGTCAGGTTGCGATAGCCGACGTCATTCATCGCCAGCAGCGTCACCCGATACGGATGATCCAGGTCATGGGCGTTGACCAGCCACAGGTCGGCACCGATCACGGGTTTCATGCCCGCGCCCTGGACCCCGTTGTAGAACTTCACCAGGCCGAACAGATTGGATTCATCGGTCAACGCCAGCGCTGGCGCGCCATGCTCGACGCCGGCCTTGACGTAAGGCTTGAGGCGCACGAGGCCGTCAACCAGAGAGAACTCGCTATGGACGCGAAGATGAACGAAAGGAGCGGACATGTGAAAGCCTTACCTCGACCCGCCGTGGCGGGGCTGTGAATACGGGTCAGAATAGCGCCAGCTGGCGCTTGACAGGGGCAAAGGAGCGACGATGTTCGTCGAGTGGCCCCAGACGTTCCAGCGCGGCCAGATGTTCAGCCGTCGGGTAGCCCTTGTGGCGGGCGAAACCATAGTCAGGATAGCGCCGGTCGAGCGACACCATGGCAGCATCCCGCGCCACCTTGGCGAGGATGGATGCGGCGGCGATGGCCGGGTGACGGGCATCACCCTTGACCACAGCCTGGCCGGGAACATGATGCCCGGGGAGGCGATTGCCGTCCACCAGCAGGTATTCAGGCGAAGGCATCAGCCCATCGATGGCACGGCGCATGGCAAGATGCGTGGCGTGGTAGATATTGAGCTGATCGATTTCCTCGGGGCTGGCGGCTGCCACGTGGAAGGCCAGCGCACGTTCACGAATCAGCCCATCGAGGGCTTCTCGGCGCTTGGCCGACAACGCCTTGGAATCGGTCAGCCCGTCGATGGGCCGCTCGGGATCCAGGATCACCGCCGCGGCGACCACCGCGCCGACCAACGGCCCCCGCCCGACCTCATCCACCCCAGCCAGGAGCTGGCCATCATAGTCCACCACCAATGGCGGCAACGGCGCCTTCGCGGCGCGCCCCTTGCGAGCCGAATCAGCGGCCATCCTTGTCTCCTCTGGCCTGCGCAGGTGCAGCGCCGGTGTCGCTAACCTGAGAAGCCATCTTGTGAGAGGCGCCTGCAGCGGTCTTATTAGAGGCGCCTGCGGCGGTCTTGTGAGAAGCGCCTGCGGCGGTCTTATTAGAGGCACCTGCGGCGGTCTTGTAAGAAGCGCCAGCGTCGCTCCCGGCACTGTCCGGGTCCGCCACCTCCTGCGTACACTCCGGGGCCACACTCGGTGGCAACGGCCGACCTGCCACCAGCGCTTCGATGGCCTCCGCCGCGCGACGGCTGGCATCACGCTGCAGGCCTTCATGCATCGCCGCGAAGCGCGTCTCGAGCGCGCTACGCCCCTGGGGATCCGACAACATGGCCTCCAGCTGCCGGGCAATCGCTTCGGCACTGGCCTCGTCCTGAATCAGTTCAGGCACCAGCGACTCCTGGGCAATCAGGTTCGGCAGCGAGATCCACGGGGTCTTGACCATCCAGCGAGCAATCCGATGCGTCATCGGCGCCATGCGATAGCCCACCAGCATCGGCCGGTGACACAGCATGGCTTCCAGCGCCGCCGTACCCGAGGCGAGCAGAACCAGGTCGCTGGCCACCATGGCTTCGCGGGCCTGACCGTCCAGCAGCATGACGCGATCGCGAAGCGCCGGCCGCTGTTGCAGCAGAACCTCGAGCTCCTGGCGACGCTCGGGCGTGGCAGCCGGAATCACCACCCGCAGGCGCTCACGCGTTTCCACCAGTCGCTGTGCGGCCTCCACAAAGGTCGCCGCCATGAAACGCAGTTCATTGCGCCTGGAGCCTGGCAGCAGCGCCAGTACTTCTTCGTCCGGCTCGAGCCCAAACGCCCTGCGGGCAGACTGCCGATCGTTCACCAGCGGCAGCTCGTCTGCCAGCGGGTGGCCGACGAAGGCCACCGGCACGCGATGCTTGACGTAGAAGGCTGCCTCGAACGGCAAGAAGGTCAGCATGGCATCCACCGAGCGGGCAATGCCCTTGACCCGCCCCTGGCGCCAGGCCCATACCGACGGGCTGACGTAATGAGCCGTGGTGATACCCGCCTCGCGCAGCTGTCGCTCGAGCCCCAGATTGAAGTCAGGCGCATCGATGCCCACCATGATGTCAGGCTGCCATGCCAGCGCGTCGCGGCGCAGATGGCGACGCACACGCACCAGCTCGGGCAGGTGCTTGAGCACCTCGACCAGCCCCATGACCGACAGGGTTTCCAGGGGATACAGTGACGTCAGGCCCTCGGCCAGCATGCGTGGCCCGCCGAGCCCACGAAACTCGACGCCAGGATGTCGCGCCTTGAGCGCGCGCATCAATCCCGCGCCAAGAATGTCGCCAGACAATTCTCCGGCGACCAGGTAGACACGGCGGACAGGGACGGCGTCACTCTCGGCTTGGCGAACGACGTGGGTCATGGGGGCTCCCCGGATCAGCGATGGAGTGTCCCGGGGGCAGCGGCCTCACCGGATGGTCAGGCAAGGCCGCTGTTCATCAGCGGATAATGCCCCGGGTAGACGCCTCGATGGAGGCCACGAAGGCGTCGGTTTCCGCCAGCGAGAACCGCTGGCGAATCTCGGCCACCGCTTGCTCGACGGTCAGTCCCTGCCGGTAGACCAGCTTGTAGGACTCGTTGAGCGCGCGGATCGCCTCACTGGCAAAGCCACGCCGCTTGAGGCCGACCACATTGAGACCATGGGCCTGAGCAGGGTTGCCGTTGATCATCACGAAGTCGGGTGTGTCCTTGGTGATGATCGAGCCTCCCCCGGCCATGGCATGGGAACCAAAGCGGCAGAACTGATGGATCGCCGACAGACCGCCGATGATGGCGAAATCGCCCAACTGCACATGTCCGGCCAGGGTCACCTGGTTGGCCAGAATACAGTCATCGCCGATGATGCAGTCATGCCCGACATGGACATAGGCCATGAACAGATTGCGCGAACCGATGGTGGTCTCGCTGCGATCCTGCACGGTGCCGCGGTGCAGGGTGACTCCCTCACGGACAACGTTGTCATCGCCCATCACCAGGCGCGTCGGTTCTCCGTTGTACTTCTTGTCCTGGCAAGCCTCGCCAACAGACGCAAACTGAAAGATGCGATTGCGCTTGCCGAGGACCGTCGGCCCCTGCACCACGACATGGGGACCAATCACGGTGCCTTCGCCAATCTCGACGTCGGGACCAATCACGCTGAAGGGCCCAACCTCGACATCGTCGGCCAGGCGGGCGCCGGGATCTACGATGGCGGACGGATGTATCAAGCGATCTTCCTCTCGGCGCAGATGATGTCGGCTTCACAGGCCAGCTCACCTTCCACGGTGGCACGGCACTTGAACTTCCAGATGCCGCGCTTGGCCCGCTCGACCTCGGCACGCAGCTGCAGGGTATCGCCAGGCATGACCGGACGCTTGAAGCGCACGTTATCGCTACCGACGAGGTAGTACACGTAGCCGTCGGCGGGCAGCTTGTTGACCGTCTTGAAGCCAAGGATGCCGCAGGCCTGGGCCAGCGCCTCGACCACCAGCACCCCCGGCATGATGGGATGGTGCGGGAAGTGACCATTGAAGAACGGCTCGTTGATGCTGACATTCTTGTAGGCAACGATGGTCTCGCCGTGGGTCAATTCCGTGACCCGATCCACCAGCAAGAAAGGATAGCGGTGGGGCAGATATTCGCGAATCTCGTTGATGTCCATAACCATCGTAGCGACCTCTAAAATGACAAGAGCCCTTCTCCGAGAAGGACACGAGCGGCGTCGGGCTTGCGCGCCGAGCCGACAATAGGCGGTGGATTATACCGACCTGAACCACCCCCTCAAGTATCGCTGGAATCCCGCTTCTCCAGGCGACTGACGCGCTTGGCGATACTATCGAGCTGCTTGAAGCGCACGGCATTGCGGCGCCACTGGCTGTTTTCCATTGCACCGGTGCCGGAGGAGTAGACACCTGGCTCAAGAATCGAGTTGGTGACCAGGCTCATGCCGGTGACCTGCACGCCGTCACTGATGGTCAGGTGTCCGGACAAGCCGACCCCGCCTCCCAGCATGCAGTGGCGTCCCACCCGGGTGGAGCCCGCAATGCCGACGCAGCCGGCCAGGGCGCTGTGATCGCCGATCTGCACGTTGTGCGCGATCTGCACCTGGCTATCGATCTTGACGTCGTTACCGATCACGGTGTCACCGAGTGCACCGCGATCAATGCTTGAACAGCTGCCGACCTCGACATCATCGCCCAGCACCGCGCCACCCAGCTGGGCAATCTTGCGCCAGCCGCTTCCATCGTGGGCAAAGCCGAAGCCGTCGCCGCCGATCACGCAGCCACTGTGCAAGATCACCCGCTTGCCGATGACCACCCCGTGATACAGCGTGACATTGGCATGCAGGAAACCGTCATCGTCGATCTGGCTGTCGCTTCCGATCACGCAGCCGGGACCTACGACAACGCGGTCGCCCAGCTTCACGCCGGATTCGACTACCGCATTGGGGCCGATGCAGACACCCTCACCCAGTACCGCATCGTCGGCCACCACGGCACTATGATGCACACCCGGGCGATGAGCGCCGACCAGGGGATCGAGCAACCTGGAGAGCTCGGCGTACCCCAGATAGGGATTGTCCAGCACCAGTGCGGGCACTGGACAGGCTTCTAGATGATCAGGATGCAGCAATACGGCAGCGGCACGTGTAGAGGGAAGGTCCTTGAGGTAGGCCCGGTTGGCGAGAAAGCTGACCTGGTCAGGCCCGGCATCCTTGAGCGTCGCCAGCCCTCGCACGCGCTGATCGCCATCGCCGTGCAGGCGCGCGCCCAGTTGGCTGGCGATCTCGGAAAGGCTTGGCTGGGTGCGTGATGATTTCATGAATGACCGTGATGCGGTAACGACAAAATTCGAGAAAGGAAGCGCTGGTCACGCGCTGTCAGGGCGTGTCCAGCAACCGAGTCACCTCGGCGGTCAGGTCGGGCAGATCGCGGCTGCTGTGCAGCACGCCATCCGGCGTGACCAGCACGTCCACATCGTGGCGATCAATGACCTGCGCCACCGCCTCGTCGACACGACCTTCAAGGCGACTTATCAAACGCTGTTCGGTTTCCTGGCGAGCGTTGAGGATATCACGCCTTAGCCGATCGAATCGCTGTCCCTTCTGTTGAAACTCCTGGACGCTGGCGGGATTCGGCTGCTGCCCTTGCTGGGCAAGCTCATCGGCCAACCCTTCCAGCTCCAGGCGAAGCACTTCAGCCTCTTGCTGCCACGGCCCCACCTGCTGCTGGAGGGACTGCATGGCACCTTGGGCCATGCGGGTGTCCAGCAGCGCTTGCTGCCAATCCAGCACCGCGACTCCCGAGGCCTGCGCCGCCTGCCATGGCAGGGCGGCACACGCCACGATGACTGCCAGGCAACGGCGCAGTCCACTCACTGACATCAGAACGTCTGACCGAGCGAGAACTGGAACACCTGGGTGTCATCCTCGTCCTTGTCATTAAGCGGTTCAGCGATACTGAAGGTCAGCGGCCCGACCGGCGTCAGCCAGGACACGCCGACACCCGCGCTGTAGCGAATATCACCGAACTCCACTCCGGAATCACACTTCTGGCGACCTTCGTCTTCAGACAGTACGTCATAGCACTCGGTCAGGAAGGTATTACCGGCATCGATGAACAGCGACGGCTGCACCGAACGCTTGTCTTCGACGAAAGGCATCGGGAAGATCAGTTCCATGCTGCCCTCGATCAGCACGTTACCGCCCAGCGTCTCGTCGTCACCGTCTTCACGCTCGGTCGTCAGCTGACCCAGGGTGTTGTCGGTGAAACCACGTACCGAGCCAAGACCACCGGCCAGAAAGTTCTCGTAGAACGGATAGGGGTCGCTCGAGTTGAGCGCGTCGGCGTAACCCACCTGTCCGCTGAACTTGAGTGACCAGGTTTCTTCCTCGTTGAACGGGAAGAACTGCTTGGCCTGGGCACGGGCCTTGTAGTACTCGGCGTCGCTGCCGGGCACACCCAGCTCCAGCGACAGGCGCTGGTAGTTACCGGCGGTGGGCATGATGCCCCGGTTCAGATCGTTTCGGGTCCAGCTACCGGTGACCGACAGGGTGTTGGCGTCATCACCTTCATCCAGCACGTAGCGCTTGATTTCCGACGGCGTGTCGTCATAGGTGTCGATCTCGAGCTTCTCGATGTTGGCGCCAAAGTTCATGCGCGTCAGCTCGTTGATCGGATAGCCGAAGTTAATGCCTGCCCCCAGCGCATCGGTGGAGTAGGTGGAGATATCGGAATCTTCGTAGTCGGTCGCGCGGTAGTAGAAGTTGTAGCCGCGAGAGATACCGTCAAGCGTCCAGTAGGGGTCAGTGAAACCAAAGTTGATGCTGGTGTAGGTATCACTCTTCTGGGCACCGATATTGACCCGATTGCCGCTACCCAGGAAGTTGTTCTGGGACAGCGAGGCGCCGTAGATGACGCCGGCACTCTGAGAGAAACCAAGGCTTGCCGAGAGCGAGCCAGAAGGCTGCTCTTCGACGTTGTAGGTGACATCGAGCTGGTCGCTTTCGCCCGGCACCGGCTCCGTCTGCACCTCGACCTGCTTGAAGAAGCCAAGACGTTCCAGGCGCTGACGCGATTGGGAAATGGCCTCGGTCGACGCCGGCGCGCTTTCCGCCTGGATCATCTCGCGGCGCAGCACCTCGTCCTTGGTCGTGGTGTTGCCGACAAACTGGATACGACGCACATAGGCGCGACGTCCGGGGGCGACCTGGAAGCTCAAGTCGACGGTTTCGCCGTCACTGCGTACTTCCGGGATGCCGTCGACCTCGGCGAAGGCAAAACCTTCTGCCCCAAGGCGCGAGCGCATGGCTTCAGAGGACGCAATGACCTTGCTGCGGGAGAACACGTCACCGGACTGGAACTGCAGCAGATCGCGGGCTTCTGCCTCGGCTACCTTCAGGTCGCCGACGAAGTTGATATCTCCGACCCGATAGCGGTTGCCTTCATCGACATTGATGGTGATGAAGATCCGGGACTTGTCAGGACTGATGGACACCTGACTCGAGGTGATCTCGAAATTCACGTAACCGCGGTCGAGATAGTAGGAGCGCAGGCGCTCCAAGTCACCCGCCAGGGCTTCCCGGGAGTATTCGTCGGCGGAGAACCAGCCAAAGAACAGGCCGGGATCATCCTCAAGCTCGAACTCATCGAGCAGGATATCGTCGGAAAAGGCCTCGTTGCCCACGATGTTGATCTGGCGAATCTTGGCAACGGCACCTTCATTGATATTGATATCGACGCGCACCCGGCCTTGGCCGACCGGCGTCACCTCAGTATCAATGCGGGCGCTGTAACGGCCCTGGGACTGGTACAGCCCCTCCAGCTCGCGCTTCATCTCGTCGATGGTCGACAGCTGCAGCACCTGGCCTTCACTGATCCCGGCCTGCTTCAGGCCGTTGCGCAGATCTTCATCGGTGATCTGTGAGTTGCCTTCGATATTGAGGGCTGAAATGGTCGGACGTTCCTCGACCTGGATGATCAGCACATCGCCCTCACGAGCAAGCTCGATATCTTCGAACAGCCCAGTGGCAAACAGCTGGCGCGCGGCGTCGGCCAGCTCGCGGTCATCCACCTGGTCGCGAGCGTTGACGGGAAACGCATTGAAGACGGATGCAGCGGAGACCCGTTGAAGGCCCTCCACACGAATGTCCGACACGGTAAAGGAATCCGCGTGCGCCACCTGGGCACAGGCGGTCAAGAGTGTCGCCAATCCGATGGTCTTGATTTTCATGCAGTCAATTCGCTCGCGTTGAGTCAGCGTACCTGTCCAGACAGGCACCTTATACATTTCTCCGCCTTACTGACAAGTTGACAGCGGCGTCTCAAAAAAGGGGCACCGTCTCCCGTCACTCGCCGCCACCACCCCTGGTGACGACTGCGGCGTCTCCCGACACTCGGGCCTTGCTGATGGTCTGTCGCCCTACCAGAGCCGCATCACATCAAAGTACAGGGCCATGATCATCAGCGTTCCGACCAGCGCTAGACCCACCTTCAGTCCGACCGCCTGGGTGCGCTCGGAGACAGGCCGTCCGCGCACCGCCTCGATCAAGTAATACAGCAGATGGCCACCGTCGAGCACCGGGATGGGCAACAGATTGAGCACCCCCAGGCTGATCGACAGGTACGCCATGAAGTTGACGAAGCTCTCCAGACCCGAGCGAGCCGTATCGCCCGCGATGCGCGCAATCGTGATCGGGCCCGACAGGTTGGTCGGTGAAATCAGGCCCACCAGCATCTTGCGCACCGCGTCGAAGGTCAACACTGTCATTTCGGCGGTGCGCGATGCAGCTTGCCCCACGGCCTCCAGAGGTCCGTAGCGGATATCTCGCTGATACTTCTGGGGCCAGTCTACCGGTGCAACGCCGGCACCGATATAGCCGATCTCGCTACCATCATCGAGACGGTTCCCGCGCGGGGTCAGGCTTAGCGTGACAGAGGCATCGCCTCGCTGCACGTCGAGCTCCATGGCCTCGCCGGGACGCGCCCGGACGCGCTGGACCAGGTCCGGCCAGTCCGCCACCGGCTCGCCATCAATCGCCACCACCCGGTCACCGGGCTGCAGCCCCGCCTGGACCGCTGGCTCGTTCTCGACCAGTTGGCCGATCACTGCCGGCATGTCCGGGCGCCACGGCCGGATACCCAGCGTTCCCAGCGGCTCCGGTGGGTCCTGCCCCACCAGCCAGTTGTCCACCTCGACCGGGTAGGTCCGGGCAACGCTGCTGCCCTCCGCCCGTGTCTCGATGGCCAGGCTGCCGCTGGCGCCAATGGCAGCCACCAGCTTCAAGTTGATGTCGTCCCAGGAGCGAACCGGCTCACCGCGGACGGCGGTGACTTCCATGCCCTGCTCCAGCCCCGCCTCGGCCGCCGGAGACTGCGGCGTCACCTCGCCCACTACCGGCACGACAGTCGTGGTACCCGCCACAAACAGCGCCCAATAGGCCACCAGCGCCAACAGGAAGTTGGCCAGCGGACCCGCTGCGACAATCGCAATACGCGCCCACACTGACTTGCGATTGAAGGCCTGATCCAGCTGGTCAGCCGGGACATTGCCCTCACGCTCGTCGAGCATCTTGACGTAGCCGCCCAATGGAATGGCGGCGATCGCGAACTCGGTGCCATGGCGGTCCACTCGCGACCACAAGGGCTTGCCGAAACCTACCGAGAAACGCAACACCTTCACGCCACAGCGGCGCGCCACCCAGAAGTGACCGAACTCATGGAAGGTGACCAACAGGCCGAGCACCACCAGCACGGCCAGAATGTTCTGAATCAGGCCCACCTACGTCTCCTTGGCAATGTCGCGTGCGTCGGCGCCAGCGCCGTCGTTGTTCCGGCAGCAGAGAATGAGAAAGGTTCCACTAAACAACGCATCAGCGGCGTGCCTCCAGCCAGGCCAGCGCATGACGCCGGGCCTGGCGGTCGGCGGCCAGCACCGCCTCCAGATCATCGGCGCGGCCATCAAAGTGGCCCTCCCTGACGTCCTGTACCAGCGCAGCAATGGCATTGAAGCTCAGGCGCCGATCCAGGAAGGCCTCCACCGCGATTTCGTTGGCGGCGTTGAGTACGGCAGGCTGCAGTCCCCCTTCCGCCATCGCCTCGCGAGCCAGACGCAGGCAGGGAAACGCCGTTTCGTCGGCCGGCTCGAAGTCCAGACGAGCCACCGCGAACAGATCCAGCGACTGCACACCGGCATCGATCCGCTCGGGCCACGCCAAGCCGTAGGCGATGGGCGTGCGCATATCCGGGTTGCCAAGCTGTGCCAGCACCGACCCATCGCTGTAAGCCGCCATGGAATGAATCACGCTCTGCGGGTGTACCACCACCTGAATCTGCTCGGGCCGAGCATCGAACAGCCAGCAGGCCTCGATCAGCTCGAGCCCCTTGTTCATCAGGGTGGCACTGTCTACGGAAATCTTGCGGCCCATCGACCAGTTGGGATGCGCACAGGCCTGGTCGGGGGTGACCTGGGCCAGCTGCTCGGAGGAGTAACCGCGAAAGGGACCGCCCGAAGCGGTCAGCAGCAGCTGGGTGACCCCATGCTGCGCCAACCCTCCACGGTGTTCACCGGGCAGACACTGAAAAATGGCATTGTGCTCGGAATCGATCGGCAACAGCGCCGCGCCGCTCTCCTCGACGGCCTGCATGAACAGCGCCCCCGACATGACCAACGCTTCCTTGTTGGCCAGCAGCACGCGCTTGCCCGCCCGCACCGCAGCCAGCGTCGGCAACAGTCCGGCGGCGCCCACGATGGCCGCCATGACCACCTCGGCTTCCGGCGCACTGGCGACCTCCGCCAATGCCTGATCACCGTGGCGTACCTCGGTGGCAAGGCCAGACTCCCGGAGCTTCAGTGCCAGCCAGTCGGCATCGGCTGCACCGCCCAGCACGGCCACCTCGGGATGGTGAGACAGGCACTGTTCCAGCAGCGCCTCGCGGGACCGGTGTGCCGTCAGGGCGTGGACGCGATAGCGGTCGGGATGCCGGGCGATGACGTCGAGGGTACTGGTGCCGATAGAGCCGGTGGCTCCCAGCACAGTCACCCCCTTTACTGCCTGTGCGTCAGAGCGCTTAGGATCTGTCATGACGCCACCAGCCAGGTAAAGAAAAGTGCGAAGACGGGAATCGCAGCCGTCAGGCTGTCGATGCGATCAAGCACGCCGCCATGCCCGGGCAACAGGGCACTCGAGTCCTTGATCCCGCGATGGCGCTTGAGCATGCTCTCGAGCAGATCCCCCAGCACCGAGATCAGGGTCACGGCCAGTGTCAGCAGCACCAGCGTGATGGCAGCGGACAGCGATAGCGCCTGCCACAGGGCAAACACCACCGCCAGACAGGCAGTGACGGCCATGCCACCGTATACGCCTTCCCAGGACTTGCCTGGGCTGACGCTGGGCGCCAGCTTGCGACGGCCAAAGGCGCGACCAACGAAGTAAGCACCGATATCGGCTCCCCACACCAGCAGCAGCACGAACAGTAGCCAGGCGGCGCCGCTCTCCCGCAGCAGGTTGAAGCCGACCCAGGTGGGCAGCAAAACCCAGCCGCCCATGGCCAGGCGCATGCAGGTCGACGACCACTGCGGCGTGCGCTCAGGATGCCCCAGCACCCACCACAGATTGATCGACCAGCCAACGGCGCCTATCACCAAGGGCCACAGGGCGTGAGACTGACCGGTTAGCCACATCACCAGCATGACCCCGGCCAGCGCCGCCGGGGCTAGCCAACGCCTCACTCCCCGATCCAGGCCTGCCAGGTTGGCCCACTCCCAGCCCGCCAGCACCACGATGGCGCCGGTGAACAGCGCGAAGGCGCCCCCTTCCAGTCCAAACAAGCCTGCCAGCGCCAACGGCGCCAGCCAGACCGCCGTAATGATTCGCTGTCTAAGCACCCTGGGCCTCTAGCTGTTCGTCAGTCATGCCGAAGCGGCGCTTGCGCTGGCAGAAGTCCTCCAGTGCGTCGTCGAAGGCCTCGCCATCGTAGTCGGGCCAGAGCACGGGCGTGAAGTACAGCTCCGCATAGGCCAGTTGCCACAGCAGGAAGTTGGAGATACGGCGCTCGCCGCTGGTACGAATGCACAGATCGACTGGCGCCGCGTCACTCAAGCACAGCTCCTGTGCCAGGGTGCCTTCGTCGATGGCATCCGCCTCGAGCTCACCCCGCGCGACGCGCTCGGCCAGCCGCCGCGCGCCGCTGGCGATGTCCCACTGACCGCCATAGTTGGCGGCGATGACCAGGCGCAATCCCTGATTGCCCTGCGTCAACCGCTCGGCATCTTCAATCCGCTTCTGGATCGCCGACGAGAACCCCGAGGTATCACCGATCACCGACAGACGGATATCGTGCTCGTGGAGCTTCTTGACCTCGCGCTTGAGCGCCATCAGGAACAGTTCCATCAGCGCGTTCACTTCAGCGGCGGGACGTTTCCAGTTCTCACTGGAGAAAGCAAACAGCGTCAGCGTCTCGATACGTCTCTCGGCGGCACGACGAATCACCGCTCTCACGGCTTCGACACCCGCGTGATGCCCGCGCACACCGGATAAACCGCGCGCCTTGGCCCAACGGTTGTTGCCATCCATGATCACGGCCACATGACGAGGCAGACTCGCAAAGGGCGGCAGCGGGCGAAGTTCGGGAGACGGCGTTGACTTCATGGGGTCTCGCATGACGTTTGAATCCAGCCTCACCGCATCCTGGCAGCAAGACAATCGGTTCATTTGTCGGCCATCGGCCAAGGCGATGGCCGACAAAGCAACCTCGGCCACTGGTCACATGCAACACGATAGCGCACGCCCAGTGCAGCGGCACCCCGGGCCTGCCGTCGCGGCAGCCCCGGAGCAGCGCCGGATCAGACCTGCATCAGGTCTTCTTCCTTGGCCGCCAAGGTCTTGTCGATTTCGGCGATGAAGCGATCGGTGATCTTCTGCACCTCATCCTCGCCCTGACGCTCTTCGTCCTCGGAAATTTCCTTGTCCTTGAGCAGCGCCTTGATGTCATTATTGGCATCACGACGGACGTTGCGGATCGCGACCCGCGCGTTCTCCGCTTCCTGACGCGCCTGCTTGATGTAGCCCTTGCGCGTTTCCTCGGTGAGCATCGGCATCGGCACGCGGATCACGTTGCCGGCAGACGCCGGATTGAGGCCGAGGTCAGAGGTCATGATCGCCTTCTCGACCTTGGGCACCATGCTTTGCTCCCAGGGCACGACGGTCAGCGTGCGGGCGTCCTCGACGTTGACCGACGCCACCTGGTTCAGCGGCATCATGGAGCCGTAGTATTCGACCTGGACGGCATCCAGAATACTGGGATGCGCGCGGCCGGTGCGAATCTTGTTCAGGTTATGATGCAGCGACTCGATGGTCTTCTGCATTCTCGTTTCTGTGTCTTTCTTGATGTCGTTGATCACGATCTCACCCTCTGTCGATCAGCGTGCCTTCCTTGCCACCCACTACCAGATTGAGCAGGGCGCCAGGCTTGTTCATGTTGAAGACCCGAACCGGCATGTCATGGTCACGCACCAGACAAATCGCGGTCAAATCCATCACCCCGAGCTTCTGTTCGAGGGCGTCGTCATAGGACAGTTGGTCATACTTGACGGCATCGTCGAACTTGACCGGATCCTTGTCGTAGACACCATCTACCTTGGTTGCCTTGACCACCACGTCGGCATCGATCTCGATGCCGCGCAGACACGCAGCGGAATCGGTGGTAAAGAACGGGTTACCGGTACCGGCGGAGAACAGCACGACATCGCCGGACGTCAGGTAACGAATCGCCGTGCGTCGGTCGTAATGCTCCACTACCCCACTCATGGGAATCGCCGACATGACCCGCGAGCGGATGTTGGAACGCTCAAGCGCATCGCGCATGGCCAGGGCGTTCATCACCGTCGCCAGCATGCCCATGTGGTCACCGGTGACACGCTCCATACCGGCTTCATGCAGGGCGGAACCACGGAACAGGTTGCCACCGCCGATCACGATGCCTACCTGGACGCCGATGCCTACCAGCTGCCCAATCTCGAGGGCCATGCGATCAAGCACCTTGGGATCGATCCCGAACTCGGCATCCCCGGTCAACGCCTCGCCTGACAGCTTCAGCAGGATGCGCTTGTACTTCGACACATCGGCACGGGGCTTGTCGAGCTTGGACTGGGGGGAAGAATCGGCGCTACTCATGGCATTTCTCCACTGGGGACTGGATGGGTCGAGTGACGGTCGGTCAGGCCGTACGCTCACCGCTGACGCATACACGAAGGCGTGCGCTTTCGCGCACGCCATCTTTACACTGTGCTAGCACAGTATGGAACCTTGGGCCTCGGGAAACACATCCCTTTAGCTACGCTTGGCCTGTTCCATGACTTCCTTGGCGAAGTCGACCTCTTCCTTCTCGATGCCCTCGCCCACTTCGAAGCGAGTGAAGCCGATCACTTCACCACCGGCGGCCTTGACGAACTCGGCTACGCTCTGGTTCGGATCCTTGACGAAGGGCTGCTCGGTCAGGCTGTTCTCGGCCAGGTACTTCTTCAGGCGGCCCTGCACCATCTTCTCGGCGATCTGCTCGGGCTTGCCCGCCATATCCGGCTGCGCCAGGATGATGGCCTTTTCCTGGTCGAGCGCTTCCTGAGGCATGTTCTCAGGACGAGCAACGGCCGGGTTGATCGCAGCCACGTGCATGGACACGTCCTTGGCGGCTTCCTGAGTGCCACCCTTGAGCTCGGTCAGCACGCCGATGCGGCCACCGTGCACATAGGCACCCACCAGGTTGCCGTCAGCCGCATCGACGACCACAGCGCGACGCACGCCGATGTTCTCGCCGATTTTCTGGACCAGCTGCTCACGAGCAGTTTCCAGCTCGCCAGCGGTCACAGCGGCGACGTCTTCGCTCTTGGCAGCGAAGAAGGTATCCGCCACCTTGTCGGCAAACGCCTTGAAGTTGTCGTCACGAGCAACGAAGTCGGTCTCGGAGTTGATCTCGACCATCACGCCGTAGCTGCCGTCCTCGGACACGCGAGTCACGACAACGCCTTCAGCAGCGGTACGACCCGCTTTCTTGGCGGCCTTGAGACCAGAGTTCTTGCGCAGATCCTCAATGGCCTGCTCGATGTCACCGCCGGCTTCGGTGAGTGCCTTCTTGCACTCCATCATGCCGAGCCCGGTACGCTCGCGCAGTTCCTTGACCTGGGAGGCGCTGATAGCTGCCATGGTATTCACCTCTAAATGGTTCGACCTGGGTGTCGGAGAGGCCCTCGGCTTGACCGCGGGCCAGAGTAGAGAAAAGGGGGCCTCGGCCCCCTTTGCGCCTGTCCGGCGTGGATCGCTTGCGCGATCAGCTGGCCCAGGCGGGCCGAAGCTTACTCGGCAGCAGCGGCGGCATCGCCTTCGCTGTCGGTCACTTCGACGAACTCATCGGGGCGACCTTCCTTTGCACGACCGCAGGCATCGGCGATGGCCTTGACGTAGATCTGGATGGCGCGGATGGAGTCATCGTTGCCCGGGATCACGTAGTCGACGCCGTCCGGATCGGAGTTGGTGTCAACCACGCCGATGACCGGGATGCCCAGCTTGTTCGCTTCGTTGATAGCGATACGCTCGTGGTCGACGTCGATCACGAAAAGTGCGTCCGGCAGGCCGCCCATTTCCTTGATACCGCCGATGGAGCGCTCGAGCTTCTCTTGCTCGCGAGTCGCCATCAGGACTTCTTTCTTGGTCAGCTTCTCGAAAGTACCATCTTCGTGCATGGTCTCGAGTTCGCGCAGACGCTTGATGGACTGACGAATGGTCTTGTAGTTCGTCAGCATGCCGCCGAGCCAGCGGTGGTTGACGAACGGCTGACCAACGCGGTTGGCTTCTTCCTTGATGATCTTGCTCGCGCTACGCTTGGTACCGACGAACATGATCTTGTTGTTGGCAGAGGCCATCTTCTCGACCACATCGATCGCCTCGTTGAGCGCCGGAAGGGTATGCTCGAGGTTGATGATGTGAATCTTGTTACGAGCGCCGAAGATGAACTTGCCCATCTTCGGGTTCCAGTAACGTGTCTGGTGACCGAAGTGTGCGCCTGCCTTGAGCAGGTCACGCATATTGACGTGTGCCATGGATGACTCCTGAAAAATCGGGTTAGGCCTCCATGCACCCCATGGATCCGACCAGAGGTTTCCCTCAGGCACCCGGGACCATGTGTCGGTGCATGTGTGTTTTCAAGGCTCGAGGCTTCCACTGTGAAAGCCTCTTCTGTTTGCCGCCTTCCCGTAACGCGCCGCCTGGCGAGGGCGTCGCAGGCAGGGAGCGAAGGATCGTAACCCTTCCTTATCTCACCCGCTCCGTGATCGACACACCCATGCAGGGAACGGCGATTGCAGGAAAGCGCGCAGCTTTATACCATGGATGACTTTCGAATTGAAGTCGCCCAGCGTCTCGCGCGCTCGACGCCGCCGCATCGACACCCGCATACGGCCATTCTGCGCTGTGTCAGCCGCAGCCTCCTGCCCCATGGCGACCCCACACAGATCGAGATTCCATGAACGTACCCATCAAGACGCCCGACGAAATCGAAAAAATGCGCGAAGCCGGCCGCCAGGCGGCCAGCGTGCTGGAGATGATCACCCCTCACGTCGTCGCTGGTGTCAGCACCGGCCACCTGGACAAGCTGTGCCACGACTACATCGTCAATGAGCTCGGCTCGACCCCTGCCCCGCTCAACTATCATGGCTTTCCCAAGTCCATCTGCACCTCGATCAACCATGTGGTCTGCCACGGCATCCCCGACGACAGCAAGAAGCTGAAGAAGGGCGACATCATGAACATGGACATCACCGTGAAGACTGCCGATGGCTATCACGGCGACTCCAGCGTCATGTTCATCATCGGCGACACCATTCAGGGCGAGCGCCTGTGTCGCGTCACCCAGGAGTGCCTGTACCGCAGCATGGCGCTGGTACGCCCCGGGGTGCGGCTGTCCGAGCTCGCCCGCGCCATTGAAAGCCATGCCCAGGCCAACGGCTACTCCGTCGTTCGGGACTTCTGCGGCCACGGCATCGGCGCCGGCTTCCATGAGGATCCCCAGGTACTGCACTACGATGGCTACGCCCCGGAAGCCGACATCGAACTGGCGGCCGGCATGTGCTTTACCATCGAGCCAATGATCAACGTCGGCGACCATCGCACCAAGGTGCTGCGCGATGGCTGGACGGCGGTCACCAAGGACAAGGGACTGACTGCCCAGTGGGAGCACACCCTGCTGGTGACCGAGACCGGGGTCGAGGTGCTGACCGCTCGCTCGGATGAAGACCTGTCCTTCCTCGAGCGCTGAGAGCCCATGCTGCTGCACCACTACCGCTTCGCACCAGAATTCGAGCTGTTCGACGTCGACGACTTTGCTCGCCAGCTCGACGGCCAACGTTCTCCCATCGCTCCATTCAAGGGGGCGCTAAAGGAGATTCAGGCCCGACTCGATGAGCGTTTCCTGGGAGGCGCAGACATCCGTGATCTGGTACGCGGGCGGGCCTGGTGCCTCGACCAGCTGCTAGCCCTGGCCTGGTCACGCCAGACGGGACTGGACGACGGGGTTGCCCTGCTCGCCGTGGGCGGCTACGGCCGCGGCGAACTGCATCCGCATTCCGATATCGACCTGATGTTCCTGCTGAAAGACGATGACGACACCCCTTATCGGGAAGCGTTGACCTCGTTTATCACCTTTCTGTGGGACATCGGCCTGGAAATCGGCCATAGCGTGCGCTCGCTCAACGACTGCGCGCGCGAGGCCGAAGCCGACGTCACCGTCATCACCAACCTGCTGGAATCTCGCACCATTGCAGGGCGGGAGGCGCTGCGCCAGGCCATGCGTGAGCGGCTGGCGGCGGAGCACATGTGGCCGGCGGATCGCTTCTTCGAAGCCAAGTGGCAGGAACAGATCGCCCGCCACTATCGTTTCAACAACTCCGAGTATCATCTGGAACCGAACATCAAGAGCTCACCCGGTGGGCTTCGCGATATCCAGATGATCGGCTGGGTCGCCAAGCGCCATTTCGATACCGAGTCCTACGAGGATGTGGTGGCCAAAGGCTTCATGAATGACGCCGAACACCGCATCCTGAGCCAGGGCCAGGCGTTCCTGTGGCAGGTTCGCTACGCCCTGCACATGCTCACCGGGCGCGCCGAAGATCGCCTGCTGTTTGACCATCAGAACACCATCGCCGAGCTGTTTGGCTATCGCGACAACCCTGAGCGTCTGGCGGTAGAGCAGTTCATGAAGCGCTATTACCGTCATGTCACCGCCCTGGCTGGGCTCAATGACATGCTGCTGCAGCACTTCGACGAGCAGATCCTGCGCCCCGACGAGCCGATTGCGGTCACCCCGCTCAACGAGCGCTTTGAAGTCGCCGGTGGCTACATCCAGGTACGCTCGCGCACCCTGTTTCGGGACCAACCCTCGGCCCTGCTCGAGCTGTTCTACCTGATGGCAGAACATCCTGAAATTGAGGGCGTGCGCGCCGATACCATTCGCCTGATCCGCGACCATCGACACCTGATGGACGATCGCTACCGCGATGACCCTCGCCACCAGGCGCTGTTCATGGCGCTGTTGCGCTCTTCCGGCAATGTCGCACGCCAGCTCCGTCGCATGAACCGCTATGGCGTGCTGGGCAAGTATCTGCCGGCCTTTGGCCAGGCGGTCGGCCTGATGCAGCACGACCTGTTCCACATCTACACGGTAGATGCCCACACTCTGCGCCTGCTGAAATGCCTGCATGGATTTCGCAAGCCGGAGTCCAAGAAGGAATTTCCCGTCGCGGCCACCCTGATCCACCAGGTGCCCAAGATGGACATCCTGTGGATTGCCGGACTGTTCCACGACATCGGCAAGGGCCGCGGCGGTGACCATTCGCTGATCGGAGCGCGCGAGGTCGAGGTCTTCGCTGAGCGACACGGACTCAGCCAGCGCGACACCCGCCTGGTCAGCTGGCTGGTGGAGCATCACCTGCTGATGTCGATGGTTGCCCAGAAGCGGGACATCACCGACCCCGAAGTGATACGTGACTTCGCCGCCACGGTGGTCGATGAGACGCGCCTGGACTACCTGTACATTCTCACCGTCGCCGATATCACCGCCACCAATCCGACGCTGTGGAATGGCTGGCGCGCGTCGCTGATGCGCCAACTGCACGCCGAAACACGGCGCGCCTTGCGTCGCGGACTCGAGAACCCGCTGGAGCGTGACGACTGGGTGCGCGAGACCCGCGAGGAGGCGCACTCGCTACTGGCGACCATCGGCGCCGACATGGCGCGGGTAGATGCCCTGTGGCGCTCTCTGGGAGAAGACTTCTTTCTGCAGTACGCGCCGAGCGAAGTGGTCTGGCAGACCCAGGGCATGCTCGACCACGCCGGCAGCGACATGCCGCTGATCCTGATCAATGCCCCCACCGACGACATGCCCGAGGGCGGCACCAAGGTGTTCATCCATACCCGCTCCGTGGATGACCTATTCGCCGCCACCGCAGCGGCAATGGAGCAGCTTGGTCTGTCGATCCACGACGCCCGCATCGCCACCTCGCTCAATGATTGGACGCTGAATACCTTCATCGTACTCGACGATCACGACCAGCCGATTCGCGACGCCGTGCGCCTGGAGGAGATTCGCCGCCATCTGGTCGAGGAACTGGATGATCCGGACGACTACCCCACCATCGTGACACGCCATACACCGCGCCAGCTCAAGCATTTCAAGGTCGCCACCCAGGTCTCCATTGAACAGGACCCCAACGGCGAACGCACCTTGCTGGAGCTTACCGCCCCTGACCGTCCAGGCCTGCTGGCCCGGGTCGGCAGCATCTTCATGGAGCAAGGCATCACACTGTCGGCGGCCAAGATCGCGACCCTGGGCGAGCGCGTCGAAGACGTGTTTTACGTCACCGACCGCACCGGCCTCCCGATCACCGACCCGCAGCGCCAGCAGGCGCTGCGCGAGCGACTGATCGAAGTGCTCAGCGTGTAACGACGGGAAGCCGTCGGCGCCCGTGCATTTGAGGCGGGCCCGACGCTTCCCTATAATCGCCGACAGCCCCATTCCCGCGATGACAACGACGCCCCAAGGGCGCGCCAGGACCTCATGAACCCTGATCTCGATGCCTTGCAACCGTATCCCTTCGAGCGCCTGGCGGCGCTTAAGGCCGACCTGACGCCACCGGCGCACCTAAGCCACAGGCCGCTGACCATTGGCGAACCCCAGCATCCGCCCTACCAGGCGGCACTGGACGCCCTGGTGCGCCATCAGGGGGAGTTCGCGCGCTACCCTGCGATCGCTGGTCTGCCACCATTGCGCCAGGCCATCGCCGCCTGGGCCAGCCGCCGCTTTGCTCTGCAAGGCCTGGATGCCGAGCGCCAGGTATTACCGGTCAATGGCACGCGGGAAGCCATCTTCGCCTTCGTCCAGGCCTGCCTGGACCGCTCACGTCCGGCGCGTGTGGTGGTGCCCAACCCGTTCTACCAGATCTATGAAGGCGCCACCTTGCTGGCCGGCGGCCAGCCGCTCTATCTGGACTGCCGTGCTGACAACGGCTTCCGGCCAGACCTGTCCGCCATCGATGCCGACACCTGGCGCGACGTTCAAATGGTGTTCATCTGCTCACCGGGCAACCCCACCGGCGCCGTAACGCCCCTCGAGGATTTTCAGCAGCTGATCCGCCTGGCCGACGAACACGATTTCATCATCGCCTCGGACGAGTGCTACTCGGAGCTGTACCTGGACGAACAGGCGCCACCTCCGGGCCTGCTCGAAGCTGCCGCCGCCATGGGGCGCCACGACTATCAACGTTGCCTGGTCTTCCACTCCCTGTCGAAGCGCTCGAACTTGCCGGGACTGCGTTCGGGTTTCGTTGCCGGCGATGCCGATCTGATCGCTCGCTTCCGTCGCTATCGCACCTACCACGGCTGCGCCATGGCCCTGCCGATTCAGCATGCGTCCATCGCCGCCTGGGCCGACGAAACCCACGTGCGCGACAATCGCGACGCCTATCGCGCCAAGTTCGCGGCAGTCACGGAGATTCTCTCGTCGGTGGTCGACTTTCCTACTCCGGAAGCCAGCTTTTATCTGTGGCCAGCAGTGCCCGACGGTGACGATGAGGCACTGACCCGGCGCCTGTATGCTGAAGCGCATGTCAGCGTGCTACCCGGCAGCTATATGGGCCGGATCGGTGCCGATGGCAGCAATCCCGGCAGTGGGCGCCTGCGCCTGGCTCTGGTCGATGAGCTTACCGCCACCTGCGAGGCAGCAGAACGCATTCGACACCTGCTGGCCAGCGGCTGACGTCGCTGCCACCACGACGCCCCACTTCGAGGACAGGCCATGCTGACGCTCTATGTGATCAAGAACTGCGACACCTGCCGCAAGGCGCAAAAGGCACTGGACGCAAGCGGACACCCCTACCAGGTGCATGATCTGCGCGCTGACGGTGTCTCTGCCGCCCTGCTCGAACACTTTCTCGAGTCGGTTGCCGTCAAGACGCTGCTCAATACCCGCAGCACTACCTGGCGCCAGCTGCCCGACGACGACAAGCAGGACGTCGACGCCAACAAGGCCCGCGAGCTGATGCTGGCCAACCCGACACTGATCAAACGCCCGCTGCTCGACAAGGGCGATGACATCCTGGTCGGCTATCGCGACGGCGATTACGACGCTCTCTAACCCCGATTGAACACGTTCACTTTAAAGGACATACGGCATGCACAGCTTTGCACTTGGTATCGGCACTCAGAACACCCAGGGCGACTGGCTCGAGGTCTACTATCCGGCCCCCCTGCTGACCCCTGACGCCAGCCTGGTCGAGGCCGCAGCCAAGGTCCTCGATGCGCCCAAGGGCACCGCCGTGGTCAGCTTCCTGCCCGAGCACTGCCAGGCCCTGGCTGATGCCCTGCGCGACGCAGGTCATCCCGAACAGGCCGACCTGGCCGCCAGCCTTGCTGCCAGCCAGCGCCCGCTGGTCGCGACCTTCATTGACCAGGACCTGCCTCCGCAGTCGGCCCCCGAGGTCTATCTGAAGCTGCACCTGCTGTCCCACCGTCTGGTCAAGCCGCACCAGCTCGACCTCACCGGCATGTTCGGTCTGCTGCGCAACATTGCCTGGACCAGCGAAGGCGCGATCGACGTCATCGAGCTGCCGGCGCGTCGCCTCAAGGCCCGCCTGGAAGGCCGCACCCTGTCGGTGGACTGCGTCGACAAGTTCCCCAAGATGACCGACTACGTGGTACCCGGCGGCGTGCGTATCGCCGATACCGCGCGGGTACGTCTGGGCGCCTACCTGGGCGAAGGCACCACCGTCATGCATGAAGGTTTCGTCAACTTCAATGCCGGTACCGAGGGCCCCGGTATGATCGAAGGACGCATCTCTGCTGGCGTGATGGTTGGCAAGGGTTCCGACCTGGGTGGCGGCTGCTCGACCATGGGCACCCTTTCCGGCGGCGGCAACATCATCATCTCCGTGGGTGAGGGCTGCCTGATCGGCGCCAACGCCGGTATCGGCATCCCCCTGGGCGATCGCTGCACCGTGGAGGCAGGCCTCTACATCACCGCGGGCGCCAAGGTCACCCTGCTCGACGACCAGAACCAGGAAGTTCGCACCCTGGCAGCCCGTGAGCTGGCGGGTCAGAGCGACCTGCTCTTGCGCCGCAACTCGACCAACGGCCGCATCGAGTGCCTGACCAACAAGAGCGCCATCGCCCTGAACGAAGCGCTGCACGCCCACAATTGATCCTGAGTGCGGCGGCCCCGGCCGCCGCCCCTCACCGAGACCGCCATGCCGACTACCGATCTTCCCGCCCCGACCGGCGCAACTGCGCCGTCCGAGACGCTTTCGCCCACCCTGGAGCTTGCCCTCGAGCTGCTGCGTCGTCCATCGGTGACACCGGACGACATGGGCTGCCAAACCCTGATGATCGAGCGCCTGGAGCGGCTTGGCTTCAACGTCGAAACGCTGCGCTTCGGCGACGTCGACAACTTCTGGGCGGTACATGGGCATCATGGCCCCGTCCTGGCCTTCGCTGGGCACACCGACGTTGTACCCACAGGCCCGGAGCACCAGTGGCAGACGCCTCCCTTCGCTCCTGAGATTGATGCCGACGGCATGCTCAGGGGGCGTGGAGCGGCTGACATGAAGGGCAGCCTGGCGGCAATGATCACAGCGGTGGAGCGGTTCATCCAGGAGCACCCCGATCATCCTGGGCGTATCGCCTTCTTGATCACCGCTGACGAGGAAGGACCGGCGGTGGACGGCACCCGTGCCGTGGTCGAATGCCTGCGCGAGCGCAACGAGCGCCTGGACTACTGTATCGTCGGCGAGCCGTCATCCACGGAACGTCTGGGCGATGTCATCAAGAACGGGCGTCGCGGCTCGCTGGGTGGCGTTCTCACCGTGCGTGGCATCCAGGGACATGTGGCCTATCCGCATCTGGCGCGGAACCCGATCCACCAGATCGCTCCGGCTCTGGATGCGCTGGCCAACGAACACTGGGACTCGGGCAACGACTGCTTCCCTGCGACCAGCTTTCAGGTATCCAACCTGCGCGCTGGCACGGGAGCCACCAACGTCATTCCTGGCGAAGTGGAGGCCACCTTCAACTTCCGCTTCTCCACCGAGACGACCGACCAGGAGCTGCGTGATCGCACCGAAGCCATCCTGCGTGACTTCGACCTGGACTTCGATATTGACTGGACCTTGAACGGCCAACCCTTCCTGACCCGCGAAGGGGCCCTGGTCGATGCCGCCGTCGCTGGAGTACGTGATATCACCGGCATTACCCCGGTGCTGTCCACCTCCGGTGGCACCTCCGACGGCCGCTTCATTGCCACCCTGGGCACCCAGGTGGTCGAGCTTGGCCCGCTCAATGCCACCATCCACAAGGTGGATGAGCGTGTCCGCGCCGCCGATCTCGATGACCTCAGCCACGTCTATGAAGCCATCCTGACGCGGCTTTTCGCCAGCGCAACGAAGTGAGGTGATGATGGAGCGCTATCCCGATATCGAGATCTACCTGGGCGATTGCGACCCTGAGCGCATCAGTAGCTGGCTGGCAGAGACTATCGACGCTGCACCGCTGGTATCCCGCGGCAAGTTCAAGTGGAGCACTCAAGGACAGCGCGAAGGCAGCGTGATCCCGGTGTTGCTGGTGGCCAAGGCGGCAGACGGTTTTGCCAGCCTGTGGCTCGACAGCGCCGACTCCCCTTGGGCTACTGACGCAGAGTTCGCCCGCGCGGCGGCCAAGGCGCTGGAGTGCGAGGTCCGCTGTTCCTTGGGCGGCTGGCAGCCTGGCGATGACCCTGACCGCTTCCTGCGGGTGCTGCCCGACGGCAGCGAAAGCGCCTTCGACTGGCCTGACTCCGGCCATTGAGGGACCGGCTCAAACGACGACGCCCCGCACATGGCGGGGCGTCTTCAGGGTAGCGACGATAGCGGAAAGGGGTCAGGTGATGACCGTTACATCGTCGGCTTGCAGCCCTCGCTCATTTTCGACCACGTAATAGCGGACCTTTTGGCCCTCGGCCAAGGTGCGATGTCCGCGACCGCGTATCGCCCGAAAATGCACGAACACATCGTCGCCACCATCACGTGTGATGAAGCCGTATCCCTTGTTGACGTTGAACCATTTGACCTCACCAATCTCGCGGTCGTCATCTTCGACATCGGCAAGATTGACCAGGCGCGGCGTCAGCGCATTAAGCGATAGGGTAGCCAGCAGCAACACGGCAAAGATGGCGCTGGCTGCAGCGACATAGCCGATCAGCAACGCCTCTTCACCGACAACCCCATGCAATGCCTCGACTGACACACCCGTGGCAAGACTCACCGCCAGGGCAATCAGCAGCGGCGCAGGAGCGGCCAGCAGCACACTGATCACACAACAACGAAAGAAAACCCTTTTATTCATGGACGTAAAAAACTCTCTTGGCATGATGAAGATAGATGGAAAGACCATGGGATCATCGTCTATGCCAATGACACAGGCGAGACCCTTCCGCCACGACTTCTTGGAAAAAGCCCAAGGCAGGCAGCAGACACGATGAACAGTGACACACCGCAACATGAGTCTATCACGGGTATTGACAAGCCGTCCGCCGATCTAGCAAAGCGTGTCGAAGATTTGGAGAGCCGGCTGGCCTATCAAGAACACTGGCTCGACAGCCTGGATGCGACCATCGCCTCCCAAGAGCGCCGAATGATGGAGCTGGAGCGCATCAACCGCCTGATGCAGCAGCGTTTGCGCGAACTGTCAGCGGATAATGAACGTGACCTTGGTGACGCTCCCGGCCCCGAGGACGAGCTTCCCCCCCACTACTGAAGCCCCCGCCTCATAGATAAAAAAACACCGCCAGACGGATGCCTGGCGGTGCTACTGTCAACGGCCTGACGGGGCGTCAGGCCGCTAGCGCTATGACTTTACTCGAGACCGTCCAGATAACGCTCCACGTCCAACGCCGCCATGCAGCCGCTTCCGGCTGAGGTAATCGCTTGGCGATACACATGGTCCATCACATCACCAGCGGCAAACACCCCAGCCACACTGGTCGCCGTGGCGTTACCTTCAAGGCCGGACTTGACCTTGATGTAGCCTCCGGCCATGTCCAGCTGACCTTCAAAGATCGCGGTGTTCGGGCTGTGGCCGATCGCGATGAACACCCCAGGGGCGCTGATATCGCGGGTTGCGCCGGTCTCGACGGACTTGAGTCGGGCACCGGTCACGCCGGTGTTGTCACCCAGCACTTCATCCAGCGTATGGTTCCATACCAGCTCGACATTGCCGTTCTCAGCCTTTTCGAACAGCTTGTCCTGCAGAATCTTTTCCGCCCGCAGGCTATCGCGACGATGCACCAGGGTAACCTTGGAGGCGATGTTGGACAGATACAGCGCTTCCTCCACCGCGGTATTGCCTCCGCCGACGACGACCACTTCCTGGTTGCGATAGAAGAAACCGTCGCAGGTGGCACAGGCAGACACGCCCTGTCCCATGAACTGCTGCTCGGAGGGCAGTCCCAGATAGCGGGCGCTGGCCCCGGTGGCAATGATCAGGGCATCACAGGTGTAGGTACCGTTATCCCCCTTGAGCGTGAAGGGGCGCTGACGCAGTTCCACTTCATGGATATGGTCAAACAGCACTTCCGTATCGAAGCGCTCAGCGTGACGACGCATCCGCTCCATCAGCTCGGGACCCTGCACACCAGCATCATCACCAGGCCAGTTGTCCACATCGGTGGTGGTGGTCAGCTGCCCACCCGTCTGCATGCCGGTGATCAGCAGCGGCTTCAGGTTGGCCCTGGCAGCGTATACTGCGGCACTGTAGCCGGCCGGGCCGGAGCCCAGAATAATCAGACGTTCGTGGCGCGCTTCACTCATGGCTACCTCACTGGACCAGATGGCTGCAACGTCCAGAGAGAACGTGCAGCAAATTCAGAAAATGATTCGGCAGATTCGCCGCTGGTGACGTCGTCGTGCAGTCATCGAGGAGCTGCGTTCATCACCATGGGCCAAGCTGCGTCTTCTTCACCCTGCCTGCGGCCGACGGGGCGGGCTCGCCGCCCCGTCCACCACTGGCGCCAATCTACCCGAGACTGGCGCCAGCCATACCTTTACAGTGCGCTGGAGTGCGCGCCCAGGTACTTGGCAACACCTTCTGCGGTGTCCTTCATGCCTTCCTGGCCTTCTTCCCAGCCAGCGGGGCACACTTCGCCATGCTTCTGGTGATGCTGCAGCGCCTTGACCATGCGCAGCATCTCGTCAACGTTGCGGCCCAGCGGCAGGTTGTTCACCACCTGGTGCTGTACCACGCCGTCTTCGTCGATCAGGAAAGAGGCACGCATGGCAACGCCGGCGTCCGGGTGCTCGATGCCGTAGGCCTGGGTGATCTCGTGCTTGACGTCGGCCACGATCGGGAAACCGACTTCACCGATGCCGCCGGCGTCGGGGCTGGTCTTGCGCCAAGCGTAGTGGGTGAACTGGGAATCGATGGAGACACCGATCACCTCGACGCCCAGGTCCTTGAACTGCGCCAGACGGTTGTCGTGGGCGATGATCTCGGAGGGGCACACAAAGGTGAAGTCCAGCGGCCAGAAGAACAGCACGCGCAGCTTGCCGTTGCTGTCGGACAGCTTGAAGTTGTCGACGATCTCACCGCTGCCGGTCACGGCGGCAGCTTCAAAATCGGGAGCTTGACGTCCTACCAGTACGCTCATGAAAGTCTCCTTGGGGATTGAAGCGTGATAAGGGAAGCTATCTTTGTTCCCAGCAAGGCGTACAAGACAAGGGCATACCCTAGGCGAGCACGTCCTGCTGGGCCAATCGACCAGCATCACTGGTCCGATAGAGGCTCGCTATTGTCACCTGCCGAGGATGACGCCGCAATGACCCTGTCATTGCTCGGCGGTAACGCGCCTCGCGGCCGCCACTGGCCGGCCACCGCTCAAGCGCTTAGATGACCTCGTCATCGTCTCCGGCCACCACGGAGAGGATCTCTTCCGTCACCGGGTCCACCTCGATACGAAAATGAATGGGTGCGCAGCACTGAGAGCAGTCCTCCCAGGTTTCGTGGCTGCCCTGGGACGTGTCCACCAACACCTCGATGGTGGCATCGCAGTAGGGACAGTCGAGCGTCCACTCAGGCAATGTCGATTCATGCATGCCACGCCTCCGTGGTTGGCCAAGGCCTGTCGAAGGACCCACCATGGGGTTGGCCGACGCTGCTTTCAAGGCCCGATCCGGCACCCGATTTCATCACCATGGTTGAATAACGCAACTATGATGACCAAGTACTACTAAGGGATCTGCCGCAAGACCTCGCCGATCCCCGCGAACCTGGACCGTTCGACTCAATGCCTCAGGAGGAAAGCATGAGCAGTGATTCCCTACCGGATACTCGCCAGACCCTCGACGTTGGCGGGACGCAGTACGATTACTACAGCCTCGCCCAGGCCGCAGACGCCCTGGGGGATATCCAGCGCCTGCCGATGACCCTCAAGGTGCTGCTGGAAAACCAGCTGCGCTTTGCTGACGACGAGAGCGTGTCCAAGGAAGACCTGCAGGCCTTGGTCGACTGGCAGAAGGAAGGCCGCTCCGACCGTGAGATCGGCTACCGCCCGGCGCGGGTACTGATGCAGGACTTCACCGGGGTTCCGGGGGTGGTCGACCTGGCGTCCATGCGCGCTGCCGTGGAAACACTGGGGGAAGAGCCTTCACGGATCAATCCGCTGTCACCGGTCGATCTGGTGATTGACCACTCCGTCATGGTCGACAAGTACGGCGACCCATCCGCCTTCAAGGACAATGTGGCGCTGGAGATGGATCGCAACCGTGAGCGTTACGAGTTCCTGCGCTGGGGGCAGGATGCCTTCGACAACTTCCGCGTCGTTCCTCCGGGAACCGGTATCTGTCACCAGGTCAACCTGGAGTACCTGGGCAAGACGGTGTGGACGCGGGATGACAATGGCAAGACCCTGGCCTACCCCGACACGCTGGTCGGCACCGACTCCCACACCACCATGATCAACGGCCTGGGCGTGCTGGGCTGGGGCGTCGGCGGTATCGAGGCAGAGGCGGCCATGCTGGGACAGCCCGTCTCGATGCTGATCCCCGAGGTCATCGGCTTCAAGCTGACCGGCAAGCTGCGTGAAGGCATTACCGCCACCGACCTGGTGCTGACCGTCACCGAAATGCTGCGCAAGAAAGGAGTGGTCGGCAAGTTCGTCGAATTCTACGGTGACGGCCTCAAGGATCTGCCGCTGGCTGACCGCGCCACCATCGCCAACATGGCCCCCGAGTACGGCGCGACCTGCGGCTTCTTCCCGGTGGACGATGAGACGCTGAACTACATGCGCCTGTCGGGCCGTGACGAGGCTCAGATTGCGCTGGTCGAAGCCTATTGCAAGCAGCAGGGTCTGTGGCGAGAGCCGGGCCACGAGCCGATTTTCACCGATACCCTGGCGCTGGACATGGGCGACGTCGAAGCCAGCCTGGCCGGCCCCAAGCGCCCACAGGACCGGGTTGCCTTGAGCCAGCTCGCGCAGACCTTCGAAAAGCTGATGGCCGACGAGGGGACGCCATCGTCCGATAGCCGCAATGACAAGCTGGGCTCTGAGGGTGGCCAGACCGCCGTCGGTGTCGAGCGCAGCTATCGCCATTCCAGCAGCCAGGACGTCAACTACAAGGGCAAGGATTTCAGCCTTGACCCAGGCGCCGTGGTGATTGCCGCCATTACTTCCTGCACCAATACCTCCAACCCCAGCGTGATGATGGCCGCCGGCCTGCTGGCCCGCAAGGCCAAGCAAAAGGGCCTGACCACCAAGCCCTGGGTCAAGACGTCGCTGGCCCCCGGTTCCAAGGTGGTGACCGACTACCTGGCCGCAGCCGGGTTGCAGGATGATCTCAACGAGCTGGGCTTCAACCTGGTCGGCTACGGCTGTACCACCTGCATCGGCAACTCCGGGCCGCTGCCGGAACCCATCGAAGAGGCCGTGAAGGACGGTGACTTGACCGTGGCCTCGGTGCTGTCCGGTAATCGCAACTTCGAGGGCCGGGTGCATCCGCTGGTGAAGACCAACTGGCTGGCATCACCGCCCCTGGTGGTGGCCTTTGCCCTGGCCGGCAATGTGCGCTGTAACCTGGACAAGGACCCCATCGGCGAAGATAGCCAAGGTGAGCCGGTCTACCTGAAGGATATCTGGCCATCCCAGGCCGAGGTGGCCGAGGCTGTCGAGAAGGTCAACACCGAGATGTTCCACAAGGAGTACGCGGAAGTCTTTGATGGCGACGAGGTGTGGAAAGCCATCAAGGTGCCGGAAAGCGAGGTCTACGAGTGGGACGACAACTCCACCTACATTCAGCACCCGCCCTTCTTTGAGGGCATGGGCAAGGAGCCGGCCAAGGTCGAGGACGTCAAGGACGCCCATATCCTGGCGATGCTTGGCGACAGTGTCACCACGGACCACATCTCCCCTGCCGGCGCCATCAAGCCCGACAGTCCGGCTGGCCGCTACCTGCAGGAAAACGGGGTCAAACCCGTCGACTTCAACTCCTACGGCTCTCGCCGGGGCAACCATGAAGTCATGATGCGCGGCACCTTCGCCAACGTGCGCATTCAAAACGAGATGCTCGATGGCGTGGTCGGTGGCGAGACTCGCCACGTGCCCAGTGGTGAGCAGATGGCGATCTACGATGCGGCCATGAAGTACCAGCAGGGAGGTACACCGCTGGTGGTGGTCGCCGGCAAGGAATATGGCACCGGGTCCTCCAGGGACTGGGCCGCCAAGGGGACCTTGCTGCTTGGGGTACGCGCAGTGCTGGCGGAATCCTACGAACGCATCCACCGCTCGAACCTGATCGGCATGGGCGTGGTACCGCTGCAGTTCCCCGAAGGCGAGGACCGCAAGTCGCTGGGCATGACCGGTGACGAGACCGTGTCCATCGAGGGGCTGGATAGCCTGCGTCCCGGTGGCAAGGTCAAGGTGACCATCAAGAGCGACAAGGGCGAGAAGACCTTGGATGCGCTATGTCGTATCGACACCGCCAACGAGCTCGAGTACTACCGCCACGGCGGCATTCTGCACTACGTCCTGCGCAAGATGATCGGCGCCGCCTGATCAGCCAGCCAGGAGCCCTCGCTCCTGGTGTTATCGCCATAAAGACCCTGCTCCGGCAGGGTCTTTTTTGTCTGTGCCGCTAGCGGCAGGCTGGAAGCAGAAGCTGAAGCTAAAAACACAGAACCCTGCCGACCGGCAGGGTTCCTCGTGTGGTGTTGACGTGCGGGATGATTAGAAGGCGCGACGCCGATAGTCCCTGTAATTCGGACTCCAGCAGCTCTTCTCGATATCCCGACGCAACTTGGTGCCGTCACTTTTCAACGCCACCCCTTCATGCTGGGCCTGGGCCGCGACGTCGAAGGCGATGGACTTGGAGATCTCGCGGATACGCGACAGCGGCGGCAGCATGGCGCCCTCGCCTTCCTTGACGATCGGGGCTTCACGCGCCAGCGCACGGGAGGCGGCCATCAACATGGCGTCGGTGACCCTGCGGGCGCCGCTGGCCACCACTCCAAGGCCAATGCCTGGGAAAATGTAGGCATTGTTGCACTGGGCAATGGGAATGGTGCGGCCGTTGATCTCGACCGGGGCGAAAGGACTGCCGGTGGCGACCAGCGCATCACCGTTGGTCCACTCCAGCACGTCAGCGGGCACCGCTTCAGCACGGGAGGTCGGGTTCGACAGCGGCATGATCAGCGGCATCTGGCAGTTGGCATGCATCGCCTTCACCACCTGTTCGGTGAAGATGCCCTTCTGTCCGCACACACCAAGCAGCACCGTCGGTTGCACCTGCTTGACCACCTCCAGCAGGTCCTGGCCGTTCCAACCTTCGACTGACTGTGCGGGGTGTGCCAGGCGCCGCTGGAAGTCTCTCAGCCAGGTCTGATCATCGGTGACCAGGCCCTCGCGATCGACCATGTAGACGCGCTCACGGGCCTGGGACTCGGTCAGCCCTTCGGCCATCATCGCCACGACCACCATCTCGGCAATCCCGCAGCCGGCAGAACCGGCACCCACGAAGACGACCCGCTGACGAGCCATGCCTTCGCCACGCGCCTGGCAGGCTGCCATCAATGTCCCCACGCAGACCGCGGCGGTGCCCTGGACATCGTCATTGAAGCAGCACATCTCGTCGCGATAACGCTCCAGCAACGGCATCGCGTTGGCCTGGGCAAAATCCTCGAACTGCAGCAATACCTTTGGCCAACGACGCTTCACCGCCTGCATGAAGGTCTCGATGAACTCGTCGTACTCTTCCTGGCTGATGCGCGGATGACGCCAGCCCATATAGCGGGGGTCATCCAGCAGCTGCTGGTTGTTGGTCCCTACGTCCAGCATGATCGGCAGGGTATTGGCGGGGCTGATGCCGCCACAGGCGGTGTACAGCGACAGCTTGCCGATGGGAATGCCCATGCCGCCGATGCCCTGATCCCCCAGGCCCAGGATGCGCTCGCCGTCGGTGACCACGATCACCTTGACGTTATCCTTGGTGGCACTTCTGAGGATGTCATCCATGTACTCGCGATCCGGGTACGAGATGAAAAGGCCCCGGTGGTTGCGATAGATATTGGAGAATTCCTCACAGGCCTTGCCGACCGTGGGGGTGTAGATGATCGGCAGCATCTCTTCGAGATGGCCGGACACCAGGCGGAAAAACAGCGTCTCGTTATCGTCCTGAATCGCCCTCAGATAGATATGGCGGTCCAGATCATTCTGGCACTGCTGGTACTGGTGATAGGCGCGCTCGACCTGCTCGTCGATGGTCTCGACGTTCTGTGGCAACAGGCCAATCAGGTTGAACTGCAGACGTTCCTTCTGGGTGAAGGCACTACCCTTGTTGAGCAGCGGCATCTCCAACAGAGAGGGGCCAGCGTAGGGAATATAGAGGGGACGCTTAGGTTCTGTGCTCATCTCTCGTCTCGTTTGGTGACTCGGTCAAGGGACTCTTGTCAATCGCCCTTCTCAGGGGGCTCGGTCGAGTCCGAGTACTCTTGCGGTACCCTTTGTGCCCACTCTAGCACGCCAGCGAGCAGGCCCCAGGAAAAGCGGTGGTGCTAGGGGACAGTCATGCGCAGTTTGGCTCAGACCCCAGGAGGCCGACCATAAGGATGCTGCCCCCGTGGGCCGGAGCCAGCATCCCTTGCGGCGTCAGACGAAGCGGCCAAGGCCTGAGGCAATGCGCAAGCGGTCCATCAAGGGAGCCGCCTCGGCCCGGGCACGCTGAGCGCCCTTCTTCAGCACTGACTCGATGTGGCCTGGGTCTTCCATCAGGGCGTGATAACGCTCCCGAGGCTCGCGCAGCTGCTCGTTGAGCAGTTCGAAAACGCGATTCTTGGCATCGCCCCAGCCGATACCGGCGACGTAATCGTCTCGCATGGCCTGAGTATCGGACTCGCTGGCAAACGCAGAGTAGATCTGAAACAGCGTACAGCTGTCGGGGTCTTTCGGCTCGCCGGGCTCGAGCGAATTGGTCTTGATCTTGCGCACCAGCTTCAGAAGCTTCTTCTCAGGCACAAACAGCGGAATGGTGTTGTTGTAGCTCTTGGACATCTTGCGTCCGTCGAGTCCACCAAGCACCTGCACACGCTCATCCACCACCGCCTCAGGCAGCGTGAAGAAGTCTCCTTTGTACAGGTGATTGAAACGGCCAGCCATGTCACGCGCCATTTCAATGTGCTGAATCTGGTCACGCCCCACCGGCACACGATTGGCCTGGAACATCAGAATGTCCGCAGCCATCAGCACCGGATAACCGAACAGCCCCATGGTGACGCCCTTGTCCGGGTCCTGGTTGCCCGCCTCTTCATTGTCCGCCACGGCGGCCTTGTAGGCATGTGCGCGGTTCATCAAGCCCTTGGCGCAGACGCAGGACAGCATCCAGGTCAGCTCGGGGATCTCAGGAATGTCGGACTGCCGATAAAAGATGGCATTGTCGGTATCGAGCCCAAGAGCCATCCAGGTCGCTGCGATTTCCAGGCGTGATTGCTGAACCCGCTGGGGATCCTGACACTTGATCAAGGCATGCAGGTCGGCCAGGAAATAATAGGACTGGACGCTCGGATCGAGACTGGCTTCGATGGCAGGCTTGATGGCACCAACATAATTGCCCAGATGAGGCGTACCGGTCGTGGTAATACCGGTGAGAACCCGGGTCTTGTCGGAGGCTGCGGAAGTAGCGGACATGAACGACACTCTGTATCGGCAAATGCCCGCTATGGTAACGCCAAGGCCGAACGATGGCGACCTGCCCGGCCACATTGCGTCGTGCTGCCAGCAGCGACGCAGTGGACATGCTCTGGGCTCGCCAGTGGAGCGGCGAGCCCTGCCTATCGGGAACAGCGCAGCCCGTCAGCTTAGAACGCTGTCGACACTGACCACAGGAAGTGAGAACGCCTCGCCCACAGCCGCATAGGTCAGCTTGCCGTCGTGCACGTTGAGCCCCGCCGCAAAATGGCGGTCTTCCGCCAGCGCGCGGCGCCATCCCTTATCCGCCAGTGCTACCACAAAGGGTTGCGTGGCATTGGTCAATGCCTGGGTCGAAGTGCGCGCGACCGCACCCGGCATATTGGCCACGCAGTAGTGCACGACGCCATCGACGATATAGGTGGGTTCCGCGTGGGTGGTCGGCCGCGAGGTCTCGAAGCATCCCCCCTGGTCAATGGCCACGTCGACCAGCACCGCACCAGGCTTCATGTCGGCCAGCATGGCCCGGGTAATCAGCTTCGGAGCTGCCGCCCCAGGCACCAGCACCGCACCAATGATCAGATCGGACTCGCGCACCGCTTCATCCAGCGCATCGGCGCAGGAGAACACCGTTTTCATGCGCCCTTGATAGCGGTCATCCAGTGCTTCCAGGCGAGGAATCGACTTGTCCAGCACAGTCACCTCGGCGCCTAGACCCAGTGCCATACGGGCCGCGTTTTCGCCGACGACACCACCACCAATCACGGTGACCCGGGCCGGAGCGACGCCTGGCACGCCTGGCAATAGCACGCCAGCTCCACCCTGCGCCTTCTCCAGACTATGGGCACCCGCCTGTACCGCCATACGACCTGCAACAGTGCTCATCGGGGCCAGCAGCGGGAGCCCTCCTTGGGCAGCGGTAATGGTTTCATAGGCGATGCAAGTAGCTCCGCTGTCCAGCAGACCCTTGGTCAGGGTTTCCTCGGCAGCCAGATGCAGATAGGTAAACAGGGTATGCTGGGGTCCTAGCCGAGCCACCTCTTCCGGCTGCGGTTCCTTGACCTTGAGAATCAGCTCCGCCGCCTGAAACAAGGCCTCGACGTCGGCCTCGATGGAGGCACCGGCGGCGATGTAGGCATCATCGCTATAGCCAGCACCGTCACCGGCACCGGACTGGACCACCACCTGATGACCACGCTCGCTCAATTCCCGCGCACCACTAGGCGTCAGCGCGACACGGTACTCATGGTTCTTGATTTCCTTGGGTACGGCGATCTGCATGATGGCGTTCTCCACACGTGATAACGATAGCGAGCACCTGTAGTGCTTTTCTCTTCATCACCAGTGAAGCACAAGATTTTTTTGCGGTGGAAGCGCCCCATCAAAAACGGAAAAATCCTTAAAAAGACAGCGACCAGGCAAAACAACCCTCTTCCATCAGAGGGTTAAACAGCAAGACAGACTGGCAAGGCTGGGGGAGGAGCATAGCCCCCTCCCGAACGTCACGGCGTGGCAGCGAGCTGGGAGGGGGGCACTTCAAGAGGGTGGAGAGGTTCTTCGGCTTCTGCTCACACCTTCACTTAGTAAAGGGCAAGAAACGCCTTGATCGTATCTTTTAGCGCCATCTCCAGGGGCTGGCTTTCGTCTGTTGCTACTAGTGGATAGACACTCCTGATAAAACGCCTCACTCCATTCACCTCAGCATCAATATAAATAATAAATATCGATGCATCGTTGGGGTTTTCCTCCTCCGAGTACACGCCCCTTAAATACTCCTCACCTGAGAAATATTCTTCAAACTCATTCTGGTCCATGACCGTGAAGCTAAAATCCGCCTCATGGTTCATCATCGATGTCGCTACGGCAGCACCGATAAGCCCGAAAACACTACCTGCTGCCTGAGCTTTTAGCGCCTTTCGCATATTCGAATAGATAACAAAATGATGAACCTTGATTTCAACAGCATCCTCGTCAGGCGAAATAGCATCAAATGCCATATGCTGAAACAGCCTTAACGGAGACGGGTCTGTCGCATCATGATTCACACGGTATATACCGTAGGCATCGCTTGTCACTAGATAACTGAAGGTTTCCAACTCTGACTCTGAAGCCGGCCTAGAATCATGAATAATCACCGACTCCGATTCATGCAAATTATGTACATCCATTTTCATCGGACTGGCGGAGCACCCCACAAGCGCCAAGGCCAACATCAACCAAACCATACATCGCATCTTCACACTCCAGAACATTGTTATTTTCAACAAAAGATAACCTAAGCGTTGATCAAGGCAGAGCTACTACCGAAAGAGCTTAGCCGCAGGTTCTAAGGTCAACACCTGCGCACAAAGACTCCGCCTGTGGCACGCACAATGTGATGCTACACCTGCTTTTTTCATGCCGATACGATGATAGAGACACAGCCATCCGCCATTAGCATTAGCAGCTGGCGTCCTATCGATCGAGCAACATCACTGCCTCCGCCATCATAGAGCTGAGGCGGTCGCGCCCTGAACACACCCTGTCTACAGCAAGCTCAAAGTACGACAATTAACCGAGGGGTTACCAGGCAGAACTATCCTGAATCCAGCATTCGAACGAACAACGTTAGTCACTATCGAGCACTAAAAGAAAAAGCAGGCCAGAGTCATTTAAACCGATATCCTAGCTCGCCCTTTGGTGGGCGAAAAAAAGGATAACTATCACACTATCTTGAAGTGCCCCCTCCCGCGCTGCACAGGCTATAGTGCAGCCATCAAGAGGATGACATAAGAAAAAAAACTACCGTGAAACGCTAGACTGTGAAGCGCAAGGCCGCTAATTAATGCAAACATCGTCGCTGACGGTATGGTTCAGGGCGTCGCCGGTCTAAACCAAGCATCCCTGTCTCAGCCGCACAGGCATTGAGGCCGTTGGTGGCGCGAAGAGCGTCGCCAAATGCTTCAGGCTCCTCCTCAGCGCGTGAGGAAAAAGTTTCTTCGGGACCACCTGCATATATCTGCTACCCAACGTCTCGTAATTATTCTATGGATTTATAATAATAAGCGAGCAGAAAGCGAAGTACTAAAGGGATCTCAGTTGACCCATCGATCGTGTTGCACTGAGAAGCTTCATCCGGCCTCAAAGAACTCGGTAAGCAGTCTACTACAAGAAAATCAAACAGCAAAGAAGTATGTCTAGGCAGGTAAAGGACTGAGAGGCATAGCCCACTCCGGACTGCCACGGGTTTCTGTTCAACTGAGCATCCAAGACATACCTACTGAAAAAATTAAACCATCTATGAGCTTAAATATGACAAAACCTCTTGTTCCGCTTCCTCAGGAAAAAAAACAACCAAACGATGTGGAACAAAATCTGAATGGAGCTGGCAAAGCTCTTTAGTCTTTTCATCCATCCATGTTTTTACCGCATGCTCAAGAATTTCAAGATAATCTACCATTTCAGACCTCTCTAAGCATGGAAGGTCAAAATGAACAATATAAACATCAAATTCACTTATCCAGTCGAGATCCAACAGACAGTCATTAAAGGCATTCCAATTTTCACCGAAATATCCATTTGGAGCTTTCAATTCACGCCCATAAGTCTCGAAAACATTAGTTTGATCACTAATATCACCCCCTCTAATACAAGCAACACAACCACGCTGGCACAACTCATCTAGTTCAGGAGATTTAAAATAAAACGAAGTTGGTATTTCCATAACTAGTTCAGCCTTATAAATGTTTTGTAGTGATCCGGCGTATAGTAGATCTCACCACCCTGCCCGGTTACGATTCTCTGAGGGCCAGGTCCAGATATTCCAGGCGTGGGATGAACATATTCGACATAATATCCCTCTGACCGGACCGGAAGTTCTGGGTCATTTTTTCCACGAAGGGGTTTGTTCTGGAAGGTTGTCCCATCATTTCTTCCCACCGAAGATGCCATCCCACTCTCAATTCGATCAAGCGTCGGCCTAAGATTGACCGTACCGGTAAATACAGTTCCGGTTTTGCGATCAACAACCGTCACACCGTCAACAAAGTCAGTAACCCGACGGTTTGAGGCACCACTCCCTGTTGGCCTCCTTGGCCCGCCCATCGCCGCCACCACAGTGGCCAACGCGGCGGCCTCTTCAATGCTTAAGTTCGAGAATCCCCGGAACTGTTCCACTCTGTCAGCATCGACCACTAGGTCCAGTGCCGCGTCTTTCTGCTCACGCAACACCATAGCATCGTCTGCCGCACTGAAGGGGATATCTTCAGGACCCCGCCCCATTAGACGATCAAGTGCGTCTTTAAACAGCTCCTCATCACCAAGGTCCTGGTCGTACCTTGCCGCACAGGCCGCTACATCGGTTTGACATAAGTTGATCAGCTCTTGCTGCTGACGATCAGACAGCTCGTGGTAACGCGCCTCGATCTCTCCGCAATCCCCTCTCGCCTCACAGCCGTCCACCTCGTCGACGTACTCGTCGATTTGCTGATGCGACAGGTAGTTATACTGCGTCGCACTACCTGCCACCTGGGCGCCGATCTGCAGTTCGCTGTCGTCATTGCTGGCGATCTCGGCGGCGATGACGCCGATGATCTGGGAGTTCATTACCAGCAGCCGGCCTTTTTCGGCCTGATCCAGGTCGCTGTACTCTCCAGCAAGCTTGTCGACTAACAGCTCATTGGCCCCGGCGGCCAGTGCACCGGTGGTGAAGTCGCCGCCTGCGGCTTCGGCAGCTAGGCCGCCCATAACGGCATGCAGGGCAGCCTTGTTCAGGCTGCCGTTTTCAAGGGAGGTATTGCCGATGGCGTTGAAGCCAGCGGCGGCGAAGGTGTTGGCCAGACTCGCTTGAAATGCGTCACCCAGCTCGGCGTCACCGCCCAGGGCCCGGTCCAGCAGCGCGGAGGTGGTGTTCTGCAACAGCTGATTGGCGCCGAACTGGCCCGCCCCTTGCCAGGTGCCAAGGGGGGCCCCTGTGACCGTCCCGCTATTGGGCAGGCCGGTGGTGGTGCCGGTCTGAGTGCCGGTCCAGCCGTCGTACAGGCCGCTGGTCAGCCCGGCGGTCACGCCCGCCACGGCGTAGCCGCGCAGGGCATCACTGGAGGTCACGTCGCCCCAGACCTCGCCCAGGTCCCCCTGTTGATTGATGGTGCTGACAGCGGCGTTGCTGGCCATGCCCGTCAAGGCGGCGGTAGCGGCCATATTGGCCCAGCCCGCCGCGGTGGTGGTCGTGGCTGCGGCCCAGGCAGTGCCTGCGGCGGCAGTGGCTCCCCCGGTGCCGGCAGCGGTCGCCACCAATCCACTGGCCGCTCCTGCGGTGAAGTAGGCCACCACAATCGCCACCACCAGCTGCGCGGCGGCGCTCATGCCCGAGTGGTCATAGTCCCACTGGTCATGAAGGGCCTTGACCTCGCGCCAGTCGACGTCGCCACGGGCTTCCATCTCGGCCAGCCAGGCAAGGCTCGGGTCGGCCTCGACCATGGCGGTGATGGTCTGGTGGATGCTCTGCTCATCGACCTGCTCGATGTCGACGTTGACGCCCTGGGCGGCGCGGATGATCCGCTCCCCCTGGGCCACCAGCTCACTCTGGCGCAGGGTCTCGACGGTCTCGCCTTCGCCCTTGGCCGACTGCCAGACGGCATTGCTCGAGCTCTTCTCATGGGTCTCGCTATGCAGGTCACGGGCATGGGCGAAGGTGATCTCGCCGCCGCTGTCCAGCACCAGGTCGTTGCCAGCCTCGAGTCGGGCGCCTTCATAGGTCTGGTCGCCGTCGCTGACGATGATCAGGTCACCGCCGCTTTCAATCTGGCTGCCCTGGGCGCGCAGGTCCTGCACCTCATCGAGACGATGCTTGTCACCGCCGAACAGGCCACCGCTCTCGTTCTTCTCGTAGCGGCTGTAGTCCTCGTCGTTGGCGGCCAGCAGGGCCACGTCGCCACCGGCATACAGATACGCCTCATCGCCGGCACTGACGGTGCTTGCCACCAGGGTGAGATCGCCCCCGGCGGCCACCGTCAGGTCGGTGCCGGCCGCCAGCTCGCTGCCCTGCTGACGCACCGTGCGGGTGTCGTAGGCCTTGTTGGGCTTGCGGGTGTGGCTCTCGCTGGAGTTGGCCGCAGACGCCAGGGTGATGTCGCCGCCGGCGACCAGGCCCAGCCCCTCGCCGGCTTCGACGCGGCTGGCGAGCAGGCCGATATCGCCTCCGGCGCTAAGGCTCGCACTGCCTCCCGCCTCAAGGGTGCTGCCCACCTGGGTCACGCTGTCGGTGGTGGTGATCTGGCGACGACTGACGTCGCGACTGGCCTCGCTGTCCTCGCCAGAGACAATGGCCATGTCGCGTCCGGCGGCCAGCACCAGGTCATCACCGCTTAAGACCTGACTGGCGTCGCTCGCGATATCCCGTCCGGCCTGCCAGGTAAGATCGCCCCCGGCGGTGGTGGTTGAGCCGAGCGTGGTGGCGCTGTCCTGATGGCTGTGATGACGATCATGACCGCGGGCATCCTGCCAGTGGCTAACGTCCACCACGGCCCCGGCCACGATGTCACGGCCGGCGGTCACGGACAGGTCACCGTCGCTTGCCAGGCGGCCACGGTTGACCACGTCACGCCCGGCCCGGATGTCGAGTTGATCACGGGCGCTGATGCTGCCGCCCTGGTCGAGATAACTGCGATAGTCCCGTGAGGTGCCAGCGGCCACGCTTAGGCGGTCGTTGACCACGTCCCCCTCAAGGGCGGTCAGGCTGACCCGATCGCCGCGAATCTGCCCACCCATGGCGTTGCGGATATCGTCGCGGGCGGTGAGGTTCAGGGCGTCTCCGGCCTCGACCAGGCCGCCCTGCAACACCGACCCTGCGGCGTAGGCATTGAGGTCGTGGGTGGCGCGAAGGGTGCCGACGTTGACCAAGTCACCGCCGCTGATCAGGTCGATGTCACGACCCTGGATCACCCCACCACCGCGCACGTCTCGGCTGTCCAGGTTGGCCAGGTACAGCACCGGCGCGAGCACCGTCTGGCCATCGATCTGACGCTCCTCCAGCCAGACGATGTCGTGGGTCAGCGCCGCCACCTGCTCGGGGCTCAAGCCCACCCCCAACGCCAGGGACAAACGGTCCTTCGAGGCCAAAGCGTTATCCATCAGGTAGCGATACTGGGCGTAGTCATCGCCCAGCCCCTCACTGAGATAGCGTTGGCCGGTGGTGGCCAGCACCGCCTGGCGGATCAGCCGGGATTCATAGCGACCATCGCCGAGCAGCCGATAGGCCTCGTCGTCGGTGTAGCCGAGCTTGTCGAGCAGGTAGTCGGAACCGCGCCACTGCTCGAGGTTGGTGAATTCCGGGTTGGTCTCGACCAGATAGCGCCCCTGGGCCTCGGGGGCGTGCACGAACAGGCCATAGTCACCTTCCGGCAGCCGGAAGGACGGCGTCTGCGCGATATCGACCCGCAGGAAGGGCGCGTCGTCGAAGACCCAGACGCCCCCTCCCGCGTCAAAGCCAGCGCCCACGCTGGCGTCCAGTGCACCGTCAAGCCCCCCGCCAGCGGTGCTGGGCGTTGCGCCGATATCCGCCAGCGACGCATCGCGGCTGGCACCACTGCGGTCCACTCGCGATGGCGCGCTCAGCCCCTGGGCACTGGCCTGGTCAGCGTCACGTCCCAGGGTCATGGACAGCGTGGAAACCGGCCCCTGGGTCGCCGCATCGCCAAGACGCCCCTGCAACTGGGCCAGGGTATGTTCCTGGATATCTCCGTTGTGGAGCTGCTCGGTGGCGGTAATGGAGACACGGCCACCGGCGGAAATCACTGCGGGAGCACCACCTGGGAGAATGGTGCGGGTTTCGGCCTCGCTATTCTTTGGCGCGACATGAACCGACGCCGGCAATGCTAGCGGATTGCCCTCTTCGTCGACGCCGCCCTGGGCATTCCATGCGGCCAGTGTGACGGAGAGGTCATTTTCAGCAACGCTGTATCTAGGCCTCAGCGACGGGCCTCGACTGTTAAGATCGATACCGTCGAGCGGATCCTCATCACGATAGGTCGTGGTCCGCACGATTCGCTCATTCCCGGCACCTTGATTGATCAAGGTGCCGGTCGTGATCGTCACATCACCATTGGCCGCCAGCACACTGGCACGATTGGTCAGCGCATTGGTGACGATATCGAGATAGCCGCCCGCTAACAGCGTTGCGGTGGGGGAGTCGTCAACAACCTGGGTCCGGTACGTTTCCTCCAACTGGTAGGTGGAGAATTCACGAACGACGGTACTGCCGGTATATTTGTATCCCTTATCCCCGTCGCGCCCATCGCTGTAATACTCATAGTGGCGCTCGCTAACGGTATAGCTCGTCCCTGACACCTGTTGCTGCACCAGCGACGAGTCCGTCTCGATCCGGTCCTTGGTGTTAAGAATGTCCCCCGCGCGCAGGGTCATATCCCCCTCGGCCTCGATGGTCCCGGAGCGGTTTTCCAGCCGGTCCGCCTTGGCCAAGGCGCTGTTGCGTGCCAGGGTCAGGTCGCCCCGGCTATAGATGTCCCCATAGCGGTTGAACAGCTGCTGCGTATGCAGCGTCATGTCGCCACCGGCGAACAGCAGGGTATCGGGGGCGTTGGTGATGCTGGCGCTATCCAGGCGCAGGTCGCCCAGGCTGCCCAGGGTGCCCTGGTTATCGAGCGAGGCCGCGCTCAGGGTCATGTCGCCCTGGCTGGTCAGGCGTCCCAGGTTGGTCACATCACCGCTCAAGCGGAAGGAAGCGTCGCCGGCACTGGCGATGCGCCCGCCGTCTTGGGTCAGGCCGGTGGCGGTCACCGCCAGACGGCCCTGGCTCGACAGCTGCCCGGTATTGTTCAGCGCGCCGTCCAGCGTCAGGGTCAGGCTGTCGTTGGCCGCCACCAGACCGGCATTGACCAGCCCCGCCGCCCGCAGGCTCAAGGCCATGGCGCTGGACAGCCGCTCGTTGCTACCAACGCTCAGCGCGGCCTCACTGGCGAGGACCAGCGGGCCATTGGCCTGCCACTGCCCTACCCCCTCGACACGGCCAAGCTCGGCGCTGACGCCACCGGTTCCCTGAAGGCGGCCGTTGAGGTTGGCCAACTGCTCGGCCACCAGCTGCACCACCCCGTCACCATCATGGCGTAGCGTTCCATCGCGGTTATCGATATCCGCAGCGTTCACACGGGCGTCGCGGCTCCCCAGCTCGATCACGCCGCCACGGTTGTCCAGGCGCTGACGCGCGCTAAGGGTCGTCGTCTGACCAGACAGGCTTCTTAGCGTGCCGCCGCCATTGGCCAGGCCATCGACGTCAACGCTCAGCGCGGCGCTGGACTCGACCAGACCTTGCTGGTTGTCGAGCATGCCGGTGGTCAGGCTGAGGCCACGACCGGCCAGCTGACCGCCCAGGTTGGTCAGGGTCGCGCTGTCCACCCCCAGCACGCCATTGGCCAGCATTCGTCCGTCGCCGTTATCCAGCGCTCCGCTGAGCTGCACCTCCAGGTCACGCTCCACCGCGGTCAGCGTGCCCTGACGGTTATCGAGGCTCGCCCCGGTCAGGCGGACGCCGTCACCCTGCAGACGGCCTGCGCGATTGTCGACGGTGGAGATGTCCAGCGTCAGCTCGCCGCCCTGGGCGGCCAGCAGGCCGGCCTGGTTGTCGAGCCGGTCTGCCGTGATGGCGGCATTGCCCTGCACCGCCGCCAGCTGACCGCTGTGGTTATCAAGGCTGGCGGCGTCCAGGGTGAGCCGGTCGGCGCTGATCGACCCGGCCTGATTGTGGATCGCCCCCTCGGCCGCGGTGATGGCGAGCGTGCCATCGGCCACGTCGATCACGCCGTCGGCGTTATTAAGCTCAGCGTCCTGACCGGTGAGGGTGATCACCGCGCCGTCGCTCTCGGCCAGAATGGCGCCGCCCTGGTTGCCCAGGGTCGTTGCCCTCAGCCCGATCCGGTCCGCCAGCAGCCTGCCCTGGGTGTTGTCGACGCGGGTGGCCGCGACATTCAGCCGAGCGGCCTCCAGCGTGCCCGAGGCGTTGACCAGGTCCTCCTGAACGGTCAGGTCCAGCGTCTCGGCGGCGCTGATCAGCCCTTGCTGCGTGTTATCGACGGTGGTCGCCGCCACGCGGATCCCATCGGCGACGAGCTGGCCCTGACGATTGTCCAGCCGACCGATATCGACGAGGGACAACTGCTGGCCTACCAGCACGCCCTGGCGGTTATCCACCTGGGTGGCGTCGCTCAACTGCAGCTGTCCGTCGGTGACCTGCAGCCGTCCTCCCTGGTTGTCGAGCGCGCCGTTCAGCGCCAGACCCAGCGCCTGCGCAGCACTGATCAGCCCCCCGGCGTTATAAAGTGCCGCCAAGGTCAGCACCAGCGACTGCCCCAGCACCCGCCCCTGGGTGTTGGACAGCGACCCAGCCGTCAGGCGCAGGTCATCGGCCAGCAGCAGGCCGCCGTCGCGGTTGTCGATGCCCTGGTCCAGGCCCAGGCCCAGCTGGCTGGCACTTAGGGTGCCACCACGATTGTCCAGACGCCGGGCCGCGACCTGTAGCTCGCCCTGGTCGGCGTCGAGGACCCCGCCCTGGTTATCGAGGGCGTCATCGATGGCCAGCGTCAGATAGGAGGCGGTCAGGCGACCGTCCTGACGATTGTCCAGGCTCCCTGCATCCAGGCGCAGCTCGTCGCCGACCAGCTGCCCCTGACGATTGTCGACGGCGCCTTGCGAGGCCACGCTGAGCCGCCTGGCGACCAGAGTGCCTTGCTGATTGTCGAGGCTGCCCAGGCGCGCCTCGAGGCCTCCCTCGACCACCTGAATCTGGCCCTGCCGATTGGCCAGCGCCTGGGTCACCGTCAGCGCCAGAGCATCATCGGCACTGATCATGCCCCGGGCGTTGTCCAGGGTCTGGCTGTGGATCCGCACATCGCCTGCCAGCAGTGCGCCATCGCGGTTATCGAACTGCCCTGTGGTGAGCACGAGCCGCTCGGCGCCCAGGGTGCCGCCGTCGCGGTTGGCCAGGTGGCCGCTCAGGGTGGCCGTCAGGTCGCCGTCGGCCACCACCTGGCCCCCTGGGTTATCGAGATGCCGGGCGACGATGGCGAGTTGCGCCGCACTGATGCGACCGTCCGCGTTATCCAGGCTTTCGCTCAGGCTCACATTCAGCGTGCCGGCGGCGTCGACCTCGCCTCCCCGATTGTCGAGGTCCTGGGCGCTGAGGCTAAGCTGGCGGGCGCTGAGCCGCCCTCCGTCCTGGTTGCCCACGACACCGCTCACGCTGGCCGTCAGCGCCTCTCGGGCAACGGCCTTGCCGCCCTGGTTGTCGAGTTCCGCCGCGGTCAACGTCAGCGAGCCCTG